>NZ_JARRAG010000002.1:1975238-2633651 GCF_029589435.1 Paludisphaera mucosa | reverse complement strand
CGGCGATGACCGCGAAGTTCGAGCCGATCCCCGTCGAACCGCCGTCGGCCTGGGTCACGACGATCGTGATCGGGTAGCTCCCCGGCGTGGCGTAGACGTGCGGGGTCGCGGTGACGATGAAGCGGCTCGTCAAGCCGTCGCGGATGATGGACAGGGCGCCGACCCCCGCGGTCCCGTCGCCCCAGTAGATCGTCGCCGCGTAGGCCGCGGCCGGATTCGCGTCGGTCGGGTCGACCCCGCCCAGGTCGGTGAACGTGCCGACGACCATCGAGGAGCCCGACGCGATCGCGATGTTCTCGAAGCCGGAGACGGCCTGGACCGAGACGTCGACCGCCGCGTCGTCGATGATCGCCTGCGAGGCCTGCGTGACGGGGACGCCGGCCGGGCGGAAGAAGGTCGTGGCCACCCCGCCGACGAGCTGCGAGAACGACGTCGCCAGCGGCGTCACGGTGATGGCGGTCGCGATCGCGACGCCGGGGTCGTAGTACGTGTGCGTCCCCTGGACGTAGAAGACCGACGGGTTGGAGGCGTCCTGGACGATCACGCCCGCCGAGGTCGAGCCGTCGCCCCAGGCGATGGTCGCAGCGAAGTCGGCCGCCGTCGCCGTCGCCGACGAGGTGAACGCGCCCACGATGGCGGAGACCAGGTTCTGACCCTCGCTCCCGTGCACCGGCACGCCGAAGACGGTGGGCACGAGCGCGGGGAGGTCGGTGACGGTGACCTGGGCGTCGGCGTCGTCCGAGGCCGAGGACGAGGTCGGGTTGAAGGTCACCGGCGAGCCGCCGACGAACACGGTCGAGGTCACGGCGAGCGTCGAAACGGTCAGGGTGACGACCGGCGAAGGGTTGGAGCCGGTGTAGGTGTGAGTTCCGAAGACGTCGAACCCGGCCGGATTGACGGCCGACGGGACGATCACCCCCGCCGACGTCGTGCCGTCGCCCCAGTTGATCAGGGCGGCGAAGTCGGCCGCCAGGGCGGGCGACGGGACCGTGAAGGAGCCGACGAGGGCGTCGACCTGCGGTTGGCCCTGAATGGCGCGGAAGATGGCGGCCGTGACCACCGGGACCTGGGTCCCGACGTTGTTCACCACGACGCTCTCGTAGCTCGTGTAGCTGATCGGCCCGCCGGGCAGGATTGCGCCCGAGATGGTGATAGCCCCCTCGACGCCGACCGAGAAGTTCGCCGCCGAGAGGGGCCGGCCGCCGGCGTCGATCGTCAGCGTGTCGATGCCCGGGCCGCCGTCGAGGGTCGTCGAGGTCGTGCCCGCCGTCCCGTCGATCGCGAGGGCGAGCGTGTCGTTCCCCTGGCCCTGGTTCACCACGATCGCCGCCCCCGGGGGCAGGTCGGTGAGCGTGGCGGAGTCGGGGCCCACGGCCTGGGTGACGGTCAGCAGGTTCAGGCCGGCGACGGGCGTCGTCAGGGCGTAGTTGATCGTCAGGGAATAGCCGGACAGCGAGGAGTTCTGGTTGACGAGGATGCTGGTCTTGTTGGCGACGTGGGTGTCGGGGAACTCGGGGGGCGTGCCGACCGAGGAGATCTGCAGCGTCTGGACGTTGCCGGTGTTGGCCGAATTCTCGCCCGCCGACAGCAGGACGCCGACGTTCGGCGCCCCGAAATAGTCGAACTGGTAGGTCAGCGCCGGGACCGTGTCGTAGACGCTGTGCGGGGAGATCCCGGTGAAGGAGATCGAGGAGGTCGTCGACGCCGTGGTGAAGTCGATGTCGCCCGAGCCGGGGCCGGAGCCCGAGAAGACCTCGCTGGTGAGCGGGGCCAGGCCGCCGACGAGGATCAGGTCGCTCTTGGCCGTCGACGGGTCCGTCCAGCCGCCGTCGTAGCTGAGCGAGCCGCTCGGCAGGGGATCGGCCACGGTGAAATCGACGGTGAGCGAATTCGCCTGGCCGGCGGCGTTGCGCACGGTCAGGACGTCGACCAGCGCGGGGTCGAACACCAGCGATCCGCCGGTCCCGATCCCCGTCAGCCGGCCGTGCCCGCTGCCGTCCTGATCCAGGGTCCAGGCGCCCCCGGTCGTCCCGGCCGAGCCGTCGACCACGATGCTCGAACTTCCGATGAGGCCGAAGGTCTCGACCGTCGCGGCGATGCCGGAGAGGTCGCCCTGGTCCCCCAACGTCAGCTCGGGACCCGACACGCCGATGACCGCGCCGTAGTCGGTCGGCACGTTGGTGCTGGCCAGCCCGACCGTGGTCGATGGCGAGAGCACGCCGATGTTCAGGCTCGTGATCCCGTCGACGGTCACCAGGTTGGAGCCGCTGCCCACGACCGTCAGCCCGGCCGCGTTCAGGTCGACGTTGATGATCCGATCCGAGGAGAAGGTGTAGATCGATCCCGTGACCGAGATGTCCACATTCTCCCCGAGGATGTCCGTGACGTAGCCCAGCCCCGCGCCGGGGCTGATCAGGATCGAGGCCGCCATCAGCGTCCGGTCTTCCAGGACCTCGACCCTCCGGAGCGTCTCGCCCCGAACTCGACGCCCGCGACGCTCGGCCTTGCCGTCCCTGTTCCAGGAAAACCAGCCCGCCCCGGGCCGGCCGTGTCGCGTCGTCTTCGCCGAGTTCATGTTGGATTCTCTCGTGTCAGGGGTGTCGAGCGACCGTCGTGGAGAGCCGTCGTCGATCGGCTTCGCCTCCCGCGTCGGCGACGTCACCGCCGCGCGGGCCATCTGGGAGCATGCTTGGGTTAAGCCTAAACTCCATGTTTACAGTCGCCCAAAGTACCCATATTCCCACCGTGAGAGCAAGAGGGAACTTCTCTGGCCCCTATAAATTCGCCAGACCGATTGTTTTAACAGCCATTTCAACGCGCATGACGCGATCGAGCCTTGGTAGGCGCAGACATCAAGACTTAAGCCGACACCGTTCAGCCCTCGACGCGGGACGTGATCCGGCCGGAGGCGAGAATCGACCGGATGAGGCTGCCGGGCGGGACCTGGGCGGGGTCGCGGACGACGGTGCGGCCGTCCTCGGCGAGGGTCAGGCTGTAGCCCCGGGCCAGGACGGCTTCGGGGTTGAGGGCTTCGAGGGAGGATTTCAGGCGGTCGAGGCGGTGGCGGCGACGTTCCAGGTCCTGGCCGAGGGATGTGGACAGGCCCCGGGCCAGGTGGTCGAGGCGGGCGCGGGCGTCGCGCAGGCGGCTCGCGCCGGCGTGGTGAAGCGCCTGGCCGAGTCGGTCCAGGTGCATGGCGATCTCGGCCGCGTCGGGCACGACGAGTTCGCCGGCCTCGCTGGGGGTCAGGGCGCGGCGGTCGGCGACCAGGTCGGCGAGGGTGACGTCGATCTCGTGGCCGACGGCGGCCACCACCGGGACGCGGCAATCGGCGATCGCGCGCACGACGACCTCGTCGTTGAATGGGCTGAGGTCCTCGGCGCTGCCGCCTCCCCGGGCGACGACGACGACTTCCACGCCCGGCGCCAGGCCGGCCAGCTCCAGCGCCGCGGCGATCTCGCGGCCGACGCCCACGCCCTGGACGCGGGTCGGCACGATCAGCACGTCGGTCGCCGCCCATCGCCGTCCCGTGACCTGGAGCAGGTCGCGAACGGCCGCGCCGGTCGGGCTGGTGACGACCGCGATCCGCCGGGGGAAGCGCGGCAGCGGTCGTTTCCGGTCGGGGTCGAACAGCCCCTCGGCCGAGAGCCTGGCGAAGAGTTGCCGGAAGGCGAGTTCCTGCGCGCCCATGCCCTCCGGTTCGATCGCCTGGGCGATGATCTGGTACTCGCCGCGGGGGTTGTAGACCGTCAGCCGGCCGACGAGCCGGACGGCCAGGCCGTCGGACAGCTCGAACGGCAGGCGCTGGGCGTCGCTCCGCCACATGACCACGCGGATGCCGGCCGCCTGGTCCTTCAGGCTGAAGTACAGGTGGCCGGAGCGCGGCCGCGAGAGGTTCGAGATCTCGCCCCGGACCGCCACGTCGCCGAACTCGGCCTCCAGCGTCTCCTTGATGCGCTCGGTCAGCACGCCGACCGACTCGAACGCGACGCCGTAGGGGTTGTCCGAACCCTGGAACCAGGGGAAGCTCGTCATGGTGATCCTGAACGCCGTCCGTGTGAGCCGGGATGACCCTCGCGGGTCGAGGGGTCCCATCCTCTCAGGAATTCGGCGCTCGGGCAATCGCGAGGGCCGCTGTCTTCAGTCCCCGTTCTTGCTGGGATCGGAGGCGTTGACCATCTCGAACTTCTGGGCGGGGGGCAGGCCCATCACCTGGGAGGGCTCGATGCGGCCCTTCCTCGTGTACGGTTCGAGCGTCTGGGGTTGGCCCGTCTCCAGGGCGCGACGGATGGCCTCGACGATCCGGACGTCGCACCAGCCTTCCTCGCCGTCGGGCTCGGGGTCGAGGTCGTTGAGGATGCAGTTGGAGAAGTACTCCGCCTCGCCGCCGAACTGGTCGGTCTCGGGATAGGATTTGTGCTCCTTCTCGTCGCCGATCGTGACGTCATATGCGAGGCCGTGGCCGTACGAGTAGGCCGGCTGTACCGACAGGCTCCCCTTGGAGCCGACGACCGAATAATGCTCGAACTCGTGCATCCCGTACGAGGCGATGAAGACCGCCTGGCCGTCGTTGGGGAACCGCAGCGTGACGCTCACGGTGTCGTCCAGGTCGCCCAGGCCGGCTTCAGGGTTGCGCGAGGCGACGGCGCGGACCTCGATCGGCTCGGCCCCGAAGAACTGGCGGCAAGCGTTGATGGGATAGACGCCCATGTCGTAGACCGGCCCGTCGTCGAAGCCGTTCTTGGCCCGATGGTTGTCGGGCCGGAGGAACTGCGAGAAGGTCGACGTGAACGCCCGGACGTCGCCGACGTCGCCGGCGCGGACCTGCTCCACGGCCGCGACGGTCGCCGGCTCGAAGTGCAGGCGGTAGGCGACCATGAGCTTGGCCCCCGACTCCTGCGCCGCGGCGATCATCGCCCGGCAATCCTCCTCGCGCACGGCCATCGGCTTCTCCAGCAGGACGTGGATCCCGGCCTTGAGCGCGGGCACGACGTACGGCGTGTGGAGGTGATTGGGCGTGGCGACGTACAACGCGTCGACCTCGTCGGCCGTCAGGAGCTTGTCGAAGTCGTCGTAATGGTAGGTGTTCTTGAGGCCGAATTCCTCCTTGAGGACGTCGGCCTTCTCGGGATCCCCGGTCACGAGGACCGTCAGCTCGGAATTCTTGGTGTTCCGCACCCCGGGCATGAACTGCCCCTGCGAGATCGACCCGCCCGCGACGATCCCGTAACGAACCTTCCCGCCGGTGACGCGCTTGGCCTTCATGTCGATCTCCGCCTCATTCCGGGTGCCGAGTTCCCAGGGATAACCACTTGCCCGAGAATGGTTGCAAATCGCATACCCGCCGCATGCGGGTGATCGTCGAGCGGAGCGATGCCGAACATGCCGAGAATCCCGGGAAGCGGTTTCAAGGCCTTCCCCCCTCGCGGGGGAAGGTGGTCCGAAGGGCCGGATGAGGGGGCGACGCATCAAAAAGATTACGCACTTTCACTTCGCCGCTTCCTCCTTCTCCCCTGGTGGGAGAAGATGGCCGAAGGCCGGATGAGGGGCTCGTCAGCCGGCGCCGAAGTCCGAGAACCCTATGGGATCCCCCTCATCCGGCCCTGCGGGCCGCCTTCTCCCACCAGGGGAGAAGGACGATCGATGCTCCCGCCGTGCTTCGCGATCGTCGCGCAGGGGGACCTGGCGTCGCGGGAGGTCACGACGGCGATCGGGTTCCTGACGCTGCTCCAGCGCGTGTACGTCCTCGCGGCGCTGGTCGTGGTGGCGGCGACGATCGGGCTGGCGTGGACCGTGGTCCGCCGGCGGAAAGGTCGTCGGCCGGTCGCGCCTGCGCTGGGTCGATTGACACTGGGGTTCGCGGCGACGTTCGCGGCGCTGGTGGCGGCCGAGGCGGCGTCGGGCGCGTGGCTGGCGTGGCGGCACCGGGCGCCGACCTTGCCGGCGTTCGCGCAGGTCCCGGCGCTGCCCACGACGTTCGATCCCGAGGCCGAGCGGCCGACGGACCTGGACGTCGTCGTCATCGGCGAATCGAGCGCCGAGGGGGTGCCGTACCAGAAGTGGCTCTCGGTCGGTCGGATCGTCGGTTGGAAGCTGCAGGAATCGCTGCCGGGGCGGAACGTCCGGGTCGACGTGCTCGCCGAGTCGGGCAAGCGGCTGGAGGACATGCACCAGAAGCTCGCGAACCTGAAGCGCAAGCCCGACCTGCTGATCATCTATTGCGGGCACAACGAGTTCTACGCGCTCCACGGCTGGTCGCACGAGGTCGCGCCGTATTACCTCGACGACCCGGGATGGTCGCGGCCCTGGTCGATCGGGACGCTCTTCGGCCGGATCTCGCCCACGGTCCGCCTGATCGAGGAGACGCTGGAGCGTCATCGCGTGGCCGCGCCGCCGCCCCGACAAGGCCGGCGGCTGATCGATTCGCCCTCGCACACCGACGCCGAGCGCGCCGAGCTGCTGGCCGACTTCCGCCGCCGGATGGAGGCGATCCTCGACTTCTGCGCGGCCGTCGGCGCCGTGCCGGTCCTGATCCCGCCGGCGGGCAACGACGCCGGCTTCGAGCCCGATCGCTCGGTCCTCCCCCCCGAGACCCCGCGAGCCCGCCGCGACGTGTTCGCCCGCTCGTTCGAATCGGCCCGCAAGCTGGAAACCACCGATCGCGCCGGCGCGATCGCGGCCTACCGCGAGCTGATCCAACGCCAGCCGGGCTTCGCGGAATCGCACTTTCGGCTGGCCCGACTGCTCGAAGCCGAAGGGAACTATGAGGAGGCGTACAAGTCCTACCTCGCGGCGCGGGACCTCGACGCCCACCCCCTCCGCTGCCTCACGTCGTTCCAGGACGTTTATCGTGACCTGGCCGCCAGCCGGGACCTGATCCTGGTCGACGCCCAGGAGGTCTTCCGCGCGCTCCGGCCCCACGGGATGCTCGACGACTACCTGTTCAACGACGGCTTCCACCCGTCGCTCGAAGGCCACGTCGCGCTGGCGGAAGGGGTGCTCGGCGGCCTGAAGGCGCGGAAGGCGTTCGGCTGGCCCGACGCGACGCCCGCCCCCAGGCTGGACGTCGCCGAGGTCGCGGCGCACTTCGGCGTCGGCCCCCCGACGTGGGAGGCGGTCTGCTCGAACGCGGTCGGCTTCTACCACCTGATCGCCCCGCTGCGGTTCGATCAGGCGGAGCGGATGGCGAAGCGCGACCGCTACAAAACCGCGCTCGACGCCCTGCGCCGTGGCGAGGACGTCGAGGCGTTCGATTTCCCGGGCCTCGGACTGAGACCGGTCCGCGAGCGGATCAGGCCGTGACGGAGTCCGGCAGGCGTCGGGCGTGCGCCGGCCGGGGCGCGGCTTCGCCGCCCGGTCCGGTTTGGGCGACGGGGGCCTCGGGGGCGTCGGTGTAACAGGGCCAGGTCAGGTACGCGACGGCTTCCGAGGGGTCGACGGCGACCTGGGCCTCGACCTCGGCCAGGTACGCCGCCAAGGCCTGTTCGGGCTTGCTCGGGGTCGTCGGCGCGAGCCGCTTGAACTCGATGGCGAAGCGGCCGGCCGGCAGGTGCCGGCAGAAGACGAAGAAGACCGGCGCGCGGGTGAGGCAGGCCAGCTCGGCCCAGACCGCGAGGAACTCGTGGTCGCGGCCCAGCAGACGGCAGGTACGGGTGTTGGACCCATCCCAGACGATGTCGCCGTTGAGATAGAGCGCCAGGCCGTCGCGGAGCGCCGACCGCGCCTGCATCATCCGCTCGATCGCGGCGGCGGGCGTCAGGTGCCGCTTCAGGAAGAATTCGCCCTGAGGATAGGGGGCGGCGGCGGCGTCGAAACGGCGGTCCAGGTCGTGCGAGACGTGCTTGGGCCGCTGGACCAAAGCGCGGATCGGCAGGCCGCGGCGGTAGAGCCAGTGCATGCCGGCGACGTGCGCCCCCAGGTGGCTGCCCACGAGGATCGCGCCTCGTCCGCGCCCCAGCACCTCCTGCACGGCCTCGAAGCCCACGACGTCGAAGCGCGCCAGGGCCTCGGCGTCGCTCGTGCCGTCGAGGGGGTAGTCGCGGGCGGTGAAGCGCGCGGCGCTCTCGGCCAGGGCGGTCCAGCCGGCCTTGTCGTCGCCCTCGCGCTTCAGGAGGGTGTTCACGCGGTCCATCGCCGCCTTGAGGCGGGCGCGGCGGCCCGGGCGGAGGTACGTCGAGGCCCATCCCGCCGTGCGCACGATCGCGTCCGCCCGGGCCGGCCCCATTGCGCCGAGGCCGGGCAGGAGAAGCTCGTAGAAGTAGAATTTCCAGGTGAAGATGCGGCGTGCGACGTGCTTCACGGCGGTCAGACCTCCTCGACGGCCAGGGCCTTGAGCTTCTGGTAGTCGACCTTGTCCGTCGACGTCGCCGGCAACCGGTCCAGGAACGTGATCCGGTCGGGGATCATGTAGTTCGGCAGGTGGATCGAGCAGTGCCGTTTCATCGCGATCAGCGACTTCCGGCCCTCGGGCTTGAGGGCCACGAACGCGGCGATCGAGACGCCGGCGTCGTCGCTCTCGGCGATCACGGCCGCGCGGTCGACGCCCTCGTGGCGGTAGAGGGCCGACTCGATCTCGCCCAGCTCGATCCGGTATCCGCGCTTCTTCACCATGCGATCGCGGCGGCCGTGGAAGTGGTAGCAGCCGGCGCCGTCGTCGATCACGAGGTCGCCCGTGCGATACCATTTCACGCCGTCGTCGGCCGTGAAGAACGCGGCCTCGGTGAGGTCGTCGCGGCCGAAGTAGCCCCGCATCACGCCCGGCCCGGCGATCACCAGCTCGCCGAGCGCGCCGGCGGCGAGCGTGCGGCCCTCCTCGTCGACGACGCGGCCGATCAAGGGGGGGCAGGCGAAGCCGATCGGGAACGGGCCGGCCTGCTCGTCGCCGATGACCCGGGGGATCTCCAGGGCCGTGCAGACGTTCGTCTCGGTCGGGCCGTAGAGGTTCCACAGATCGGCGTCGGGCCAGAGCGTCCGAAGCTTGCGGAGCGGGGCGATGGGGAAGACCTCGCCGGCGAACAGGACCACGCGCGGCGGCGTGTAGCCGGGGCGGTCCAGGCGGCCCAGCTCGGTCATCATGGCGAGGATCGAAGGGGCCGAGTACCAGACGCTGATCCGCTTGTCCTGGATGTAGTCGCCGAGCGCCGCGGGCTCCTTGGCCAGGGTCTCGCCGATCAGGACGAGCGTGCCGGCGTTCAGGCAGGCGACGTACAGGTCGAAGATCGACAGATCGAAGTGGAAGGGCGCGTGCGAGGAGTAGCGGTCGTCGTCGCTCCAGGGGCCCAGGGCGTCGCGGCACCATTCGAGGAACGTGAAGGCGTTGGCGTGCGAGAGCATGACCCCCTTCGGCTTACCCGTCGACCCGGAGGTGAACAGGATGTACGCCAGGTCGTCGGCCTCGCGCGAGGGGGGCAGGGGGGATGGGGCGTCGTCGGCCAGGACCTCGGACCAGTCGGCGTCCTCGGGGGCGAGGGCGTCGGACGCGGCGTCGTCGGCGACGACGATGAGCCGGGGCGCCGATTCGCGGCCCTCCCACGCCTGGCGCAACGCGGGGGCGAGCTTGGCGGCGACGACGACGGCCCTGGCGCCGCTGTCGGTGAAGATCCCCTCGGCGCGGCCGGCGGGGCCCGTGGGGTCGACGGGGACGTAGACCCCGCCCGCCCGCAGGATCCCGTGGATCGCGGCGACGGCCTCCAGGCTCTTGGGGAGCCAGAGGCCGACGCGGTCGCCCCGGTCGATCCCCCAGCGCGCGAGCCGGGCCGCGACGCGGTCGGCGGCGCGGTCCAGGTCGGCGTAGGTCTGCGATCGTCCCCGTTCGTCCTCGACGGCGGGGCGGTCGGGCCGTCGCGCGACGGCCTCCTCCAGCAGTCGGCTGAGATGGCGTCCATCCATGGCGTCTTATCCGTGCGGCGCGGTTGCGGGTGCGGTCAAGTGGGTTGGAAGTTACGGCAGGTCCTGGGGCAGGGCCGCCTCGGCCACGGCCTTGCGACCCGGGAAGAGCAGCTCGTACCGGCCCTGGTCGGTCACCAGCTTGTGCGTCAGGGAGAGGAAGAGGCGATGGTGACCCAGGGCGTTGGGGTGGTCGTCCCAGGCTGCGATCTCCAGCAGCGCGGGGTCGATCTCGTCGAAGGTGTCGGTGAGGTCGTAGATCGGCAGGGCGTACCGGCCCGCGATCGCCTTGAGCCGGCCGACCGACTCGGCCCGCTCCGATTCCTCGGCGTCCTTGCCGACGCGGGGGATGACCAGCATCATCATCGGGATGCCGGCCGTCCGGCAGTCGCCGGCCAGGGCGGCGACGGTGGCGTCGTACAGGCTCCAGTAGTGCGGCTCCAGCTTCTTCTTGATCGTCTCCTTGGCCGAGAGCTGGCCGCGATCGACGCGGCGGTCGGCCTCGGTGACGCCGGCGGCCTCGACGGCCTGACGCACGAAGTCGTAGGTCAGGTCGGCCTTGGTGCGGAAGACGTCGCAGAGGTGGATCTCGGCCAGCCGCGAGTCGAGCATGGTCGACGCGAAGATCACCAGGTCGGGCTTGAAGTCCCTGGCCTTGCGGCGGAACGACTCCAGGCGCTGCAGGGGGCTGTACGCGGCCACCGCGAAGTTGAGCACCTCGAACTTGCGATCGGAGGCGAACCCCCGGTGCGCGGGGTGGGTGTTCAGCCAGCCTTCGAGCTGATGGCTGTAGGTGTCCTGGTACTTGACCCCCCAGCCCATGTCCATCGAGGCCCCGAGCAGGGCGATCCGGAAAACGCCCGGCGGCTTCTCGACGGTCGCCTCGGGGCTGTGCATGCCGTGCGAGTTCGTGACGAACGGCTGGCCGAACAGCAGGCTGTCGATCTTGGGGATCAGCTCGAACTGGAGGAAGTCGCGGTCGAGGTGGCGGACCACGCCGGCGTCGTTGAACCGGACCCAGCCGTTGGGCTTGCCCATGAGCGCGAGCGTCAGCTCGCCGCGCCCGCCGGGGCCCTCGGCGCCGCCGACGAGGCCCTCGTAGTAGCCGGTCGCGTGGTGGTCGCCGTCGGCCCGATTGGACGAGTTCGAGGTCGCCGACGCCATCAGCCGGCGGGCCCTGGTCCAGTCGGAAGGGACCGAGATGAGCGAGATCGCCACGAGCGCCGCGGCCTGCAGCATGGCGATGCGGGCCGCGCGGAGCGATGTGGTCTGGATGAGCGCCATGGCCGTTCCGATCCTCCCCTTGTCACGACGCTTGGAGGCCGCGGGCCATCAGGTCGAGCCAGGCCGCGAGGCTGGGACTGTTCCAGAGCGACCAGAGCAGCGTGATGGTCGCGAACGTGGCGAGGATCTTGGCGCCCCGGATGGTCAGGCCCCGATAGTCGATCCCCGGCGCCGGCTCGTCGGCCCTGGGCTTCGGCCTGGGCCGGGCCGGTCCGCGGCGGGCGTCGAGCTGGACGTTCACCATCACCAGGCAGCCCAGCACGCCCCAGAAGACCGCGTCGGGCGCGCTGAAGCCCCAGGTGCCTCGGAGCCAGAACGACTGGTAGCCGTGCGTCAGCCAGGTGACGAAGAACACCACGACCGTCGCCGCCGCGATCGCCGCCGGCTGCGGCCAGCGCTTGAGGCGGAAGACCACCGGGTTGAACACCAGTCGGACCATGAAGTCCTTCCAGTAGATGTTGATCCGCCGCCAGTAGTCGGTGAAGCCGCTCGCCAGCAGGTAGTTGTGGTGCGTGTCCGGGAGCTGGTACCCGAACATGTGCAGCATGCCGCAGGCGACGTGGAACTGCCCCGAGACCTGCAGGTACACCAGGTAGTTGAACACCAGGAAGGCCAGGAGGCTCCCGGGGCCGTTGACCTGGGACGAGGGGAAGAGCAGCTCCTGGTCGATGATCCGGTAGAGGATGAGCTGGACCACGCCCCGGAACGTCATCTCCAGCCCCCGGCGCTGGACGTCGTGGACCTCGGCGGCGAAGTAGCCCCGCTGCCAGGTCCGGTAGTCGACCACCGGGAAGAGCATGAAGCAGTAGTTCGGCAGCAGGAAGAAGTAGCCGACCGCGTCGATCAGGCTCTCCGGCTTCCGGGCGTGTTTCAGCTCATACATGTAAACGAGCATGCGGAACATGAACATCGAGCCGAGCACCGGCCACACGGTCGGGGGCGCCAGCTCGAAGAGCGCCGCGGGCTTGCCGCACGCCAGGAAGAGGGTCAGCCCGGCCAGGATCCCGACCCGCAGGTTCCAGGAGACCGGCATGCGGCCGACGCCGATCAGGACCGCGGACAGGCCGACCACGACCGCGCCCACGCCCGTCCCGAAGACCAGGAACAGGCCGGCGACCGAGGCGGCGATGAACACGCCCTGCTTCCAGCGATAGGGAGCCAGGTAGTGGATCGGAAAGGCGAGCCCGGCGACTTGAAGCAAGACCTGGAAGGCGCGGCCCTCGGTCTGATACCGCCGGCACACGGCGAAGATCAGCCCGAAGTAGAGGAGGTTGCGGAGGAACGGGACGAGCGCCCGCCGGCAGTTCGCCGGCTCGTCGGCGTAGAGCCGTTCGAGCCACCGTGAAGGCCGCGTCGGCTCCGGGCGCTCGGGGGCGACGTACTTCCGGTGGGGCGATGTCCGCGACGTGATCGGGTTCCCGACGTTCGGCCCCATAGACGGTCCCTTCCTCGAACCTGCTCGACCCCCGCCGTCCCCGCGGGCGCGGGGAGGCCGATAAGGCCGTTCATCCTTGAATTGGCGGGCCAGGGCCGCGGGGTCGAGCCGCGGGCCGATTCCATCATCCGTCGCCGACGGCCGTCTCGCTCCGATCGGCGGGCGCGGCGGAGGAAGGGCGGATCGCGCCAAGCGTCGATCCGAATGGTTGCGGGGACCGGCCCATCCTTGAAACCGGGTCTCCCCGCAACGGTCACCATCCTTGGTACGCCTGAAGATCGTCTCGGATCCTCGGGAGAGATTCTCTATTGAAATCTCTTCAGAATCCTGATATTCGCTCCATCTCCGGGAATCCCGCGGCCCGACGTCCGGTCTCCGCCGCGTGCCGTCGAGGGTCGGATTCCGGCCCCAGGCTCCAGTCCAGCGGGGCGATTTAACCGCGAGGGGCCGAGGCTGTCAACCCGACTGCCCGCCCTCCAATGTCTCAGCGTCTTCGGAGCCGAGTGCGGCCCGACTCTTTCGCGCCTTCCCTGCAAGCGGCGTCGCCGGCGCGGGCGGGGGGCGATCGTCCGCGGGCGTCTCAAGCCGCGATCGTCCGGGCGCCGATGAGCCTCGAAGCCGGCGCCGTCCGCGTCGACTTCGCCCCTTCGCGTCCTCGCGAGACCCTCCATGACCACGATCCGCCGGTCGGTCCGGATCCTCCTCTCCGCGTTCGGGATGCTGCTCGCCGGGTTCTCCTCGGGCCGCGTGAACGGCGAGGCCCGCGCGCAGGCCCCCGCCGGCCCGCTGGGCGTCGCCAGCCTTCGTGACATGAGCGAGTCCGAACTGCAGGCCGTCTACCGCCAGGGGACGGCCGTCGCCCTGCCGGCCGGACGCGTCCGCGGGACGGTCCTGCCCGCGCCCGGCACCCGGCGCAACGCCGCGATGTCGGTCGGCGCCCGCGCGATCTGGCAGGGGAAGATCGTCGATCCTACGGGCGCGACGGCCGTGAACCGCTTCTTCGGGGTCTCCACGATCCGCGGCCAGCTCTACCAGGCCGAAAGCTGGCTCGACGGCAACCCGTCGCTCATCCTGGACTACGCCAAGACGTCGCGCGTCTACGCGAAGAACCGCGACGAGATCCGCCGCATCGGCCCCGGGCTCTATCTCGGGTTGATGTACTCCCGGACCAGCCCGCAGCCGACGCTGAGCATGTATTTCGTGCTCGAAGTCGAGTCCTGAGCCGACCGGCGGAATCCTCCGTCCCGGGCCGTCTCCAATTGCCCGTTTTGGGCCTTTCCGCTAGCCTGCCGCCGGGATCGGGCCGCCCATGAGGGCGCGGCTCGATACGGGGAGGCGAACGGATGTCGGCTCCGGTAGCAATGACGATCGCCCCGGCGAGCCGGCGCGTCTGGGGCGTCGAGGCGGTCGTGGCGGCCCTGGCCGGCGTGATCTTCCTGGGTTGCCTGGGCTCGCTGGAACTCTGGGGCAAGCGCGAGCAGCGGCTGGCGGCCGAGGTGCTCGACACCGTCGAGAACGACCACTGGCTGGTGGCGCGGATCCAGGGCCGTCCCCGGCTGGAGAAGCCGCCCCTGCCGCGATGGTCGACCGCCGCGCTGGCCGCGGTCGTCGGTCGCTGCGACGAGACGATCATCCGCCTGCCGGGAGCGTTCGCGGCGCTCGGGACGGTCGTTCTCACCTACCTGCTCGGTCTGCGATTCGGCGGCCGCCCGCTCGGGCTCACCGCCGCGATCATCCTCTGCACGACCCCCTTGTTCATCGCCGAGGCGCGGCAGGCCGGGCAGGACGTCCCGCTCGCCTTCTGCACGACGCTCGCCCTGTATGCGACAGTCCGACATATTGAAGAGGCAAGCTCAGGTCCGAAACGAAAACCGGGCGGGTTCCGGCGCTGGGCGTTCGTCTTCCACGTCGCGCTCGGGCTCGGCTTCCTCTGCAAGGGGCCGGTGGTGCTGGCGATCGTCGCGGCGGCCGTCGGCCCCTGGGCCTGGTCCGGGCGAGTCGGGGGACCGCTCGCGCGGTTGGCGGTCGACCCCTGGGGATTGATCGCATTCGCCGCGTTAGCCCTGAGCTGGCCGCTGCCGGTGTGGCTCGCCGACCCCAATGCGGCGGGGGTGTGGGCCGCCGAGATGGGGCAGAAGACGGGCGCGCTGGCGATCGTGCATCGTGAGCGGGCCGCCTTCCTCTTGCAGTGGCCGGTGCTGGTGCTGCCGTGGGTCGTCGCCGGGGCGTCGGGCGTCTTGCTCCCTTTCCGTCGCGATCGGGATGCGGCCGACGCCTGGGTCTGGCTCCCCTGGTCGTGGTCGGTCGGCGTGGCGGTCCTCTTCAGCCTCTGGGCGGTGGCCAAGCCCAACTATTACGTCCCGTGCCTGCCGGGATTCGCGCTGCTGGCGGCGTCGGCCTGGCTCCGGCTCGAACGCCGGGCTCGCGAGGGCGACAGGAGTCGGGCGGCGCGCGTGCTGATCCTCCTCCAATGGGGGCTCTGGTCGGTCCTGGGGGCGGTCGCACTCTCGATGGCCGGCCGCGGACTGGGCGCGTCGCAACCGGTTTGGTGCGGCGTGATGGCCTGTGCGGCGTTCGGGGCTGGCGTGCTCGGTTTCGCGGGAGGACGCCGGGGATGGGGGGCTGGAGCCCTCGCGCCGGCATTGGCGGCGACGGCCTTTGCGGTCGTGGTCGGCTACGGGATCGTGGGCCCGGCGGGCAACGCGACGCGCGGCCATCGTCGTGTCGCCAAGGCCATCGACCGGGCTGTGCCGGCGGGGGTGGAGACGCTCTCCTTCTATCATGAGCTGGACGAAGGGCTCTGGTTCTACCTGAGGAGCCGTCGGCTCGCGGCGGTCCCCGGCAGCGAGTCCCGCTACAACGACGCCTTCGACCAGTGGAACGGCGCGGACCGCCAGGATCTCACTCCCTTCGGCCTGGTGGCCCGCGCGAAACACGTCCTGGCCGACTGGCTGAGGGACGACGCCCAGGCGGGCGGCTATCTGATCCTCCGCGAGAAGGTCTATCGCGCCCTCGGCCCCGACCTCGCGGGCGTCGCCACGCCGGTCCTCCAGGAAGAAGCCCCGTTGCGGAACGGTCTGGTCCTCCTCCGGCTCGACCCCCGCCCGATCCAGACCGGCGCGGCGTCCCCGGACCGCTCCGTCCGCTGAAAGACGCCCATCGAGAACCCTTTCAGTCCCCGGCCACGCCCCCGCGCGTGCAAGGGTTACACGCCCGCGCCGGAAGACCTCGCCGGTGGGCGAAGGGTTGCCGGCGCGCGGAGGCCTGACGCCTCGGCGGAGTCCCCGGATCGGGGGGTCTTTGGGGCGGCGAAGAGTGGGATTATCGGGGATGCGCCCTCGGTCGATCTTGTGCACTTCGCCCATTTTAGCCGACCCCGACGACCCGCATGATTGTCGACGTAAAGCCTTGGTGCAAAAGGTGAAGCGGGTTCAAGGGGGCGGCCCGGGTTGACGATACAATGGGTGTCGCCGAGGGGAACACAAGACTCCTCAGGCGGAGACGGACGGGAGCACCGAACCTGGTGGCGTCGATTCGCGGGGGGGCCGAAAGGTCCCGAGTCCCGGGAAGACTTCGACCGCGTGGTCGATGCCAATGGACGATCGAAATCAGACGGGGTCGAGCGAAACGGCCGGCCGGTATCGCGGCCCTCGTATGGATGTTACTCAAGGAGAGCATTCTCCCATGTTGAAGACCTTGACGCTGAGCCTCAGCCTTGCTGTCGCTCTTGGGTTCTGCAGCGTGAGCATGGCGGGCGTGTTTGACGGCGGCTGTGCGACGTGCGGCCTGGCCTCGCCCCAGGGCGGACCGGTCGCCAGCGCCCAGGGCTCTTACCTGCCCACCGCCGGCTGCGACGACGGGTGCGCCACCAAGAAGAAGTGCGACCTCTTCGGCCACCTCGGTGGCAAGCTCGACGGCCTGCACTGCAAGCTGAAGGGCCTTCTTCACCCCCCCGTGACCTACGAGTGGGTCCTGAAGAAGAAGCGGCTGTGGGGCCATAAGGGCGGCTGCGGCGGTGGTTGCGGCGAAGGCTGCGGCCCGGTCGCCGAGACCGTCTACCCGACCTCGCAGGTCGCTCCTTCCGGCCAGGGCTACGCCGCCCCGGCTCCTTCGGGCCAGGGCTACGCCCCGGCCGCCACGGGCCAGGGCTACGCCCCGGCTCCGGCCCCGATCTACGGCGTCGGCCAGCACGCCTACAACAGCAAGCCCGCCGCGACCGTCGCTTCGGTCCCGGCCGAGATCACCCCTTCGCTGACCGGCGAAGAGGCTCCCCCGGCCCCCGAAGTCAAGACCGGCGGCCTGCTCCTGCCGACCCCGGCCGGCGAGTGACGCAAGTCACGAACCGCGACTGAATCGTGACCCGATTCAATCCACGACCCCGCCGACGCACCTCGCGTCGGCGGGGTCGTCGCGTTTCGAAGCCGGCCGGCATCGTTCACGCCGGCTCGTCGGCGAAGAAGACCGCCAGCCAGACCGTGGGCTCGTCGGGCGTCGTCCAGTCGACCCGGTGACGACGGTGCGCGGCGATCGTCAGGTGGTCGCCCGGCCCCATCGCGACCACCTCCTCCGGGCCCTCGAATCGAAGCCTCGCCGCACCGCGGAGCACGACGACGAACTCGTGCTCGTCCTGGTCGTACCAGAACCCCTCGGGCGAGGCATGCCCCCGCGAGACGATCCGCTCGACCCGAGTCCGCCTCGTCCCCGCGAGCGGCTCGAAGAACTCGCCCGCGAGGTCGCCCGGAAGGGGTGAGAAGAGGTTTTCCATGGCCGGATCCTCACAAAAGGGCCTCCCGCGTTCGCAAGTCGTCGAACGTGTGCCATCCTATATCCTGGATGTGAGCGCCATCAGGCCTCCTTTTCCACGGACATCCGACAAGCCGCCCCACCGAGACGCCGAAAAACGCGAGCGAAAACGACGACCGAAGCCAGTGCCTTTTTGTCGTAATTATCTATAAGACTGGTACTTGGGTCCGCATTGGGTTCCATGGTTCGCCGCGAAGGAACCCACCCTCGACATCCCCGCGAACGGTCATGGGGAAAGCGATGACGACGGCGTAAGGTTTGCGGGTTTGGCCCAGGTTGAACTTTGGATTGACCGATTTTCAGGTGGTGCGTATCCTGCGCAGGTGTACGACCGCGCGTCCCTCGTCTCGACCCTCTCCATCGGCGTCCCGATCACTTCGACCGCGGGCGGGTCGTTTCCCATCACTCCGTCGCTCCGAAATCCGATGGGTGTTTGATGAGAAGAACGCTCTCGAAGAGGTGGAAGGTCGTCCTCGCGCTCGTCGGCCTGGTCGCGAGCCTCCCGGTGGTGGGATGGTTCTGCCTGACGTACGAGCCTCGTTACTATCGCGACATGGTCCCCCTGGGCCTCCCTCGGGCCCAGCTCGAAGACCGGGCCAAACATTTCGTGGCCCAGAGCCTCCAGCTCCGCAACGACATCTCCAGCGAGCCGACCTGGGAGGCCGTCTTCTCCGATCAGGAGGTCAACGCCTGGCTCGCCGACGACCTGGTGACGCACTTCGCCGACCAGTTGCCCCCCGAAGTCCGCGAGCCTCGCGTCCTGTTCGAATCCGGCCGGGTGATCCTGGCCTTCCGGCTGGAGCGGTCGGGGCTCTCCTCGGTGATCACCGTGGTGGCCCGGCCCCGGATCCCCGCCGACAACACCGTCGAGCTGACGCTGGAGAAGATCCGCGCGGGCATCCTCCCCGTCCCGGCCGACCGCGTGCTGGACCGGATCATCGAACGCGGCCGCAGCTACGGCGTCGACGTGGAATGGCAGAAGGTGGAGGGCTACCCCGTGGTGCAGCTCCACTACACGCCCAACCTCAAGCGCGACGACGTGCGGCTCGACGACGTCGAGATCCGCGCCGGCCTGATCCGCCTCGCCGGCCGCTCCGACCGGACCCGGGGGGCCTTCTACACGCCCCGGCTCCCCTCGCGGAAGATCCTTCAGTCGACCTTCCCGAGGGAGATCTTCCAGACGCCGGGTTCGGGATCGGGGTCGTTCGACGCCGCCCGCGGGCGTTTCGTCAGGCGAAGCTCGCCCACGAGCTGACGGCCTTCCAGCCGCACGCGGACGCGGTCGTCCGCCCATTCGATCGGCACGTAGACGCCGCCGTCGACCCGCCGCACGGAGCCCCGGCCGCCGGAGATCGGGCCCTCGTAGTCGAGGTACGCCGCGCGATGGTCGGGCAGGGGCCTGGCGGTCGCTTCCGCGCCGGGGGAGGGGGGGGCGTCGAGCGCCCAGGTCTTGAGGACCCCGTCGCGTTCCAGCATCAGGTCCCAGTGGATCCCGTCCCGGCGGTGCTCCAGGAGCACGAAGCGGGGCTCGGGCCGGGGGTCTCGGGCCATGGCGCGGTGCTCGACCGGGCCGGGCGTTCCGCGTAAGCTGGAGGGATCGCCCGATCCCGGCCCGCCGAATCCGCCCCGCCCTCGGTTCCGATGGTAAGCTCTCTCCATCCGAAGCGACAGGGTCGAGAGCCAACCCCCGGAGCAGCCCGCGGTGACCCCCAAAGAAGTACTGGCGCAGATCCGGCAGCGCGAGGTCACGACGGTCGACCTTCGGTTCATGGACTTCCCGGGCGTCTGGCAGCATTTCTCCATCCCCGCCGACGCCCTCACCGAGGAGACGTTCGAGGAGGGCATCGGCTTCGACGGCTCCAGCGTCGTCGGCTGGCGGGCCATCAACGAGGCCGACCTGCTCGTCGTCCCGCAGCCCGAGACCGCCCTGGTCGACCCCTTCATGGCCCAGCCCACGCTGACCATGATCTGCAACATCCACGACCCGATCACCCACCAGGACTACACCCGCGACCCCCGCAACATCGCCCGCAAGGCGGTCTCGTACATGCGGAGCACCGGGATCGCCGACTACTGCCTGCTCGCGCCCGAGCTGGAGTTCTTCGTCTTCGACGACGTCCGCTTCGACCAGCGCTCCAACGAGGCCTTCTACCACGTCGACTCGGTCGAGGGGGCCTGGAACCGCGGCCGCGTCGAGCGCCCCAACCTGGGCTACAAGCCCGGCTCCGGGCTGGGCTATTTCCCCTGCCCGCCGACCGACAGCCTGGTCAACCTCCGCTCCGAGATGGCCCGCCGGATGGCCGAATGCGGCATCGGCACCTCGGCGCATTTCCACGAGGTCGCCACCGGCGGCCAGTGCGAGATCGACCTCGACGCCCAGGACCTGATGGAGAGCGCCGACCGGGTCATGATGGCCCGCTACATCATCCGCAACGTGGCCAACCGCAGCGGCAAGACCGCCACCTTCATGCCCAAGCCCCTGTTCGGCGACAACGGCTCGGGCCTGCACACCCACCTGTCGCTCTGGAAGGAGGACGAGCCGCTCCTCTCCGGCCACGGCTACGCCGGCATGAGCGACCTGGGCCTGTATGCGATCGGCGGCCTGCTGAAGCACGCCGGGGCGCTCTGCGCCTTCGCCAACCCCACGACCAACAGCTACAAGCGCCTGGTCGAGGGTTTCGAGGCACCCACCAAGGTCTCGTACAGCCGCCGCAACCGCGCGGCGATCGTGCGGATCCCGGTCTCGGGCGCGAGCCCCCGCAGCCGTCGCATCGAGTACCGCTGCCCCGACGCCGCCGCCAACCCCTACCTGCTGTTCTCCGCCATGCTGATGGCCGTCCTCGACGGCGTGCAGAACAAGATCCGCCCCGGCGACCCGCTCGACAAGGACATCTACGACCTCCAGCCCGAAGAGCTGGCCAAGGTCCCGACGACCCCGCGGTCGCTCGACGCCTCGCTCGAAGCCCTCCGCGCCGACCACGACTTCCTGCTCCGCGGCGACGTCTTCACGCCCGACGTCGTCGACACCTGGATCTGGTACAAGCAGACCTACGAGATCGAGGCGCTCCGCATCCGCCCCCACCCCTACGAGTTCAACCTGTACTACGACGTCTGAGCGGCGGGCGGCCGCTTCACTAGGTGGGCAGCGACTCCGCATCGCGGGCGAGCGGGGCGGCCGCCGGGCTCTCGTCCGGCGCGGCCGAGGGCTCGACCGGCGCCGGCTCGGGCCGGAGCGCGAAGAGGACCAGGGTCAGGGCCCCGACGACCAGCATGCAGTCGGCGAAGTTGAAGATGGCCCAGTCGAAGTTGATGGAATCGATGTGGAAGTGCACGAAGTCGCGGACGTGGCCGAAGACCACGCGGTCGTAGCAGTTGCCGATCGCCCCCGCCATGATCAGGCCGAGCGCGAAGGTCAAAGGGAGGCTCGCCGCCGCGCCGCCCACGAAGAGCCAGCCCACGATCGCCACGCCCGCCACCACCGACAGGCCGGCGAAGATCAGGCTGCTGTGCGGCAGGTCGCGGCCGAATCCCCAGAGCGCGCCGGGGTTGTAGCTCGTGCGCAGCTCCAGGACGTCGCGGATCACGGCCACGGGGGCGGAGGGGGGCGCGCCGACCTCCTGGAAGATGATCGACTTGGTCGCCAGGTCGAAGGCCGCGCCGCCGAGCGCCAGCCCCAGGAACAGGATCCAACGGCTCGTCGCGATCCGTCGCGTCATTCCGGGTTCTCCAGCTTCCGTGCGCACTCGATGCAGTAGCGGGTGTAGGGGAGGGCGGAGAGCCGGGCCTTGGCGATCGGCTGGTCGCATTCCGCGCAGTGGCCGTAGGTGCCGTCGCCGATGCGGACCATGGCCTCGTCGATGAGCTTGAGCGTCTCCTGCTCGTTCTCGATCAGCCCGAGGGTGAACTCCTGGTCGTAGTTCTCGGTCCCCACGTCGGCCATGTGCAGGGGCACGTTCGAGAGGTTCGTCGAGGCCTCGCCCTGGTTGCGCCGCAGGGCTTCGTCGGTCATGCGGTCGACGTTCCCGCGGAGCCGGTCGCCGAGGTCTTCGAGGAGACGACGGTACGAGCCGATTTCTTCCGGTTTGAGGCTTGCGGCCATGACGAGCTGTCCCTTCCGTCCGTCTTGACGATCCCGCACGACCGGATGCGGGCCCTCGCCGCGATCGTCCGGGCTGTGCTCGACGGGCCGGTGCGAAGGGGCGATGCGATGTCGATGACTCCACACTACACCGACCGGCGATCCGAAGGCCACCCCTAACTCGGGGCCGCGGCCGCCGGCCCGGACCTCGGCCGTCGGCCGGTTTGACCGCCGCGGCCCATCGGGTAGGATCGAGGGGGGCCGACGTCGGACCTTCCCCCGTCGAGCCGGCCTGGAAGCATGACCGCGCCAGGCCCGTGGACGGCATCCGCCCGCGGTCGAGACCCGTACGCCATGAGCAGCAGCAGCCCCAAGACGATCTTCGTGACCGGCGCCACCGGCCTCGTGGGCGGCCACGCGGTCGAGGAGGCCCTGGCCCGCGGCCACCGCGTCCGCGCCCTGGTCCGCCCCACCAGCGACGTCCGCAAGCTCGACGAGTGGGGCGTCGAGAAGGTGCTCGGCGACCTCGAAGACCCCGCCGCGCTCGCCCGCGGCGCCGAGGGCGCCGACTGGATCTTCAACTGCGCCGCCAAGGTCGGCGACTGGGGGACCCTCGCCGAGTTCCGCCGGCTGAACGTCGACGCCCTCCGCCTGCTCCTCGACGCCGCCGTCGCCGCCCGGGTCGAGCGGTTCGTCCACGTCAGCTCGCTGGGCGTCTACGAGGGCCGCGACCACTACGGGACCGACGAGACCACCCCGCCCGCCGCCGAGTCGCTCGACGCCTACACCCGCTCCAAGACCGAGGCCGAGGCCCTGGCCCTGTCCTATTGCAAGGACAAGGGCCTGGCGGTCGTGGTCGTCCGCCCCGGGTTCATCTACGGCGAGCGCGACCGCACCGTGTTGCCGAAGCTGCTGACGAACCTGCGCCGGGGGACCTTCGCGTACTTCGGCTCGGGGGAGCAGGCCCTCAACTGCATCTACGCCAAGAACCTGGTCGAAGGCATTTTCCTCGCCGCCGAGACCCCCGAGGCGGTGGGCCAGGTCTTCAACCTGACCGACGGCGAGGACGTCAGCAAGCGGCGGTTCGTCGGCCGCGTCGCCGAGCTGGCCGGCCTCCCCGCCCCGACCCGGAAGATCCCCCTGAAGCTGGCCAAGTTCCTGGCCGTGGTCGTGGAAGGCGGGGCCCGGCTCCGCGGCCGCAAGGACGCGCCGATCATCAACAAGGCCCGTTACAAGTTCCTGGGCCTGCACCTCGACTATTCCATCGCCAAGGCGCGCAAAGTGCTGGGCTACAAGCCCCCCTACGGCTTCGACGAGGCGATCGCCCGCGCCATGGCCGAGCACGCCCCGCCGGCCCGGGGCGAGGCCCCGTCCCCCGCGCCGGCCGCCCGCGGCTGACGCCGCCGACCCCGAGCCCAACCGTTCACCCGCACGATCGAACCACCCAGCGAGGGAGTCCCTGAATGAGCAGTCTCGGCGGCAAGTCCGCGGCGGTCCTGGTCGAGAAGTTCTACGAGGACCTGGAACTCTGGTACCCCGTCTACCGGCTTCGCGAGGCCGGCTGCGACGTGAAGATCGTCGGCCCGAAGGCCGGCGAGAGCTACGCCTCGAAGCACGGCTATCCCGCCAAGGCCGACGTCGCGGCGTCGGACGTCAAGGCCGAGGACTTCGACCTGGTCGTCATCCCCGGCGGCTACTCGCCCGACCACATGCGGCGCACGCCGGCCATGATCGAGCTGGTCGCCCGCGCGGCGAGCCTCGGCAAGGTGGTCGCGGCCATCTGCCACGGCCCCTGGATGCTCTGCTCGGCCCACTGCATCAAGGGCCGCAACGTCACCGGCTTCTTCGCGATCCGCGACGACGTCGAGAACGCCGGCGGGATCTGGCAGGACGGCGCCTGCGTCCGCGACGGCAACATCGTCACCAGCCGCACGCCCGAAGACCTGCCGGCCTTCATGCAGGGCATCTTCGCCACCCTGGCCGAACACGCCTGAGTCGAGCGATGGTCGATCGACCTTGCGGCGGGAGGGCGCGACGTTTCGCGCCCGCCCGCCGACGCATCCTCAGATGTAGTCGTTGAACAGGTTCTCCAGCATCTCCTGGCGACCGCTGGCGTTCCTCGCGGCGTCCCCCTTGGGGGCGATGTAGGCCTCCAGGTCGGAGAAACTCGCGCGGCCCGCCTCGACGCGCCGGCCCAGCTCGCAGTCCCAGCTCGCGTAGCGTTCCTTGACGAACTCGGCGAACCGGCCGTCCTCGAGGATCGCGTGGGCGATCTTGAGCCCTCGCGCGAATGCGTCCATTCCGCCGATGTGGGCGAGGAACAGGTCCAAGGGCTCGAAGCTCTCGCGCCGGACCTTGGCGTCGAAGTTGACGCCCCCGGTCGTGAAGCCGCCCATCTGCAGCAGGCAGATCATGCACTGCGCGGTGAGGTAGATGTTGGTCGGGAACTGGTCGGTGTCCCAGCCCAGCAGGTAATCCCCCGTGTTGGCGTCGATCGAGCCGAGGGCCCCGGAGCCGATGGCGACCTCCATCTCGTGCATCATCTCGTGGCCCGCCAGCGTGGCGTGGTTGGTCTCAAGGTTGAGCTTGAAGTGGGGGAGCAGGTCGTACGTGCGGAGGAAGTTCAGGCAGGCCGCGGCGTCCGAGTCGTACTGGTGCTTCGTCGGCTCCTTGGGCTTGGGCTCGATGTAGAACGTCCCGTTGAAGCCGATCTGCTTCTTGTAATCGACCGCCATGTGCAGGAATCGGCCGAGGTGGTCGACCTCGCGCTTCATGTCGGTGTTCAGGAGGGTCATGTACCCCTCGCGGCCCCCCCAGAAGGTGTAGCCGGTCCCTCCCAGTTCGAGCGTCACTTCCATGGCCTTCTTGACCTGGGCGGCGGCGAACGCGAAGACGTCGAAGTTGGGGCTCGTGGCCGCCCCGTGCATGTAGCGAGGGTTCGAGAAGAGGTTCGCGGTCCCCCACAGGAGCTTGACGCCCGTCCGCTCCTGCTCCTCCTTGAGGACCTTGACGACGGCGTCGAGGTTGGCGTGGCTCTCCTTGAGGTTGCGTCCCTCGGGGGCGACGTCGCGGTCGTGGAAGGCGTAGAACGGGGCGCCGAGCTTCTCGAAGAACTCGAACGCCGCCCGGGCGCGGGTCTGAGCGTTGGCGACCGACTGGCTCCCGTCTTCCCACGGCCGTTGCGCCGTGCCGGCGCCGAAGGGATCGGAGAGCGGGTTGCAGAACGTGTGCCAGTAGACGACGGAGAACCGCAGATGCTCCTTCATCGTCTTCTCGCCGACGACCGCGTCCGGGTCGTAGTGTTTGAACTCCAGCGGATTCCGCGACTTGGGGCCGCCGTACTGGATCTTCGGCACGTCAGGGAAGAAAGGAGGCATGGTCGTCTCGCCATTCGTCAGACGGACATTTGAACAGACTGCGAGCCATCACTTTAAGGAGCCCACCCTACGCGGGCAACCCCCCACCCAAACCTCTCCACGACCCCGACTCGCGTCACAGGCGAGCCCCGTAGGAAGCCCCATGAATATCGTCCTCAAGACATCCGGCCGCCTTGCGGACCTCTGCTTCAGCCGTTAAAATACTCGTGTCGCAACTGCGAACACGCCGGGCGGCTAACTCAGTGGTTAGAGTGCCATCCTCACACGGTGGAAGTCATTGGTTCAAATCCAATGCCGCCCATTATAGAGTTTCCCCTCCCAAGGACTTGCGGCAGGGCGACTGGGCTTGCGATTAGGGGTTGCGGACGGATTACGATTTTTCCGGTTTTCGTTCGGCTTTCAAGAAATCGATTCTTGCCCCCGGCGACCTGAGAGGGTCGCCTTCTTCGTGGATCTCTCCGCGGTACCCGGCTTCTGTATGCCCCGCCCGTCTCACTACTCTCCAACCCGACTTTACAGGCGGCGAAGTCTGGCCACCCGTCGCGAGGTGGTCTCGAATCTCCTCGCTCTCGGCGTGACCACGCTCGACGAACCCCGCCGTCTGCGACTTTTGCGTCGACCCGAACGTCTCGCTCTGCCAGGGCGGCACCGACCCCTCATCCGCATCCGCGTCGATCGAGCCGCCCAGCCTGTCGCCTAGACCTCCCCCCAACCCATACCCGAGCCGACCCCCGACTTCGTTTCGCGCTAGTGGGAGGAAACGCTCGCCTTCGCGCGATCGCTGAAGTCGCCGGTCGCCCATCTGGATCAGTTCGTCGTCGGTCATGAGGTCGCGGAACGGCATGTCGCCGTGAGCGTCTCGGACCGCTTCAAGCGGCTCGTCGATTCGTCGTGACCGACGAGGCCGTACGGGGCGGGGAGGCGTCGAAGCGGAGCATGACGCAGACGGCGGCACTGCTGAGCGCCCACTTGAGGCGACGACTAGGGTCGGTGATTCGTCGTGACCCAGACGGTTGAATCACGAGGAGAAGGGACGGAGGATCGGGTCGCGGCGGATTCGACGGTGGATGGTCGTCGGCGCGAGGATTCAGGAAAATGGAATTCGTGAAGGGCAGGGCGTCCACCCGAGACGAGACGCGGCTCTTCCCGTACGGAGTTTTGCGAGATGACAAAGATTTGTTCATAATGACAATTTTTGAAGACGAGGGCTTGGCCACGCCGTCTCCGATGACTCGCGACGCACGTGCCGTGATCAATACGCGTCCTGAGAGAACGCCTCCCCCCCCGAGACGGTCGCCAGGGCTTTCCAAACCGGCTCGGAGACTTGCTGCTTCACGAAGCGGACCGTCCCGTCGGCCAGCAGCAGGTTGACGCCGCCGGAGTGCCGGCTGGTCGCCGTCGACACGATCGGGCCGTCATAGTCGCTCGAGCCACCGACCAAGCAGCTCGGAGCCTGCGGCGGTAGGATGTGGTGGTAGCGAGTATAGACGACGTTGCCGTCGCCCCAGCGGCCGCCCGATCGGTGATGAGTCACGTCGAAGCGTGGGGTCCCAGGCGAGATCGACCGGCAGGAATCGGGCCGCTGGTCGGTGAGGTAGTAATCCGACCCCCGATCTTCGGGGCCCGGCCCTCCGAGGCATCTCTCGCTGAACAGGGCGGTATAGCTCATGCCGTCACGGAAGTCGGCCGGCCCTACGGCGCTCTGGAACCAGAAGACCCCGTCGTTCTTCCCGGTTCCGTTGGCGACCGGCAAGTCGGCCGAAAGATTGCGGGGCATCGTCCCGGCCGACCCGCGATAGGACGTAGGGCCGGTGACGGCGGCCAGATCGGCTCCCGCCTCGTCGCTGCGCATGCGGTCGGACGGACAGAGCAATCCGGCGAGGGTCGTCGCCAGGGCGGTCCGGTTCAACGGAGCGTAGGGGTCGTCCCCGTGGCTCCACGGGATGCCGCCGAAGTTGAGCGAATGGAAAAGCGTCGGTTGTTCCAGGTAAGGCAGGATCTGGGATTGGGCGGACCAGCGAGGTTCACGCCCCGCCGGCGACCCGCCCCCGACGCCGAAAGGCAGGACCCCGAGCGTCGCCTGATAGTTGGCGGAGGCTAGGCCGATCTGCCTCAGGTTATTCTGGCAGCTCGCCCGCCTCGCGGCCTCGCGAGCCGACTGCACCGCCGGGATCAGCAGTGCGATCAGCACGCCGATGACCGCGATGGCGGCCAGGAGTTCGATCAGCGTAAAGCCACTTCGTCCGAACGCCCCCATGCGGCGCACGACCGCTCGGCGTCGGATCGCTATCCCAACCAACGAGGCCGCGGCGATGACGGCGGCGCCGGCCGGGAGGACGCTAGCCGCCCAGCCCGAGCGAAGAGAGCCTTCCTTGATGATGCGATCGGCGAGCACGACGATCCGATCGAACTGGACGCGCAAGCCGTCCAGCGTGTTCAGCGCGTGCACTTGGATCGAAACCTCCTCGACGGGCCCGGAGCCGTACTGGACCTCGCCGATCTGCGAGTGCGACCCGTCCGGCCCGGCGTAGAAGAAATGAAGCGTCTCGCCGGCCCGACGGATGCCCAGGCGGCCGGACTCCCTGCCGTCGGCGAGGCAGGGGGAGGCGATCGTCCGGCCTCCCAAGTCCGCGTAGCTGCTGAAACACGGGCCGCCCTTCTCGTGCTTCCGACTGACGACCGTCCAGCCCCCTGGGCCGGCGACGACGAGCTCTAGGGCGTTGAAGGCCGTCGCGTCGCCTGCCCCCCGGGGGGCGTGGGGACGAGGGAGCTCGCGTATGCGAAAGTCGGCCAGCACCTCGAAGTCGCCCTCGAGCCGGAACCGGCCCTTCAGGCTGATGGGGCCCCGTCCGGCAGGGCCGGCCGGCAGCAAGGCCTGCAAGCCGTCCGGTTCGAGGAGCCATCGCCCGCGCGTGCCCTGGGAATCCGCGCGGAACAGGGCCCGATCATACCCGTTCGAACGGAGGTCCACATCCAAGACATCGCTGGGCGGGGCCGCAGGGGCCGCCAAGGCGATAAGCAGCACGATCGAGGACATGGGGTCGATCCTCCTCATCGATACGCGGGATGCGAGGGGGGGCTCTACTCGTCGTCTCAACCTCACTTCGCGACCCCTCGGGACCGGACGGCCTCGGGGGCTTCCGCTAGATAACGACGTGCCACGTCGCGAACATCGCCGAGAAGGCACCCAGGAAGAAGCCGCTCACGCCGATCAACGCCGCAGCGGCCGGCGGCTCGACCGAGGCCAGCATCCGGCCCATGACCAGGTAGATCGGCATGACCGCCGACGAATAGCGCGCCATGCTGACCATGTTCGTGGAGTAGCCGTTGGTGACATAGGCGATGAGGAGCAATCCGGCCGACGCTGCCACCTCGCGCGGCGTCAGCCAGCGCCGCACGGCGCCGGCGGCGACCAGCCCAAGGGTCGCGAGGAACGAGACCGGGTCCACGATCCTCATGTTGAAGAGGAGCGAGTGGTGGTACTCGTTGTTGTACCAGTAGGTCGACGAGCCGGGCAGCAGCGTGACCCATCCCGGCTCGAAGACCAGCAGGTGAAAAACCCGGTCCATGAGGGGCTCGGGCGGGCGTCGAGCCCATGCGGCCTGCGCCGTGACGAACGCGATCGGGTCGCCGAACTTGTCGTAAAGATGCGCGGAGAACGCCATCAGGCCCCAGACGGCCACGGGGGAGAGCATGGCGATCCGCATGAGTTTCCGGCCCGGGCGCCCCCCGCGGCCCCAGAGGTCCATGACGAAGGGCAAGACCAATGCGACGCCCACAGGGCGAACCGCCGTCGCCAGGCCGACCACGACGGCGACGAGGAGGGAATGCACCCCACGCTCCATCTGGTAGAGGGCCAGCGCGACGAAGAAGAGGAACATCGACTCCGAGTAGTTGACCCGGTAGAACAAGGCCGTGGGCAAGGTCCCCAGCGCCACCAGGGCGTACCCGCCGATGCGATCGCAGTCGGGGCCGTATCGCAGGGAGATGTATTCGAGGATCAGCCAGAAGGCGCCCACCAGGAAGACGTTCGAGGTCAGCAGGAGGGCTTCGTCGATCCCGAGCCCGGTGAGCCGGGACACGAGGCAACCCGTCAGCGGATAGGCTGGGAAGAACACGGCGTTCGAACGCTCGGTGGTGCTGTAGCGATATCCGGACTCGGCGATGGACTTGTACCATTGTCCGTCCCAGTTGCTGTAGGATTCCCCGGGCGACCCGAAGAGTGTCCCGCGGACCGGCGAATCCCTGAGCACGGCCGCGCCGAATGCGAATCCGCCGAGGACGATAACGCCCGTGGCGTAGGCGTAGAACAGGGCTCTGAGGAAGTTCTTCATGCACGGCCCCCGGGGCCCGCGACCCGACGCCTGGCGGCGCGGCCTTCGCGTCGGCCCTGACTCGATCGAGGTAGGACGGCCGGGGAGGGCGATGGGGCCGAATTCATCCCGAGCCGTCGGTCTGTCTCGCGGCGCTCACGCCGACCCTCCGGCCGATGTGGTCGGGACGGCGGCCTCGCCGATGGGGGGTGGGTGCCTGCGGGAGCGTACGGACCTCCGCACCCTCGGCAACCCGGACAACATCCGCCACGAGTCCCGCACCAGGCGCACCTTCGAGCCCGGCACCTCCTCCCAGTCGATCTCGACCTCGGCGACGCGATAGCCGCGGATTGCGGCCATGGCGAGCAGCTCGACGTCGAAGAGGTAGGCGTCCTCGGCGCCGTTCGAGAACAAGTCGAGCCCGGGACCGCGCAGGAACATCTTGAATCCACACTGGCTATCGCTAGCCGGATTCGGGACCATCCATCGCACGGCGGCCGAGAACGCCCGGCCGCACAGCCTGCGGTGCCACGCGCGACGCACGAGGATCGATCGTCGAGAGCCCACCACCAGCTCGGCTCGTCCTGACTCGATGATGTCGCGGAAGCGGGCCTCCTCCCGGATCGGGGTGGCCCCGTCCGCATCGCAGAAGAGCAGGAGGCTCCCGGACGAAGTCAGCATCCCCGTGCGTACGGCGGCCCCTTTTCCACGATTCCCTTCGTGCCGGATCAGGCGAAGCTCGGGCCACGTCTCCGACCTCCGGCGCACCTCCCGGTCGGTGCCATCCACGCTCCCGTCATCGACGACCAGGACCTCGTAATCCGCGGGGCCCGATCGAGCGAGATAGTCGCGGATCTCGTCCAAATGGCGAGGTAGGCGCGCCGCCTCGTTGTACGCGGGGATGATTATCGAGAGCTGGACAGGCATGATCAGGGACCCCCCGGCCGAAGGCTGGTGCCCGCCTGATGACGACGTGGTTCTTCTTCAAGCCGCGACAGAAGGAGCGGCTTTTTCGAGCACAACGAAGACGTGAGTGAGTGGCCATGCCCTGGCGGTAGATCGCCTATTCGAGCCTCTCTTCCGTCCACCGTATCGGAATCGACGCGTGTTTACAAGTGGCTGCTTCATCCTGTCGCCCTCCGAATTTCCGCCGTCAGCCCGGCCGGTGAAGCTTCGTCAGGGATGTCGCGCCTGCGCCCCGTCGGTGCGGTCCCAGCCGCCGGCGAGGCGCGGCAGCCGGTCGCGCGAGAGGCTGGCAAGGCCCGAAGAGCGGTTCGCCGACCGTGGCCGCGACCGTCGTGAGCGAACCGAGGCCTGATTCCGCGGATGGGAGTCGAGCCCCACCGCGGCGGCCCAAAGCGGGGCCGTCGGTTCGTCGAGCGAAGGCCCCGCCGGATCAAGGGGCTTCCCTGGAAGCGGCTGCGGTGCGAACGACTGTCGGGGGTCCAGCATACTTGAAACTCCCTCGCCGTCATCATCATCCGCCGATTGCCGTTGCTCGACGAGAAGTCGGCCGACAGACCGGCGTCGCCCGGGCGCCTCTCACCCCGCGCCGACGGTTCCAGGCCCCCGACTCATCCCCTCATCCGACTCGAATGGCCAGGCCGACGCGCCTGCGAAGACCATGGCAAATCCCAGCACCGGAAGGGCATAGCGAACATGATGGTTGAACTGCGTCTGTGAGCTGACGAGGACGAGGACGATCGCCCCGTGAGCGGCGAGGACCGCGAGGTCGAGAAAGCCCGCGCCCCCGATCCAGAAGCCAGCCCGCGGCCGATGCCGTGGGGATGCAACGTCACCGCTGGGGCGCTCCAACGAGCGGCCGACATCCCCGTTCCTTCGCTCCCGACAGATGATCGAGAGGATTCCGAATAAGACCAGGACTTGCAGACCGACGCTGGTCTTCGCGAGAAGCCCATAAAGATAGTAGTACCACCATCCACCGGACTTCCATTCACCGAGCAGGAACGACGGCTCGCTCAACGTTTCGAAGTCCTTCTTTTGGATATCGATGCCGATGACGTAGGAATGCGGCAATGGGACCGGAACATTCTCGAACCACGTTCCACGGAAACGGTTTCCAATATGACCCGGTTTCCCCGGGCCGGCGAGAGCTCGACTCGTGAAGGAATAATCGCCGAGCCTCGTCAAGGTACCATCGAAAAGATACCCGAGATTCAGGACGTACACGGCGAGGATGAGCAGAGCGGCGAACTGAGCCGCGCAAGGAGCGGGCGATCTCGTCCGGCCCGCCCCGCGGGTCAGGCGGCGACCGGCTTCCGTCCAGACCAGCCAGAGCACCGGCCAGAGGACTAGGAGGACGAGCCACGTCGACTTGCTCAGCAGCGCCAGACCGAGTGCGGCCCCGGCGGCCGCGGCTCGCCACCAGGTCGAGTTCCGCAACCAGCGCCACAAGAAATAGCCGGCCCCGAGGCCGAGCGATGTCGCAGCACAATCGTTCGTGATCAGCTCCGCGTGGCCCATGAGGAACGGCTCGAAGCACCAGAGCGTCAGGGAGACCAACCCAGCTGAAGGACCGCCCCAGAGGTCCCGCGACCAGACGAAGCAGATCAGGCCGCCGATTAAGGTGAAGGGGAGGCAACCCCAACGGCTGAGGGTGATCAGCCATGCGGAACGCGGTCCGTTGGCCCTGAGGAAGGCATAGCCCATCGGTAATTCAGGTCGCGCCCCGGGCGCCTCGTAGAATTGGTCCCAAACCTCGCGATGCCCGGCGAGCATGACCGGCAGCGCCGCGGCGTAGTGCACCAGGGGGGGGTTGACGCGGTAGACCTCGAACCGGCCGAACGTCCACTGCGTCAGCCCCGCGACCAGGTGTCCAGGCTCGTTGTAGGTCGGGCTGTGCAACGTGGCGGAGTATCCCACCAGGAGCCCGTGGGCGGCGAGGAGGAGGGCGACGGCCGCGACCACGCGAGCCCCATCCGCACGGACTCGCGGAGACTCGCGAGAAATCGCCGGCGCTGGAGTCGGAGTCATTGAAGGATCTCCGCGATCGTAGGATCGCCGACTGTGTAGCCGACACGGGGCCGGATCGACTTTTTAGTAATATATGGATACTCTGATCTTACCGTCCACTTGTGCGATGGCTTGGCGTGCCGACGGTTCGGCGTGCGGAGTGGGGAGGTCCGGCCTCAACGTCATGCGGAGCGTCCTTCCTTTCCTACGATGCATGAAACGAGGCTTTCGGCGGCATTCGAGTCGCTCCGATGAGGACCCCCAGGCCGCCTCTCGGCCCTTACTCTGATCTTGAGACGAGAAGCATCCCCGCGTCATCGAGTCTCGACCCCGACTAGCGTCAGCAAAGAACAACCGGGGCCCGTGATGCGAAGCCGTCCACCGGGGGCCCCGTCGAGGTCCTACTTGGAGGGCCTCCCGCCCGTCCCGCACCCGAATTTGACGGATGGAGGTAGCCTAACCAGGACATGCGCGAGCACGCGGTTGCATCAGCCGCGTTCCGGCACCGACTTCGAAGCGGTCGACCGACGCGACGAGCGCGGAGATTGCTTCATGGTTGGCAAGATCCTTGCTTGAGCGTATTCGCGCCTAACGTTGTCGGATTCAAGGTCCCCGCTCGGCTGGTGGACGGGCGCGCCGCCAATAGGAGGGCGACCGTCACTCCACCGACCGCGACGACGGATAGGATCAGGGGCAGGCGACCCTCGAAGCCGGGATCGGTCCCCGCCTTCTTGGCGGCTGCCACCGCCCGGGACCAATTCAAGATCGAGATCAAATGCAAACCCTGCCCGTCGCTGACCGGATCGAATCGCTCCGCGTTCGATGAGACGACCCTGCGGACCGTCCCCGGCTCGAGGTTCAGTCGGAAGGTCTCGGGAGGGACGTGGTCGTTGACTTCCACATCGTCGATCAGGAACGCGGCGTCGATGACCAACCTCTCCCGAAGCTGAGGCGACTGTGCGTTCGAATCGAATTGCATGCTCCTGAAACGTCCGGGGATCCAGATGCCATCCCCCACTTCTCGGTGATCATCCATCTCGTAACGAGACGCCACCGAGTTCGTCCGCGGGTTGTAAACGTCTTTCCTGAGGATGCACCGCGGGCGCTCGCAGTCGACCCAAAATGTGACGACATCCTTGATGTCGAGAACGTAGCACGGCCGCGACTGGATCCGTTCGATCCGCGGGAGGAGTCGGAGGTCGCCTTCCTTGAACAGAGGATTCAACGCGAAGGGCCGACCGAAGTTCTTCGGAGCGGGCCAGCTCGTGAAGGGCCACCAACAGAGGACCTCGAAGATCATCTCCTCTTGGATCGTCGAAAGGGCCCCATTCGATCGCGTGTTCTCGAAGTCGACGAGGAGTCGATTCAGGTGCTCTAGGATCACGGACTCGTTCGGGGTGACGAGCAACGTCTTCCGAATCGGGTCGTCCGACCATTTGAGCCTGGAGTGACCATGGGCGTTGTCCCGGATGAACGACCCGGGTCGACTCGCCGCCAAGCGTCGTCGTAGATAGGCGCCCTCCAGCCGGCCCGGGCGTCGGCTGCCAGGCGCCTCTTGGTAGACCAACGCCAAGGCGAAGAGGTCATCATGCTGATCGATGAGCGTTTGGGCCAGCGAGGCCGCCGTCATCGGTCGGCGGCCTCCCACCGCGAGGGCGGAGGCGGAATCCGCTTGCGGGATGAGGCCGACGAAGCCGCAGAACGACCAGATCAAGGTCCAAGGCATCAGCCCGCCTCGCAAACGTAGGAGTACCATGAAAGCTCGACGCGAATGCGGCTCAACTCCGAACGAACAGCCGCGACCCTCGAGGGACGTCAGCGCTTCTTTCGCGACTTGACGTACGCATACAATGCAATGCCGCAGATTATGAGAACGTTGGCGAGCAGGATTAGTGCCTGTTTCGAGCCGGTCGTGCCCAGTCTCTTGTCCAGAGCTTCAGACGAGGACGTAACGGTGTACTGATGAGGGGTGGAGACGGAAGAGTTCGGTCGCGTGTAATCCTGGATCATCATCCCGGGGGCGCCATACCAGAGGCTGAACTCATCTCGACCCGCCGGTATCCTCCGGATCTCACTGACATCGATCACCGTTGCATAAAGAGGTTCCGACGAGATATGAAGGGGGGCCAGAAGGTCCGCATGGCATTTCACGTCGCAATGCTTCGGCAACCACGGACCACCCGGCTCGAGCTCAACGAAATCGGAGCTCGTCGAATGGAACATCAACAAGCCGTTCGACCTCCGGAATTCCCATCGTTCCCGCACCGCGAAGCCCAGCTTGCCGTCGAGCAAGAATCGGCACAGGCGTTCTTCGCCTACAAGCTGACGACGTTGTCGCTCCTTTCTCATCTGGAGCTTATCCGTGCCATTCAGCAGATCATCGAAGCTCGGATCCGTCTCGATCGGATAGGTCCCACTGCTCTGCCAAGGCTCAGGATATTGGATCTCGACCTCGACCAGTTCTTCGGACTCCCGACCCATGAGCCGCACGGACACGACCTTGCCGGCGGCGGCGCGGGTTAGGACGAGCGATCTGACCGGCCGTCCCATGGTGGTGCCCTGGGTCGGGCCATCGAAGCCGGCTTCGAGCAGATACCACAGATCGCTCCTCGTCCAGCTCGTGACCGTCCGATTCAGCTTGCTCTCAGCCTCGCTGAGCGCCGGAGTGGTCACGATGAGAGAACCGGGGTTGCTCTTGTTTTGGGGGTCGAACCGGCCCACGAAGAATTTCGCCCCATCGAAGGAAGTCTCCAGAACGTCCTCGCCCGAATGGTACTTGCCCGGCGGATAGCGCAACGATTCTCGATAACTGACGCCCTTGAACATCAATTCAAATCGGATCTGCTGTGTAAACTCCGATTCGGACTCGGGAGTGCCCAGGGTCTCGAGGACTTTCCGAGACGGCATGAGCATCCGTCTGTTCATCGATCCCTTGATCTCCAGGTCGGAGAAGCTATTGTCGGCCCCCGCTGCCAAAGCGGCCCGAATCCTCTCCGGGATCGTCGATGAGCCGATCCCGTCTCGCGTGCCGGAAGGTTGTAGCGTGAGGGCCCCCAGGATCAATGAAAGAAGCACCATCTCGAATTCCTTCGCCAGTTCGAAAGGAGTTATGAGTACATCGCCGAATCGCTCGCTCGGGCGGTCAACGAAGCGGTCGTGCGGCGCTCAAGGACGATGGCAAGACGGGAGGATTCGCCCGACTTTGAAATGATCGGGGTGCCGGAGCATGCCTTGAAGGACCGAGTTATGCCGGCGTCGGCTGCTAAAATAGAGGGAGCGACCCACGGCACAATCGCTGGATACGAGGTGGAGAAACCGTTGTGGTCGTAACGGTCCATCGCCATTGAGGTCTCTTGGGTGTTTGATTGCGCCGGATGGCGTTTACCGCTTCCCCAGCCTCGGTCGGCCGATCAGACGTCCTGTCCCGACGCTCCTCGCGAGCGAACGATGAACTTGCGGCCAAGCACATAGGCGACCGGCGGGAGTGCCAGTGCCCCGGCTCCCGCCCAGTAGACCGTCCGAGGAACACGCCTTGTCGGGATGAGCGCGTGGCCGGTCCAACGTCTCCGGAATTCATCGACAGGAAAGGTGTACACAAGAAGCGGTCCGGCGTGAACCGTGGTCACCACATCGGAGTTCGCCTGGATCAAAACATGAAGCGTGGCCGCGTCGGTCCTGCCAAATCTGAGCGGAACGATGCATGGTCCGGTCCGGTGCATCAAGTCCTCGTAATCGACCTGCCGAGCGCGAGCCTTGATGCCGTGCTTGGAGAGGAGCGAGGCGACCTCGGCGAGCGTACTGCAGACTTCGTCACGAACGATCGTGTTCGAAAGGATATCCGTGCCGTATAAACCTGCAAGGAGGCCGGCTGCATTTCTCCCGTCATTCACGTTCGAACGGATTGTCTCGTCGGCCCCGGCCGCGGTCACGGGACTCCCAAGGGTCCCGAAAGCCAGTAGGATCAGGATGTTGATCGCCACCCGACGGCCTGAACCGACGGGCCGAGACGACGGCGAGAGGGATCTCATGACCGAAATCAGCAGCACCGCGAGCGCGAGGAGATGCATCCCAAGCAGAAGGATCATGGGTCCTGTCCCCCGATTGATCAGGGAAGGGTCGGGTACGACGACGTATCCGCTCCACCAATCCGAAAACGATCGCCATTTCCAATGTTTGTCTTGATTCACCATCGGGTCGAAGGTCTCGACGCCTTCTTTATCGATCCGAGTTACAATTATGAAATGGCCGTCGGTGCCCTGGGGCCTCATGTGTGCAATTAGCGGAGTTGACGTCGAAAGAAGCTGGGTGGGGTCCAGGCGACGGATTGTGCATGCCACTCCGTAGTTCAATAACGCGCCCCTGACATCTTGTACCGAACATCCATTTTCCGCCAATCGAAACTCCGCCCGTACCGCATCATAATCCAGATTGCATCCAAGCATTCTTGCCAAGGAGAATACAGTCCGAGGTCCGCAGCTCACCTGCTCCGCCTCGGCGTAAGCCTGGGTCACCTCGTCTGCTCGAAGTGGGGTCAGGAGTGCGAAAGCGGCCAAAGGAATCCACATCGCGGACGTCCTAGGGAACCGGCTTCCTGCGGGCGCCTCGACCTCGATCCGTCCAGCCATATGGGTCATCTCCTCCCTTGGCTCGATGTCAAAACGCCGGAGATACGGCGACCCACAACGCATGCTATTCCGTGAGCTATGAGCTCCTCGGTGTCCATCTAGAATTCGAATCGAGTCCTGTCGAACGTGGCGACGATATGTGGAACCCGTCGGCGTATCGAGCATTCCTTGAACACGGAATGAATGACGCTTCGAATGTCCGGGCCGCTCGTTCCCGAGCGGCCCGGAGAAGGGATCGGCTCAACTCTTAACCGCACACGCCCGAGATGACCCCCTTGCCAGCGCAGCTGCCTGAGCAACCGGAATCGTTCTGGTCGCCCGGCGCGGACCCAGTCGTGAGCTTGTTGCCCGTGCAGCCTCCGCAGCTGGTTTCCTTGTAATTTCCACAGGCGCCCCCGATGATTCGGGAAGCTTCGCTTGCGCTGACCTCGCGGCCGGGCAGTCTGCTGCCTTGCATACAGATCGCGCCCAGGCCGACGATCAAAGAGACGCCGAGAGTCGCCAACAGCTTCATGGTATCCTCCACGACACTCAGGTGCAGGTGCGCCTTCCCCCACACATGCCACACTATCGCGTCGGGGGGGGAGCGGCGAGGTTGAGAGACACGATGGCATGTGTGTACGGGCAGAACGCCTCCGCGACGGTTTCCTTGGGCGTCGAGCGAAGAATCGAGCGGATCCAGACGGTCCCGCTTTCGACGGTTCGGGCCGGCGGCTTCAGGTCTTCGGGCAGGAGGTGGAACCACTCGAGCAGATGTCCCGTCGCTGTGACCCGGTTGACGTCGGTATCTGCCGGCGTGAAGACGTCGAGGCCTTCGACGAGATCGGAAGGCGACCAACAATGCGTCCAAGACCCATCGTCCAGTTGAGAGTCGACCGCCTGAGAGAGTTTGCTGCGAAGATACGCGACGAGCCGACTTCGGACGTTCGAGCTTAAGATCCCGAGGCCCCGATCGACTTTCGCGAACTCAGTCAGGACCATGACCAAGTGGGTCCCCGCGCAGGACGCCCGAGGGAGCGGCCGCCGCAGCATCTCTTCAGCGAGGTGGTCCAACGAAAATTGTTCGCCGTAACGGTTCTGCCAGGTCGTCTGGGGGGGGAGATAGCGGATGTAGGCCGCCGCCGTCCAGGATATCTCCTCTTGATCCAGATGGAACTCATGCAAGGAGGTCCGGAGGAGGTCGTAGACGTGAAAGTCTCCATCCTCGGATTCGATCACGGCGCTGAGTGGAACTCCGGATTCGGCGAGCGCGGCAAGCGTCTGGTCGCGGTGCTCGGTTGGCTTTCCTTCGGCAGACTCAGCCACCTCGAGGCCCCGCCAAGTGCGCCAGATCGATTGCTTCGGGAGTTTCACGCGCGTCACATAGGTCTTTCGTTCCCTCTTCAGCCAAGCAGGGTCGCGACCGGACAGGGATAGCAGTCGCGCCGCGTGCGACATGCGGCTGAGCGAAGTGTTTCTTGGGTCGGTCTCTATTGGGTCCGCGATCCATCCCAGGAATCTCTCCATCTCCGCTGGATCCCATGGCGGATCTACTCGAACCGGGTCGAACGAGATCTTGTACGGATTGTCACCGAGCAGTAGCACCGTATCCGCACCGGCCTCCGCCCCTCGATTCTGCGCCGTCGAAGCATGGATGCCGAGCGAGGAGGTGGTCCAGGCCATCACTCCGAGCGAGGCGGCGATCAGCCCGTACGACAAGAGCGAGGAGAGCTGGAGCTTCACGTGAAGATCTCCTGAAGCTGTGGGGGAGAACGCGAACAGTTGCATCTAATTTGCGTTGGGGGTACGGCAGTGGAATAGCAAGACCGCCGGAGTAATCGCGGTGCATCTTTCCGCCCGTCGTATGCACTCCCTGATACTATTGCTCAAGGACGGAGTCGGAATACCCTGAAGAACCTGGCTTGCGACCGTTCTGCCGACGCACAGCCCGAACGGAGTCGCGGGTGGGACGGAAGCGATCATCATGCGGAGATCAGCCAGGCCTCGGAAATCGTCGCAAAGTATGGCCGCCTCGTCTTCAGCAACATAAATGTACGAGTAGTTATGTGGAAATATTCTTGGACTGCCGAACAGGTAAGCTTGACAGAGAAGCCAATCTTGCCTCCAGTCGACGTTGCTGTGCAGCAGACGCTCATGCCCGCTGTGCAAACCTCCGTGGAGCGGATTGAAATAGGCCAACTGGTGGGGATAGGAGCCCAGCGACGCGTGGATCGTCGATAGAACCGATGCGAGTACGACGATGCGGCCGGCCGCTCTGATCCTCATGCCCGCCCGCCGCGTCGATTTCATGTCCGTTCTTCTCCCTCGGCAGGCACCCGATTGTGGCGCAAAGCGCAAGCCTGACCCACGCCTTCGCGTCAGCGTCGGTGGGCCGGTCGTGGACTTCGGGCCTGAATTGATCGACCTAGACGATCTCCAAGCATATTCCGCTCGGACAGCCCGATTGCGGTTCATCGCCGAGCTTACGAGTAATGGGCGAGCGCCCCGACGGTCATCTGCTACGTGAAGCAACCAGAAAGGATGGCTTCTCTGTCTGCCAGATTAAGAACGGTCTGGCTTATATCGCCTCGCGTTTGGGAGTGTATCGCGACATCCTGGTGAGATCAACAAAAAAAAGGGCACTTGTTTGGGCTACCTTCTGCGCTCCAACCTGACCCGGGGATTCGGACCGGCTGAACGAGGGCTCCTGGCCCGATGAGGCGTGGTTCGGCACGGCCCTTGATTGAGGCATACGCCCCGAGACCAGGTAGGCCATGGCCCTGTGTAGCCCGCCCACGTCGTTGCCACCCGTCGCTATGTTAGGGCTTGTGGACTGCCTGGAGGTTGATCCGGTGAGGATTTACGGCGGACCACGACCCGGGAGGGGCCGACGCCGCCATGCGACACCTGATCGCCGACCAGATCCGGGCCGTCCTCGGCCCGATGGTGGATAGCTGCCGCTCGAAGCCGGGCCCGGAGCCGGAGCCGCCCGACCGCATATTCTTCGAGGCCGTCCTCTACCGGGCCAGGACCGGCATCCCCTGGCGCGACCCGCCGGCGGAGTTCGGCGCCCGGGACGCGGTCTCCAACCGGCTCCGCCGCCGGATCCATTCGGGGCGGCTCAAGAGACTGTTCGACCTGATGGCCGGGCGGGCCGAGTGCTGGGACGCCCGGCGGCTGATGATCGACTCGACGGTCGTCCGAGCCCATCAGCACGCCGCCGGGGCGGCGCGAAAAAAGGGGGGGGGCGAGGCGCTTGCCTTCGGCCGGTCGCGCGGCGGCTACTCGACGAAGGTCCCCGACTACAACCCAATCGAGGAGATGTGGTCGAAGATCAAAGAGAGTCTGCGGCGAGCCGCCGCGCGGACGACCCCGGCGTTGCATCAGGCCGTGGCCGACGCCCTCGATCATGTCACGCCCAGCGGTATAGCCGGCTGGTTCCGTCACTCGGGGCTGTATGCCATCCCGGGGCAAACCGCGGTAAGCGGAGCGTCCCAGACCTGGAGGCGAGGTGGTGGGATACCGTCTTGGTGCGACCGAGGGGATCGTCCAACAAGCCCCGACTCGTGCGCCGGTTCCCTTCGGATCGCCCGTGCAAGGCCAGCGGGCAAGCCATCATCAGCCTCGACGGTCGGACTGCGATCTCGGGCTTCACGGCACGCAAGACGGAAAGCGCAGTGCGACCGACTGGTCGTTGGATGGCTGGCCCATGCGGGGCGCACTCGGGGCCTCCCCGTCCCTTCACAGGGATTGACCCTCGCCGAACTGATCGTTCGATGATGGTATTTCGCCGGGCTGCCTGACCGGCGTGACGGTCGGCCGGCTGTCGAGGTCGACGACACCTAGGACGCGCTGCGCGAAGACGAGGAGGATGGCACCTGTCTTACGTCCGAAATCGAGACGCCCTCGGATTCCGAGGTTGCGAAGCATAATCGGAGGATCGACGACCTGGAGGCTGTGGAAAAAATCCACCAAACTTGCTGAGCTAGACGAGCGTTTGAATGCAGGACGGCCTTGGCATGAGAGGCCGTCCGGAACGCACTCAGCCGCAACCACCAAGGCCGAGAAGTTTGGAAGCCGCCGGGAGGCAGACGTCGACGGATCGTCGGCGCGTCGAAGAGAGGGCGAAACCGCCCTGAAGGCGTGCGCGAATAGACCAAGACATCGACATCTTTCAACGATGCACGGCCGGAGCTTTCCCAGCCTCGACCCCGCCCCTTTCAACCTCGCGGCGACGCTCGACCTTTCAGGGGGCCGCTCGAGGATGTTGCGGCTCAGGCGACCGAAGACGTCCGGCGGCCGGCGCCGGGCTTGGCGCCGTCGGGGGAGTCGTCGGCCCTGGGCTTGACCCTGCGCGTGAGCACGGCGAAGGGGCTGTCCGGCTCCTGCCGCTTGAGCTTGGCGTAGAGATACTTCTCGTAGTCGCAGGGGTAGACCGTCAGCTTGCCCGACTCGACCTCGATCACCTTGTTCGCCACGGCGCGGATGAAGTGCTCGTCGTGCGAGATGAAGCAGAGCGACCCCGAATACTCGTCCAAGGCTTCCTCGAGCACGTCGCGGCTGTCGATGTCGAGATGGTTGGTGGGCTCGTCCATCATGATGAAGTTGTGTGGGACGGTGAGGATCCGCGCCAGGCAGAGGCGGGTCTTCTCGCCGCCGGAGAGCGCCCCGACGGGCTTCTCGACGGCGTCGCCCGAGAAGAGGAAGCCGCCGAGCATCTGCCGCAAGGCGCCCTCGCTGGCGCCGGGATGGACCTCCCGCAGGTTGGCGAGCACGGTCGCCTTCATGTTCAGGCCTTCGACCCGGTGCTGGGCGAAATAGGTGGCGACGACGTTGCTGCCGAACGCCACCTCGCCCCCCGTCGCCGTGTGGACGCCCGCCAGCAGTTTCATGAGGGTCGTCTTGCCGGCGCCGTTGGGCCCGACCAGCACAACCTTGTCGCCCCGCTCGATCTCCAGTGCGAGGCTGCGATAGACCGCCTTGGCGCCGTAGGAGAAGTCGACGTCGACGAACTTGGCGACGACGTGGCCGCTCCGAGGCGGCTCGGGCAGACGGATCCGGACGGAGGAGTTGTCGGACTGAGGCGCGTCGATCCGCTCAACCTTGTCCATCGCCTTGAGCCGGCTCTGGGCCCGGCCGGCGGTCGCCGCGTTGGCGCGGTTGCGGTCGACGAAGTCCTGCATCTGGCGGATCTTCTTCTGCTGCGTGTCGAACGACGCCTGATGGACCGCCAGCCGGTGCTCCTTCTGGGGGAGGTAGGCCGAGTAGTTGCCGGCGTAGGAATAGAGCTTGCCCAGCTCCAGTTCGAACGTCTTGGTGATGACCCGGTCGAGGAAATCGCGGTCGTGGCAGGTGATCAGGATCGCGCCGGGGTAGGAGCGGAGGAACTCCTCGAACCACTTGACGCTGAGGAGGTCGAGGTGGTTGGTGGGCTCGTCGAGGAGCAGGATGTCGTGGTCGAAGGCGAGCAGGCCGCCCAGCGCCAACCGCATCGCCCAGCCGCCCGAGAGGGTGGCGACCGGAGCGTCGAGCTGGGCGACCGAGAAGCCCAGTCCCAGCAAGATCGCCTTGGCGCGGGCCTCCATCTCGTAGCCGCCGGCGGAGACGAACGCTTCCATCGCGTCGTCGTAGTCGTCCAGGGCTTGCGGGTCGCCCGCTTCCAGCCCCTTGACGACCGCCTTGAGCCGAAGGTCGGCCTCGGTCCAGGGGCCGAGATGATGCAGCATGTTCTCGAAGACCGTCCCCTCGCGGAGCGGGTGGATCTCCTGCGAGAGATAGCCGATCGAGCACTTGCGGTCGCGGAGCAGTTCGCCGGAGTCCAGCGACTCCTGGCGCATCAACACCTTGAACAAGGTCGACTTGCCGGCGCCGTTCTTCCCGAGCAGGCCGATCCGCTCGCCCCGGATGATCGAGGCGTCGATGCCGTCGTAGATCGACTGACGGCCGAACTTCTTGTGGGCGTTGACCAATCGGATCATCGGGGGATTCGTCTCGCGGTTGGGGCGGGCGAGGAGGGTGAGCCCGAACGCCGTATCGAAGCCCGGCCGGGCCCGTCGTCGCGATCAGGCGGTGAGAATCGGAAGAAAGCTCATAAGAATAGCTGCAATGAAGGACTTCGGCAAGAGGCGTTGAGGGACGAGCAGGGTGAGTCGGTTCGTTAATTTGTGGTAGGCTGTCGACTTTTTGGAGTCGACGCCGATGGACGACCGACGCCCGCTGCGCCTGCACGACTTCCTGGCCGAGGTCCCCGACCCGCGCGAGCGGTCGGGGCGGCGGCATCCCCTGGCCGCGATCCTCGCCCACGCGTGCTGCGCGATCCTCTGCGGCTGCCGCGGCTACGCGGCGATCGCGCAGTGGGGCCGCGACCAGCCCATCGGGCTGATGCACCGCCTGGGCTATCTGCGTCGGCCCCCCTCCTACGGCGCCGTCCGCGAGGTCTTCCTCCGGCTCGACGCCGACGCCTTCGAGGCGGCCGTCGCCCGCTGGGTCGACCACGTCCTGCCCGACGTCGACCCCGACGGCCTGCGGGCCGTGGCGATCGACGGCAAGGCCTCGCGAGGGAGCCGTCGGGGCGCCGCCCCGGCGGTCCACCTGCTGGCGGCCCTCGACCAGGCCACCGGCTGCGTCCTCGCCCAGGCCCGCGTCCCGGCCGAGACCAACGAGCACAAGACGGCCCTGCGACTGCTGAAGGGGCTGGCCCTGGAGGGCCGCGTCGTCACCGGCGACGCCGCCTTCTGCCAACGCGACCTCAGCCGCCGGGTCGTCGAGGCCGGGGGCCACTTCCTCTGGAAGGTCGACGCCAACCAGCCGACCCTCCTGGCGGACGTCGCGGCGGCCTGCGAGCCGCCGGTTTCCCCCCTACGCCCGGCGGCGGGCCGCCGCCGAGCGCGATGAGGCGACCACGGTCGACAAGCACGGCGACCGGGTCGAACGCCGACGGCTGACCGTCACGACGATGCTGGGAGGCTACCTCGACTGGCCCCACGCCGCCCAGGTCGGCCGCCTGGAGCGGACGATCACGGCCGCGGGCCGGACGACGGTCGAGGTGCAATGCATCGTCACCAGCGTCCCACGATCCCGGGCCGACGCCGCGACGCTCCTGGCCTGGACGCGGGGCCATTGGGCGATCGAGAACGGGCTGCACTACGTCCGCGACGTCACGCTGGGCGAGGACGCCAACCGGACCCGCACCGGCTCCGGCCCCCAGGCCCTGGCCGTCCTGCGGAACCTCGCCGTGAGTTGGCTCCGCCTCCAGGGCGTCACCAACGTCGCCGCGGCCCTCCGTCGCAACGCCGCCAGGGTCCACGAGTTGGTCGTGAACCTACGCAGCTTGAAGAACTAGCTCACCCTGGAGGGACGAGAAGCCTCCGAACCTCCATCTTCTCCAGATGATCATGGGCGACGACGAGGGCTGCGAATTGCCAGAGCCGATTTCCTCGCATGCGATCCCCGGACCCGCCCGCCGCTCATTTGGCCCCCCGCGAGGCGGCCAGGATGTTGCAGAAGAGGGCTCCCTGCTCGATTGCGTCGTCAAGCGCCTTGTGGGTATGGGGAAGGCCCTCGTCGAACCACGCCTTCGGCATACGCCGTTTGGCCGTTTCTCGAAAGTTCGTGCCGAGCACCGCCATCGCGTACGACTTGACGTCCAGGGAAGCGAAGCCGAACGGCGACTCCCCGGCGAAGCGGACGAGGTACCAGTGGATGAAGCCGAAGTCGAACCCGGCCGGGTATCCGACGAACACGGGCTTGCCCGGCAGGGCCTTGAGCCAGGCGACGTAGGCCCTCATGGCCTCGTCGGGCTGTCGCAGGTCGACGCGGTGGGCGGCCCACGCTTCCGGCTGGGTCTTCCACCAGGCCATCGTGTCGGGGTGTCCCTGGGCGTCGGGAAGCGTGTGGAGATTGGCCTCGAAAGTCGCGATCAGCTTCTTCTCGGCCGTATAGGCCGCCGACCCGAAGCTCAGCATCGAGTGCGGCCCCGGGATGGGCCCGTCGGACTCGACGTCGGTGCTCACGTAAAGCTCTTGCATCGTCGCTTCTCCTGCTTGCAGGGCGTCACCGCCCGTCCCGTCCCATATTGTGGATCTCTCCGCCACGGTCAAGCGGGTTGTCGTGCGTGTCTCGGGTCGCGCCGCGTCGCCGACCTTCTCGGTTCCCGGGCGGCTCGGCTACGATATCAACTCCGATTGAAGCCGCGTTCGAGACCGTCATGGACACACGCGATGCATGATCATCTTCGACGAATCGTCGCTTACGGCCTGGCCGCACTGGTTTGGGCGCCGATGACGTCGCGGGCTCTGCTCGCCCAGGCGACGCATGCCTCTCAGGACTGGGCGCAGACGCCCGGCGCGTTCGCGGACGGCGACTCGCTGAGGGATTTCCAGACGAGACTGCGCTCCGCGCTCTTCCTGCTGAGGGATCGAGCCGAGGCGGGCCAGACGCTCCGGCTCTCTGCGAGCGTTACGGCGGAGGGCCGCACGGGCATCCGCCGCCTGCGGATCCGCAACTTCCAGATCCTCAGCGACGGCGGCCGGGAGACCGCGGAATTCGAGCTCGGGGCCGGATCCTGGCCCAGCGTGGTCGCCGCGATGGGGAGCGCGGCGGCCGGAGACTTCCTGACCCAGGCGGCGATCAAGGGGATTCCGCTCGACGAGCTCGAAGTGGTCTTCACCAGCCGGCCCGGCGTCGCCCGGTCGCAGGGCGGCGGGGCGACGGTCGTCTATCCTCAGGCCCTGGCGTACACCGCCTTCATCGTCTCCCCGGCCTCCGACGAGGAGTTGGAGGCGTTGCGGGCGACCGTGGAGCGCCTTTCCCCCGTGCTCAACCTGGTTGCCCAGCCTCAAGACATCGATCACGGCCGGTTGATCTACACCCAGACCCCGGCCGTTCGCGAGGGGAAGACTCTCGGCGGCCTGCGCGAGTTCCTGGAGGACAAGTACGCCGCGAGCCACGGGGCGAAGCCGCCGGAGGGCCGCGGCGACGCCACGCCTCGGGCGCGCGACGACGGGAGGCCGCCGCTGCGCGCCCACGTCAAGGTCGAGGGGGGAACGGGGGTCCGGAACATCCGCACCGACGTCAAGAATTTCCAGGTCGTCCACGACTACCCCCGCTACCTGGCGGGGCACGACCTCGGCGCGGTCCCGGAGGAACACATCCTTGGGACCATGATCACCTGCCTGACACACATCTATGAGATCGAGGCCGCCAGGAAGCAATTGGCTCTGGACAGCCTGGAACTGGAGGTCGCAGGGACGCTCACGGGCCGTCTCGGCAACACGTCCGCTCCGCTGACCTATAAGGACATCCATTACACCGTCCGGATCGGGTCTCCCGAATCCCGGGAGAAGATCGAGGATCTCCAGCGGGGCGTCGAGGCGGTCTGCCCCATCTATAACATGCTGAAGAACTCCCAGCCGATCGCCGGCCGCGTCGTCCGCGGGCCCTACTCGGAGGAGAAGGAACGCGAGGCGACCAAGCAGCCCTGAGAACGCCAGAGCTGCGCTTCGCGTCGTACCACGATCCCAGGGGGGGATCGGCGCGAACCGCCGGGGCATTACGGCTCCGAGCGAGCGGTGCGATCGGTCGGGGGAGGCGGGCGCGGAATCGGACGGCGAAGGCCTGGGAAGGGTCATTCGCTCACGACGTCTCGGCGATCCGGCCGAGCAAGTCGAGCGCGTTCACGATCGCGGCGCCCTCGGCCGTGTTGTCGAAGATGCACCAGACGACCGCCGAGCGGGCGGCGGCCTTGAGCGAATCGGCGAGTCTCTCGAGGTCGTCGTCCGAGTATGTCGAGTAGTAGACCTTCGGCGCGCCGTGCATGCGGTAATACACGAGCCCGTCCCAACCGCCCGGCTCTCCCGCCGCCGGAACCACGGCGGGATCCGCCGCGACTCGGGCCACGCGGTACCGGGCGATGAGCCGCTCGGCCGCGGGCTCGAACCAGGTCGCGTGCCTGGGCTCGAGGGCCACATCGCCGTCGAACCGAGACCGAAGCTCCGCGAAGAACTCCTTCGCGCTCTCGGCCGAGAACCTCAGGCTCGGCGGCAACTGGACGAGCAAAGGGCCGAGCTTCGCTCCGAGTTGCGTCGCCTCCTCCAGGAAGCCTTCGAGCGGTTCGCCCGCGTCGACCAGGCGACGCTCATGCGTGATGACCTTGGGCGCCTTGACGGCGAACCGAAAGCCCTCCGGCACGGACTCGGCCCACCGTGCGTAGGTCGACGGCCGGTGGGGCCGATAGAACGAAGAGTTGATTTCGACGGCGGGATAGCAGGCCGAATAGCGCGATAGGTGCGTCCCCCCCGCCGGAAAACGTCCGGCGTGCTCCCTGGGGAGGGACCACCCGGCGCATCCGATATGGAGGACGCCCGAGCCTCCCGAACGCTCCGTTCCATCCCTCGCCATTGCACGCCCCAGCACATTTTGACCCGCGCCGACAGACCGTCGTTCCGGCTGTCGCATATCGTGGGCCGACGCGCCGAGAAAGCTCGAATCAGGTGATTACGCCATGCTCCTGAGGCTCGCAGAATGCGATGTCAGGGCCGCCCGCGGTCGGCGCGGCGCCGGGGATCGAGAGGCTTGAAGCCGACACGCCTCACTCCACGACCAGCCCCTCCACCTTCCAGCCGTCGTCATCGGGAGCGACCAGGACCTTGATCGTCGCGGGTGTCGTCTTGCCGCGATGCGTCGTTGCACCTTGGAAGGCGTGCTCGAACAGGGATCGGCCCTCGCCGACGGCCGTGCACCCGTCGCGGCGCGTCGCCGTCTTGAGGGCCGGGCGCCTCTTCACGAGGTCGCGGAGGCTGTCCAGGCCCATCAGCGACTTGAACTCGGGCGAGGTGTCTCGCCAGGCGTCCTCGACGCGGCCGGCCCTCAGCGCGTCGAGGAAGGAGGCGGCGGCCTCCCGGCCGTCGGCCGAGGCTCCGCCCCCGGCCTGCGAACAGCCGGCGACGGCGGCGGCGAGGGCGATGGCGATGGTTGCCAGGACCGACGGCAGCCCTGTGCCGGCCTTGCGACTTGCGGTCGACATCGACGGGTCTCCGCGGTCAGTAGGCGTCCGAGCCGACGACCTCGCCGGACGCCCGCGTGCCCAGGGCGCGCCAGACGCGGAGGTCGGCCGTGTTCTTGACGGACCGTACCGAGCCGTCGAGCATCAGCGTCGTGACGCCCCCGGGGTGGTAGCTCCGCGCGGTGACGGCGGCGTATGTGGGCTGCGTGATCGACTCGCCGTCGCGCATCGACGTGAGGTCGACGTCCTCGGGCAGGCCGGCGACCGTCGCCGTCACGCGCGTGTTGGGCGTGAACGTGGTGGTGAAGCCGACCTCGTGGACGTCCCCCTCGACCCACTCGGTGTGGCCGTTGCGATCGAAGGTGCCGCCGATGAACGCCGTCAGATCCGCGGGCGTGGCCGGCGGCGCGACGCCCAAGGCCGAGGGGTTGGTCGAGTCCCAATAGTTCGGCTGGTAGGCCTTGACCTCCGACATCCCCAGCGTATTGCTCAGGCCGTCGGTGATCGCCGCCGAGGTGAACGCACGGTTGGGTTCGAAGGCTCCGTCGCCGAACTGCTCGCTCGGCGGGTCGTAGACGAACCAGGTCCCCTCGTTGAAGGCGTAGTTGTTCGGGTAGTAGGTCAGCGTGGGCGTCGGCCGGGCCCGGTCGTTGACCTCGCTCGGGCACATGAAGACGGACACGCGCACCCGGGCGACCGTGGGGCTCATGGTGAACTCGAAGTCCCGGTCCCAGTTGATCGCGTTGTACAGGCCGACCTGCTCGACGTGGGGAAGCAGGCGGGCCAAGGCCGACCAGGGCTGGGACGTCCGACCCCGGGGCAGGACCACCACCGGCGGGAACGTGTTGTGCACCGAGAGGTAGTTGTGCAGGCCGAGCCCGAGTTGCTTGAGGTTGTTGGTGCACTGCGACCGGCGGGCGGCCTCGCGCGCCGACTGGACGGCGGGGAGTAGCAGGGCGATCAGCACGGCGATGATGGCGATCACCACCAGCAGCTCGATCAGCGTGAAGCCTCGGCTGCGAAGGCTCGAAAGGCGGGCGTGACGCTCCATGACCTGATTCGCTCCCCTGGAAGGACCCGGGACCCGGACGGCGGCCGGCAAGGTTAACCTCGGGGGCGTCCAGGGGCGCGGCCGGTTCGGTGAGATCTTTCTAACGAGGACGTCGGGACGATGCGGGATCGACCGGCAGGGAGACCCGGAAGGTGCTCCCGGAGCCGGGGACGCTCTCGACGTCGATCGTCCCGCCGTGGCGCTCCACGACGGCCTTGGCGATGCTCAGGCCGAGGCCGACCCCGCCGGTCCGTCGGCTTCGCGAGGGGTCCGCCCTGTAGAAACGGTCGTAGAGGCGGGGCAAGGCGTCGCCGGGGATGCCCACCCCGGTGTCGCTCACCTCGACGGCCGCCCGGCCGTCCGCGAGGCCGCCGCGGACGGTGATCGACCCGCCGGCCGGCGTGTACTTGATCGCGTTGTCGAGGAGGTCGGCGAACGCCTGCCGCAGGCCCTCGTGATCGCCGTCGACATCGGCGTCGGGGAGGTCTTCGAGGCGGAGGTCCAGGCCCGCCCGCGTCGCGGCCCCGCGGGCGGCGGCGACGGCCTCGCGCACGGCGTCGTCCAGCCGCATGGTCCGTCGCGGCGGTGCGGCGCCCGAATCCTCGCGCGACAGCTCCAGCATCCGATCGGCGAGCCGACCGAGCCGGGCCGCCTCCTCCACGACGCTGCGGAGGGTCTCCTCGTAGTCCTCGGGGGATCGGCGCGCGGCCAGCGCGACCTCCGCCTCCGCCCGGATCGACGCCACGGGCGTCTTCAGCTCGTGCGCGGCGTCGGCGGTGAACCGCCGGGTCGCGACGAAGGCCCGGTCGATCCGGTCGAGCATCGCGTTGAGCGTCGAGGCCAATCGCCCGAGCTCGTCGCCGGGGTTCTTGACGACGAGGCGCTCGCCGAGGTTCTCGGCCGAGATCCGCCGCGCCGCCTCGGCCATCCGCTCGACGGGGGCGAGGGCCGACGCGGCCAGCCAGTAGCCGCCGAGGGTTGCGGCCAGGAAGCCGATGGGCAGGATCGTCAACAAGACGCCCCTCAGCTCCGCCAGCTCGGCTCCCACGCCGTCGAGCGAGGTCGCGATCTGCACGATCCGCGGCCCCGCGCCCGCGGCGACCCCGCCGACGACCACGCGGCAGCGGCCGAGTCCGCCGAGATGGACGTCGAAGCGGCGTCGCGGGAGGGACGTCCCCACCTCGCCCGGCAGGGGCATGGCGAGCCCTGCGAGCCTGCGGCTCTCGGCCAGGATCCGCGCCTCGGAGTCGAGGACCCTGAGGAAGTAGGACTCGTGGAAGGCCTCGGGCTCGCGGGCCAGCTCGCCGGCGGCCCGCCCCTCGGCGAGTCGCTCGGCGGCCTCCTGGAACTCGAAGTCCAGCATCGCGTCGACCCGCTCCACCAGGGCGCGCGCCATGAGTACGTACACCGCCGCCCCCAGCGCGACCAGGATGATCGTCAGCATGCCTGCGTACCAGGCGGTGAGGCGGACACGGATGCTCGTCGACGTCATGCTTCCGGCCCGTAGACGTAGCCGACGCCGCGAACGGTCCGGATCAGCCCGGCCGCACCCGCCTTGTCGAGCTTCTTCCGAAGATAGTTGACGTAGACGTCGATGACGTTGGTCAGGGCCGCGTCCGGGTCGCCCCAGACCTGGCGGGCGAGCTCGTCGCGGCCGACGGTCCGGCCGACGTTGCGCATCAGGTATTCCAGCAGGTCGCACTCTCGAATGGTCAGCTCGGCGTGCCGCCCCTCGCGGTCGAGCCGGCGGCGCACCCGGTCGAGCCCCACGCCCGCCGCCCGCAGGACGGCCTCGCCGTCGTCGGCCCTGCGACGCACGCAGGCCCGGACCCGCGCCAGCAGCTCGGCCCAGGCGAACGGCTTGGGGAGATAGTCGTCGGCCCCGGCATCGAGCCCGCGGACCCGGTCGTCGACCTCCCCCCGCGCCGACAGGATGAGGACCGGCGGCGTCGCCGCGCCGACGGCGCGGAGGTCGTCGAGGACCTGCAGCCCGTCGCGTCCGGGGAGCATCACGTCGAGGATCAGGCAGTCGAACGGCTCGGATGCGGCCCGGGCCAGCCCGGACTCGCCGTCCTCGACCGCGACCACGTCGTACCCCGCTTCCGCCAGCCCGCGCCGCAGGGCCCGCCGCAGCTTGTCCTCATCCTCGACGATCAGGATTCTCGGCATGTCGACACTCCGACGCGCCACCACCTGCCCGGAGCGTGGCCTTCATCATACCTCAGGCCGGGCCAGGTCGAATGACGGCGGTTTCGATCGGTCCTCCGACGTCGGAGACGGACGCCGAAAGCCCGGCGCGCCCGGCGGTCGTCCATCCTCGACATCGACGGGCCGAGCAACGATCACGGAGGTGCCTGGGTCGTCGCCGCGTGTGACCGGAGATTTCTCCGTCCATCCGCCCCACCCGGTGAAGATCGGCCCGGTCGACGAAGAATCGCCGGATCTCCGAACGCCGACTTCAGGCCGCCCTGAAGCGATCGCCGGCCCGGCTGGGGTTGCCGAGCAACCTGTCCACGTTCATCAAAGTGGGCGCAAGTCGGCGGGCACCGACTTAGGCGTGGGCGTGCGGGATGGACGCGTCGATCGCAACCTGATGAAACCGCACACCCGCATCGCCTCGGCGACCCTGCACGGGCAGATGCGGAAGAAATCCCAGCCCGGCCGGGGCGAGAAGACCGACGTCGCACGAATTCGGCACGACGAGAGGAGAGTTCGAGACGTCCGAGTCGGAAACCCATAAGGGCCGACGAGTTGCGTCGGCACCTTCCATCTAAAGCGGAGAGGGGGGGACTCTCCGTCAACCCATTATTCACGCCTGAAACCCGCACCCCGTCAAACCACCCTGATGCTCAAACCTCTATTTGGAAATCACTTACAGCAAGCGACCCAATATCACCTCTCATCGGGCTCACCGACCCGGCCCCTCTCGCCGTGCACCGGTTGTGCACCAGCCGTGCACCAGGTCGATCAGCCATTTCCCCCTGGCTGCTCCGATGTTACAGGCCCTCGGATCGTATTCGACTCTTGCCGCCCGAACAAGATCTCTAAGCAGCCGGACAGGAGGGCTCGATGCAGGCCATGGACTGCCGCGACACGACCAGCAACCGGCTGTTCATGTCGCGGGAGACGGACACAACGGCGGATCATGGCGAGCCTGACCATGGCCGGGAAGTTGACCCCGAGCTTCTCGAACCTGGTCGCCAAACGCCTATTCTCCTTCAGCTCATACTAGGCGTCGGCGTCGACCTCGGGAACCGCTATGAACTCGTCCAGGGAGTTACCGTCTTCGGGTTCGGGAACGGCGTGAACGCCAGCAGCTTCAGCGGCGACGCGATCGACCTCCGTGGGACGGAACAGTACATCGGGCTCCCTCCCGGATATGTCTCGGGCGCCCAGATCACGACGAGGATGACGTTCGCCGGTCAGACGTTCCAGACCCTCGGCGTGATTCCGCGCGCCTCGGACTGGTTTTTTGGGGACGGCCAGACCGTCACGCTGCGGATCGGGTCGGGCGCCGCCGTGCCGGAGCCATCGGCCCTGGCGTTGGGCGGCATCGGACTGGCGGCATTCGCGGGCTACGGATGGGAAGCGGCGTCGCTGAGCGGAATGCGACACGAGGCGGTTACTCGACTCCAGAGAAAATGGTCGGTCCCTTGGAGGCCGAGAAGCGCAGATCCCGCTCGTGAGAGGGGGACCAGAGGCCCCGAACAATCTTCGCCGCGTCCGATCGAATCGCTTCCCATGAATACCGAGCCCGTATCGCCTGAACCGACACGCCAAAAATTGAATGTCAAGGCGTGCCTCGCGGCAGTGGCTATCATCGTCGTCGTGGTGGTCGCCCTTGTGGCCAACCACGACTCGCGGAAGGCCCGCGTCTCCGAATGGGCCGCGCAGAACGGCTACAGCGTCGTCGGCGAAGTCAGGACCCGGTCGTTCCTGGAACCGTGCCCGTTCGTGCTCGACGACGAGCACGACGACGTCTACAGGGCCGAACTGGAAGACGCCGGGCGTCAGAAGCGGACGGCATGGTTCCGCTTCCACTTCGTCGGCATGGAGCAGGCCTGGGAGTGAGGGGCGGCGAGAACCTCGCTCTCCCTGGCGAGCTGCTTCACGCAAGGGCACGCAGGTTGCCTAACATCCCGGCATCCTGAAGCTGATTCAAACGCCCGAGCGGAGCCCCCCAGATGCTCGTCCACGTCATCGCCGATTACGGCCAGGGAGACCTCGCCTACGCCGAAGTTGCCCAACGCCTGATAGCCCTGCTACCCGAGGCCCGTCTGGTCTATACGCCGGTCCCGCCGTTCGCGACTCTGGCCGCCGGGTTCTGCATCGCCCAGCTCGGCCTGAACTCGCCGCCCGAGGGCACGCTGATCTTCCACAACGTCGCCCCGCGCGAGGACGACGATTCCGAGCGTGAGGAGAACGCCGGGGAGAAGCTCGCCTTCGCCCGGCTGAAGACGGGCGCCCTCGTCGTCGGCGTGAACGCCGGGCACGTCTACTCGTTCGTGCGGGACGCCGCCGACGAGCTGGGGTGGGCCGCGGCGTCCGATTCCGGCTCCCAGTTCCGCTCGCGCGACCTGTTCCCCCAGGCGGCGGCCGATCTCCTGGCCAGGCGGAGGAAGGCGAAAGCGGGGACTCTGGAACTCAAGGACGTTCCCGACGTGCCTGCTGGGAAGATCGCCTGCACCGACGGCTACGGCAACCTAAAGTTGACTCTGAGACGTGAGGACGTGCCCGGGAAGGACGGAAAGGCGGTCCGCGTCACGATCGGGAAAAAGGAGATCGAGGCGATCGTCAGCGACGGCTCGTTCTCGGTCGAGCCCGGCCAGATGGCGTTGGCCCCGGGGAGCAGCGGATGGCCCTTGCCTGATGGCGGCAAGGTCGAGTGGCTCGAGCTGTTCTTGCGGGGCGGAAACGCGTCGGAAGCGTTCGGGAAGCCGGCGAGCGGGACCGAGGTGAAGGTGGCGGCGAAGGCGCGATCCTAAAGGTCCGTGTAAGGGAAACTTCTTCTGGACATTGGAGCCGGCCACGGCCCTGTAGTTGCAGATCGATGATTCGTCACGCCCCCGCCCGCCGTCCTCTGAGTTCCACCAAGGATGGCCTTCACTCCCAAGGCTCTCCGTGCCACTCAAGCCGCCCTTCGCCCGCCTCCCCGCCTTCGACCCCGAGTCCGGCGACCTGAACGTCATCGTCGACACCCCCAAGGGGAGCCGGAACAAGTTCGAGTTCGACGAGGAACGAGGCCTCTTCAAGCTGGGCGGCGTGCTGCCCGCCGGGGCCGTCTTCCCCTATGACTTCGGCTTCGTGCCCGCCACCCTCGGCGGCGACGGCGACCCGATCGACGTCCTCATCCTGATGGACGAGCCGGCCTTCGTCGGCTGCCTGGTCGAGTCCCGACTCATCGGCGTCATCGAGGCCGAACAGACGGAAGAAGGGGATACGGTTCGGAACGACCGCCTGATCGCGGTCTCGACCCGCTCCCGCAATCACAAGGACATCCGCGAGGTCGCCCAGTTCAACCAGAACCTCCTTGCGGAGATCCAGCATTTCTTCGTGTCGTACAACGATTCCAAGGGGAAGCGCTTCGAGCCGCTAGGGCTCTACGGGGCCGAGCGGGCGGGGCAATTGGTCGAGGAGGGCGGGGCGCGGTATCGGGCTTCGAGGGGGTGAGCCGCCAGCCCCTGCAGCCGCTTCAACCTGCCCACTCGCGACGCGGTCTTTTTCGGTGACGGCATTCCCCGTGCTTAATCATTAAGCCGCCGTCCACCTCCCGGTTCCACTTCGATCAAGGAAGATCGCCATGCGAAATCTCCTCCTCACCGCCGCCGTCCTCCTGGCGACCTCCGGTTGCTCCATGATCGAGCGGGCGGATACCGCCCTAGAGCGACTCGGGACCGCCAACGCCCAGCTGGCCACCGCCAACGCGGAGATCGTGAACGCCAACCGCCAGCTCGCGGAGATGCGTTCGGAACTCGCCGGGACCAAAGAGCAGATGGCCCAGGTCGGGATACAGCTCGCCGAGGCCAACCGGAATATCGCCTTGACCAACGGCAAGTTCGACCGGACCAACGAGGGCATCGCCCAGGCCGTCGGCGGGATGAAGGAGGCGAGCGGCCGCATCGGCGCGACGATCACCGGCCTGGACGCGACCAACAAGAACCTGGGCCGCACCAACGCCAAGATCGACGAGACCAACGCCCGGCTCAGTGTGATCGACCAGGCCATCCAGAAGATCCCGCTCATCAGGGAATGAGAATTCGAGGAAGTTCGCAGGAAGGTGCTGCCGACCAATCGGGCACCGGCCCTGTCGTCGCCACCCGCCAGCCGACCTGACGGCCGTGCTTGAGCGACGCCGACGCGGCGAGTACCGGGCTCTGCTCAGCCCTCCCCGCGACGATCCCGGCGCCGACGGCTTGTTCAATAGCACGGGTTCATCGACGATGGGGCAGTCCGACTGCCATATCCAGGAGGGGGTCATGCCGAGTGTCGCGCCGGAGGAGGAAGGACCGATTCAGGAGTCGTCCGTGCGGGATGCAATCCGTAGGGAGGTGATGCGATCCCTCGGCAGGCCGAGGGACCTGCTGGCGGTGAGGGTGCACGCCGTCGGGGCCGGGCGCTACCGAGTGAACGTCGTCGCGGGCGCCGACGCGGCCTCGGGGAAGATCGTGAACAGTTATTTCCTCTCCGCTGACGACGCGGGCAAGATCCTGAATTCCTCCCCCGAGATCCTCAGGTTCTACTGATTGAGGTCGTGGGCCGAGCAGGAGGCGGGCGTAACTCGCTTTCGTCAGGCCGTCTCCCACCACCTGGCTCGCCACCGACTTCATCAGACGCTCCACCCCCGCCACCTCGGCGTCGATCCTCTCCAGGCGGCTTTGGGTCTGCCGGACCACGGCCTGGTCGTCGTGCGGGATGTCCAGGACCTGCACGAGCGACGCCCGGACCGCCTCGAACTTCTCGCGGGCCGTGGTCAGTTCGGCCAGGGCCGATTCGAGTTCGTCGCTCATCGGTCAGTTCCCCGGGATACAGGTAAGTTGCGGGGAGATTTTATGGCCGATTCGATAGAACGTGTTAGCTGGGCAGGTGTTTAGCGAGGCGTGGTGGCCTCGCCCATACGACGCCGCCGACCCAAAATTCGTGGCTCCACCGACTCGATCGGCTTTCTCCGACTGTTGTCCTTGAAGGGGCGTCCGCCGTGCTACTACAATTGTCGCGACGCGGCGTTGCAGGGTCGCCGGGCAAGGGGCGTTTGAGCGAGTGCTCGCCATGGGCGCGACGATCCTGGTCTGTCCTTGCGGACTGCGGTTGAGGACGGCGGGGATGGCACCCGGCAAGAGCGGCCGCTGTCCCGGCTGCGGGCGCTCGCTCCTAACGCCCTTGGGGGCGAAAGCCTCTCCGCCCGAGGCGGTGTCGGACGACGACGTCCTCGAGATGCTCCGGCAGAAACCCGTAGTCACGCCCACCGATCCCGTGCCGACCGAGCCCGTGGCGGCCCCGGCGGTCGAGGAGGACGAATGGAACTGGCAGGGGGCGTACGACCTCGACCCGGTCGAGCCGCCTCGCCCCATGTCCCGTGCGCTCGACCGGGCGAACCCGCGCGGTCCCCTCGGGCCGTGGCCCGACCAGGTCGAAATCACCGACGAGCCCGAAGTCCCCGAAGAGCCGGCGCCGCCCGCCGAGGCGACCGACGGCGAGTGGAGCTGGCAGGGGAACTATGAACTGGGCGAGGAACCGCGGGCGTCGGTGTCCGTGCAGGGCGCACCGGAACCTCAGGAGGCCGTCGAGGGTGCCGAGACCCGCCCGCCCCTCGCCCCGCTCGGTCGGAACGCGAAGAGAGAATCGGAGGATGCCGAGCCGCAGCGCCTGGACCCATGGTTCCCGCCGCACCTGCTCTACCCGGCGCGGGGGTTCGAGGGCCTGGCGATGGTCGCGGCGATCGGGGGCGTGGCCTGGGTGATGGGCACCCTGGGCCTGGAGTACTGCCTGGCCATCCTCGCCGACGGCGAGCTGATGGGGGTGTCCTCGATGGGCCGCCTGATCGCCCTGATCTCGTCGTTGCCCTTCCTGATCATATCGCCCCTGGTCCTCGTCTACGGCATCCAGTACCTGGCGCGGGTGCTGGTGGCCTCGAGCGAGGGGGAGCTCCTGCCGCCTCGCCCGCCCGACCGTAGCGCCGACGGCCTCCTGGACGGCATCGGCTCCTGGCTCCTCTGGATCGTGCTCGGGGCGGGCGTCGGCCTGCTGCCGCTGGCGACCTACCGGGCGGCGCTGGGCGAGTCATGGAGCCCCGGCGTGGCCGCGGCCCTCGGGCCCTTCGGGCTGTCTTACGCACTTATGGCGCTGATGCTGACGTTCCTGCACGACGATGACCTGGCGGCCCGCCCATGGACGGTCCTGGGCACGATGGCGCGACTCGGCCCGTCGTTCCTTGGGCTCAGCCTGACGGTCGCGGCCCTCTTCGCGCTCGTCGGGATCGCCTTCGCCGCCGCGCTGGCCCTTCGCGACCGGGCGTTCTGGGTCTACATCCCGGCGAGCCTGGCGAGCTGGCTGCTCGCGGCGTGGCTCTCGATCGTCGCCATGCACACCCTGGGGGCGTACTACGCCCCGCGAAGGAACCGCCTCAAGTGGCGGCGGAAGCGGCACCGCTGGGGTGCGCGGTGATCGTCGGCCGAGAGTCGAGGTTTCCGCTCGGGCTTTCGTCCCGGTGCGAACCTTCAGCATACTCGCGCTGTCGGACCTGCAACTGGCGTATCGTCCTCAAGCCATGCGGTTCGAATATGACCACCCACCGCGACCAACTCGTCACCTCTCTCGTGCTCCCGGCGCGATCTGCGAGTCCCCGTTCGCGGTATTCCAGTCGGGGCCGCCTGTCGTATTGACGCGCGGCCCGTACTCGCCGGATCGATCCCGATCGACCGGTTGATCCTCGCCGGTTCCATCCCGGCACCGATCCACGAAAGCCGTTCGGTAGCCGAGACGACACGATCGTCCGCCTGATGACAGGCCGACGCATTGCCGATCTCGTCCGCACCAAACGGAGGGATAGCCTAACTGGTAAGGCAGTAGTCTCGAAAACTACCGTCCGCGAGGACTTGGGGGTTCGACTCCCTCTCCCTCCGCATCTCGGAACCGGGCCAGATCGGAAGCGAGTCGGACCGGAAGCGTGTCGGACCGGAAGCGTGTCAGAGAGGATTATCGTGCCTGGTTGCTAACCAGGTGTGGGAAACCACCGCGGGTTCGAATCCCGCCGCTTCCGCTCTTCGGGTGTGCGCCGGAGTTGGAGAGCCGGGCCGCGCTGTAAACGCGGCGTCCCTGACTGAGGGGGTTCGAATCCCTCCACACCCACTGCTTTGATGCTCCCGTCGCAACTCCGGAGTTGCGACGATTTCCCCCTCCGGTCTCCCTCGGAAGTCCTTGAAGGGCCAGGGGAGCGGGGACGTCATTTCGAGAGGAAGCCGGTCACCTGACTCAGGAGCCTACCTCGCTCCCCGCCTTGCCTTCTCGCGGAACGCCACTTTCCCTGGTCGATCCACCCGGCCAGCCGCCCGTCCGCGACCTATGTTCCGACGGAGTCTTCAAGTGGTCGCGGATCAGACGCACGGATGCGTGTCGCCCGGGAGAGCCACGCCATCCATGTCGAACCACCACCCGTTCCGCCTCGTCCCAAGCGTCGAGCATATCGAGCCTCGCCTGGCGCCCAGCAGTGGATTCTTGGGGAATGTCCACGAAACCATGGCGCTGTTCCACCAGCTGGCACAGCAACAGAGAGCGGCCGTCCGCGAGTCGCGGGAGGTGGCGCGGGAAGCTCAGCATGAGGCGATACAGATCCAAACGGACAAGATTCGTGAGCACGCAAACGCCGCGCTCGCGGCGGGGATCGTCTCGGGGGCCACGTCCATCGCCAGTGGGGTGGGAACCCTCAAAGGCGCGGGCGGAAAAGGAATATCGGGTGCCGACCATCTGGCGCACAAGGGCCATACATCCGAGAAGGGTCTGCTAGGGATCGTGGGTCAGTCGCTCGCAGGCATCGGCCAGCTGGAACAGGGGACGCTGCTCGCCATCCGCGACGCCGGCCTGCAGGAGCAGAAGGAGCTGCTCGCTGAAGAGCACGAACGTCTGGCGCACCGGACGGAACTCAATGAGCAGGAGTTTATTCAGCAAATGATGGAGACGATGCACCAAGTTCGAGAACAGCTGCAGCAAATTGCCAATGCCCAGACGGAATCGTTGCGGGCCATCATCAGGGCCTGAGCGGGATTAGGTGTGGGGCTGGATCAAGGAGAGTCGTCACACAGGGCCAGCGCGCACTTATAGGCAGATTCGGGAAAGTCTGACGGCTTGCGCGCCGCGCCGGGTTGGGTTGGACCATGTTCCATGCGGCTTCTCGGGGCTGGGCGTGGGGGTGGTCGATGGCGGAACCGCGGCGGTTCGGGCTGGACGAGGTCGTGGCGCATTTCCAGGAACTCGAAGACCTGCGGTCGGAGGTCAACCGCAAGCATCCGCTCGGCTCGGTGGTGGTCATCGCCCTGGTCGCGGTCCTCGCCGGGGCGTCGGGGCCGACGATGATCGCGCATTGGGCGGCCCTGAAGGAGGATCTGCTCGCCTCGGTGTTGCCGCTGCCGCACGGGGTCCCGTGCAAGGACGGCTTCCGGCGCGTGCTGATGGCCTTGCGGCCCGAGGCGTTCCAGGCGTACTTCGCCGCCTGGGTCCGGGCGTTGCGCGACGAGGCAGCGGCCCAGACCGGCGTCGAGCGGCCGACGTTGGCGATCGACGGCAAGACGCTGCGACGCAGCCACGACCGCAAGAGCGGCCTGGGGGCGTTGCATTCGGTGACCGCCTGGGCGAGCGAATACGGGATGTCGCTGGGCCAGGTCGCCCGCGACGAGAAGTCCAACGAGATCACGGCGATCCCCGAGTTGCTCAGGCTGGTGGACGTCGCCGGGGGAGTCGTGACGATCGACGCGATGGGCTGCCAGAAGGAGATCGCCGGGGCCGTCGCCGCCGCCGGGTGCGACGACGTGCTGGCGTTGAAGGGGAACCAGGGGACGCTGCATCAGGCGGTCATCGACCACCTGATGAGCCGCTGGGAGGCGGATTTCGAGGGCGACGCGGTCGGCCGCCGCCAGTTCGAGGGGACCGGCCACGGCCGTCGCGAGACGCGGACCTACCTCCAATTCGAGGCCCCAGACGACCTGCCGGGTCGCGAGGCGCGGCGGGGGCCGAGGTCGATCGGCGTGGCGATCTCCGAGGTCGCCGAGGCGGTCAGGCCGCCGACGAGGTCCGCTACTACATCAGCAGCCTGCCGGTCGAGCCGGACGCGAAGGCGTTCGCCCACGCGATCCGCTCGCACTGGGGCGTGGAGAACGGCTGCCACTAGACCCTGGACGTGACATTCCGCGAGGACGAGTCCCGCATCCGCGAGGTGCACCTGCGCGAGAATATGGCCTGGGGTTCCGATAGCAACGGAGAAAAGAACAACGATCTTCATCGGGACTGTTGTTCAGTAGGCGGACGGAGAGGGCCGCGAGATCCCCGTCGACCTACTTCGCCTCGTTGATTCGGGCGAGCACGCGGGCCCTCTGTTGCTGCATCCACACCGCGTCCGGCCAGGCCTTACCGTCGATAAGCTCGTGGGCCTCGCGAGTCCAGATCATCCTCAACAGCCAGTCGTCCCACCAGGAAACCCGACCGGATTGGGTGAACCCGGCCCCGGCCAGTGCATCATCCAGATCCCCTCGAACATGCTGGTCGGCTCGGTCGAGCCATTCATGTGCAAAGGCGGTTTGTCCCAACCGGTGGTGGGCAATCGCTCGCGCAGGCCAGGCGTTGATCCACTCGGGGTCTTTCTTGAATGCGTCCAGGGCCTCTTGGTTTCTTCCGGCTCGCAGGAGCGCGAACCCTCTCACGGTCTGGCCCCAGGGATTTCGCTCGGGGAACTTCTCGGCGAGGTCGAGGATCTGTCTCCAGTCGGAGCGTGGATCGGTGCGAAGGGTCGCGATTCGGATCTGATCGAGAGTAGACCCGAGGTTGCCCGCGGTGTTCTCGCGGAGCATTTTCTCGCGGAGCCGTTCATACGCGTCCAACTCACCGCCTTGAAACAGCAATACGGCAACCCGATACCAAGCGGCGATACCCGTGTCCCCGGCGCCTTCCACGGCCTGCAGGCCGACAGGGTCGATCTCGTACGCGTTGGTGAGAGCGCCAGTGGCCTCGTCCCAGAGGGCGAGCTTACCGTACCCGTAGCCGACATGGGCCAAGGTCGCGACGATACTCTGGTCTGCCGGCCTGCCGGCCGAGGCGCCCCGAGCAGCCTCTCGGGCGCTCGCTTCCGACTTGCGTAGGGCCAGGTAGGTCTCGCCCCAGCGGCTCGCCTCGCGTCGCACGTCGGCGGCCCCGAGCAGGGCCCGGCGCCGGGCGGCCTCGACCTCCGGGTCGTTCGGCCGCTCGCGGGAAAGATCGGCGACGAATTCGTCGGCCCTTCTCTGGGCCACGCCCGACTCCTCGGCCTTCCCACGCCTGCGCCGATCGAGTGCGAGGTCGGACAGGGCCACGTGGAAGTCGGCGAGTGCGTCGGCGCGGGCCTTCCGGACTTCGGGGTCGCCGGGCCTTTCGCGCGCGAGTTCGTCGAAGAGGGCTCCGGCCTTGTCCATCGTGGCGATGGCCTCGTCGACCAACCGGGAGCGGGCGCGGACGACGCCGAGGGCGGCTTGGGCTATGGCGCGATCGCGCTTGACGTCCAATCGAGGTCTCGAAACCGCCAGCGCAACAACTGCCCTGCCGGACGCATCCGGGTCGGCCGTTTTTTTCGCCGCGGACTCTGCTTCCGTCATCAGCGCCCTGTGGCCTGGACGGCCCTCGATGAGCGTCGTGTCTTTTAGTACGGCGAACTCTTTCCAGCCCCCTGCCACGGCTGCCCGGTAGTCGCCCACCGCGTGGTCGAGGAGTTCATCGCGCCGGGCTTTCTGTTCCGGCGTTAGGTCCGGATTGATCTCACCCAGTCGCTGGGCGAGGGCGACATTCCGATCGGCACAGCCGGCGAGATCGGCCGCCGTCCCTCGGGGAAACCGGTCGAGGGCCGCTTGCGATTCCAGTAGGGCGCGGACCGCCTCGTCCGGCCTATTCAGCGCAACGAGCCGATCCGCCAGGTCTCGGGTGATTCCGAGATAGCTCTCCTGGATGCTCGGCGTGTCGGCATTCACCCGGGCCAACTCGCCGAGCGTCTTCACCGACCGGCGCAACTCGGCGATCACCTCGGCGTCGTCATTTCGGCCCGAGTCCGAAAGGATCGCGACCGCGTCTTGAGTGGCCAACAAGAAGTCGTGGGCGGTGATCGGATCGTTCGGCCGCAGCCGCAGCGACTCCCGTCCGAACTCCAGCGCCCGCCGGTTCAAGGCCAGCGACCGACTCGATCCCATCGCCCGCGCGAGCTTGAAGAACGACACGAACACGCCGTCGATCGCGTCGGCGTCGTCCGGGAACGCTTCGGCCAGCTCCAGCCGGAGTACCACGCTTCGCTCCAGAACAAGGAGGGCTTCGGCTGGTCGCGTCCCTATCAAGCTCTCGTAGAGCCGGCTGCAGGAAAGGGCGAGGTCCCGCTTGCACGGGCCATCGGTGGGGCGGCCCGCGAAGACCTCCTCCCGCAAGGCGACGATCCGGCGTTGGATCGCGATCTTCCGATCGTTCGGCCCGGACGAGGAGGTCCAATGGAGCGCATCCGCCAAGCCGCTCTTGAGGTCGAGGTCGTCGGGCCGATCGCGAAGGGCACGCTCGAAGCCGGCTACGGCGGCTTCGTAAGCTTCCTTCGCTTCCTTCGACCGTCCCAGCTCACGAAACACGTGAGCGATACGCAGCCTGGCCCGCAGCAGATCGTTCCTCAGGGAGGGGTCGTCGCCCCGCTCTCGGAGGAACTCCTCGTAGAATCTCGTGGACGAGCCGAGCAGATCGGCGCGGAGGGCACGGAGACCCGGGACGTTGAGCAGCTTGCTTTCGCTCACGATGGTGAACGACTCGTCGACGGCCTCGCGGGCGCGGGCGAAGTTGGCCTCGGCGGCCTTCGATTGCTTGGTCGCCTCGAGCCGACTGGCCTCGGCGGCCTTGCGTCGCACCTCGGCGATGCGTAGTGCGCCGTCGATTCTTTCGTACGACAAGACGCCAAGCCCTATCAGCGTCGCCGACAGCAGGAGGACCGCCACCGCGAGCGATGCGATCGCCGGCCGGCGTCGCGCCCACCTGATGGTTCGCTCCCAGAACGGGACCGGCCGCGCGACGATCGACTCGCCGGCGCGGAACCGCCGCAGATCCTCGGCCAGCGCGGCGGCCGAGTCGTAGCGCCTCGCCGGCTCCTTCTGCAAGCATTTCAGCGCGATGGTCTCGACGTCCCGGGGCAGGCGGGGCACCAGCCGCGACGGCGGCACGGGCTCGGTCGTCCTGACCTGCTCGAGCGTCTCCAGGACCGTCGCACCCCGGAACGGCGGGCGGCCGGTCAGCAGCTCGTAGAGGATCGCCCCCAGGGCGTAGAGGTCGGCCGGCGGCCCGACCTCCTTGGTCTTGCCCTCGGCCTGCTCGGGCGACATGTAGCCGGGCGAGCCCATGATCGAGTCGGTCCGCGTCAGCCCGGAGTTCCCCGCCAGCGACTTGGCCAGGCCGAAGTCGGTGATCTTGGGGGTGCCGTCGTCGCCCAGCAGGACGTTCGCCGGCTTCAGGTCGCGGTGGATGACGCCCAGGCGATGCGCCTCGGCCACTCCCAGCGCCAGCGCCTCGACCAGCTCGACCGCCGACCGCACCGGCCAAGGGGTGCCGTCGAGCCTCCGGTCGAGGCTGCCGCCGTCGACGTACTCCAGTTCGAAGTAGGGGAGCCCGTCGGTCTCGCCGATGTGGCGGATCTGGACGATATTGGGGTGTTGCAAGCGGGCGATGGCCTCCGCCTCGGCCAGGAAGCGTGCGACCGCCTCGGCGCCGGCATGGTCGCCGGCGAGGATCATCTTCAGGACGCAGGTGCGGTTCAGGAGGCATTGCCGGGCGAGGTAGACGACGCCCATCCCGCCGCGCCCCAACTCGCGCAGGATCTCGTAGCCCGAGATGGCGGGGACGGCGTGCCGGGCGATTTCCTGGGTGGGGCCGCCGCCGGTGACGGCGTCGGGGTCGGGCTGAGAATCGATCGTCAGGTCGGACACCCCCCGGGCGATGGCGGAGGCGTCGTCGCGGGGGCCGTTCGGGCCTTCAAAGCCCGCGAGGTGTCCCATGCCGCGGACGGCGGCCCGGTCCGAGGCTTCGGCCCCTTCAACGGGCGCACCGAACACGGCCTGGGCGCGTTTCTGATCTAGCGGCATGGGATTGTCCTCGAATGGGTTCCCGCTCCCGGTCGCAGTTCGAGGGCGACAGAATCGATCGACGGGAGCCGTCGGACGACCTTCGAAACCGGGCCGATCGGATCAGCGGCTGGTGGCGGGGACCCAGCGGTAGAGCGTCGGGACGGAGACTCCGAGATTCTGGGCCACATCCCTGGGGGACATCCCCTCCTTCAAGAGCGTGCGAGCCGATTCCACTTTTCCCGGCGTCATCCTCCGCTTGCGGCCGCCGACCAGGCCCCGCCGCCGCGCCGCGTCGAGCCCGGCGCGAGTACGTTCGGCCATCAGCTCCCGCTCCATCTGGGCTAGCGACGCCATGACGTGGAAGAAGAACCGGCCCGCCGGGGTCGTGGTGTCGATGCCGTCGGTCAGGCTGCGGAACTGGCACCCGTGTTCCTGCAAATCCGCCACCAAGTCGACCACCCCTTCACCGTGCGCCCCAGGCGGTCGAGCTTCCAGATCACGAGCACGTCGCCGGGTCGGAGGTGAGACACGGCGTCCGCCGATCCGCCCCGATCCCCCTTCACGGCCGATGCCTTGTCGGTGAAGACCCGCTTGCACCCGGCCTTCTTCAAGGCGTCGAGCTGGAGGTCGAGCGACTGATCGTCGGTGGAGACGCGGGCATGACCGATCCGCATGGGAACCCTCCCGTCCTCATTTCTCGAAACCCATCGTACCCATACACTTGCGAGAAAGCGATTCCGCGAGTGGTTTCCGAGAAGCGGAGCGTCCTGGTTTGGTGTCGGTGGCTCCGACCCACCGAGTCTTCTCGGAAACCTTCGTTTGTGAGAACCCGGGAGGAGACCGCCGTGCCCATCGGGTTGCTCAGCGATGCGGAACGCGAGCGGCTCGACGGCTTCCCCGCCCACATCATCCCCGCCGACCTCGACACCTACTTCATCCTCTCCCGCGCCGACCGCAGGCAGATTCCTCCCACCACCTCGGCTACCAACCGCCTGGGGTTCGCCCTGCAACTCGGCATGCTCCGTTTCCTGGGCTTCTGCCCGGACGACCTGAGTACAGCCCCCCAGAGGGTCGTCGCCTTCGTGGCGAAGCAACTGGACATCGACCCGGGCGAGATCGTGAGGGATGGCCGGCGGGGCCAGACGCGGACCGAGCACCTCCGGCAAATCCGCCGCTACCTCGGCTTCCGCAAGGCCACGGCCAGGGACCTGGTCCAGCTCGAACTCCGGCTCGTGGACCGCGCCCTGGAGCACGACCGACCCACCGTGCTCTTGCGCCTGGACTGCGAAAACCTGCTGGCCTCCGGATCGAACGGCCGGGGATCACTCATCTGGAGCGCGTCATCGCCTCGTCCCGACGACGAGCCCAGCAGGAGACCTACCGACGGCTGGGAATGCTCCTGACCAAGGAGTGCAAGGCCAGGCTCGATGGTTTGCTGACTGTCGACGCCGACACCGGGCACTCCAGCCTGGCGTGGCTCCAGCAATCCGCCGCGACATATACGCCGTCGATGATCCTTGCCGCCCTCAAGAAGCGGGCCCGCTGCCTGGAGTGGGGAGTCGACCGCTGGGACCTCTCGTCGCTGACCCCGAACCGCCTGAAATTCCTCGCCCAGGTCGCTCGCCGATCCACCAACCAGGCCCTCCAGAGGATGTCCGAGCCGCGGCGTTACCCGATCCTCGTCGCCTTCCTCTACCAGACCCTGGTCGACCTGACCGACGAAGCCCTCGACCTGTTCGACCGCTGCCTGGCGGAGGCCTATCACCGGGCCAGTCGCGACCTGGAAGACTTCCGGCTCTCGGTGGCCCGCTCGACCAACGAGAAGGTCCGGCTCTTCCGCGAGATCGGCCGAGTCGTCCTCGATCCCAAGGTCAAGGACACGGAACTGCGACGAACCATCTACCGTCACATCTCTTCGGATGAACTCCGGGACGCCATCGAGGAGTCCGACCGGATCATCCGTCCCCTCGACGACCACTACTTCGATTTCCTGGCGAGCCGCTACACCTACCTCCGCCAATTCACTCCCGAGTTCATCGCCGCCCTCAAGCTCCGTGCCAGCGGCGATTCGAACTTGATCGGGGCCGTGGACCTCCTCCGTCGGCTCAACAACGAAGGACGGCGGGTCCTCCCCGAGGAAACGCCACTCGAGTTCGTCCCCGCGCGGTGGCGGCCGTACGTCAACGACAACCCCGACCCGACGAAACGCCGTCACTACTTCGAGCTGTGCGTGCTCTGGGAACTGCGGGGAGCCTTGCGGGCGGGGTGCGTGTGGCTGGAGAAGAGCCGTCGCTACGCCGACCCCCAGACCTATTTGATCCCCCGGGAGGGATGGTCCGAGCTCCGGGCGGAGGTGTGTCGGGAGATCCAGGCCCCGGAAGCCGGGACCGATCGTCTGCGCGAGCGTGAGGCGGAGTTGAGCGGGCTCCTGGACCTCGTCGAGGCCTTGCTCGCCAAAGGTGGGGACGTCCGTATGGAAGGTAACGACCTGATCGTCTCACCCTTGGTCGCGCAAGACAGGCCGGCGAGCACGACGGAACTGGAACACCTCATCGACGATCGGCTGCCGTTGGTCGAGCTGAGCGAACTGCTCATCGAGGTCGACGGCTGGACGCGCTTCAGCGACGACTTCGAGCGCGCCGGGGGGACGGAGCCGCGGGGCCGCGACCTCCCAAGCCACCTCTACGCGACGGTCCTCGCTCAGGCTTGCAACCTCGGCCCGACTCGCATGGCGCGGATTTCCGACTTGACCTATCAGAAGCTGGCCTGGTGCACGAACTGGTACGTGCACGACGAGACCCTGAAGGCCGCGACGACGCGGCCCGTCAACTTCCAGTACCACCAGCCGCTGAGCCGACTCTGGGGCACGGGAACGTTGTCCTCGTCCGACGGCCAGCGGTTCCCCGTCTCCGGCAAGGTCCGCATGGCCACGTCCCTGCCTCGCTACTTCGGATACGGCAAGGGAGTGACCTTCTACACCTGGACTGCGGACCAGTTCTCGCAGTACGGCACCAAGGTGATCCCCACCACGGTCCGGGACGCGACCTATGTCCTCGATGAGATCCTCGACAACGAGACCGAGCTGCCGCTCCTGGAGCACACGACCGACACGGCCGGCTTTACCGAGATCGTCTTCGCCCTGTTCGACTTGCTCGGTCTGCAATTCTCCCCACGCATCCGCGACCTGGGGGACCAGCGACTGTTCCGCGTGGAGCGTCAGAAGCGACACCCTCTCCTGGCGCCTCGGCTCAAAGGGCGGATCAACCGCGACCGGATCCTGAACAACTGGGGCGAGCTGTTGCGGGTGGCCGGGTCGCTGAAGCGCGGCAGGGTAACCTCGTCGCTGCTGATCGGCAAGCTCCAGTCCTACCCCCGCAAGAACCGCCTGACCAGGGCCTTGCAGGAGTACGGCCGGCTGGTCAAGACGATCTTCATCCTGCATTACCTGGAGAGCGAGCATCTCCGGCGGCGAATCCAGGCCCAACTCAACAAGGGCGAGGCCCTGCACGGCTTGCGGGAGTTCCTCCTGTTCGCGAACAAGGGCACGCTCCGGAAGAAACAGGAGGAGAAGCTGATGAACCAGGCGGGCTGCCTGAACCTGGTGACCAACGCGGTGGTGAGCTGGAACACGGTCTACATGGCGGCGGTCATCAAGCAGCTCCGGGCAGAGGGCAAGACGGTGAACGAAGAGGACATCGCTCGACTCTCCCCGGCCCGCTACGAACACATCAATCCATACGGCAAGTACCGCTTCGAGGTCGAGGGTGGCTTGAGCCGCTCCCGACTGCGGCCGCTACGCCAGCCAACTGAACAAAAGTACCGATAAAGATCGTTGTTTTTTTCTCCGTTGCTATCGGAACCCCGGCCTGGATGAACCGATTCTGCCTCTCCCTGCTGAGGCAGTACCCCGGCCGTCAGAGCGTCGCCGCGAAACGCCGCTCCTGAGGCCGGAGCGGAGACTTCCTCATGCAAGTCGTTATCGGATCAACACGTTAGTTGCCCCTGGCCCTGCGTGCAGCGGCCGGATTATGGAGAAGCGCGGATCGACGGGGATGACCTGGGGCGGCTGATGACCTCCGGCGGACTGGGGCGGGCCCGCGAGCGGGTCGACGTCGAGCCGCCGAGTCCCATCCTCGTCGGGCATCCTCCACCCCGAATGTACGCGGCGGGATGGGGACCGCCGGCTGGATCTTGACGTTCTCGCGGCGGGGCGTATCGGCAACAATGGAGCCCCCCGTCGAGATCCGTCTCGTGGATGCCGGCCGGGGCCTCCGGTCGGACTTGCCGAGAGAAGGATCACCCCGCATGACCGCCACCATCGACGAGGCCCGAGCGACCCTGGGCCGGGTGTTCGGCTTCGCCGAATTCCGCGAGGGGCAGGAGGCGGTCGTCTCGCGACTTCTGGATCGCCGTTCAGTCCTGGCGATCTTCCCCACCGGCGCCGGCAAGAGCCTCTGTTATCAACTGCCCGCCCTGCTGCTCGACGGCCTGACGGTCGTCGTCAGCCCCCTGATCGCCCTCATGAAGGACCAGGTCGACTCGCTGGTCGCCCGGGGCGTCGCCGCCGCACGGCTCGACTCCAGCCTCGATGCGCACGAGGCCGGGCGGGTCCACGCCGACCTCCGATCCGGCCGGCTCCGGATCCTCTTCATCGCCCCGGAGCGGCTGGCCGGCGAGCGGTTCGTCGCCACCGTGTCCGGGCGGCCGATCGCGCTGCTGGCCGTCGACGAGGCGCACTGCATCAGCGAGTGGGGGCACAACTTCCGCCCCGACTACCTGCGGCTGGCCCGCGTCTCGCGGGGCCTGGCGGTCGGCCGGGTGCTGGCGCTGACGGCCACCGCCACGCCCGAAGTCGCCCGCTCGATCGCCGAGGCGTTCGGGATCTCGCCGGGCGACGTCGTCCGCACCGGGTTCCACCGGCCCAACCTCGAGTTGCATGCCACGCCATGCTCGTCCGCCGAGCGAGACGAGTTCCTGCTGCAACGCCTGGCGGCCCGCCCGCCGGGCCCGGCGATCGTCTACGTCACGCTCCAGAGGACGGCCGAGGGCCTGGCCCGCCGGCTCGTCGAGCACGGCCACGACGCGCACGCCTACCATGCGGGGCTGGGCGACGAGGTCCGGCACGCGGTGCAGGACCGGTTCATGGCCTCGACTTCGATGATCGTCGTGGCGACGATCGCCTTCGGCATGGGGATCGACAAGGCGGACATCCGCGCCGTCTACCACTACAACCTGCCCAAGGGCCCGGAGAATCACGCCCAGGAGATCGGCCGCGCGGGCCGCGACGGCCGGCCCGCCGCCTGCGAACTTCTGGCCTGCCCGGAGGACGTCGTGACGCTGGAGAACTTCGCCCACGGCGACACCCCCACGCGCGAGGCTATCGGCTCGTTGCTGGCCGACGTCCTGGCCCGCGGCGACGAGTTCGACGTCTCGATCCAGGGGCTGTCCGTCGCCCACGACATCCGGCCCCTCGTCGTCGAGACGCTGCTCACCTACCTCGAATTCGAGGGGGTCGCGGAGTCGACCGGACCATTCTACGCCGAGTTGAAGGTCGAGCCGACGCGGCCCCTGAAAGAGATCCTCGCGCGGTTCGACGAACGTCGGGCCGAGTTCCTGGGCCGAGTGTTCGGCCAGGCACGGAAGGGGAACCGGTGGCTCACGCTCGACGTGCGCGCGGCGGCCACGGCCCTGGGCGAATCTGGAGCCAGGCTGTCCAAGGCGTTGACCTACCTCGAGGAGCAGGGCGAAGTCGTCCTCCAGGCCACGGGACTGCGCCAGGGCTATCGTCGCTCGGCCGGGGGGCCCGGGCTCGCGGTCCTCGTCGAGGCCATGTGGGCCCGTTTCCGGCGGCGCGAGGCACGCGAGGCCGAGCGTGTGCATCGGATGCTGGCCTTCGCCCACGAGGCGGGCTGCCTGACCCGCCGGATGCTGTCCTACTTCGGGGAGGATCTGGCCGGCGATTGCGGCCACTGCGGGCCCTGCCTGGGCGTCGGTCCGCGGCCGCCGGTCCCCACGCCCGTCCGGCCGTTGGGCAGGGCGGAGGGGATGCTCGTCGATGCGTTGCAAGCCCAGGCGCACCCGGCCCTGGCGACCCCCCGGCAGATGGCCCGGTTCCTCTGCGGGCTGTCCTCCCCGGCGACGAGCCGGGCGAAGCTCACTCGGGACAAGAGGTTCGGGGCGTTGGCGGACGTGCCGTTCGCGCGTGTGCTGGAATACCTCGCGGACGCCGGACTCGCGGGCTGAACCACGAGGCGCTCCGGGGTCCGTCGTCATCGTCTTGGTCACATCGTGGCCCGCAAACCCGGAGGCCGGCTGCCAGGCCTGCTCAACGCCCGAAGGCGTCATCGTCTTGGTTACCGACGCCGCCATCCATCACGATCACGCCCCAAATTCTGCTCTACGCCTGAAGGCGTCATCGTCTGGTTCACGTGGTCCGCGACCGCGACCTGCCGACGCGGCAGGGCCAGCGCGGCCCCGAAAGCGCAGCAAAACCGACCCCGGCCCGGCCGGATTGCCCCCCTCGCCACGCCCCGTCGACCTGGCGATGGGGGACGCCGCCGTGGTCCGGGTACTGCTCGTCGTCACCGGACTTGGCGGTCCGGTGTCATCAGGTCGAGCGGGACGCCACACGCGCCATCGGTGGCGGCCGTGATCACCCCGCCAGGGCCGATCCCGAGACGCATCGGTGGGTCCACCAGCGATCGGGCAGCAATTCCGCGACCCGCCGGGCCGGGTGGGTGCAGACCCGATCCAGAACGTCGCGGAGGTAGGCGAAGGGGTCGATCTTCAGGGCCCGGCACGTCGATGCGACGCTGAAGAGGATCGCGGCTGTCCGCCCGCCGCCCTCGCTCCCGGCGAAGAGCCAGTTGCGGCGGCCGATCGCGTCCGGCTTGACGGCTCGCTCGCGTTGTTGTCGATCGCCAGGTAGCCCGCCCCCGTGAATCGGTTCAAGGCCGCCCAGTTCAAGCGGGCGTAGCCGATCGCCCCGCCGATCGGGCTCTTGGGCAGCTCGACCCGGGCGTGCTCCTCCAGCCAGGCCCCGAGCCGCTCCAGCAGCGGGACGGACTGCTCGCGGCGCAGGGCGAGCCCCTTATCCCCGGCCTCCACCGCGTAGAGGGCGCGAATCCGCGCCAACGCCTCGTGGGACCGCTCGGGGTCGCTCGTGCGGGCGTCGAAGAACTTGCGGCGAGCGTGGGCCCAGTACCCGACCTCGACTACGATGCGGGAGTAGAACAGGTCATAGCCGCTGTAGGCGTCGGCCTGGAGGTAGCCCTTGTAGTCGCCGAGGAACTTCTCCGGTCCGTCGCGGCTGCGGTCGGCCGTGTAGTCATAGATTATGTAAGGATGCTCGCGATCGCCGAGGTAGACCCACAGCCGGGCGGTGCGAGCCCGATCGAGCCGACGGTCCAGCACGGGCACGGTGGTGTCGTCGGTCTGAATCACATGCGACTTGAGCACCTCGGCCCTCGTCGCCTTCCAGATCGGCTCCAAGAGCCAGGCCGCCTGGGCCATCCAGCCGGACATCGTCTTGCGCGACAGCTCGACGCCGTGACGGGTGAAGATCCCCTCCTGACGATAGAGCGGCATGTGGTCGGCATACTTGCTCGTGATGACCTGCGCGAGCAGCCCCGGGCCAGGCAGGCCCTTCTCGATCGGCTGCGGCGGCTTGCCCGCGACCGCGGTCCTCCCCAACCCCAGCGGCCTCAACGCCCACTACCAGCCCGCCGCCCTCGCACGACTCTTCGGCGACCTCCACCTCTGGGCCATCGCCCAGCATGGGCGCCGCCAAATCACTCCGCGGCCAGGTGAGCCCCCTTCTCGGCCACCGAGCGTTTCATGAAGGGCACGAGGAGGAGGAGTGCCAGGGCCAGGACGGCGAACAGCCAGAAGATGTCGAAGTAGGCCATCGATGCCGCCTGTTGGTGGCGGAGATCCTCCAGCGCCTGCCACGTCAGTAACCTCGACGCGGCCGGGTCGCCAGTTTGCTGATAGAAGTACGGCTGGGCCTGCTCGGAGAATGAATTCAAGGCCGGGTTCAAGGGGTCGAGGAACTCGTTAACGCGCGCCGTGTGGAACTGGTTCCGACGCTGGGCCATTGTTTGTGCCATCGACGTGCCGACGCTCCCGCCCTCGTTCCGGAGGAGCGCCAGGAGGCCGACCGCCGCGCCCCTCAGATGCACGGGAGTGTATTTGAAGGCGGCGACGTTGATCGGGGCGAAGATCATCGAGAGGCCGACGATCAGCACCACCCTCGGCCAGATCGCCTGCCCCGGGCTGATGTCCAGGTTCATCAGCGCCATCCAGTAGTTCCCGGCCGCCATGATCAGCAAGCCCGCGGCGATCAGCCAGCGGGCGTCGACGCCCCGACCGAGGAGCATGCCGACGACGAACAACCCCATGACAGCGAATAATCCCGCGGGCGACTGCACCAGCCCCGAGGCGTAGGCGTCGTAGCCGAACAGGGACTGGAGTAAGGCCGGCAGTGAGGTGCTGGCACCATAAAGGACGCCATACGCACAGAAGATGATGACGCAGCACACCGCCAGGTTCCGCTCGCCCAGCGGCCGGAGGTTGATCACCGGGTTGGCGATTCGTAGCTCCCAGGCGATCAGTCCGACAAGCCCGACGACGAACAGCAGGAACAATGCCTGTACTCGCCAGAACGGGTCATTGTACCAGTCCCACTCCTGGCCCTTGCTTAGGAGCACTTCCCAGCACGAGATGGCCAGCGTCAGCAGCCCCAAGCCGATGTAGTCGAAATTGAGCGGCCCGCGACGCAGCTCGGCCCGGGCCTTCTTGATGTAATCGGGATCGACGACCAAGAGATAGCACGCTAGCAAGCCGAGCGTGCCCACCGGCAGATTGACGTAGAAGATCCATCGCCAGTTGTAATTGACGGTGAGATATCCGCCCAGGAATGGGCCCACGACCGGCGCGAGCAACGCCGCGACTCCGAACATCGTCTGGGCCTGGCCCTGCTTCTCGGGCGGGAAGCTGTCGAGCAAGATCCCCTGGCTGGACGGCTGCAGTCCGCCGCCGGCCAGTCCCTGGATCACCCGGAACAGGATCAACTGCTCCAGGCTCGTCGCCGCGCCGCAGAGCCCGGAGGCGATTGTGAAGACGGCGATGGAGATCAGGAAGTAATTGCGGCGACCCAGCCGGGCCGAGTTCCAGCCCGAGATCGGCAGGATCGTGGCATTGGCGGCCAGGTAGCTGGTGATGACCCACTCGCTGTCGGTCTCCGAGGCGGACAGGCCGCCGGCGATGTATCGCAGCGCGACGTTGGCGATCGTCGTGTCGAGGACTTCCATGAACGTCGGCACCGTGACCGCGAGGGCGATGAGCCACGGATTGACGGTCGGGCGCGAGGGGTCGGGCGGTCGGGCGAGGCTCGCCATCCGGATCCCTTTCACTTCGAGGCCGAGAGGTTCGGTCGTTGCAGCTCCTGGAGTCGCCTGCCGGCCCCCGGGCCCTGGGGAGCCTCCTTGACGAACACGTAGGGGGTCACCGAGAGCCCGACGTAGAGCGTCTCCTTCTCGGGGTCGTAATCCTCCAGCTCGATCCTCACGGGGAGGCGCTGGACGATCTTGACGAAGTTGCCCGTGGCGTTCTGCGGGGGCAGGAGTGCCAGGGTCTGGCCGGTCCCCATCGTGAAGCCGGAGATCCGTCCCCGGAACACTTTCCGACTACCGTACATGTCGACCTCGAGATCGGCCCGCTGGCCGATCCTCATGTCGGCGAGCTGCGTCTCCTTGAAGTTGGCGTCGACCCAGATCTCCACGAGCGAGCGGACCGTCATAAGGGCCTGGCCGACCGCGACGTTATTGCCGGGGTTGACGTTCCTCCGCGCGACCACGCCATCGATCTCCGAACGGACCTCGCAATAGCGTAAATCGAGCTCGGCCTGGGCAAGGTCGCGCTCGGTCTGCACTCGCTTGGCGAGGGCCTGGCGGATCTCAGGGGCCTCGGGGACGATCCGTTCAAAGATCCGATCGATGTTCCCCTCCTTATCGCGGGCGACGAATTCCTCCATGATCTGCTTGGGCGACTTGACCAACGAGAACAGGGGGAGCCCAACCTGGGCGGCGCCTTGTATCAGCTCCGCAAGTGCCTGCCGGACGCCCGAAAAGGTCTGGTTTAGGTCGGCGGGGACTTCGGACAGGTCTCCGCTCTCGGTGTGCGGGGGGAGGCCGAGGGAGACCCTGGTCTCAGAGATTTCTTCCAGGGCCTGATTGACCAGGGCCTCCGCGACTCGCTCGGCCTCGCGGCGCTGATCGAATTCCTCTCGAGCGATCGCCGAGCGGGCGAGGAGAGCCTCGGCGCGTTTAAGGTCGGCCCTCGCGCGATCGCGGGTCGCCTCCTTGCTCCGCAGAGTCGCGACCCGAGCCCGCAGGAGGGCGACATTGTTGTCGACCTGCTCAATCGCCGTCTGGAGCCGCCATCTCAGGCTTCGCAGTCGGCCGAGGTTGGCCCGGACCTGGGCCTCGGCCGCCTTGAAATCGGCCTCGGCGTTGACCACGGCCGCCTTCTTGATGTCGACCTGGACTTGATACGGCTCGCGATCGAGCTCGACGAGCAGGTCGCCCTTGGCGACCCGCATATTGTCGTCCACCAGCACCTTGGCCACCTGCCCCTGGACTCGGGGCGCCACGAAGGTGACGTGGCCATTGACGTAAGCGTCGTCGGTCGATGTCGTCACGAGCGCCTTCAACACAGTTGGGGCGAAATAGTATCCCCCACCGCCCAGCAAGATGAAGGCACCGAGGCCGATTAATATCCGGCCTCGCGACGACCCCCGGGCCCAGGGCGATTGCACCATAAGTCATGATCCGGCGAGGACTTTCTCCATATAGCGTGTATTGCATGCGGCGGCGAGGCGTTTGTTCTTCACGCCGATCTTCTCGGACTTCTCGTTCTTGAGCAGGCCCAACGCGGCGCGGCGGACGACGCTCAGGTTGGCGTCGGCCAGGCCCGTGCGGACGCGGCAGGCGTCCTCGCCGAAGGTCACGTCGAGCTGCCAGTGCAGCGAATTCTCGATCGTCCAGTGGCCTCGCACCGCGTCGGCGAACGCCCGGGCGTCGGGGCGGCGGCTCAGGATGTAGTACCGCACCGCGTCGCTCGACCTGCCGTCGCGGGTGGATATGTTGATCGCGACGCCGATCGCCGCCAGGCCCTTCCAACGTTCACGGTCGGCGAGGTCGGCCGGCGCGTCGCAGATGTAGTAGGCCCTGTGTTCGACGCGGCCGTGGGCCGTCTCCCTCGTCTCGAACCGGCCCACCTCGACCTTCGCGAAGTCGTCCTCCATCTGACTCGTGAAGAAGTCTTCGATCGCCCGACGCAGCGTCGGTTGGTTGTCCTTCACCGCCAGGACGTAGTCGGCCTCGCGAGCCAGGACCGCTTCGGCGATCGCCGTCTGGCAGCCCATCGCGTCGATCGTCACCAGGCAGCCCTTCAGCTCCAGCAGCTTCAGCAACGCCGGGATCGCCGGGATCTCGTTCGACTTCTCCTCGACGACGACCTGCCCGAGGCTGAGCCGGTTCGCCGTCGCCCAGGCCGACACCATGTGGATCGCCGACTTGCCCGACGCCCGGTCGAAGCTGCCGCGCAACGTCTTGCCGTCGATCGCCACGACCTGGCCGGCGGTGGCCTCGTGAAGCTCGGAGATCCAGCTCAGCAGGCACTTCTCGAAGGCTCCGGGGTCCAGGACCTGGAAGATCGCGTTGAAGCGGTCGTGCGACGGAATCCCGGCCGAGAGGTCGAGGATCGTCGCCAGCCAGTCCCGCTTCAGCCGCCCCCAGGTGGCGATGGCGACGAAGTCGTCGGCCCCGCAGATCACCGCGCAGACCGCGATGGTCACGATGTTGGCCAGCGGATACGTGACCTTGCGACGACGCGGGTCGGTCAGGCTCGCGAAGTGGTCCTGAAGGCGGATCGACGGAGAGTCGAGATCGGACTCGGGAGACGGCTGCGACATGATCGAGGACCTCGGCCGTCGGCCTCCCGCAACCGAGCCCCCGCCCGGCCGCCGTAGGCCGATCGTCAAGATCTTCGCAAATCACCCATCATGGCGCAATCGCCCTGCCCCCGGGCCGGGCGAGCCTCCTGGACCGACGACGGAGCCGCCTGCGTCGAGTTGCCGTCGGCCGTCGGCCGATTCGAGCTCTCGACCGGTCCGACCGCGGTATCATCAGGCATCGCGCCCTCGGTGCTCATGGTCGTCCCCACTCCGGGATGAGGATGCTCGGACTCGAATCGTGCCCACCAGTCTTTATCGGCGATCGCTCTCGTTCCGCGGCGAGGGGCTCCCGTTCGTTGAAAGTCGGATCACAATAACACGAACCGTATGAGGTCGCGATGGGGTATAACCGAAAGGCGACGCGCGAGCAATGAGACCGGCGAGTCCTGGATCCAGGCAAGTTCACGAATGTATGAAGAATGAGCCGCGCCGGTTGGCACTCTGATAAATAGGAGCTTCGTCATGAGTACCGAACGCAAGGTCGCCGTCATCACCGGGGCATCGCAAGGGATCGGCGAAGGATTGGTCCGAGGGTTCCTCGACCGCGGCTACCGTGTCGTTGCCAACTCCCGGTCCATCAAGCCCGACGCCTCGGCGGACGTACTGGCCGTCGCCGGCGACATCTCCGACCCGGGGGTTGCCGACCGGGTGATCGGGGGCGCGGTCGAGAAGTTCGGCCGGGTCGACACGCTGGTCAACAACGCAGGCAGCTTCATCTCCAGGCCGTTCACCGAGTATACCGAGGACGACTTCGCCGCCATGCTGTCGGTGAACCTGACGGGGTTCTTCCACGTCTCGCAGCGGGCCATCCGCCGGATGCTCGCGCAGGGCGGCGGGCACGTCGTGAACCTGACCACGACGCTCGTGGGACAGCCCTTCAAGGGCGTGCCGTCGGCGCTGGCATCCCTCACCAAGGGCGGGCTGGATGCGGTCACGAGGTCGCTGGCCATCGAGTACGCGGACAGGGGCATCCGCGTGAACGCGGTGGCCCCGGGTGTCATCAAAACGCCGATGCACGCCCCCGAGACGCACGCTTCCCTCGCCGGGCTCCATCCGATGGGGCGGATGGGCGAGGTCCGGGAGGTGGTCGAGGCGGTGCTCTACTTGGAATCGGCCGCATTCGTGACCGGCGAGACGCTGCACGTCGACGGCGGCGCGCACGCCGGACACTGGTAACCCCCGAGGAGATGACCATGCCGATCGTGACGATCCAGATCACCCGAGAGGGGACGACGCCCGAGCAGAAAGCCTCGCTCATCAAGGGGGCGACGGACCTCCTCGCAAACGTGCTGGACAAGCCGCCGGGGTTGACCTTCGTGATCATCCAGGAAGTGGAGATGGCGGACTGGGGAGTGAACGGCCTGCCCGCGGCGGAGCACCGGCGTCATGCCGCGGACGAACTACCTGATTGACCGGTCGGACAACGCCCTCCCCACCTCTCCCCGTGCTCGGGCGATCAACTCGATTCATGTTCGGTCGAGCAGGCCGGCGTCGAGGGCCCGTCTCAGGTCGGTTCTTGTGATGCGGCGATGTTCCCGGGGCGGACGAGGTCGGGCTGCCCCATCTGGAACGCCTCGACGCGGCCGCCTCGGCCGCGCATCTCCCACCCTGCTTGAGACATCTGAGGGCTAGGCCGTCTCGGCGGATGCCTCCTGATCCCACACAAGACAACCGATGTGCCCGTCCGGATCGATGGGAACCTGCCCGAGCCCGAGTTGGGGAACGACGGAGCGGTCGGTCCGACAGGGGCGCGATTTCTCTTCGTGCAAGTCCGCGACCACGTCGACCTCTGGGGATAGACCTTCCAAGACCAAGATTGGGCCGTCCGCTTCCTCTAGAGGGTGTTATGAACTTTAGTCCACTGTCGGTCGTAGTTTAGGGTATGAGAACTCGCAAACCCTATCCCAGCAACGTCACCGACGTGGAATGGGCGTTCGTCGCGCCCTACCTGACGCTCCTCCCCGAGGACGCCGGCCAGCGCGTCCACCGCCTGCGGGACGTCTTCGACGCCCTCCGCTGGATCGTCCGCAGCGGGGCCCCCTGGCGGTACCTGCCGGGCGACTTCCCCCCCTGGGAGATGGTCTATCAGCAGACCCGGCGGTGGCTCGACGCCGGCTGCTTCGAGGCGATCGTCCACGACCTCCGCGTCCTGCTCCGGCTCGCCGAGGGGCGGGACGCCGACCCGTCGGCGGCCGTGCTCGACTCCCGCACGCTGCAGTCGAGCGTCGAGAGCGGCGCCCGGGCCGGCTACGACGGCTACAAGCGCAAGCGGGGGTCGAAGGTGCACATGGCGGTCGACACGCTCGGCCATCTCCTGGCCTTGCACGTCGCGCCGGCCTCCGAGCAGGACCGGGTCCACGTCGGCCGACTCTGCGAGGCCGTGCAGGAGGCGACCGGAGAGTCGGTCTCGCTCGCGTTCGTCGACCAGGGCTGCACCGGCGACGACGCCGAGGCCGACGCGGCGAGCGAGGGGATCCACCTGGAGGTCGTCAAGCTCCCCGAGGCGAAGAAGGGCTTCGTGCTGCTGCCGCGGCGCTGGGTCGTCGAGCGTCCCTTCGGCTGGGCGTCGCGTTTCCGCCGCCTGGCGAAGGACTACGAGCGGCTGCAGACCGTGCTCGCCGGATTGCACTACGTCGCGTTCGGGCTGCTCATGCTCCGGAAGGCAGCGCCCGTACTACCGTACATATCATAACACCTTCTAAGCGGCTGGACGTGGTCTTCCTATAATTCCACATGATCCGCATCCACCTCGACGAGACGACCCGCGACGAACTGAAGGCGTTGCGACGAGCCGACCTGCCGCACAAGGTGCGCGACCGCATCGAGATGGTCACGCTCTCCGACGTCGGATGGCCGGCCCCGAGGATCGCCGGTCACTTCGGGCGTCACCCCCAGACCGTCCGCGACTTGCTCCGATCGTTCCTCGCCCGCGGCTCCTCCGCCTTGCATCCCTCCCGGAGCGGGCCCGATCCCGACCTCGAGCGGCGCGACCGCGTCGAGGCGGCCCTCCGCGAGCTGCTGCGGCGGGGACGGACCTGGACCAGCGGCCAGCTGAGCCGGGCCCTGACCGAGCGCGACATCTCCCTCGGGGCCAGGCAGGTGCGGCGGTACCTCAAGCGGATGGGTGCCCGCTACCGCCGCACCGGCTCGACCTTGCGGCACAAGCAGGACCCGGCTAAGGCCGAGCGGGCCCGCCGCGTCCTGGCCAACTTGAAGGCCCGGGCCGAGGCCGGCCTGCTGAAGCTGTATTACCTCGACGAATGCGGCTTCGCCCCGACGCTGCCGACCGGCTGCAGCTGGGCCCTGCGCGGCGAGCGGAAGCTGGTGGAGTATGAGGCGCCGCAGGGCCGGCGGGCCAACGCCATCGCCGCCTACCGGCCCTACGACCTCTCCCCCCGCCTGGAGGTCTTCGCGGCCGAGCGGACGTGGGACGCGTACGACCTGCTCGGCTTCCTCGGGGCCCTGCCATGCTCGAGGCTGCCCCGGGTCGTCGTCCTCGACAACGCGGGCCTGCACACCGGCCGGGTCGTCCGTGCGGCGAGGGCTCGTCTGGCCGCCAGACGCGGGATCTACCTGTACTTCCTGCCCGCGTACAGCCCGGAGCTGAACGAGATCGAGCCGGTCTTCCGGCAGGTCAAGTATCAGGAGATGCCGCGGCGGAGCTACACGACGCGATCGGGCCTCCGCGAGGCCGTGGTGACGGCATTCGACGGCTACGGCCGCCGGCTTCGACCCAAACGTGTAGAAAGGCCACGTCCGGCTGCTTAGATGAACATCGGCCCATGGTCGACGTCCACGAGATCGACGTCGCCTCGCCGGGGAGCAGCGGATCGGTCTTGCCGCCGGCCGCCCGACGCATGTTCGACGCCATCGAAGGCCTGCCGGATGATGAACGCGAGGCGCTGGACCTCGTCAGGATCCACGGCATGAGCCAGGTCGAGGCGGCGGAATTACTCGGGGTTTCGATCAAGACGGTGCAGCGCAGGCTGCAGCGGGCCGTCGTCTTGCTGACGGCGGAGCTTAGAGATCTGGGGCCGGACTCGCCCGCCGAGCTTCGAGCCTTGCTCAAGTCAGTGCAGAGGCGTTGGCTGAACGACCCCGATCTCATGGGATTGCGGGACGGGTCCCCTTCCGAAGCCCTCACGCCCCAGGAACGAAGGGAATTTCAGACTCTCTGCGAAGGGCTCGCCCAGGTCATCCGGGATCTGGGCGACTGATCCCAGCCCAGCTCCAAGACTTCGACGGCTCGGCACGCATCTTGTCGATGAAGTGGTCCCTGGGATTGGATCATCGGGGACAATCAGCATGGTGTGGTAAGCGAACAAAGTCATCTACGGGAATCGGTAGGCCTCCGACGCAGAGAGGGTCCGACCGATGCGGGGCCAATCCCCAGGACTCGACAGATTCGGTGTTCGGAACACCACTCTTGAGTCGTTCGGATCGACCGAGTCGCTCGGGAGACTGAAAGGAGCGCGAGGCGGTCGTTGGAAGACAGGGGCGGAGCGGCTGTGGTCAGCTGGATCGGCCTCTCTTCGAATCCACCCGCCGGGCCAGCCGCCCCGCGTCGATGACCTGCAGGCGGTGGAACCCTGGCGCGATCACCTCCGATTCGTCCCTGGCTTCGAGTTGGAACGAGACCCGGCGCCCCTCCGCGTGGACGACTCGGGCGAGGCAAACGACGGCCTGGCCGACGGGCGTCGCTGCGAGGTGGTCGACGTCGATGTGCGAGCCGACGGTGCTTTCCCCCTCGCCGAGGAACGGGACGACCGCGTCGCGGGCGGCGTGTTCGAGGAACCAGACCAGCCACGGGGTGCATAGGATGGCCGGCATGCACCCTCAGCGAAGTCGATCGCGTGGGCCGGCTCGACGACGAAGCGACGCTGGCCCGTCGCTCCGACCTTCAAACCGGCTCGCATGACGCCTCATCCTCTCTGCGAAGGTCTCGCACGGCCCGGACGAAGCAGGCGGCCGGGGGCGCCGGTCTCGCGAGAGGCCTCATGAGCGGCCCCCTTCGGCGCAGAGATCACCGCACGTGGACTCGGCCGCGGAGGCGTCGGCCAGCAGGAATCCCTCGCGTGCGGTGGCGGCCGTCACGCCGGCGTTGACCGCGGCGACGACGTCCACCAGGGCGTTGAGCACGTCGTCGCCGATGCCGGCCGCCCGCGCCTTCTCGATCCGGTTCCGGGTGCAGACCTGGCACCCCCGGGTCATGGTCACGGCCAGCCCGAGGAGGTGCTTCTCGCGGTCGGTGATGAGCGGCGTGTCGTGCGCGTCGCCGAGAAACCCCAGGACCGCTCTGCCGTCGTAACCCATCGTCGAACTCCTTATGCCTGAAGTTACGGATCCACCGAGACGCGGCATATCCCCAGGGTCGGGACCTCGACGACGACCCGGTCGCCTGGGCCGACCGGATACAGGGGCAATGGCGAACCGGTCAGGATCACATGGCCGCGGGTGAGTCGCAGTCCATGCCTCCCCAGCCGGGCCGCCAGCCAGCGTAGGGATGCGATCGGGTCGGCCATCGTCCACGGCGCGTCGCTCCGTCCGACGATCGCATCGTTGAGGGCGACGGTCAAGTTCCGCACCCGGGCCCGCGGTCCGCCGCTCGATCCTTCGGCCAGCACGAACCCGGCGTGCATGCCGTTGCTTGCGATCAACTCGTGCGCGCAGGGCTTCGGGCTCCGGAGCACGTAATGGTGCAGCTCGATCACCGGGAAGATCGACTCGATTGCCTCCAGGCATTCTTCGCCGGCGGGTATCGTGGGGGGCAAGTCCGCGGCCAGGCGGACGGCGAGCTCGCCTTCGACGGCCAAGTTGGCGTAAGAGGCGTGAAGCAGCCGCGTGCCCGAATCGTGGCGCTCCGTGTCGAAGAGGCGCGCGATGATCGGCTCGTCGATCCCCAGCTGCTTCTGCACCGCCGGGCTCGTGCAGCCGAGCTTGTAGCCGACCACGCGCTCCCCGCGCGCCTCGCGAAGCCGTGCGATCTCGGCCTGAAGGTCGTACGCCCGGCCGGAGGTCAGGTCGATCGGCTCGGCGAAGAGGCGGTCCTGCGTCCTGGCGTCGAAATCCGCCAGCATGCGCCGAGCCAGCCTCTCGAGATCAACCGACATCGTTCGTTCGCACAGCTGCCCGGCCTTGGGATTCCGTTCGTCTTGAACCTTCCCGACGGCGATGATGGAGAGAACGCCGAATTGGCGGAGGAGATGCGACTGTCATTTGTCGTCCGGCATCGGCGTCCCGCCGATCAGCTTCAGGAAGGCGTCGGCCGTCTCCTCGGCTTGTTCCAAGTTCACGGCCTTGAGGTGCCCGTCGAGCGACTGCATGAGCGCGGTCGCTCCCTTCCGCCGCGAAACGTCCCCCTGGACCCACGCGGGGAGATCCTTTTGGATCTTCCGAATCTTCGCCGGCAGGCGCTCCTGCACCGGGGACGCTTGCGGATCCTCTTTCATCCCCGCCTCGTCGCCTTTCATCAGCTCCAGGAGTTCGTCGGCGACCTTGTCCGCGTCCCGCCACTCCTTCTGGTTCACGAGTCCCTGGAGCTTCTGCGTCAGCGACATCGCCTGGGCCCGCTTGCCCGACTTCTGGATCCGGCCGGGGAGTTCTCGTTGGATCCGGCGCATCTTGGCCTGGAACGCTTCGCTTGAAAAGCCCGTCGCGGCCGATTCGACGAGAGGCTCTCCCCGCAGGAACTTCGCATAGGCCGCCAGCGCCTCCGGGTTCTCCGTCTCCTTGCAGAAGAAGTTGTCGCGCATCGCCTCGCCGCCGATGCCCCATGAGAAGATGTTCGTCATCACCGCCCCGTGGTTGAACATCCGTCCGAGGTACGTCTCCATTGTCGGCTCGCCCGGCATGCTAGTGGGCGACACGTTGGCCCCCTCGGCGGAGATCCACCCGGAAGAGCCGTGCTCCTTCAGGACGGCGTAGATCTCCTTGAACGTCGCCCCCTCGGGATACGTGGAGAACCCGGGACGGTATGCGGAGCTGAAGGCCACCTCCGGCACGGCGAAATGGACCTTCTGGGCGTAGGACTCCTTCGCGTCCGCCTCGCGCAGGCCCTGGTCGGTGAATGCGATGTGGCAGAAGATCCGTTCGCGAGGGACGCCGCCCTCGTGCAGCGCGTCGGCCCACGATTCCATGAATTCCTTGACGACCCGCACTCGTTCGAGATCCACGTCCCGGGGCAGGTTGTTTCGGCTGAATCCGCGATGGCCGAGCGCGCGGAATCCGAGCGGGCGATTCGTGTCGAAATCGCTGCCGATCTGCGTCTCCCATCCCGTCATCACGCCGGCGAAGAGGTGTCGCATCCCCTGGGACTCCAGGGCCGCCAGCTCCCGCCGGATCTCCCGGCCGATAACCGCTCCGCGATCCCCGACCGCCGCGACGATCCCCGGGCTGTTGAAACACATCTGGGGAGGGAACCTCGTCGGCTTCGGCCCCCAGTCCGCACGCCGTCCCGCGTTCGGCGGCTCGCCCCAACCCGCCGTCTCGACGTTGTCCGGATCCGAGAGGAGGTCTTTCCGCTTCCCCCACGACATCGAGTCGTCGATGTGGAACGCCACCGCCACGTCGTGCTCTCGGGCGACCGCGAAGGCGTCGCGGATGAACTGGCGGGTCTCGTCGTCGGGCATGTCGAAGCAGAGCGGCCCGACGGCGAAGCACAATTTGCGACGCGCGTCCCCCGTCGCCCCGATCGCCTTCGCCAGGCCGCGCACGAACGCGTCCAGTTGCGACTTCCCGAGCGAGGAGCGGCCGGGCGTGGGCGGCGGTCCGGCATAGCCGGGGAGGCCGGTCATGAGCTGGAACGACAGGTACTTCGTCTCCGCCGGGTCGGTCGCGGCAGCCTTGGACGCCGAATCGTCCGCCCGGACCGCCCGGCCGTCGGAGGACCATGCGATCGCACAGGCCGCGACGAGTCCCGCGCCGAGCGGCCGCACTCCCTTGGCCATCGTCGATCCCCCCGAAGAAGAACCAATCTGATCGGTCTGTATTACACGACGGCGAATACCCCCCGAGGACGGTCGTGGTTTCAGCGTTCGAGGCTCTTCTCCAGATACTGCTTCAAGAAGACGAACCGCCGCGCGGGTGCACTCGACCCCCTAAAGAGTCCATCGCGTTTGAGAACGGCGATGCGATGATCGACCTCCGAAAGCAGGGCCAAATCCGTAGAAGAGTCGACGTTCGTCGAAGGCGGCACGCCGGTCGAGCCGGCCTGCCGCGGGATGGGCGTCGGCCGGGGAGCCCTGCGGTTCTCGTGGCCGCCCAAGCTCGACGATCGACGCAGTTCGCCCGCGGCGAGGCGGGCTGGATCGCTGGGCGCATGCCGGAGGCGTCGTCGGCGGCCTTCCGGGGGTTTTGAAGGCGGTCCGTCCGGCCACCTTCTCCCTGAACTCCGAGATCGACGACCCGTGGCCGAAGGGCGACCTCAACGCCGACGCCGTCCCTGGGCCACGCCGGGACCGCCGCAAGGGGGCCTCACCCTTGCAAGTCGTCCCCGAGAGGAGCCTCCCGTCCGATCGGAAGGATCATGTGCGACCCGTCCTCGCCGGTCGGCTCGGCGTCGATCTCCATATGGACACCTCCGGAGCATACCCGTCGCCGGCGGGACCATACGTCCGGGCTGGAGACCTGCATAACCTTCAAAAGCCCCGCGAGCCTCGCCTCTCCGGGGCGTCGGCCGAATCGGACCCGGCGACCTCTGCGGGGCGACGCCGGGGGTGCGACGGCGAGCCGCATGGCCGAGCTCCTGGTCGTCGAGACGGCGTCGGAGGACGTCGTACCGCAGGTCTTGAAGAGGCGATCTCGAAGCCTGGCGGTGGGAGCCGCGACGCCTGCCAGAGGGCGCGGGCGGCGAGCTCATCCACCGTATCGGTGGCTCCCCGTAGTCGTACGCCGAGCCGCGAGGAGCGGCCCGACCCGCGGGTCGTTTCGAAGAGGCGGGCCGGGAGCCGCGGGGCGACGTCGTCCCGCCCGCGCCACTGCTTCGCCGATAATCGAGCGTTGCTCGGGGTGGGCCGGCCGGGCGAGAATCGGGGCGAGTCCGAGCGATCGACCCGGCCCGCATCAGAGGAGCCCACCCGGATGGCCAGCTTCGCCCTCGCCGCCCTCGTCGCGCTCGCGACCGCGGGCAAGCCCTTCGCCGGACCGGGCCTCCCGCGACGCCCCCCGGCGACCCGATCGGCTCGCGGGCCCGATGACGCCGACGGGCTCCTCCCAGGGACGCCCCGGCCCCCCTCCGGCGAATGTCGGACCCCATCAGCCCGGCCATCGGCATCCGCCGGCCGGCTCCGGGGCGCATTCGACCGCCCGATCGATCACCGGAATCCGGATGTAGCCCCATCGACTCTAATCCCCGCCTCGGTGCCGGACGGGGTTCGCGGCGCGGAGAAGGCAGCGATCCCCAAGCCTTGCCGGATAGCCTCAAATCGGCGATCTTCATGCCGGCTGTTCGACCGCGCGAGCGTCCTGCTCCGTGCGAGGCCCCCCGTCATGACGACGAAACGCCCGCCTCCCTCGGCGGCTCGCCGACGGAACCTTTGGAATCCTTCTCGCTGGTCCGCCCTCGAGACGCAGCGATACGACACCCCAGGAGCGCTGTTCGATGGCCGAGCCTTCGGAAATCTTCGACGCGGTTCTCATCGGCGCAGGGCAGGCGAACAATCCCCTGGCGCGGTCGCTCGCCGGGGCCGGCCGCCGGGTCGCCCTGATCGAACGGGCCGAGGTCGGCGGGACTTGCGTCAACACCGGGTGTACGCCGACCAAGACGATGGCGGCCAGCGCCCGGATCGCCCACCTGGCCCGGCGCGCGGGCGAGTACGGGGTGCACACGGGAGCGGTCCTGGTGCGCCTCGACGAGGTCCGCGACAGGGCCCGGGCCCTCGTCGACCGATTCCGCTCCGGGAGCGAGCGGAAGCTCGCCGCCACGGACGGGTTGGAGCTGATCCGCGGGGAGGGCTCGTTCATCGGGCCTCGCACCGTCCGGGCGGCCCTCCATGACGGCGGCGCCCGGACGCTCTGCGGCGAAGTGGTGGTCATCGACACCGGCTGCCGACCGTCGTTCCCGGACGTCCCCGGGCTGGGTGCCGTGGCCGCGCTCGACTCCACGTCGATCCTGGGGCTGGGCGAGATCCCCGAGCACCTGCTCGTCCTCGGCGGCGGGTACATCGGGGTCGAATTCGCCCAGATGTTCCGCCGGTTCGGGAGCCGAGTCACGCTGGTGCAGAAGGGCGGGCAATTGCTGCGGCGGGAAGACCCGGACATGGCCGCGGCGCTCGCCGAGATCCTCCGCGAAGACGGGATCGACGTCGTCCTGGACGCCCGGGCCACGCAGGCCGCAGGAGGCGCCGGGGAAGTCCGCCTGTCCGTTTGGGCGGGCGGCCGTGACCGGGAGTTGGCGGGCTCGCACCTGCTGGTCACCGCCGGACGCACGCCGAACACGGAGGCCCTGAACATGGCGGCGGCCGGCGTGCGGACGGACGCCCGGGGCTTCATCCCGGTCGACGAGCGGCTGGAGACCAACGTGGCCGGCGTGTACGCCGTCGGGGACGTGAACGGCGGCCCGGCGTTCACACACGTGTCCCATCACGACAACCAGATCCTCCGGGAGAACCTGCTCCGCGACGCCGGCCGCACGACCGCCGGGCGACTGGTCCCGTTCACCGTGTTCACCGACCCGCAGTTCGGTCGGGTCGGCTTGACGGAACGCGAGGTGCGAGCTCAAGGGCGGCCGGTGCGGATCGCGAAGCTCCCGATGGCCGGGGTGGCGCGGGCGCTCGAGGCCGGGGAGGCGAGGGGCATCCTCAAGGCGGTCGTGGACGCCCGTACGGACCTCATCCTGGGGTGCGCCGCGCTCGGGGTCGAGGGCGGGGAGATCATGTCGATGGTGCAGCTCGCGATGATGGGCGGCCTCTCCTACCAGCGGCTGCGGGACGACATGTTCGCCCACCCGACCCTGGCCGAGGGGCTGAACAACCTGTTCGCCAGTTTCGAGGGCGAGTAGCGCGCCTAACAGGTTTGCACATGCGCCGCGAATCATCGGCCCTTCCGCCGGACGCCGCCGCCCCGGTCGATCGACGCTTCGGGCGAGGACGGGCCGCCGCAATGGCTTGCAAGTCAATCGAGTCGAACTCATCCCTCCGCTCGGCGAATCTTCCGAAACCGACGCAGCGGCCGCCGCCGCCGCTTGGACGGTCGCAGCGAGCTCGCGAGCAGGATCGCCCCGAGGCCTCCGACCGCCATGGCGGCGTATCGGACCTTGGGGAGGTCGCCGAGGTCGGAGATGAGCCACAGGGCGTTCATCCACATCCAGGCGTTGAGCGCGAGGTCTTCTCCCCTCCTGCGGCTCATGGCCAGCAGCAAGCCTCCTGTGGCGAGCGTGAGGGCCATCGCCGGGTAGGCCGGCCAGGGCGCCTTTGCGAGCCAGAAGCCGTCCATTGAGAACCAGGCGAGGGAGTTGATGGGGTCGAGGAGCCTGCGGGCGGACTTCTTGGAGATCACGGCTGTCTCGTAAGAAAGGCGGCGAGCGGGGAAAGCCGTCCATGATACGGAATATCGCCCGGACGATGCGGCCCGCCGCCGGGGATCGGGTCGGCGGCCATTGGATCGGGACGTCCCCCAGCCGTTCCGGGTCGAAGCTGGAGATCCGCTTCCGGCTCGGCGAAGCCCTCGGCGATTGCCCCGGAAGCGGGGCGGACGAGCCGGCTCCCCACCTGGCCGCCGCGTGTGAAGACGAGCGTCGGCCAGAGCCTCTTACGGAACGAGCGGCCGAGCGGGCCGCCCCTGCCATCCTCGACCGGGATGCGCCCGACGCCCGGATGCTTGGCGATCATCGATCCCAGGATCGTCCGGGTCGCCTGGCGGCGGGGGCGCCCCGCCCGGCCGCGCCGCGAGCCGGCCGGCCTGGACCGTCTGCGACAACACCGTCCGGGCCGCCCGCGACCGCCAAGGACGCCTGATGCGGACCTGGCGGTGCGACGACCCCGCCGAGGTATATCGGCCGGATTCCATTACCGCACCCGAGCGATCCGGGAACGCGGCTTTTTCTTTGCACACGAGCATTCGGCCGATGTTTAATGTCTTTTCAGAATGGCCGGAGCACGCCCCGGAGAAGGTGGCCGGCCTGAAAAACTCGGCGAAGAGAAGTCGCCCTTTACGAGGAGGAAGCACGTGGACTCGCACCGACTCGGCGGTCAGGGTTTGACCGTCTCCAAAATCGGCCTCGGCTGCATGGGCATGAGCGACGCCTACGGGCCCGCCGACGACGCCGAGTCTCTCGCGACCATCCAACGGGCCGTCGAGCTGGGGATCAGCCTCTTCGATACGTCGGACGCCTACGGCCCGTTCAAGAACGAAGAGCTGGTCGGCAAGGCGATCCGCGATCGGCGCGACCAGGTGGTCGTCGCCACGAAGTTCGGCTTCGTGGGCGGCACCGACGGCAAGGGAGGAGGCAGCATAAACGGCCGTCCGGAGTACGTGCTCGAGGCCTGCGAAGGCTCGCTCCGGCGGTTGGGGGTCGACCACATCGACCTCTACTACCAGCACCGCGTCGACCCGAAGGTCCCCATCGAGGAAACCGTCGGCGCCATGGCGGAACTGGTGCGGCAGGGGAAGGTCAAATACCTCGGCCTGTGCGAAGCGGCGCCGGAGACCATCCGCCGGGCGCATGCCGTCCACCCGATCACGGCCCTGCAGACCGAATATTCGTTGTGGAGCCGCGATCCCGAGGACGAGCTTCTCCCCACCATTCGGGAATTGGGGATCGGCTACGTCGCATACAGCCCCCTCGGGCGGGGTTTCCTGACGGGCCAGTTGAGACGCTTCGAGGATCTGGCGCCGGACGACTGGCGTCGCCATAGGCCCCGCTTCCAGGGCGAGAACTTCCAGAAGAACCTCGAACTCGTGGACAGGGTGAAGGAAATCGCCGCTTCGAAAGGCGTGACGCCCGCCCAACTGGCACTGGCCTGGTTGCTCGCTCAGGAGGGCGTGGTCCCCATCCCCGGCACGAAACGCCGCAAGAATCTGGAGGAGAACGTAGCCGCAACCGACATCTCACTCACCGCCGACGACCTGAAACGGATCGAAGAGGCGGCCCCGAAGGGCGCGGCCGCAGGGGCGCGCTACGAGGACATGGGCGCGGTGGAACGCTGAAGCGATCGCCCCGCGTCCACTTCCGCAAGGAGGCGGGAGGCCTCGCGCGACCCGGGTCGCGGACGAGGCGGCGGCCTTCTCGGAGGAGACGATGCGCGCCGCGCCAAGCAGGGCTGATGTCTACCCACGCGGCCTCGTCACGACCGAATCGATGTCGGCTTTTCAGGCCGACCGGACGGAATCGCATCACGATCGGAGGGGTGGAACGATGGCAGAGAGCGACGGCCTTCGCTATACGAGGATGGCCCTCAACAATGGATCCGGTTCCATCCCCGCCCTCGGCTTCGGGACGCTAATACCCGACCACGTGGCGACCAGGACCGCGACCAAGGCGGCGCTGGAGGCGGGATTCCGCCAGCTCGACGCTTCGGAGCGCTACCGAAATGAAGTGCAGGTCGGCGAGGCGATGGAGGAGGTCTTCAAGGCGGGGGAGATCAAGCGGGAGGACGTGTTCGTCGCGACGAAGCTCTGGAACAACAACCATCGTCCCGAGCGCGTCAAGCCGGCATTCGAGGCCAGCCTCGAGAAGCTCCGGCTCGACTACGTCGATCTCTATCTCATCCACACGCCCTTCGCCTTCCAACCCGGGGACGAGCAGGACCCGAGGGATTCGCACGGCAATATGATTTATGACGAAGGGGTGACGTTGCTGGATACATGGAGGGCGTTGGAAAGCCTGGTGGATGAGGGCAGGTGCAAGGCCATCGGATTATCCGACGTCAACCTCGCCCAGGCGAGCGAGATCTTCGAAGCAGCGAGGATCAAGCCCGCGATCGTTCACGTCGAATCCCATCCCTATCTTCCGGAATGGGACCTTTTGGATTATTGCTCGAAGAATGGCATCGTGATGCAGGCCTTCGCTGCGCTGGGACATAGCAGCAAGCCCAACTTGCTGGAAGATCCCGTCATCACCGCGATCGCCAGGCGAGTCGGCAAGACCCCGGCGCAGGTCCTGCTCGGCTGGGCCATCCAGCGCGGGACGGCCCTCCTGACCACCTCGAAGACCCCAAGTCGGATCAAGGAGAATTTCGAGGTCTCCGCCCTTCCTGAAGAGGCCGTGCGGGAGATCAGCGAAAGAATCACGACGCGGGTCAGGTTCAACGCCGTCGTGGAGACCGGCGTCCCCGGGTTCATCCCGAGAGGATAGGGAGGTTGAGACAGTAATCACTCCATCGAGGCTTTCCCTTGCGACCTGACACCGTCGCCGGGGTAGTCCTGCGGAGGCGGGAGCGGTGCTCGGCGCAGGGAGAGGTCAGGGCCGGGATGACCTGGGGGAGGTTGAGTCGAGCCCTCGCCCGCCACTCGCCGGCTCGACCATCGGCGACGTCACCCGTCCTACTCATCTCGGTCAGCCTCGGAGACCTCGCACGGCGTATCGGCCTTGAGGAAGAGGTCGTGTCACGTCCCCATCATCCCCTTGCGTCCGGGCGAGAAGGAGCTTCGTGCACGTTACGCGGCGTTCCCACTCGGGCTCCTGCGGGGTCGCGTCGATGAATATCGCGCATCGGGCGTAGGCACCCGTGCCGACGCGGACCGCAAGGACGTCGCGAGGGCTTCGGAGATACTTCACGGTGCGAGCCAGCACGAACGGGCGGCCGTCGTACGGCGATCCGGGACATCTGGTTGGTCTTCGCCACCGAGGGTGCTCACGGCTTTCCCGGACCGGCCGCGGACGACAGGGCGTCGACGTCGGCCCAGAGGGCCTTCCATCGTTCTCGCTCGGGGGCGGGGAGTTTCTCCAGCGAGAGCGGGAGGCGAACGGCGGCGAGGTCGTCGTCATTGCGGACCTCGCCCAGGCGTTGGATCAGCCGCCCACGCTCGTCGGGCGAGCCGTGTTCGAGGCGCTCGCGGCCGAGCCGGACGAGATCCCGGAGCCAATCCATGGCCAGGGATCGCAATCGTTCACGCTCGGACGGTCCCGGAGGCGGTTCATCCTTTCCTCGTCCGCAACCGGCCATAGCCGCGAGGCGGGCGGCGTTCCGGCGATTGACGAAGTCGCCCTCCACGTCCCTCGGCTCCCCCGTGGGCCCGGGGCCGCCCCGAGCGCCGCCTCGAAGAACCGGGCACCCGCGGCGTTCAGGCCGCGATCGTGGAAGACCCCCGCCAGTTCGAAGAGTTCGGCGTCGTCCTTCGGCCGGTCGGCGCCGGCGTGGAGGCCCGGCAGCCTCGCGACGAGCGACCGCCTGACGTCGACGCCGCGCAGGCCGTCCTCGGCCAGTCGGACCTGATCGGGCCGGTCTTCGGCCCGGGCCAGATGCGAGGCGCGGCGGAACGTCTCGGCCGCCTCCTCGTACCGGCCGAGGTCGCGAAGGAGGTAGCCCAGGTTGAAGATGGACGAGCCGAGGCGGTCCCCGTCGAGGCGGACGGCCTCGCAATTGGCCTCCGCGGCCTCCTCCAGGAGGCCCAGGTGGGCGAGCGCATTGCCGACGTAGAAGTAGGTCACCGCCGAGGCCCCCGGATGCGCGGCGCGGCGGATCATCGCCAGGCCCTCCTCGCGTTCGCCGTCGTCGGCGAGCGGCGGGCCCAGGCGGACCAGCGCCTCGCCGTGGTTCGGATCCCTGCGAATCGCCTCGCGGTACGCGCCGACGGCCTCGGCCCGGCGTCCGAGCGAGCGCAGCGTGTCTCCGAGGAGTTGGAAGCCGCCGGGGCCCGGGCTCATGGACAGGAGGATGCTCTGGTATCGGAGCCGGTCTTCGAGCCGCCAGCGTTCCTGCTCGGGCGAGGCGGGCCTGGCTTCCCCATGGCGGTGGAGCAGCTCGATGTTCAGCCAGAAGTCGCCGGGATGGAGCCGCCAGGCGATGTCGCGGACGCGGTCGGCGCGGGCTTCGTCGAAGCTCTTCAGGAGGAGGATCAGGAGATTGAGATCCACCACCGATCGTCGCTCCAGGCCGGCCGCGTCGTCGGCCAGCGCGCGGAGCGCCGCGAGATCGCCCAGATGCCCCACGCGGAGGACGTCGCGCCACGGGTCCGGGTCGGCGAGCCGCGCCGCCTTGATGAGATGGCCCTTCGGCCGGCGCCCGTCCTTGGGCCCGACCTGGGCCCGGGGGATCGACCAGGCGTCGAGGTAGGACGCGATCTCGGCCGGCCTCGATCGGGCGGCGATCCAGGCCCCGACCGCCTCGGGAGGACTCCGGTCGACGTCGATCCCTGCGGCGCGGAACGCCCGCGCGTAAGTGTCGTCGAACGCCTCGTAATGAGCCGTCGAGCCGTGGAGCCGGGCGTCGGTCAGGTCGGCCAGGAGCAGGCGGTCGACTCGATCGCGCTCGACGAGGGCCGCCGCCTCGTCGCGGGAGCGTCGCAGGAATTGGAGCGCGGCCTCGACGCGGGGCCGCAGCGAGGCGTCGGCCTCGCCCTGCTCCAGCAGGTCGGCGGCGCGGCGGGCCTCGGCCAGCGCGGCCTCCCAACGGCCCGGGTCGGGCCCGGCGGACTGGGCGACGCCCCGGAGCCGCATCGTCTCGCCGAGGGCCTCGTTGACGGCCCGATTGACGGCAGCCGCTCGCAGCGCCCGCTGGCCCTGCATCCATGCCGCGCCGCCGCCGCTCAGGACGCCGAGGGCGACGACCGAGGCGGCCAGGGCGGCGGTCGTACGCCGGGCCCGACGCTCGGCCCGGGCTCGCGCCTCCGAAGCCTCGGCCGTGCGCAGGGCCTCCTCGGCGCGGGCCGCTTCGGCGGCGCGGGCCAGTTCGGCGGCCCGCAGTCGCTCCTCGACGCCGGCCAGATACGTCCCCAGGCGGTCGGCCACGACGCCGGCATCGGACGGCCGGTCGTCGGCCCGGGCGGCGAGGCAGGCGCGGGCCAGCTCGACCAGCTCGCCGTCGGCCCCGCAGGCGTCCAGCCGCGCCGAGGCGTCGGCCAGGTCGGCCCGGGCCGCCTTGCGCTGGATCTCGGCGGAGGTCCGACCGGTGAAGGCCGGCCGCCCGGTGAGGATCTCGCAGAGGATCCAGCCCAGGGCGAAGACGTCGGCCCGCGCGTCGACGTCCTCGACCTCGCCGCGCGCCTGCTCCGGCGCCATGTAGCTCGGCGTGCCCAGGACCGAGCCGGCGCGTGATAAGTCCTCGGCGGGATCGGCCGCGCTGCGGGCTGTGGCGATGACGGTCTCCTGCCCCGGCGGCGCTTCGCGGCCGGCCGCGGCGTCGTCGGCAGCGCCGCCGCGCGGCAGGACCTTGGCCAGGCCCCAGTCCATCACCTGGACCTCCCCGAAGCTGCCGACCATCACGTTCGACGGCTTCAGGTCGCGGTGGATCACCCCGCGGGCGTGGGCGTACGCCGCCGTCTGGGCGGCCTGGCCGAAGATGGCCAGGAACCGCGGCCGATCGTCGTCGACCGTCGGGCGGTCGGCCAGGAGCTGGGCGAGGGTGCGGCCTTTGACCAGCTTCATGGTGAAGTACGGCCGGGCGTCGGAGAAGCACCCCAGCTCGTAGACGGGCACGACGCCCGGATGCTGGAGCTGGCCGGCGATCTGCGCCTCCTCGACGAACCGCCGGATCAGGTCCGGCTCGTCGCGGTGCTTCTCCAGGAGGACCTTGACGGCCAGGTCGCGACCGAGATCGGGGTCGCAGCCCTTGAGGACGGCCCCCATGCCGCCGCGGGCGATCTCGCCGAGGAGCTGGACCCTCGCCGAGCGGTCGGCCGGCGCCGGCATCTCCGGCGAGGACGGCTGGACCACGGGCGTGACGGCGCCCGCGGCCTCCGCGTCCGGCAGGTGGACGCGCGAGAGCGGCCCGATCGGGGCGGCCAGCGCGGCGAGCGGGCCGCCGGGCCCTCCCGGGGCGAACGCGCCCGTCGCGTCCTCGTCATCGACGGATGCGTCGTCCGGCATAGGCTCGGGCTCTTCGACCAGGCACGGAGCGGGCCGCTCCAGTCCCGGAGGTTTCCGGGGGTCGCTATCGGGGCTCGATTCTATCCGACCGGGGAAACGAGCACCGCCTTCGCACGACTTAAAGATTGAAAAGACTTCACGGCGAGACGAAACTCGAACGCCTGAGTTTCGGCGACGAGCCGACGATCTCATTTCACGAACTCAGGGATCCATATGATGAAGATCCTCATGGTCCTGACCTCCCACGACACGCTCGGCGACACGGGCCGCAAGACCGGCTTCTGGCTCGAGGAGTTCGCCGCGCCGTACTACACGTTCCTCGACGCCGGGGCGGCCCTGACCCTCGCCTCCCCCAAAGGCGGGCAGCCGCCCATCGACCCGGTCAGCGACACGCCGGAAGGCCAGACCGACCGGACCCGGCGTTTCAAGCAGGATCCCGCGGCCCAGGCCGTCCTCGCGAACACCACGCGCCTCGCCGACGTCTCGGCCGACGACTACGATGCGGTCTTCTATCCCGGCGGCCACGGCCCGATGTGGGACCTGGCCGAGGATCCGACCTCGATCGCCCTCATCGAGGCCTTCTACAACGCCGGCAAGCCGGTCGCCGCGGTCTGCCACGCGCCCGGCGTGCTCCACCGCGTCCGGTTCGAGGGCCGGCCGCTCGTGGAGGGCAAGCGTGTGACGGGCTTCACCAACGGCGAGGAGGAGGCGGTCCACCTGACCAAGGTCGTGCCCTTCCTCGTGGAGGACGAGCTGAAGCGCCTCGGCGGCCTCTACGAGAAGGCGGCGGACTGGGCGAGCTTCGCCGTCACCGACGGGAGGCTCGTCACCGGCCAGAACCCGGCCTCGTCCGGTGCGGGGGCCGTGGCGCTGCTGAAACTCCTGGCCTGAGCGACGCCGGCGGCCGCGATCGCGACGAACGGCCGACCACTTCGAAATCTCAGCACGACGAACGATTCGATTGGAGGAGCATATCGTGTCGCAACTTGTTGGAAAGCCAGAGGGGACCGAGCGACGAAGCGTGATCGGATCGCCGCTGCGATCGACCTTCATAAGCGTCGCCGTCGCGGCCGTCGCGGGGTCCTTCGCCGAAGTCGGCGAAGCGTTCGGCCAGGGCGCAGTCACGCCCGCGCGGATCGTCGATCGGTTCGAGCAGGTCGACGGCGTCCATCCCGGTTTCCGGCGCAATCATGCGAAAGGGCTCGGGGTTTCCGGCGTCTTCGAGAGCAACGGCACCGGCGGCCGCCTTTGCAGGGCCGCCGTATTCGAACCGGGACGCGTGCCCGTGATCGGGCGTTTCTCCCTCGATGGCGGGCAGCCGTACCAGCCCGACAGGTCGACCACCAGGCGCGGCCTCGGGCTCCAGTTCTCGGCGCCCGACGGCGAGGTGTGGCGGACCGCGCTGATCAACTTCCCGCTGTTTCCCGTCCGCACGCCGGAGATCTTCTTCGAGCGGCTGCTCGCGTTCAAGCAGGATCCCGCGACCGGCAAGCCCGATCCCGAACGGGTGAAGGCTTTCGAAGAACGCCACCCGGAATCGGTCGAGGTGCTCAGGAAGATCGCCGCCGAGCCGCGTTCCTCCGGATTCGGCGACACGACCTTCCACGGCCTGAATACGTTTCTCTTCACGAACAAGGCGGGCGAGACGACTCCGGTGCGGTGGATCCTGAGGCCGACGCAACCGTTCGAGGCGGCCGGCGACCCCCCCCCGACAGGAATTACCTGTTCGACGAGCTCATCAAGCAGATCCATCGGGGACCGCTTCGATGGCGTTTGATCGTGATCGTCGGGAGACCGGGCGATCCCACCAACGACCCCAGCATCGGCTGGCCGGCGGACCGCGAGCAGGTGGACGTCGGCTTGTTGACGCTCGATCGAGTCGAGGCGGAGGAGTCCAGCGCCGCAACGGACATCTTCTTCGACCCATTGGTGTTGCCGAAGGGTATGGCGCCTTCGGACGATCCGGTGCTCCGCGTCCGTTCCCCCGTCTATTCGGAATCGCACGCCCGACGCGCCGGGGAGAAGAAGCAGCCGAGCGCGATCTCTCCGGCAGAGGTCAAACAGGGAGAATAGCCTCGGATATCCCGGGTCGCAATCGAAGGCGCGGCCCTTCATCGGCTTCTCCAATCGTCGAATATACATGAAACCTCGATGCGAAGGTCGCGGATCGAGCCGACCGGGATAGCCGCCCCCAGCCCCGAGCCTCGACGGTTCTCTTGGTCACGCTCGCCCTGATCCTTCTGGCGGCCCGTCGCGAGGCCCGTCTTCAGGAGGCGACGGATCGCCACGACGCGCGGTTTTTCGAGCAAGCCGGGCGGTTCGGCGAGCTGCGAACGGACGAGATTCAGGATCAGCGCTCTTCCGACGTCCTGCCCGATTACGGCGGATGACCTTCCACGGAAGAAGAAGCCGGCCCGCATAAGCCGGCTGGAGGCCACGGACATCCTTCCGCCGACATCGGGAGGCGAGATGCCGGGCTGGGCCAAGAGTACCGAGGCGGCCGTCCAGTTCGACTCCGAAGTGGACGAGCCGGATGCGCCGCCCGGGGTCGTGTTCTGGTCCGACCCTTGATCGGAGCAGGAAGGACCGTGTCGGCGTCACGCGGCTTGAGGTCGCCATGTTGATTGCGATCGGTTCTTGGGGCATCAGGATTGCGGTTCGTCTTCAGCAGATGGAGGTCCGCCATGAGTTCATCGCCCAGGGTCGCCGTGATCACCGGCGCGTCGCAGGGGATCGGAGCGGCCCTCGTCCGAGGGTTCCTCGACCGCGGCTATCGGGTCGTGGCCAACTCGCGTTCCATCGAGCTCTCCGACTCGGCGGACATGCTGACGATCGCGGGCGACATCGCCGATCCGGAGGTCGCGGACCGGGTGATCGAGGGCGCCGTCGCGAAGTTCGGCCGCGTCGACACGCTGGTCAACAACGCCGGAATCTTCATCTCCAGGCCGTTCACCGACTACACTGAGGCCGACTTGGCCCGGATGATCTCGGTGAACCTGGCCGGATTCTTCTACGTCTCGCAACGGGTCGTCCGGCAGATGCTCGCGCAGGGCGGCGGACACATCGTGAACATGACGACGACGCTCGTCGGCCAGCCGGTCAAGGGAGTCCCGTCGGTGCTGGCCTCGCTCACCAAGGGAGGGCTGGACGCCGCGACCAGGTCGCTGGCGATCGAATACGCGGATCGGGGCATCCGCGTGAACGCAGTGGCGCCGGGCAACATTAAGACGCCGATGCACGCCGCCGAGACCCTCGCCGCCCTCGCCGCGATGCACCCGCTGGGGCGGATGGGCGAGATCCAGGAGATCGTCGACGCCGTCCTGTATCTGGAGTCGGCCGCTTTCGTGACCGGCGAGACCTTGCACGTCGACGGCGGCGCGCACGCCGGCCATTGGTGAGGCCGAGGGACGGCCTGGATCGAACGGCCCAACGCCGCCGACGACCGAGTGAGGCTCGAACGCCTGCTCCCGACAATCGAGCTGCACTCGACCCCTGGACCGGTGAACCAGGCTCCGCCGGAAACGCAGCATTTCCCTTGAATCTGGTCGACCGGAAAGGAAAGCTCTAATCGGTAGGCGCCAGCGCCGATTTTGAGACGCGAATACTCGAGCTGATGAATCGGGAGGAGCCGAAAGGAGACGGTGCCGATGGGCATGGAAACCGGCCGGCGTCTGACCAGCGATCGCGATCAATTCGTCGGCGACGCCGGCCGTGAGCTGGCTCTTCAGCTTCCGGAGGATTTCATGAGCCCCATCGCTTCCGCCGATCGTTCGCCTGCAACACCCTCGCGTCCGGCTTCCGCGCTGAACCTGATCGGCGGGAACTGGGTCGAGGGCCGCGGGGTGACGAGCCGCGACATCTACGATCCAGCAGACGCGGCCGAGATGCTGGCGCCGGTGCGCGAGGCCGCGCCGGAGCAGGTGGACGAGGCATGCGCCGCCGCCGCCCGGGCCTTCCCCGGCTGGCGCGCCACCCCGGCGCCGGATCGGGCCCACGTCCTGTTCAAGTTCCGGGAGCTGCTGGAGAGGAACTTCTCGGACGTGGCGCACGGCATCGTCCGCGAGAACGGCAAGCTGTTGAGCGAGGCCCGCGGCTCGCTGCGACGCGGGCTCGACGTCGTCGACTTCGCCTGCGGCATCCCCTCGCAGATGATGGGCCAGACCCTGTCCGACGTCTCGCGGGACGTCGACTGCCTCACCTTCCGCGAACCGATGGGCGTGGTGGTCGGCATCCCGCCGTTCAACTTCCCGGCCCTGATTCCCCTGTGGATGATGTCGGTCGCCGTCGCCTGCGGAAACACGTTCATCCTCAAGCCCGCCGAGAAGGCGCCGCTCACCGGCACCAGGCTCGTGGAGATGTTCGCCGACGCCGGATTGCCGCCGGGCGTCGTCGGCGTCGTGCAGGGGAGCAAGGACGTCAGCGAGCGGCTCGTCGCCGACCCGCACGTCCAGGCGGTCTCCTTCGTCGGGACGTCCGCCGCGGCGGAATCGGTCTACCGCACCGCGGCGGCCCACGGCAAGCGCGTCCAGGCGCACGGCGGGGCGAAGAACCACCTGCTCGTCCTGCCCGACGCCGACCTGGAACGCATCCTGCCCGACCTGATCGGGTCGTGCTTCGGCTCCGCGGGACAGCGCTGCCTCGCCGGGAGCGTGCTGGTGGCGGTCGGCGATCGGGCGCGGCAGGACGCGGTCGTCGACGCCTTCCTCCGCGCGGCGGGCGAACTCAAGCTGGGAGACGGCCTGGACGACGCCGCGACGCTCGGCCCCGTGGTGAACCCGGAGCAGGAGAAGCGGATCCGGGCTGCGATCGAGCGAGGGGTGGCGGAAGGAGCCCGGCTTCGCCTCGACGGCCGTTCCCGAACCGCATCCCACAGGCCTCGAGGTTGCTTCCTCGGGCCGACGATCTTCGACGACGTGACGCCGGAGATGTTCGTCGGCCGGGAGGAGATCTTCGGCCCGGTGGTGAGCGTCATGCGCGCCCCGGACCTGGACGCGGCGATCACGCTGACGAACCGCAGCCGATACGGCAACACGGCCTGCCTGTTCACGCAATCCGGGGCGGCGGCCCGCACATTCCGCGAACGCATCCAGGCCGGGATGCTCGGCGTCAACGTCGGCGTGCCGGCACCGATGGGGTTCTTCCCGTTCGGCGGCTGGAAGGATTCCATCTACGGCTATCACAACACGCAGGGCGCCGACGCCGTCGCCTTCTACACGCGGAAGAAAGTGATCACGGAACGCTGGTTCGGCGCCGAGGGGCCGAAGGAGGGATGGGCGTGATCGGACAGCCCGGCGTCCGCCCACGCGATCCTCACCATGACCGAACCGATCCCGATCGTGTGGACCTGTCCCAGTCCAGAACAGAGGCCAGCCCTGCGAGGAGGTGAGGATCATGGTTCGAGTGGCCCTGATCACGGGAGCCAGCCGGGGAATCGGTGCGGCGACCGCATTGGAGCTGGCCGAACAGGGATACCGGGTGGTCGTCAATCACCGCGCCAGTGCACCACAGGCCGAGGAGGTGGTGGCGACGATCGCCGCGTCCGGTGCTCAAGCCGTGGCGATCAAGGCCGACGTCACCGTGCCTGACGACGTCACGGCCATGGTCGATGAGATCGATCGGCGATGGGGTGGGACGGACGTGCTCGTGCACAATGCGATGACGCCGTTCGCCATCACCTCGTTCGCCAAACTGAGCTGGGAACAGCTCGGCGGCAAGCTGGACAGCGAGCTGCGCGCCGCGTTCCTGAGGACGAAGGCCGTCGTCCCTGGAATGATATCGCGCGGATATGGTCGGTTGATCTATATGAGCACGGGGTTGTCGCGTCATGCGCGCGATGGGATGATCACGCTGGGCACCGCCAAGGCGGCCCTGGACCAGTTCGTACGGTACGTCGCTCTGGAACTGGCGCCGCACGCGATCACCGCCAACCTCGTCGCACCGGCCACGGTGGAGGGAACCAGGGTGACCGAGCAATTCACGGCCGAGCGGATGCGCGAGTTCGCCGCGGCAACGCCGATGCGACGGCTGGTCCGTCCCGACGATGTCGCCAAGACGATCGCGTTCCTGGCCGGTGAGGATGCCGGTTTCACAACCGGCCACTCCCTTCCGCAGGGTTACCGCACTATGAAAGGCTGACGCCGTAACGGTTTTCGGCTAATCTGGCCTTCTCCCTCAGCTAGCCGAGGTGCTGCCGCTATCCTGGCGGTGCCTGCCCTCGCACACTCGGGAGAAAGCGATGTTCCTGGAACTGTACCACCCCGCGAGTAGGCAGGTCTTCCGTGGCAAACGTGGCCACGGTTCGGAATACGGGCACGTGTTCGGCGGTGCGAGCGACTACGCAGGCCTGGCGGCTTTCAGCGGCGAGCCGGCGGTCCATCTTCTACTCCGCCTCAACACCACCGATCCGGCCGTCGGCGTCACCATCCCGGGGGTGCAATGGCTCCCCCTACTCTGTGCCATCCGGTACGGGGCCTGCAACCTGGGCTATCGGGTCATCTCCGACCGGGAGGTGAAGATCCTCCACCAAGGCGAAACGAAAGCGTGGGATGGCTTTCCCTACGACAAATATCCGGAGCGCCTTCCCGCTTCGCCGCTCGTGCTCGAGGAACGCGCGTACGACCCGAGCAACCCCAAACACGCCTGCTTCTACGCCGGAGTCTTCGGGTACGACGCCCTCTCGCAGGAGCAGTTCGCCGACCTGGCTCGCTTCGTCGTCGAGGAGGGGATCTTCGACCCTGACATCAGCGATTGGGAGACCCCGGACAGCTATCTCAGGGAAGGTAATTCCCTCCCGTTTACTCAGGGCTCCCCGGTCGATGATTGTCCGGACCCCGGGTGTCGCAACCACGGCCGGGCGTCGTCGCTGCGGACGTTCGCGATTTTCCAGGAGGGCCGTCCCGAGGCGCGGGACCTCTGGGGCCCGAACTGCGGCAGCCTCCAGATCCTCTACCAGATCTGTCCCGCTTGCTCCGCCATCCGAACGACCAACCAATCCGATTGAAGGCATCCCACCTGCCTGGGCCGCGACGCGACAACAGCGAGGGATTCAGCGGCCGTCATCGGGAGGAGCCCCATGCCGCACATGCCTCTCACGGCCGTGTTTGACGACCTGCCCGACCCGCGTCGCCAGACCAAGAACAAGCTCCATCGCCTCACCGACATCCTCGTGATCGCTACGTGTGCGGTGATCGGCGGGGCCGAGTCGTGGGAGGCGATCGCCGAGTACGGGCGGACCAAGGCCGAGTTCTTCCGCCGGTTCCTCCCGCTCGACAACGGCATCCCCAGCCCGGACACGTTCGAGCGGGTGTTCGCCAAGCTCGACCCCGTGTCGTTCGCCGAGGCGTTTGGCCGGTGGATGACGGCGGCATGCGAGGCGAACGGGCTGATCCCCGTTGCCATCGATGGGAAGTCGGCCCGGGGGGCCAAGAGGAACACGGCCACGGGATGCCTGCACGTGGTCACGGCGTGGGCCGCCGAGAACCGCCTGGTCCTCGGCACGGCGAGCGTGGCGGAAGGCTCGAACGAGATCGCCGCGATCCCGGAGCTGCTCCGAACGCTGGACCTCGCCGGGGCCATCGTGACCATCGACGCGGCCGGATGCCAGATCGAGAACGCCCGGATCATCCGCCAGCAGGAGGGGCACTACCTGCTGGCGGTCAAGGACAACCAGCCGACGCTGCGGGTGGCCGTCGAGGCGGTGCTCGACCGTGCCTGTGAGGCCGACTTCGTCGGGGTCCGGTCCGACGGGCACGAGGACGTGGAGGACGGCCACGGGCGGCACGAGGAGCGCTACGTGACGGTCATTCACGACCCGTCGGGGTTACCGCCCGATTGGCCGGACGCGTCGGCCGTGGTCCTGGTGAATCGGGAGCGGGAGGTAGGCGGGGAGCGAACCAGCACCAGCCACTACTACCTGACGAGCTACGCGGGGACGGCGGCGGAGATCGCGGGCTTCGTCCGGGGTCACTGGGACATCGAGATCCCCCAGTGGCCTCGGACCGCATCCGCGAACGCCTCGGCGTCCAGGCGGCGGCTGAGGATTTAATACCGCACGGCGTCGCTCGGCCTGCCGTCGCGCGTCGAGACGTTGATCGCCACGCCGATGGCCGCCAAGTCCGGCCACCGCTCGCGGTCCGGGAGGTCGGCCGGGGCAACGCAGACGTAGTACGACCGATGTTCGGTCCGGCCGTGGCCCTTCTCCTTCGTCTCGTGCCGGCCGACCTTCACGCGGGCGAAGTCGTCCTCCATGTGCCCCAGGAAGAAGTCCTCGACCCCGCTATGCAGCGTCGGCTGGTTGTCCTTCACCGCCAGGACGTAGTCGGCCTTGCGTCCGCGGATCGCCCGGGCGATCTCGACCTGGCAGCCCATCGCGTCGATCGTCACCAGGCAGCCCTCCAACTCCAGCAGGCGCAGCAGCTCGGGGATCGCCGTAATCTCGTTGGACTTCTCGTCGACGACCACCTGGCCCAGGCTCAGCCTGGCGGCCGTCGCCCAGGCCGAGACCATGTGGATCGCCGACTTGCCCGAGGCCCGGTCGAAGCTCCCCCGCAGCGTCTTGCCGTCGATCGCCACGACCTGCCCGGCGGTCGCCTCGTGAAGGGCGGCGATCCAACTCAGCAGGCACGCCTCGAAGGCGCGCGGGTCGAGGGCGCGGAAGATCGCGTTGAAGCGGTCGTGCGAGGGTACGCCCGCCGAGAGGTCGAGGAACTTCGACAGCCAGTCGCGCCGCTCGCGGCCCCACAAGGCGATCGAGACGAAATCGTCGGCACCCGCGACGACGGCGCAGACCGCGATGACGACGACGTTGATCAGCGGATACGTGACCTTGCGGCGTCGCGGATCGGCGAGGCTCGCGAAATGGTCCTGGAGGCGGATGGAAGGGGCAGGATCGGTTCCGGGCGTCGGCATGATCGAGGGTCTCGGCCGGCCTGTCCACCGGGCACCGGCCCGGCCGCCACAGGCCGATCCTCAAGATCTTCGCAGATCACCCATCGTGGCGCAATCGCCCTGACTTCGGCGACGACGATAATCGGTTATTCGTCGTCGCGTGCCATGCCGCACTATCAGGAAATTGCCGCGTCGATACGGTCACCCTGGCCCCGCCGGTGTCACGTGTGAACGGCGGCGGGATAGTGGTTCTCCCGCACTTTCGGTGATCGGGTCCTATCCGGCTGCGAGAACGCGTGCCCGAAGGAGGTCGAATCGGGCCCGCCCGTACATCGACCGCTTGATCGCCTTGAGGCGGTTGACGTGCCCCTCGGTCGGGCCGTTGCTCCACGGCAGCTCGATCCCGGCACGGATCGCCGCCTCGTCCCCGCGCAGACCGCGGGCGAACGACCGCATCTCCGGCACCGACGAGCCCTCGGCCCGGGCCAGCCACCCGGTCAGGTCATCCGGGCGGCGGCCGCGGATGACGGCGGCAAACCCCTCGGTCAACTCCAGCGACTCCCGCAGCGCCTCATCCCCCTCGCGCAGCGCGTCGAGGGCCCGTTGCCCGTCCTCGGGGCGGTCGCTCGGCCGGATCACCGCAAGGGCCGCGAGCCGGCGCGGCGAGGGCGTCTCGGCGCGGGGAGCGTCGGTCGCCGGGGCCGCCGCCGGCGGGGCCGCGCCCCGCTCGCCCTCGATCCGCCGGACGTACTCCCGGACCGTGCTGATCGCCCCTCTGTAGCCCTTCGCGAGCAGCTCGCGGCGGATCTGCCGCGCATTCCGGCACCCCTCGTCCAGCCGTCGGAGGATGTGGCCGGCGAACCGGTCTAGCCGGCTCGGCCCCCGGCGGCCGGGCCGCCAGTCGGGGCACGCTTCGGACCGGACGTAGCGCTCGACGGTCCGGTAATGCACGCCGACGGCGCGGGTGATCGCCCGCAGCGACGCCCCCTCGCGGTGGAGCCGCCGGACCTCCTCGAATCGGGATCGCCGCGCCTCCTGGTTCGCGGACCGCCCCGCCTCCGGCCGGCTCGCCGGCGGGTCGGATCCACCACCCGGCTCCGGGCTACCGGTCGCACCGCCCGGCAGCTCCCGGATCGCCCTCGATCGCTGCTGCAGGGCCCGCTGAAGGGCCTCCCGGATGTTCTTGAGCAGGTGCCACCGGTCGGCCACCTGCACGGCGGCCGGGGCGGCCTCGCCGGCAGCCAGGGCGTAGGCGTTGGACCGATCCCGGGCGACGACCTCGATCCCGGGGCGAGCCCGCAGCCAGGCGGACAGCGTCGTCGCCTCGCGGTCGGGGAGCAGGTCGATGACGCGGCGGGTCTCCAGGTCGACCAGGATCGTGCCGTAGCGGGCCCCCTTTCGGAATGCGAAGTCGTCCACGCCGAGGGCCCGGGGGGTCGTGGGCACTTCGCGGGACCGGAGCCTGACCCGGCGTAGCAGCGTGTCGGGGCTGGCGGACATCGCCAGGCGGCCGGCGAGACGAGAGCCGGCCTCGCCGCCGAGGGCGTCGCCGATGGCCTCCTGAGCGTTCCTGAGCGACTCCGTCGCCCTCGCCCGGGATCCCGCGAGGCCGGGAAGTCGTTCGGCGAAGATGCGTCTCGGGCAGGTCTCGACCGTGCAGACGAACCGCCGGACCGTCAGGAGCAGCCGGACCTCACTCCCCCGGCAGGGCAGGTCGGCCAGCCGTCGGACGTACCGGCTGCGGACCCGCGGGGAGGAGCAGCCGCAGGTCGGACATGCGGCGGTCGGCGAGGTCGGCGTAATGTGGGCGATGATCGAGTCGCCCTCGAGGGCGAGGTGGTCGAGGCGGAAGCCCTCCGGTAGGAGGAAAGAGGGGCCGGACGATGTCAGCGAGAAGCTCCGCGATTGATCTCACCGAAGACGACCGTCGCCTTCGGGCCATCGGTGATACGCGACTCGGCCACCGAAAGTGCGGGAGAACCGTTTTCTCACCGCCGTTCACATGACCGCATCCCTGGCCAGCATGGATCTCGCTGCTCGCTCGGGCGGCAGGCGGTCGGTGCGGACGAGCGGCCATCCTCGACGCAGGAAGACTCGACGTCGAGTCCCAGAACGATCGGTTAAATCGCTTTGAGCTCGGCGAAGCCCGGCCCTTCCGGCACCTCGCCGTGGGGCCGTACGGCCGAGGCGAGTCGGCCCCCCGGGAGCAGGTCGTCCTCGTCGGAGCGGCGAGCTTTCACATCCGGGGGCTCGCGACCGACCTCCGTCGGCGGAACAGGGGGCCGCCCCGTCGCGACGATGGACCGGCTCCGTCTGCCGACTCGGAGCCGAGAGGGCAGGGGGGCCATGAACGTCCTTGCATGGCTCGATCGCTCGTGGAGCGGCGTTGGAGACGTCGAGAAAGTCGACGTCACTGAATTTCCGCCGATATCGCGTCATAGACCCATGCCGAAGGACTTAGCCTTGCCCGCCGGGCGAGCCGATCCGACGCCTTGCTTCACTTACTTCGAGAGGGTGATCCGTGAGCCACATCGTGACGATCATGACCCAGCTGCGCGACCCGGCGGCGGTCGCGGCCGCCTGCCGGCGGCTCGGCCTGGCCGAGCCGGTGCAGGGCGTCGCCAAGCTCTATTCCGGCGAGGCCGCCGGGCTGCTCGTGAGGCTGCCCGGATGGCTCTATCCGGTGGTGGTCGACGCGGCCGCCGGCCGGGTCCGCTACGACAACTTCGACGGGGCCTGGGGGGCGCCGGAGCACCTGGACCGCCTGGTCCAGTTCTACGCGGTGGAGAAGGCCAAGATCGAGGCGAGGAAGCGGGGCTGCAGCGTCGTCGAGCACGCCCTGGCCGACGGCTCGATCAAGCTCACGATCGCGGTCGGGGGTGCGTCATGAGCAAGACCATCGAGATCGTCGTCGATTCCAAGGGCGGGGCGACGGTGCGGACGAAGGGCTTCGCCGGGGCGGCTTGCCGCGAGGCGAGTCGGTTCGTCGAGCAGGCCCTGGGCCTCAGGACGGCCGAGACGCTGACGGCCGAGTTCCACCAGGGCCTGCAGGCCGCGCCGCGGCTCGAGCAGTCCACCTGACGCCGCCCCTTCACACTTCTCCACCCCACTTCACCTTCACCATCGAGGAGAATCCGATGACGCTCGCCGAGCGCCTCGCGGAGCACGTGCGCGCCTGCTTCACCGGCCTGTGGATCCGGTCGGCCGAGCACCAGGACGCCCTGGCCGAGATCGCCGACCTCTGCCGCTCCGAGGGCTGGTCGCTGGCCGCCTGGGACGTCGACGGCGGGCTGCGGGCCCTCGCCGGCGCGGCCGTCGCCGGCGTCGACGCCGCCGACCCGCTGACGGCGATCCGGTCGCTGGATGCCATGGCCGCGCCCGACGGCGCGGCGCTGCTGGTGCTCGTCAACTTCCACCGCTTCCTGGCGAGCCCCGAGGTCGTCCAGGCCCTCGACGCGCGGATCCATTCGGGCAAGCAGGCCAGGACCTTCGTGGTCGTGCTGTCGCCGGTGGTGCAGATCCCGGTCGAACTGGAGAAGCAGTTCGTCGTGATCGAGCACGACCTGCCCGGCCTCGGCCAGCTCGAGGCGATCGCCCGCTCGATCGCCTCCGAGCCGGGCGAGATGCCCGAGGACGAGCTGGGCCGCGTCCTGGACGCGGCCGCCGGGCTCACGCGGTTCGAGGCCGAGGGGGCGGTCAGCCTCTCGCTCGTGCGCCACGGCCGGGTCGCGGCCGGGCCGCTCTGGGAGCTGAAGTCGGGCGTGCTCAAGAAGTCCGGCCTGCTGACGCTGCAGCGCGGCGGCGGGACGTTCGCCGACCTGGGCGGGCTGAGCGCCCTCAAGGCGTTCTGCTCGAAGGCCCTTCGGCCCGGCCGCGAGGCAGGCGTCGGCGCCCGCGGGATCCTCCTGCTGGGCGTGCCGGGCACGGGCAAGTCGCAGTTCGCGAAGGCGCTGGGCGCCGAGACGGGCCGGCCCACGCTTTCGCTCGACGTCGGGGCGCTGCTCGGGTCGCTCGTGGGCGAGACCGAGCGGAACGTCCGGCAGTCGCTGCGGATCGCCGACGCGATGGCGCCGTGCATTCTGTTCTGTGACGAGGTCGAGAAGGCCCTGGGCGGCGCGGCCTCGGGCTCCCACGGCGACTCGGGCGTCGGCGCCCGGCTGTTCGGCTCGCTGCTGACGTGGCTGTCCGATCATATGTCGGACGTCTTCTTCATCGGCACCTGCAACGACGTCTCGAGGCTGCCGCCGGAGTTCAGTCGGGCGGAGAGATTTGACGCCGTCTACTTCATCGACCTGCCCGACGCCCGCGAGCGGGAGCTGATCTGGCGGCTGCACTCGGAGCGGTTCGGGCTCGACCCCGCCCAGCGCCGTCCCCGCGACCAGGACTGGACCGGCGCCGAGATCCGGGCCTGCTGCCGGCTCGCGGCCCTCCTCGACGTCCCCCTGGTCGACGCGGCTCTCAACGTCGTGCCGGTGGCGGTCACGGCCGGCGAGTCGGTCGAGCGGCTGCGGTCGTGGGCCTCGGGCCGCTGCCTGGCCGCCGACCGGCCCGGCGTCTACACGCGCGGCGGGTCGACGCTCGACGGCCCTCGCCGCGAGGTCCGCCGGGGCGCGCCGTCGGATAACTGATTGTCACTTTCGCATCCCTCCATTTCTTCATCACCACCGGAGTCGCCATGACCACCTTGCTCAACCTCGCCGACGGGCCGCCCGCGGCCCCTCCCGACGACCTCGCCGCCCCGGCCCGACGGTTGCGAACCGAGACGGCCGCCGCCCGCGTCTCCTTCACCTGGCTGGGCACCCGCAAGGCGCTCACCGCCCCGCAGCGCGACCGCGCCGCCGAGGCCTTCGACGCCGAGGGCTCCTGCCTCAGCGCCGGCAAGCGGCTGCTCGACGTCGGCCACCCCGCCTTCCGCGCCGTCACGGCCGTCCGGGGTCGCATCCGGTCGTACTGGCGCGAGACGTCGCTGCCCTTCCCCGAGCCGGGCGTGCGCCTGATCCGCAAGAACCAGGTCGACGACTTCGCCCGCCGGATCGTCGACTTCCAGGGGGAGCTGGACGAGGCGGTCGCCGAGCTCGACCGCCGCTACGGCGACCTGCGGCGGGCCGCCGCCGAGCGCCTGGGCAGCCTGTACGACCCGGCCGACTACCCGGCGACGCTCGTCGGCCTGTTCGCGGTCTCGTGCGACTTCCCGTCGGTCGAGCCGCCCGAGTATCTGTCGCGGCTCAGCCCGGCCCTGTACGAACGCGAGCGGGCGCGGATGGAGTCGCGGTTCGAGGAGGCGGTCGAGCTGGCCGAGCGGGCGTTCGCCGAGGAGTTCGCCCGCCTGGTCGAGCGCCTCGCCGAGCGGCTCGACGGCGTCGGCGACGACGGCCGGCCCAAGGTCTTCCGCGACTCCGCCGTGGACAACCTCTGCAACTTCTTCGACCGCTTCCGCGCCCTGAACGTCCGCAGCGACGCCCAGCTCGACGAGCTGGTGGATCGGGCCCGGTCGGCCGTGCGGGGCGTGGGCCCGAGGGACCTGCGAGAGGCCCCTGACCTGCGGCGGCGGGTGGCGACGCAGCTGTCCCGGGTGCAGTCGGCGTTGGACGGGATGCTGGTCGAGCGGCCCCGCCGCCGCATCCTGCGGCAGGCGGCCGCTCCGGGGGACGCCTGATGCGGCTGATCGTCGACTCCCGCGGCGTCGTCCGGGCCGTCTACGCCGAGGCCGTCGACCTGGCGGCCCTCGGCCGCCCGACGATCGCCCGCGCCAGCCATGTCGAGCCCGACGCCGAGGGCCGCTGGACGGCCGACCTGAGCCCCTCCGGCGGCCCGACGCTCGGGCCGTTCGCCCGTCGCAGCGAGGCCGTGGCGGCCGAGCTCGCGTGGCTGGAATCCAACCGGCTCGCGCCCCCCTGCTGATCGCGCGCCGCGCGTGACCGACCAAGACCCACCAGACCCCAAGCCGCCGGGCGCGTCGTGCGGCCCGGATCCGTCCTCCCACCCATGAGGAGCCACCCGTGACCCAGTCCCAGCTCGACCGCACCGTCTCCCGCCGCACCGGCGAGCCGCTCGCCGTGATCCGCCGCCTCGGCTTCCAGGCCCGCTCCGGGCGGCCCGACGACCTGGAGGCCGAGGACCTCCACCTGGCCGTCGACTGCCCGTTCTGCGGCGGCGGAGTCGCCATGATCACCGGCCCCGCCGGCCCGCGCCCCCTCGCCGAATGCTGCGGCTGCGACGTCGAGTTCGAGTTCGCCGCCGCCGACGTCTACGCCGCGGGCCCCGGGCCCGGGAGGCGGCCCCACCGCCGCGTCCACGCGGCGTAGCGGGCCGTGCGGCGGGCGAACTTCGAGGCCCGCCCAGCCGAGGCCACGCCGAATCGATCAACGTTAATCAATAACATGCCATGTATGGAGTCGACCGCTATGATCGTCCTGACCCGTCGCGAGGCCCGCCGCCTGCGGGCCGTCCTCCGCCGCCGCACCCTGGGCCTCGCCCGCAACGGCCCGGCCCCCCCGGTCACCCTCCAGGCGGCCCCGACGGGCGGCCTGCTCGTCCGACTGCACTTCGACCACCTGGCCGTCGAATGCCTCCTGGAGGGCGACGGCCGGGCCGACGGGTCGGTCATGATCCCGATGGAGGCCCTGGCCGACTTTGAAGGCCGCGACGAATCGCCGGTGACCCTGGAGTCCCCCTCGCCCGGACGCTCGACCGCGCACTGGGACGACCGGGGCGTCCCGCAGTCCCGCGAGTACGCCGTCCCGGACGTCGCGAAGCAAGCCTTCCCGGAGGTGCCCGCCGACCTCGTCGAGCGTCCACCCGGCCTCCTGGAGGCCCTGTCCGAGGCCGCCCAGACGGCCGGAGAGCGGTCGGCCCGCCACGCCCTCGACTGCATCCTGCTGCGGGGCTCGACCTCGGAGGTGATCGCCACCGACGGCCGGCAGGTCCTGGTCCAGGGGGGCTTCGGCCTGCCCTGGGACGACGACCTCCTCGTACGCGCCGTCCCGCTCTTCGCGTCCAAGGCCCTGCCGCGCGACGCCCCCGTCGCGATCGGCCGGACGGGGTCACACGTCGTGCTGAGGGCCGGGGCCTGGACGCTGCACCCGGCGATCCAGGCCGACGCCCGATTCCCGCACGTCGAGCACGCCGTCCCCGACCCGGGTTCGGCCTCGACCCGGCTGGCGATCGACCCGGGCGACGCCGCGTTCCTGGCCGCCGCGATCGACCGCCTCCCCGGCGGCGACGATCCGCACGCGCCCGCGACGCTCGACTGCAACGGCCGCGTCGCCGTGCGGGCCCGCGCGTCCGGCGGGGGGCCGACGACCGAGCTGGTCCTGGCCCGCTCGCGCTGCGCCGGCGAGCCGGTCCGGCTGCACACGAACCGCGAGTACCTGGCGAGGGCTTTGCGACTCGGCTTCGACGAGGTCCGCCTCTTCGGCCCGGACGCCCCCGCGCTCTGCCGCGACGGCCTCAGGTCGTTCGCCTGGCAGCCGCTGTCGAAGGAGTCGGCGATCGGCCCGTCCGACGACGCCGTGGTCGTCGAGCCCGCCGGGGCGGATCGGACCGAGAAGAGGAGGTCGGCTCCCCTCACGTGCGAACCTGCCCCGGCCCCCGTACCTGAGCCCGCCCCGGAAGGCTCGGCCGGCGTCGCCTCCGCGCTCCAGGAGGCCGAGGCGCTCCACAGAGCCCTCGCCGACGCCCGGTCGCGCACGGGCCGCCTGATCGCAGCCCTGCGTCGCGACCGGAGGCGGTCCAGGCTCGTCGCCTCGACCCTCCGCTCCATCAAGGAGCCGCGGCTCCATGAAATCGCCGGGGGTAGCCCCGGCTCGACCGACCAACTCATTCACCGATTTTGATATATCATCCGGGGGGCCTTCACCGCCATGAAGCTGACGATTGGATACAGCAAGAAGATCGGCCTGGCTGACTACGGGTCGTTCGGCGCGACCTGCGGCCTGGAGGTCGAGCTGCCCGACCCCGACCCTCACGCCGCGGCCGGGGCGTTCGATCGGAGGGCCCGCGCCGCCTTCGCCGCCTGCGCCGGCGCGGTGCAGGAGGAGCTGGACCGACGCCGGGAGGACGGCGCCGTCGCTCGTCCCGAAGCCCGCCGCGGGCGACGCATTCGGCCCGCCACCGTCTCGCAGCTCCGCGCCCTCCGGGCCGCCTGCGACCGTAGGAGCCTCGACCTCTCAGGGCTCGTCTCGGAGCGGTTCGGCGTCGACGGCCCCGAGGCCCTCTCCGTCGTCGAGGCGAGCCGACTGATCGCCGAGCTGCGGACGCCGTCCTCCGCACCGCCGAGAAAACTCCAGCCGGGAGGCGACCGCCCTTGAACGCCCGCAACAAGCTGAACGTCGCCTACGTCAACGGCTGCCTGCTCATCGCCATCTTCGTCGGGGCCGCGGCCGGAAGCTGGCACGCCTTCCTGCTGGCCGCCGCGGCTCTGGCGGCGGCCGGCGTCGCCAAGGGCGACATCCGCCTCCGCCCCCGAGGCCGGTGATCGAAGAGATCGCGCCAGCCGCGGCTTCGGCCGCGGCTGGGCACTCCCTCTCCTTTTAGCCGTCGATGCACGAAGGCTCGGCAAGGCCGCGTGGAGATGAAGACGCCCCCCCGCGGCCGAGCATCGGCATGCAACTCTTCCGATGGCGACGAGATGGCCGGGCGATCCGCGCGTCCGCCTCGGCCTGGGCGACCGTCGTCATCCGGACGAGCCGTTCGGCGTGGACCCTCGGGACGTCGAGGCGACGGTCGTCGTCGCCATGTTCGGGGGGGCCGTCGGCCTGCATGGCGACGCCTCGGATCGCCGCGACCTTGAACATGCCCGAGGAGGTCCGAGGCGTCCACTCCGCGGCGACGGGCGGACCGTCCTCTCGATCGACTCGGCCGTCCCGACGGCCGTCGCAGCCCTAACCGAGAGCAAGATCGTCGTCGACTCGACCGCCCTCAAAGCGGAAGGTTCCGACGCGACGGCGCGGGGCTACCTGATCGCCGTATGGAGCGGTCGGTCGGCGATCGATCACGCCGCGACCGAGCCCGGGCCCGCGAGTCGATCGGGCCGAACCGAGAGTTCGGCCGCAGGGAGGCGCCGCGCGCCGTCACCCCGTCGGTGATCCGTCCAGGGCGCGACTCGCGGCCGAGTTGGGCCGGCCGGCCTGTCGCGGGTCTGGTCGACGAGCGGCGTTTTGGGCGCTGTTGAGGAGCGAGCCGGAGAGGCTCACGATCCTGCGGTCGGCCCGACGGACGTAGGAATCCAGGCCTCGCCCCACGAACGATTCAATCCGACCGCATGGGGCGCATGAATCGCGAAAAGCCCTGTCACGCCAGCATCCGGTCTGACCGAGCGCCGGTTTCGTCGGCCCGGTCCATCGCGAGTGTTGAACGAGGATCACGCGTACCTGGAACGGCAGGACCTCAGGCCGCGATGCGACCCTCGACGAGATAATGTGGTCTGGCGGTCGTTGTTACATGGGACATGCTGGCCGGCAGCCGGAGGCAAGCCGCTCCGGCGAAGCGAGCCTGACGAGCGATTCAATCACAACCCATCTCGCACGCGATCTCCGCCACCTCCTCGTGTGACACGGCTCGGACCGTCGCGGATTCATTCACCAACTCGGGCGGTATCTCGTACCAGTGGAGAGTGTCGAGCCCGTCGAAGGGGCACTTCACCCACTCCTTGTCCTCGTTCATGATTTCGATGGAGGCGTCTATCCAGAAAGCTTCCAGTTCGTCCTCATTAAGCTCAAGATTCAGTTCGAGCAGATGCCTGCCCATCTCACCCATGGAATCGAGGTATTTCGACACCCAGACGTCGCCTCTCGGCCCTGCCTTGAAACCCTCGGCGAGGAGCTTGTCGACCGCGTCTTTCGTGGTCCTGTGGTTGAGCGTGATCGCCATGGCCTGCTCCCCTTCCGTCAAGGCGCCGCTCGAGCCCGGTGGGCTCGACTCCGGGGCTGCCGGAATTGAACCGACGAATTGCCGTCTTTATGGTAAGGGGCAGGGCAGGTGTGACGACGGCCAACCAGCTGAACCTCGATTCCTGGACCGAAAACCTCGCATGATCGGGGGCCTGCCACGGAGCAGCCCAGGCAGGATTTCGCATCCGGCCAGGATGAGCCCGAGAATGCGCCGGTATGCCGGACGAATGGCACTTAGATTTTGCTAGCTCGTTTGAGGATCTGGAGCTTGATCTCCTTCCGCGGTCGCTTCAGCTCTTCATACCCCCTCGGCCCCTTCTTGGTCATGCGGGGCTCGAACCGGTCGGGTCGGTCGCCGACCCGGTGCACGGCGATGGCCCGCAGCAATCGCTCGTAGAGCGCCGCAAGCCGGCCCGCGCCGCGGCCGGCCGGGTCGGCGAGCTGCGGCCGGAACGCCTCCAGCACCTGCAGCGACGCCTTGAAGCTGATCGAACGCGGCGCCACCCCCACGCCGGCCGCCGCCTGGGCCATGACCGTGCGGATCAGGTTGTACGCCAGGACGTGGGCCCAGATCTCCTTGCGAACAAGTTCCGGGGTCTTGCAGCGCAACCTGTCCATCTGGAGCGTGATCTTGATCGACCTCAGGTCGAGCTCGTTATTCCACCGGGCCCGGTACAGCCCGGCCAGTTCCTCCCGGCTCGCCTGCGCCGGGTCCAGCAATGTCGTCACCACCACGATCGACCGCGTCCGGAACCCCGGCTGAACGACGCGGAAGCGGGTCTCGCGCACGGTGATCGAGCCGGGCAGCTCGTTGTAGGTCTTCCGGTCCACCGAGCGGATCGAGGTCGGCTTCTTCCAGACGACTAGGTGGTCGTCCTTGCCCAGGCGGGCCCCCTTGCGGAAGTCGGCCCGGCGATGAGCCGAGAGGCGGCTGACGGTGTCCACCCCGCGTTCCTTCAGCAAGTGCATGCCGACCCAGCCCGACATCAGGCGGTCGCCCAGCAGCACGTCGCCGGGGCGGAGCACGTCCCACAGGCGCCGCAGCAGGCTGACCTCGCCCTGGCCCTTGCCGGCATAGCGGCAGACGCCCAGGTCGAGGATCGCGCCGCAGGACAGCGAGATGATCGCCCCGATGCGAGCCGGGGCGAAGCTCGTCCCGGGGACCTGGTTGTAGGCCAGAGGGTACTCGCGGCGGTTCTCCGCCGTGTCGGGCATGGAGACCGTCGAGCCGTCGAAGAGGCAGACGCGGCGGCCCTTCCAGAGCCACCGCCGATCGACCCGGGCGTCCAGCGACTGCCCTACCCGGCGGGCCACGGCGGAGAAGAAGCCCTCGGGCAGTCGCTTCCTCGCCTGGCAGTACGCCCCGGTCTCGGAGCTGCAGGGCGGCAACCCCCGCGCGGCGCGATCGGCGACCAGCCGCGCGACGGCGGCGCGGCAGGAGTGGTCGGCGTTGAGGGCCTGGCCGAGGAAGACCCAGAGCGTCACCAGCGGGGTGTAGATCCGGTCCTTCCAAGTCGCCTTGATCTCGCGGAGGGCCTCTTGGAGGCAGTCGGCGGTGAGGACGTCGGTGAACGGGAGGCCGCCCTCCTGGAGGAACTGGCGGCGAAGGGCGTCGACCTGATGGCGGAGGTGACCGTTGGAGGGTAGTCGCATCGCTCGGCCCCGGAATGGTGGAGGATGAATCCCTTACCCATCGGAGCCGGATCGCCGGCAGATTCCCATCCTGCTCTCGGCGTAAAGCTTACGGAAATCTACGTGCCATTCGTATGCCGGACCGAAGCGCGCAACTGCTCGCGCCGCAGGTCGGCGAGCGACTTCCGAACCCGCGTCCGACGGGGCGTGATGCACTACCGGGTCGACTGGCGGTACGAGGCCAGTATAATAGGCCTCAAAACCAACTACGCGTCCCGTATGGACGTAGCGAATCCGGGCTATCCCGGCACCGACCGATTCCCGGAGGAGGCCGAAGATGGCGCGCGTGCTCGTCGTCGAGGACAGCCCCACTCAGGCGGCGGAGATCCGATTCCTGCTGGAGGATGCCGGGGTCGACGTCGACCTCGCCGGCGACGGCTACGCCGCCCTGGCCTCGCTGCAGGAGGGCCTCCCGGACCTCGTGGTGACCGACCTGCAGATGCCCCGCATGGACGGATTAGCCCTGGTCGAGGCCGTCCGGGGAAGATACCCGATCGTCCCGGTCGTCCTCATCACGGCGCACGGCAGCGAGGAGGTCGCGGCGCGCGCCTTGCGCTGCGGGGCGGCCAGCTACGTCCCCAAGCGGGACCTCGCCCGGGACCTCGCCCGGGTCGTCCATCAGGTCGTTTCAATGGCCGCGCCCGCCCCCGGGCAGGAACGGATCAGCGACAGCCTCGACGAGGCGCGATCCCGATTCACCCTCCCGAACGACGAGTCGCTCGTCGCGCCGCTGGTGCGACGCCTCGAAGGGGCCGTCTTCGAGATGGGCTTGTGCGGCCGGGCCGAGCTTATCCGCCTGGCGGTGGCGCTGCGCGAGGCGATCGTCAACGCGATCGATCACGGCAACCTGGAACTCGACTCCGAGCTGCGTCAGGACGACGAACGGGTCTACCACAGTCTCGGGCGGGAGCGCCGCGAGCAGTCGCCCTATCGCGAGCGACGGGTCCGGATCGACGTCGGCCTGACGCGCTCCGAGGCGACCTTCACGATCCGCGACGAGGGACCGGGCTTCGACCCTTCGACGCTCCCGGACCCGAGCGACCCGGCGAATCTCTGCCGCATCGGGGGCCGCGGCGTGATGCTGATCCGTACGCTGATGGACGAGGTCCGGTTCAACGAGAAGGGCAACGAGATCACCCTCGTCAAGCACCGCCGGGCGCCGGGCCAGGTCGACGAGGGTGGTCCGGCGGATCGTTGATCCGAGACGAGTCGCGAGTCGTGCGGGACGTCGACGACGACCTCGCCGGCTGCGGCCCGATCCCGCCGGCCATGGCTCGGCATAGACGTGGGGCGACCGCCGACTCAAGGGCGAGGCTGCTGGAAGGGCGCGGGCAAAGCGGACAGCACGCCCGCAAGAGCCGCATTCAGCTTCCGGATCTCTTCTTCCAACCGACCGTACAGCTCCATCGCGCCCGTCAGCTCACCGGCCTGGCCGAGCGATTCCAACCTCTGGGCGTTCTCCACGACGGCCGGCGCCCCGAAGAGGCCGACCGCGCCCTTGAGCGAATGGGCCGCCAGCTTCAGCCCCGTGGCCTGGCCGCCCGCGATGGCCGCCCGCAGTTCGGCCATGAGCCCCGCCGACTCGTCCCGGAAGACCTGGATGATCGTCCGCAGCCGGTCCTCCCGGCCGCCGACCCGGGCCAGGAGGGCCGTCCCGTCCACCACGCCGGCCGGCGTCCCCGCGGGGAGGAGTTCGGCTCCGGCCTCGGCGGGGGCGACCGGACGGCCCGCCTCCGGCCCTCGGGGATCTAGGACGTCGGCCGGCGCGAACGAGGCCAGGGCCAGGTACAGCTCTTCGGACCGGATCGGCTTGGTGACGTAGCCGTCCATGCCGGCTTCGAGGCAGCGCTCGCGGTCGCCCTTCATAGCATGGGCCGTCATGGCCACGATGGGGACGTGCCCCCCGGTCCCTTTCTCGCGGTCGCGGATGTGGGCCGTCGCCTCGAAGCCGTCCATCTCGGGCATCTGGACGTCCATCAGCACCACCTGGAACGACCGCTCCGCCAGGGCGGCCAGCGCCTCCTTGCCGTTGCGGGCCGTCGCCACGGTGTGGCCCCACCTCTCCAACAACGTCTCGGCCAGGAGCCGGTTGGTGGCATTGTCTTCGACGAGCAAGATCGACAAGGCGCCCGGTCGCGAGGCCGGGCCCGGCCTCGGGCGGCGATCACGCCCGATCGGCCCCGCGGTCGCGCCGTCCGGCGACCCGTCGAGGGCCTTGATGATGGCGTCCAGGAGCTCCGACTGCTTGACCGGCTTGGTGAGGCAGGCGGCTATTCCCATCTGCCGGCAACGAGCGGCGTCATGCCGCCGGTCGGCGGACGACAGCAAGATCAGCGCCGCCCCGGCCAGGTCCGGTCTCCGCCGTACCTGCTCGGCGAACCGGTAGCCGTCGACCCCCGGCATCATCACGTCGGACAGGACCAGGGTGAACGGCGCCCCCGACTCGGCCGCCCTGCGCATGGCCGCGAGCGCATCCTCCGCGCCATCGGCCAGTACGGGCCTCATGCCCCAACGCGTCAGGATTTCGTGGAGCACCATGCGGTTGGTGGCGTTGTCGTCCACGACCAGCACGCCCAGGCCGCGGAGGCCGGCGGGGTCGGGGTCGGCCTCCTGCGTCCCCGCCCGCCGGAGGGCCAGGCGGGCGGTGAAGCGGAAGACGCTGCCTCTGCCGGGCTCGCTCTCGAACCAGATGCGGCCGCCCATGAGCTCCACGATCCGCTTCGCGATGGTCAGCCCCAGGCCTGTGCCGCCGAACCGTCGCGTCGTCGATGCGTCCGCCTGGGTGAAGGGCTGGAAGAGTCGGCATCCCTCGTCCGGGGGGATGCCGGGGCCCGTGTCCGACACCGCGAACGACAGATCGACGAGCTCGCCGGTCGCGGCTGCCCGATCAGTCGGGCGGACGGACAGGACCACCTCGCCGCTCGCCGTGAACTTGATGGCGTTGCCCACCAGATTCATGAGGACCTGGCCCAGGCGCCCGGGGTCGCCCGCCAGGGCGTCGGGGACCTCGGCGGCGACGTCGCAGGCCAGTTCCAGGCCCTTCGCGTGCGCCCGGAGGGCGAGGGACTTCAGCACGTCCCCCAGCCGGTCGCGCAGCGAGAAAGGGATCGTTTCCAGCTCGACCTTCCCCGCCTCGATCTTGGAGAAGTCCAAGATGTCGTTCACGATGGTCAGCAGCGAGTCCGCCGAGCTCTTCACCAGCTCCAGGTAGCGCCGTTGCTCCGGGGTCAGGTCGGTGTCGAGGGCCAACTCGGTCATGCCGAGGATGCCGTTCATCGGCGTGCGGATCTCGTGCGACATGTTGGCGAGGAAGTCGCTCTTGGCCCGGTCGGCGGCCTCGGCCAGCGCCTTCGCCTCGCGCAGCGTCGTCTCGGCCTCCTTCTGGGCCGTGACGTCGGCGTGCACGCCCACCCATTCGCGGATCGAGCCGCGATCGTCGACGATGGGCACGGCGCGGACCAGCATGTTCCGGTACGCGCCGTCGTGCCGGCGCAAGCGGTGCTCGACATGGTACAGGGACCGGCCGGCGACCGCCTCCGACCACACGCGCGCCGTATTCGGCCGGTCGACGGGGTGGACCGCGTCGAGCCAGCCCCATCCCCTGAGCTGCTCGAAGGGCTGGCCCGTGAAGTCGCTCCAGCGGGGCTGCTCGACCTCGAACTCGCCCGAGGCCGGCGTGTTCCACACGATGGCCGTGGTGGCCTCGACCAGGGAACGGTAGCGCCGCTCGCCGAGACGCAGGCCCTCCTCGTCTCGCCGGCTCCGATCGACCTCCCTCCTCAGGGCCTCATTGGCGGCTTCCAGTTCGACCAGCTGCTCCCGCATGCCCTCGTCCACATCCCCGAGCATCGATCAGCACTCCCGGATCATCGATCGGCCGTCGGTTGCGACGGACGGAAACCGCATTGAACTCACATGCCAGGCCTCAGGGGCGACCGAAGCGATCGGCCCTCGGCGCGGGCCCGGCCCTGATCGAACTGGACAGCCCGGGATCGCGAGACCGTCTCGATCCTGCTCTGGGTCGTGACCCGGCCGGTCGCCTCCGAGGAGTCGCTCCGACCCTGGTCGGCTCAACTTCTCAGGAGCCATCGGGAATGTCAACGATCCTACAAAACCGGCTCCCCGTCGATGGTTTCCATCCGAGCGAGCCGACCGACCCGCCCCCTCTCGTCTCTGATCGGGCGCGGAAGACGGACCCTTCAGCCCTGCGCCCTTGGCGGAGGGCCCGAAGGATCGTCCCTCTCCAGGAAACAGCTCGGCTCGCCTCGGCGTGGTCGCCCGATTCAACCGGCATCGGCGTATCTTCGGCGGCAGCACGGGCACTCGCTGCCGCTTCCCTTGACCAACGCCTGGAACGCCGTCGGCTGCGGCAGCGTGATGATCGCCCGGAACGCCAGCGGCGCCCGGTGGGCGTAGTGGCGATAGGTGATCCCGCCGATCGAGTGGCCCAGGATCTCCACCGACGACTCGGGCACGTGCTCGTCGTGGTACGTCGCGCACGTCTTGCGGAGGTCCTTCAGCTCCCACGGCTCCTCCCGGCCGGTCTCGACGTCCAGCCTCGGCTTGATGCCGGCGAGCTTGCACAGGGATTGGAAGCGGGCGTTCGGCCGGGCCCCGCCGCCGAGGAAGACCGGGTCGGCCGGCTGCGAGTCTATCGGCATGATGTCCCGAAGGTGCGCGTGGACCACCCGGTTCATCGGCCGGTGAAACGGCTTGCCCGTCTTCACCCTTCGGTAGAACAGCCAGCCCCAAGGCGACCGCTCCTTGACCTCGCGGTCGGGCGAGTCCCGGTCCCACGAGACGTGCCGCCAGAGGATCGGCTCGTGGGCCGGCGTCGACTCCCAGACGGTCCCGGTGTCCACTCCGTAGTTGAAGAAGACGACGAGGGCGGCCCGCCAGTAACGGCCGATCGACAGGGGCGCTTCCCAGCCCCGGGGCCGGCCCATCGCATGGGTCGCAAAGTAGAGGGCGTTCATCTCCGCCTTGGTCAGGTAGTGGCGGCCGGCGACGTCGCGCTGGTCCCTGGGACCGGGGAATCGCGGCGGCACCTCGATCAACTCCTGCTCCCAGGCCCAGGAGAGCACGGCCCTGAGGTGCTCGCGGGCCTTGTTTGCGGTACGACCCGGGTTGGTCCCCTCGTCATTGACGGCCTGCTCGTGGACCCAGTCGAGGAACTCGCGGACGTCCTTACGCCTCAGCTGCTCGATCGGCCCCGCGCCGCCCCACCGCTCCCACTTCCGGATGGTCGAGGCGTACTCGTTGCGCGTCCCGCGGGATAAGCCCTTGGCGCGGGCATAGCTCTCGGCCGCCGACCTGAACGTCGTCGACATTCCTCGGCCCCCATCCATGAGGTCCGTTCGCCGAACGGGGAATCTCACGATCACGTAAGTTCCAGACCTCTGAATCGGGCGATGGCGTATGGAACGATCGTGAAAATCGCAGCGAGGGCAACCGAGCCTGCAGAAGGTTCCTGCTGGGGCGAGTTGCACGAGGACACGGCCTGGCGGACCGACGCGCGTAGGATCCGACCTCGGTTGGAGACCGGCACGCCAGGTGAGACCAGCTCGCCAGGGTGGGGCCGGGGACAAAGACACGACGCTGCTTACCCGCTAGTCGCTTCGGGACAGGCAGAACCGAGAGCCGGACCGCGGACGGACAATTCCGTTGCCGCGACTCGCTGACATCCGATGACATCTGACCAGCTTCCGCGTCGCTGAAGTCGGCCCTCAGAGTCGGCCCATCTCCCGGCTGGACATGACTTTCAAATGTGCGGGTGCGGGTCCCGCCAACCTGAGCTTTCGACGGCGTGCATTCATTAAGGATGAGATGCGATAACCCGGGAGAGGGTGACTCGATACCGGCCCAAGGATTGGCGAATCGTCAGAGATCGCGCGCGAAGCTGCTGTTTGGCCTGATGGGCCGGGAGTCGCTCGCGTCGACGTCTCGCCACCACCGTGTGGCGTGCTCCTGGCCCCAGTCGCCGGAGCAGGCGCATTCGCCCAGGGCCCGCTCCAGGCCCGCGGCGTGGGCGTAGCGCTCGTCCGGGTCCTTGGCCGGGCAGCGCAGCACGACGCGCTCAAGGTCCTCGGGGATGTCGGGGCGGGCCCGCGACGGCGGCTCCACAGGGTTGCGGGCGTGCGTGATCACCACTGCGATCCCATCATCTCCCTCGAACGGCGGCCGGCCGGTCAGCAGATAGTAGGCCACCGCCCCCAGCGCGTAGAGGTCGCTCCGCCCGTCCACCGCATGGCCGTCGCCCGACGCCTGCTCCGGCGACATGAACAGCGGCGTCCCGAGCACCTGGCCCTCCCGGGTCAGCCCCGGCGCGCCAGACCCCGCCGGCGGCAGGACCAGGCCGAAGTCGGGCAGCTTGGCCTGGTCCTCGAGGCCCCCGGAGCCCGCGACGATGACGTTTGAGGGCTTGATGTCGCGGTGGATCAGGCCCTCGGCGTGGGCCAGGCGCAGGGCCTGGCAGAGCTGGCGCAGGAGGCGGACCGCCCGACCCGGCGGCAGGGGGCCGTGCCGCTCGACGAGTTGCTTCAGGGTCAGCCCCGGCAGGTACTCCATGACGTAGTAGTTGGCCCCGTCCTCGGCCCGGCCGTAGTCGTAGACCTCGACGACGTTCGGGTGCGTCATCGCCGCGGTGATCTGGACCTCGCGCTCGAACCGGGCCCGGGCGCCCGGGTCGGCCACGGCCTCGGGCCGGATGAGCTTGATGGCGCAGGGGCGCTTGAGGAGCCGGTGCTCGGCCAGGTAGACCTCGCCCATCCCGCCGGCGCCGAGCCGCTCACGCAGGCGATACGGCCCGAGCCGACGGGCGTCTGCGACCTCCCGTCGCGGGCGGTGGAGCGCCCCGGCCTGGCAGGCGGACCCGACGGCCAGGATCGCGAGGAACAGGGCGTCGAAGCTGAGCTGGGCGAGGGGCATCGTCAAGCGCGCCAGCCCCCCCATCGCTCCCGGATGGACCAGGCAGAGGGCCAGCAGGATCGCGAACGGCAGGAGTGCCAGCGGGCCGACGATCAGCGCCGCGTGGAGGCCGCTCTTCGGGGTGGCCACCCCGAAGGTGACGATGAGGACGGCGGCGTACAGCACGAGGTTCTTCATCACGAGCTGCACCGACGTCACGTCGCCCCGCAGCGAAGACCGCAGCATCGCGCGGTAGTAGATCACACCCAATACGCCGGCGATCAACCCGGCCATGCCGAGTTCCACGGCCCTGAGCCGGGACGACTTATCGAGTCGACGGGCGGAGAGCAGGGCGAGGACGGCGCCGAGCCCCACGACGGCCGGGGCGTTGACTACCGAGGTCGTCCCGTCGGTCTCCCTATGGACCGCGAACCGCCAGCCGGGCAGGATCGCGAAGATCGCGAGGTAGAGAATCGCCAGGGCCCACAGCCGGGTCCGAACCAGCGGGGAGATCTCTGCCGTCGCGAATGGCTCGCGGCCGTCGGCGATCGCCGTCCTCGGCGTGAACACGCGGGGGCGGCCGAGCGATCCGGGCCGTGCATAGTCGATCGTGTCGGTGAGACCCACAACGCTCCGGCGCGGGCGCGGGCCGCGTGGCCGTCACTTCGAGCCCTCGGCATGGCGGCTCCTGCGGCCTCTGGCCCGCCCGTCTCTCCGCCCGTTCGTCCTCGTTGAGGAGGCCGACCTGCGGCTGTAAGGCGTCGCCGGAGGCCTGCTTGGGCCAGGTCGCGATCCCGGCGGGCCCCATCCGGATCGCACGGGCGAACAGCTCAGCGATCCGTCTCCAGCGCGACGGCTTGACTTTCCCCCTTGGAGTTGGTCGGCGAGCCAGGCCCGGACCGGTCGTTCATCGCGTCGACGGGTTCGCCGGCGCCGATGCCCGAGACGCCCACCGGGGGGGCCATCTTCCCGGAGACCTCGTGCCGTGGGATGAATGGCCGGCCCGGCGTGCCATCCCCCGGAGGCGTCAGATCAGCCCTTCTTCGCGGCCTCCCCCGGGACCGTGACCTTCTCGGCGTCGCGTGGGTGCAGGATCACCGCGAGGAGGCGCGTCCTCGCCTTCGCGCTGGGATTCCTCGTCACCCGGTGGAGGCAGCCGGACGGCTCGTAGAACGTGTCGCCTGCCTTGTAGGTCTTCACGGGCTCGGCGTTGATGGCGTGCTCATACTCGCCGTCCAAGACGTATCCGAACACCGGCCCGGTGTGGCGGTGCGGGGGGACCCGTTCGCCTGGTCCGATCGACACCTCCTCCACGGTCGCCGTGGCATCCTTCCCGTCCAGCTTCTCGACGATGTCCCGCCGTGAGAGCCGGGTCACCTCGGTCCTGCCCCTCTCGTCGTGCCGGGCCAATACCATCCCGCCGGCCCCGACGGCGGCGCAAACTGCCAGCGCAAGCGACTTCCGATTCATGGCTGACTCCCGCGAGGGTTGGAATGATTTCGACGTCAATCTGGAGAATTACATGACCGGTCGAAGCCGACCCGGGCTTGCGTGCTCGGGAGCCCGGACAGGGCCCGATTCATGAGGGTTGGCGGACATCGATCGCGTTGTAGAGGACGGGGAGGCCGAAGAACTCGGCCACTTCGTGCTGGACGACTTGCTTCGCGTGGAAGCTGGGGCAGCGCCCGCTCAGGACCAGGCCCCCGCCGCGGCGGGCCACCAGGACGTCCCGCGAGCGGCTGCCGAGCCGGCTCCGCAACAGTTCGGGGAGGGGGCCCGGCGGCTCGTCCTGGCTCGGGATCTGTCCGGCCATGACGTTCTCGGGGCCGACCATCGGCGTCGATACGCCGCCTTCCGTCTCGAGGAGCAGAGAGAGCAGCCGGGAGCGGAGCCCGGCGGCCTCAGGGGGCGTCACGCCCGGATCGCGAGGCCGTTCCCGCACGTGCTCGAGCTGGGCAGTCTGCTCAGTCGTCACGACCGGTCGTACCATGGTGGATGCCTCCTGGAGAACCCTTTGCTCGAGGCGCGGCGCGGGCGGCGAGCGTCCTTCAGGGGATCGCCTCGGTTTCGTCAACCCGGAGGACGATCTTCCCCCGGACGTGCCCGGCCAGCCCCCGCTCGAACGCCTCACGCGCCCGGGCCAGCGGCAGCACCGCGTCCAGGACCGGCCGGACCTCGCCGGCGTCGAGCAGCCGCGCGATTTCGACGAGCTGGACCCGGCTCGGCTCCACGATGAAATAGATCCCGCGGACACCGGCGTCCCGGGCCGGCTCGGGAGGGGGTGGGGCCGCGACGGAGACGAGCGTCCCGCCGCGCCGCAAGACGCGCCAGGAGCGTTCCATCGTGTCTCCGCCGATGGTGTCCAGCACGACGTCCACGTCGCGGAGCACCTCCTCGAACCGGGTCGTCCGATAATCGATCGCCGCCTCGACGCCCAGCTCGCGCAAGAAGTCGTGGTGGCGCACCGAGGCCGTTGCGCTGACGTGGGCACCCCGCCAGCGGGCGAGCTGGGCCGCGAAGGCGCCGACGCCCCCGGCCGCGCCGTGGATAAGGATCCGCTGCCCGGCCGCCAGGCCGGCGTGGACGAAGAGCGCCTGCCAGGCGGCGAGGGCCGAGAGGGGGACCGCCGCGGCGTGGACGTGGTCGAGGGTCGGCGGCTTGGGTGCCAGGTCCGCAGCCCGCACGGCGACGTACTCCGCGGCGCTGCCGTCGCGCGGGAATGCGACCAGGCCATAGACGGCGTCGCCGGGGGAGACCTCCGAGACGCCGGGGCCGAGCGCCTCCACGACGCCGGAGACGTCGTGGCCCGGGATTGTGGGGAGGCGCTCGTGCCCGTCGGGCGTCCGGTAGGTCTCCGGCCAGGTGAGTTCCGTCGGCGTGATGCCGGCGGCGTAAACGCGGATTAGCGCCTCGCCGGCCGCCGGGTCGGGCCGCGGTGCATCCTCATACACCAGCAGTTCCGGGCCGCCGCGGGCATGTAACCGTGCCGCTTTCACGACAAGTCCTTTCTCGGCCGTCCGGCCGCGTGGATGGGTATGGAAGAGATCGAGACGTCCACCCGGTTGAGCGAGGACCGGCGATCATCCCCACCGCAGCAGGCGGGAGGAATCGAAGTTAGCCACCGCGCATGCGTCTCGTGAGAAGAAGCTCTGGCGGACTCTCTCCGGAGGCTGCCGGCGAAGGCCAAAATCCGCGGTGTCATCGTCCCCGTCCCCCCTATCCTTGGTCGGTGCCCGAGCAGTTGTGACATGGGACACCGAACCTGCGATTGTTGGTGACTCGCCCGCTTCTTTGCCGGACTCCATTCTGAGCGCGGCGGGCGCACACCCTGCTGAAGTGGAATTGGCCTGTGACCGACTGAGGGCCCTCCGGGTGTCGGTGCCCCGGGTTGGTCCCTCATCCTTGAAAGCGTCCGTCAATTCCCAACGATCGTCGGGCGATCGAGGGGGCTCCGGGAGACTCTGGCCGCCGCCAGGACGCCGACGGCCGCGCCTCGACCGACCCTGAGCTTCCAGGCGACGTAGCGGACGAGCAGGTCGACGGTGAACAGGTCCGCAACGCTGCCCAACCGCCGGTCCCGCTCCAGGCCGCTCAGGTCGGCATAGGGCATCCGGGCACGCAGGGCGGCGAGGCCCTCGACGGTCACCCGGCCGTCGTGCAGGAAATCCGCCTCGTCCGGCGAGGCGAGCTCGATGAAGAGTTCCCCGCGCGGGATCGCGAACCCGAACTCGCGCTCCAGGCGGAACACGATGTCGAGCAAGTCGATCGACTCTGCGCCAAGGTCCCCGAGCAGGGAGGCGGCTGGCGTGACGTCGTCCTCGTCGACGCCGAGCGATTGCACGAGCACGGTCGTCACGCGCACGAGGATCGGGTCCGGTGTGGCCATGGGTTCGTCCTTCCGGGAGGTGCGAAGTCATGTGAAGGAGACGATTCGGGTCAGCGACGGTGCGCGGTGGGGCCGGGGGCTCGCCCTGCGCTCGCGGGTGGGCGGCCCTCGACGTGATCGGAGTCGTGCTCGACGAGGATGCGCCGGACCTCCAAGGTCTCGGCCCGGATGGGCGGAACCGGGAAACGTCACACCACCCCGCTAGTCCCTGACCGCGGCCGGCAGAGACATCCGGGGGATGCTCCGTCTCCGGGGTCCTCACCCTCCCAGCGGGTTGGCGGCGATCAGGTCGCAGAAGTTCGGCCGGCGATAGCCGGGCTGCGTCCGCTCCAGGATGTCCGTGTTCATGGTCCCGAACGCCGTCTCCGGCCGGTAACCGAAGCCCTCCGCAAACGCCCGGACGATCCCCTCCTTGAAGTCGACCCGCGGGTACGCGGCGAGGACGCTCGCCCGGTCCTCCTCGGCGATCTCGTCGAGCCCGTCGCCGAGGACGTCGGCCTCGACGCCGCCGGTGACCAGCGCGATCTCCGGGCGCTTGTGCCAGGGGATCTCCGGGGTCGTGTGCAGCGCGATCGCGTCCCACACGACCCCGGCCGACTCGTCATCGATGCCGTTGGCCCGGAGGAAGTCGCGGGCCGCGTTGGCCCCGTCCACCTCGAACCGATGGTCCCGGCTCCGATAGTTCGGGGTGAGCCCGAAGTCGTGGAACACGGCCCCGACGTAGAGCAGCTCGTGATCGACTCGCAGCCCTCGATGGCGGCCGCGGAGCGACCCGAAGAGGAAGACCCTGATCGAATGAGCGTGCAGCAAGGGCGTGCCGTGCTCCCGAAGCAGGCCGGTCGCCTCGCGGGCCAGCTTGCTGTCGGGGATCCGAATTCCGGCAATCATCTCGGACATGTGTGGCCTCGGTTTGGGTGAGCGTGGGTGGTTTCGAAGAAGATCCGTGTATGAGGTTCGGCGGGGCCGTGAGGCGTGGTCGCACCGATTGGTATCGGTCAACCTCCCAGCGGGTTGGCGGCGATCAGGTCGCAGAAGTTCGGCCGGTGGTAGCCGGGTAGGTTCCGCTCCAGCAGGTCGGCGTTGAATGTCCCGAATGCGGTCGCGGGCCGGTCCGCGAGGCCGTCCACGAAGGTGCGAGTGATTCCGCACGCAAAGTCGACCCGCGGGTAAGCGGCGAGGACGGCCTCGCGGTCGCCGGCCGAAATCTCGTCGAGCCCACGGCCGACGACGTCCGCCGCGGTCCCGCCGTTCATGAGTGCGATCTCCGGCCGCTTGTGCCAGGGGATCTCCGGCGTCGTGTGGAGGGCGATGGCGTCCCACACGATTCCGGCCGATCCCTCATCGATGCCGTTGGCTCGCAGAAAGTCCCGGGCTGCATTCGCCCCGTCGACCTCGAACCGGTGGTCGGGGCTGCGATACCTCGCGGTCAACCCCAGGTCGTGGAACATGGCCCCGACGTAGAACAGCTCGTGATCGATCGACCAGCCCCGGTGGCGGCCCTGGATTTCCCCGAACAGGTAGACCCTCAGGGAGTGGGCGACGAGCAGTGGGCTGCCGTGCTCACGCACGAGATCGGTCGCTTCCCGGGCCAGCTTGCTGTCGGGGATCCGGATCCCCGCGATGACTTCAGCCATGATTCGACTCCGAAAAAATGGTGATTCCAAAGACGAACGCGTCACGTGCTCCGGCAGGACCATGACACAGTGCGGGACGTGGACGATGCCCTCCTGGATGGCTCTGACCGTAAGCGCCGATCCGCCGGCCTCAGAGCTGCCGCATGAAGGCGACGAGGTCGCGCTTCTCCCGATCGTTGAGCTTGAGCTCGAGGATCAGGTTGAAGAACTCGACCGTGTCTTCCAGCGTCAGCAGCCGGCCGTCGTGCAGGTACGGCGGCGTGTCCTTGATCCCGCGCAGAGGGAAGGTCTTGATCGGCCCGTCGCCGACGGCGGTGTGGTTGTTGATCACTCGCGACTCGAAGAATCTCTCCGTCTTCAGGTTGTGCATGAGGTTGTCGGTGTAATAGGGCGGGGAATGGCAGCTCGCACAGTTCGCCTTCCCGAAGAAGATCTCCTGCCCGCGCATCTCCTCGGGCGTGGCCTTACGCGGGTCGAGCTTGCCGTCGATCCCGAGCTTCGGGGCCGGCGGAAAGTCGAGTAGCTCCTGGAACTCGGACATGAACGAGACCTGCGTGGAGCGGTCGAGGTGGTTCACACCCTTCTTGGCGGCGATCACATGATCCCCGTCGAAATAGGCCCCGCCCTGCTCGAATTCGGTGAAGTCCTCGATGCTACGCAGGGCCCGCTGTGATCCGAAGAGGCGTTCGATGTGGACGCCCCGCAGCGTCGGGGTGTCGATCCTGTGCCGATGGGACTGGGGGCGCACGTCGGGGGCGAGGTGCGTCGCCCCATTCGAGTGCCCGTTGGCGTGGCAGTCGAAGCAGGTGACCCCCCGGCTCGGCTGGGCGGAGCGTCGGTCTTCGGTCGCGTTGAACTGCTGCTGCGGGAACGGGGTGACGAGCAGCCTCAGCCCCTCGAGCTGCTTGGGGTTGAGGACGCCGTCGAAGAGCTCGAAGTAGTTCTCCAGCGTGACGAGCTTGCCCCGCGAGACGTCGCCGAGGTCGGACCGAGTCGTCAGATAGATGGGTGCGGGGAACTCGGGGAGGAAGTGGTCCGGCAGGTCGAAATCCAGGTCGTAACGGGTGAGGTCGCGGCCCTCCTGCCGCTTGATCTCGACGACGTGGAACCGAGGGAAGACCATCCCCCCTTCCGGGTGGTTCGGGTGTGGCAGGGGCAAGAAGCCTCTCGGGAGAAGGTCCTTGTCACGAATCTCCTCGGGAGTCATCGCGACGAGCGCGTCCCAGGTGGTGCCTGCCGCCAGTCTAACCCGCACGCCCCCCTGGACCGGCTTGCCGCGGGACATGGTGACGCCGGCCGCCGGCCGGTCCTCCAGGTCATAGCGATCGCGGAGGAGGTCCAATTGGCGGCGCATGACCGCCGGCTTCTCGGCCTCCATTCGCAACTGGATGGTTCGGGGGGATTCTCGGACCGCGACGGGCAGGTAGCTCGTCTCCGTCGCGCCGGGCTGCTGGCCTCGTACCGCCGTGGAGGCGACGGCTACCATGAGAGAAGCGATCCATCCGCCTGCTCCGATGACCTTCATGATTGGATCTCCTTCGTGTCACAGCTCAAAGGGGCGTCCGGGCTCGATGTTTGGGATCGATCGACGGGGCCCTTGCACCGAGGCGGCGCCGGGGCGGCTGAAATGCCGATTCAGCCACGACTCACCCCTACGCCTTGATTTTCATCAGGAACGAGGCGAGCGTCCTGCCGAGCGTATCGATGCCCTCCTGCTGCTTGGGGTCCGTCAGAGAACCGTTGGCGCGGAACGCCTCGTGGGCCCTGGCCACGGCGATCTGGTCCGGCAGGACGACGACGCCGATGTTGCCGAGGATCGACCGCAGGTGCACGAGCCCGCGCAGGCCCCCGAGGGCACCCGGCGAGGCGCTCATCAGGGCGGCGACCTTGCCCCGGAAGGCCGCCAGCGGCGGCTCGCACGGAGCCGGTCGCGACACCCAGTCGATGGCGTTCTTGAGGTCTGCGGTGATCGAGGTGTTGTATTCGGGCGAGGCGACCAGCAGGCCATCATGGTCGATGAAGATCTGCTTGAGCTTCGCGCCGTTCCCCGGCATCCCCTGTTCGGCTTCGAGGTCCTGGTCGAAAAGCGGTAGCGGGTAGTCCTCGAGGTCGATCAGCGCGACCTCGGCGCCGGCATCCCGGGCCGCGTTCGCGGCGATGCGCACGAGCTTCTTGTTGAAGGACTCCCTGCGGAGGCTGCCGGCGAAAGCCAGGATGCGCGGTGTCATCGTTCCTGTCCCCCTTCATCAGTCTCAGTCAGTGGCCGAGTAACTTCAGGTTGTACCTGGAGGTCAGCTCGGCGACCCAGTCGGCGGAGTAGGCTACGCCGTATTTTGTCGCCAGCTCCTGCCTCCGGTCCGGGTCCCCGGCCTCGGCGAGCTCGGTGAAGTAAACCTCGAAGCCGGCCGGGGAGATGACTTCCAGCAGCCGCGCCGGGCCGGGGCCGGCGTTCCAGAACGTGTGCATCAGTCCGCGGGGCTTGATCAGGTAGCTGCCCGGCCCCGCGACGACCTCCCGGTCTCCGACCCGCGCGCCGATCGTCCCCTCCAGGACGTAGGAGTATTCGTCCTCGTGGAGGTGGACATGGGGCAGCACGAGCCGCCCCGGCTCGATAGGGTGTTCCACGACGGCGAAGGCCCCGCCGGTGTCCGCCCCGGAGACCTTGAACACGACTCCCATGCCGCCGAGCCAGACCGAACGGCCCTCGCCCGGCTCCACCGCGATCCTCGGTCCGTCCATCTTCGCCTCCCGTCGTCATGCCGTCCGGATGCCTCCGGTGCAGACACATGGCACACACCGCCCCACCGCAACGACCGCAATCCGGAGGGGGTGCCGGAACGGTATTCAAAGACACCGTTCCGGCCGTTGGTGCCGACTCGATCTCATCTCTGCCCGCCGTCATACTGAGCGTGGCGGGGGCACACCCTGCTGAAGTAGAATTCGCATGAGACCGACATCGCGCCTGCCGAGGGCTTGCCCCATGAGCGAAGAGAACACCACCGTGGTGGTCCAGCGCTACCTGGACGAGCTGGGCGAAGATTCGCCCGCCGAGCCGGTCGTCCGGGCCCTGCTCGATCGGGCCGTCCGCCGCCTGCACCTGCTCTGCAGCACGATGCTGCACCGGAGTTACCCGCGCCTGACGCGGCCGCCGTCGAACCTGGATGCCGACGAGTTGCTCGGCGCCGTGGCGGAACGGCTGCTCAAGTCCTTGCGCGAGGCCCGGCCCCAGACCGTGCGTCAACTGTTCGCGCTGGCCAATCAGCACATCCGCTGGGAGCTCAATGACCTGGCCCGACGCTTAGATCATCAGCCGACCGTCGCGGCGCTGGACGAGGGGGGCGTGCCGGCGCCTGCCAGCAGCGTCTCCGGGCTCACCCCGGCCGGACTCCGCATGCTCCGGGCGATCGACCAGCTCCCGGCCGACGAGCGGGAAGTCTTCGACCTGGTGCGCATCCAGGGGATGACGCAGGCGGAGGCCGCCCAGTTGCTCGGCGTCGCGGCGGTCACGGTGAAGCGGCGGTTGAACCGCGGCTTGCGGCTTTTGGCCGAGCAACTGGCCGACCTCCGCCCGGGCGAGGATCCCCCGGACGCGATCTAGGTGCCCTCCGGCAGGACGTGGGTCTTCCGGGTGCCGGTGTCCCGGCACGCAGCAGCCTCGGGGAGCCCGGACATGTCCGCAGAATCGCGGGTGCAAGAACTGCTCGACGAGATCGCGGACTCCGGGTGTACGCCGGAAGAGGCCTGCGGCGCCTGCCCTGAGCTGCTGCCGGAGGTCCGTCGGCGCTGGCAGCAGATGCGCATCCTCAAGGGGGAGCTCGACGCGCTGTTTCCGGCGTCGGATCCCGACCCCGACGCCGAGCCCTCCGCTCCCTGGCATGCGAGCGCCGAGTCGCTGCGAATTCCGGGCTATGACGTCGAGGCGGTGCTCGGCCGCGGGGGCATGGGGGTCGTCTATAGGGCCAGGCACCTGCGCCTCAACCGCCCGGTCGCCCTCAAGATGATGCTCGCCGGCCCGTACGCCGGGCCCCACGAGCGGGCCCGGTTCCAACGCGAGGCGGAGGCGGTGGCCGGCCTGCGCCACGCGAACATCGTCCATGTCTACGATGTGGGAGACCACGGCGGATGCCCCTATTTCACGATGGAGCTCGTCGAGGGGGGCAGTCTGGCTCATTCCCTGGCAGGGACTCCGCAGCCCGCCCGCCAGGCGGCTGCGCTCGTGACCACGCTCGCCGAGGCCGTGCATGCGGCGCACCAGGCCGGGATCGTTCACCGCGACCTCAAGCCAGCCAATATCCTGCTCACCGCATCGGGCACCCCGAAGGTCGCCGACTTCGGGCTGGCGCGGCATTTCGACGCAGACTCGGCCCTCACGCTAAGCGGCGCCCGGATCGGGACCCCGAGCTACATGGCACCCGAGCAGGTGCTCGGAGAGGCGAGCTCGATCGGGCCCGCCGCGGACGTCTACGCGCTCGGCGCCCTCCTTTATGAAATGCTCACAGGGAGGCCGCCTTTCCGAGGAGTGACGACGGCCGAGACGGAGCGGCAGATGGTCAATGACGAGCCCGTGGCCCCCTCACGGTTAAACACGAATGTGCCGCGCGATCTGGAGACGATTTGCCTGAAATGCATCTCCAAGGAGCCGGATCGCCGCTACGCCGGCGCCGCGGCGCTGGCCGACGATCTGAAGCGCTTCGGGGAGGGGCGGGCAATCCAGGCCCGGCCCCTGGGCTGGGGAGAGCGGCTATGGCGCTGGGGCCGGCGCAACCCGACAGGGGCGGCGCTCTTGGTCACGGCGCTTGCCCTGGTCGGGCTGGCGAGCGGCGGCGGGGTCTGGCTCGTGCAGCAGCGGGCCGAGCGGCGGGAGGAAGCGGCCTGGCGCCTCCGGGAGTTGCGCGACGAGATCGGCACTTCCGTGGCTGAGGCCATCAACCTCCGCCAGGGGTTCCACTTCCGCGAGGCGCGGCACCTGCTGGAGCAGGCCAGGCTGCGGCTCGAGCCGTCCGGGCCGGACGACTTGCGCCGGCGGGTGGCCCGGGCGCGGGCCGACCTGGAGCTCGTGGAGGATCTGGACCGGGCCCGGTTGCAAGCGGCGACACTCATTAAAGGGAAGTTCGAGACCTCCGGGGCTGAGCTGCTGTACGAGAAGACATGGGCGAAGGCGTTCGGCCGCCAGTGGGAAGACGTCCAGGATGTGGCGGCGCGTGTACGGGACTCGGCCGTGCGCGAGGAGATCGTCCCGGCCCTTGATGACTGGGCCAGCATCACCCGGGATCCGGCGCGACGGGCCTGGCTGTTGGCGTTGGCCCGAGAGGCAGACCCCGACCCGTCGCGGGACCGCTTGCGCCAGCCGGAATTGTGGGAGGATGGTGCCAGGTTGACGAGGCTCTTCCAGGAGACGGGACTAGATGATCTGTCCCCTCAGTTGGCGACCGCACTGGGCCGGGTCTTGCGCAAGAAGGGGGACGATGCGGTGCACCTGCTGGGCGCGGCGCAGGCACGTCGTCCGCAGGACTTCTGGCTCAACTTCGAGCTGGGCTTGGCCTTGGTCGAGTCCGGGCGGAACGAGGAAGCCCTGGGTTTCTTCCGTGCGGCGCTGGCCCTGCGGCCCGAGGCCCTCCCGGCCCACAACAGCGTCGGCGTCAGCCTCGGTACCATGGGCCGTGCGGACGAAGCCATCCGCTATCTGCAGGAAGCGCTGAGGATCGACCCCAATTTTGCGATCGCCCACCATAACCTCGGCTGGGTCCTAAGCAACAAGGGCCGGCACGACGAAGCCATCAAGCACTACGAGGAAGCCATCAGGCTCGACCCGAAGAGGGCGGGCGCGGCGCACACTAATCTCGGGCTGGCCCTATGGGCGAAGGGCCGGCACGACGAAGCCATCAAGCACTACGAGGAAGCCATCAGGCTCGACCCGAAGAGGGCGGGCGCGGCGCACAGTAATCTCGGGCTGGCCCTATGGGCGAAGGGCCGGCACGACGAAGCCATCAAGCACTACGAGGAAGCTATCAGGCTCGACCCGAAGAGGGCGGGCACCGCTGATAACCTTTTCACCTGCCGCTACGCCGCCGCCTGTGTCGCAGTCCAGGCCGCCGCCAGCCTGGAATCGCGGGCCCGAACGCTGGGTGAAACGGAGCGAGTTGACCTGCGCAGGCGATCGCTGGACTGGCTGCGGGCGAACCTGGAGCGGAGGGCCGAGCAGCTCGAAATCGGCAGGGTGGTGGACTGGTCGTCCTTGAGCACGAGGCCGCTCTCCGACTGGCAAACGGATCCTGCTCTGGCCGGCGTGCGTGACGCGACCGCCCTGGCGACCTTGCCCGAGGCCGAGCGCAAGGAGTGGCACCGACTCTGGGCGGACGTGGCGACGCTGTCCGCCGCCAACCCGCTGGAGCAGGGCCGGGCCCACGCCGCCCGACGAGAGTGGGACAGGGCGGCCGCCGACTACGCGCGGGCCCTGGCGCGCGGCCCGACGGAAGACGGCGAATTCTGGTTCGAGTACGCCGGCCTGTTGCTGCTCTCCGGCGACCTCCAGGGCTACGCGAGGACCTGCGCCCACATGATTCAGGCGAGCGGCAAGGAGGGTGGCCCGCGAGCCTACCACGTGGCCCGCGCCTGCACCCTCGCCCCCGATTCCGTCGCGGAGTCATCGCTGCCCGGCCGCCTCGCCGAAAAGGAACTCCAGGACTTCGCCCGAGAATTCTGGTCGCTGACCGAGCAAGGGGCCCTGGCGTACCGGGCCGGAAAGTTCCAACAGTCGGTTCTCTTTTTCGAGCAGAGCCTGCGGGCTGACTCGAGAGCGGGTACGGCGGTGCTCAACTGGCTGTGGCTGGCCCTGGCCGATCAGCGCCTCGGGAAGTCCGAGGAGGCGCGACGCTGGCTGGGCAAGGCCCAGGCGTGGCTCGATCAGTACGGCGACGGGATGCCGGCCCCTGGCGAAGAGAAGCTCGGGCTGCACCTGCACAACTGGCTGGAAGCCTACGTGCTGCGCCGCGAGGCGGAAGCGGTGATTCCGTCCAAGGATCTCAGAGGCGGTACGCAAAGCCCGGGACGCGGCGCGACGCCGGACTGAACTCCGTCTGAGCTCGCCGGGGACTCATGATCAGGGCCTTCGCAGCACGCAAACGTCCCCTTTCGCCGGGTGTTCACTGTTACGACGACCACGCATGGTGCGCTTTTCGCGCCCGGTCACTGGCCACGAGATGCGCATTGATTGCCTTATGATTGGACATGTAAACATCATCAGGCACATCCCCTGCTCGACGCCGGTCAACCGGGGTCAGCCCGTCGTGCTCGGGTCGAGCCACCCTCCCGGGGGTGCGACCTTCTACGCTGCCGCGGGCGGGCCCCAGGTTCCCGGCTGATATTCGTGGGGCGCGGCCGCCTCCCGCAGCACGGGGTCGACGATCCGCCGCGCCTCGTCGACGATGGCCTCGAGGTGGGCCTGGTCGCGGAAGCTCTCGGCGTAGAGCTTGTAGAGGTCCTCGGTCCCCGATGGCCGCGCCGCGAACCAGCCACTCCGGGCGACGACCTTGAGGCCGCCGATCGCGGCCCCGTTCCCCGGGGCCCGGGTCAGCCGGGCGACGATCGGCTCGCCGGCCAGTTCCGTCGCCTTGACCGCGCCGGCCGATAAGTTCTGCAACCGTGCCTTCTCGGCGGGAGTCGCCGGCGTGTCGATCCGGGTGTATAGCGGCGACCCATGCTCGGCGGTGATTTCGCGGTAGAGTTCACCCGGGTCCTTGCCGGTCCTCGCGGTGATCTCCGCCGCCAGCAGGCCGAGGATCAGGCCGTCCTTGTCGGTGGTCCATGCCCCATCGCGCCGCAGGAAGCTCGCCCCGGCGCTATCCTCGCCGCCGAAGCAGTAGGAGCCTTCGGAGAGGCCCGGCCCGAACCACTTGAAGCCGACCGGCACCTCGGCGAGCGTCCGGTGCAACCCCGACACGACCCGGTCGATGATCGAGCCGCTCACCACGGTCTTGCCCACCGCCGCCCCGGCGGGCCAGCCGGGTCGGTGCCCCAGGAGGTAGCGGACCGCGACGGCGAGGTAGTGGTTCGGGTTCATCAGGCCGGACGACCGGGTCACGATCCCGTGGCGGTCGCTGTCCGGGTCGTTGCTGAAGGCGACGTCGAACCGGTCCTTGAGCCGGACCAGGCCGGCCATCGCGTAGGGGCTGGAGCAGTCCATGCGGATCTTGCCGTCGTGGTCCAGCGTCATGAAGCGGAAGGTCGGGTCGACCGCCTGGTTCGTGACGGTGATGTCCAGGCGGTACCGGTCGGCGACCTGCCCCCAGTAGTGGACCGCCGCGCCACCGAGCGGGTCGACGCCGATCTTCAGTCCGGCGGAGCGGATCGCGTCCAGGTCGATCACGGAGGACAGGTCATTGACGTAGGGCAGGACGAGGTCGGTCGGGTGGGTCGTCGCGGCCCGAAGGGCCCCAAGATAGGAGACGCGCTTGGTCCCGGCGTTGTCCGACCGAAGGAGGGCGTTGGCGCGGTCCTGGATCCAGGAGGTAACGTCCGTCTCGGCGGGCCCGCCGTGGGGCGGGTTGTACTTGAACCCGCCGTCTGCCGGCGGGTTTTGCGACGGGGTGACCACGATCCCGTCGGCGCGGCGCGCACCCTGTTGTCGATTATGCACCAGGATCGCGCGGGAGATGACGGGGGTCGGGGTCACGCCGTCGTCGCGCTGCAGCACGGTCTCAACGCCGTTGGCCGCCAGAACCTCGAGCGCCGTCCTCTGGGCCGGATCCGAGAGGGCGTGGGTGTCTTTCCCCAGGAACAATGGGCCCTCGATCCCGTGGGATTGCCGGTAATCGCAGATGGCCTGCGTGATGGCGAGGATGTGCGCCTCGGTGAACGTGCCGTCGCCGGGGGTACCCCGGTGGCCGCTGGTACCGAAGGCGACGCGCTGGCGCGGGTCATGCGGGTCCGGCACGCGCTCGTGGTAGGCCCTCTGCAACTCGCTCACGTCAATCAACATGTCGGCGGGTGCGGGCTGACCCGCCAGGGTGTGAGTCGCCACGGCATCGCCTCCTCGGTAAGACCTGGGCACCGGACGGGGATGATTCATGCGTCGGCCGCCCGCCTCAGCAGGACGACCACGGAACGGGCCTGGACGCGGTATTCCATCGACGGGACCGGCGGACCGGGCATGGTGTCGACGATGTCGTCGGGGCTCGGCAGCGCGGTGTCGATCACCCGACCCCAGCACCCCGGACTGCCTTCCTGCACCGTGAACGTCAGGGGCTCGTGGTAGGCGTTGATCATGACGTACAGGTCGCCGTCCCCCTGCGAGGCCCCGCGCAGGGCGTAAGCGAGACTGTGCGAGTCGTCGCCCGTGTCGGCAGACGGGCCGACCCCGTACCAGCGGACGTCGTCGCGCCAGAACCGGCTGCGGCCGAGCGTCGGGTGCGCCTTGCGGAACGCGATCATCAGCCGGACGAAGCGGAAGTGGTCCGCGTGGGTCGTCAGGCGGCCCCAGTCGAGCCAGGTCGTCCCGTTGTCCTGGTTGTACGGGTTGTTGTTGCCCCGCTGGGTCTGCAAGAGCTCGTCGCCGGCGGAGATCATGGGCACGCCGTTGGCCAGCAGGAGCAGACAGCAGAGGTTCTTCGCCTGCCGGCGCCGCAGCGCGGCGACCTCGGCGGGTAATCCGTCGTCTCCCTCCCAGCCGCAATTCCAGCTCAGGTTGTCCGCCGCGCCGTCGATGTTGTCGTGGCCGTTCGCCTCGTTGTGGCGGCGGTCGTACGAGACCAGATCGTACAGCGTGAACCCGTCGTGACAGGTGACGTAGTTGATGCTCTGAGACGGTCGGCGGGCGTCGCGCGGGGTATCGGGGAAGAGGTCATCGCTGCCGTACAACCGCATCATCAGGGCCGGCACGGTGCCACGGTCGCCGCGGACGAACCGGCGGACGTCGTCGCGGAAGCGGCCGTTCCACTGGTGCCAGAGCGCGCCGGGGAACCGCACGCCGAGTTGATAGGCTCCGGCCGCATCCCAGGGCTCGGCGATCAGCCGGACGTCCCTGAGCACCGGGTCGGTGCGGATGGCGGTCAGGAGGGGAACGTCCGGGCCGGCGAAGCTGCCGTCGGCGTTTCGGGCGAGCACCGAGGCGAGGTCGAAGCGGAACCCGTCGACGTGCATCTCGGTGACCCAGTAGCGCAGGCTCTCGAGGATCAGCGTTCGGACGGCCCCCGTATGACAGGCGAGCGTGTTGCCGCAGCCGGAGTAGTCGAGGTAGGGTCGCGCGGGGTCGTCGGACGCGAGGTAGTAGGTGGCGCTGTCGATCCCCTTGAAGCTGTACGTCGGACCCGCCTGGTCTCCCTCGGCCGTGTGGTTGTAGACGACGTCCAGGACGACCTCGATCCCCGCCCGGTGGAGGGCCTTGACCATCTCCTTGAACTCGCGGCGCGCGTCCCGGACGTCGGCCGCAAAGGAGTGGTGGGGGGCGAAGAAGTTGAGCGTCATGTACCCCCAGTAGTTCCCCTCCTGGGGGTCGAACTGCTGCACGGGGAGCAGCTCGACGATCGTGACCCCGAGGTCCCTCAAATGAGGGATCTTGTCGACGACCCCCGCGAAGGTGCCGCGGCGTCCGGCTGCGACGCCGCTCGCAGGGGCATTGGTGAACCCGCGGACGTGCATCTCGTAGATCACCGCTTCCGAGTCGTGCCGCGGCGGCCGGTCGTCCTCCCAGTCGAACGGCGCCTCGCGGCGCGGCAAGACGCCCAGGGGGGCCATGCCCGCGTTGGGTCCCGGCCTGCGGGCGGCCTCCCGGTCGAAGGACGGCGGGAAGAAGACGTCCCGCGCGTACGGGTCCAGGAGGACCTTGTCCGGGTCGAAACCGGGGTGGCGGTCTGACCCACCGGCCCGCGGTCCGTCGACCGAGTAGGCGTAGTAGCGGGCGCCACGGGCCCGCTCCTCCTCCACCCGGCAATGCCAGATGTCCCAGGTCTTGTGCACGCGGGGGTCGAGATCGAGCGCTAAGAGCGGGCGGGCCGGGTCGGCCTCGCCGAAGAGGAGGAGCGTCACCCGTTCGGATCGCCGGGAATAAAGCATGAAGTTATGGGCGCGCTGCTGCTCGATCCAGGCCGCTCCCGGGGGGAGCACGCTCCCCTCCTTCGAGGCCCAGCCCCCGGCCGAGGGTCGGGTCTCCGGTGCGATCCGGGCGACCGACGGCATCGGGCGACGGGTCGAAGGCCCGTCCGCGACTTCGGGTGTTGTCCTGTGGGTGATGATCACTTCCTTCACGAAACCCTCCTGCGCCGACATCACGGACGGCCGCTCGGCACCGTGGGTACTGCCCCCCTCCGGGCGTGGGGGTCATGTTCCTCAGTCAACCGGGCACGGCCCGGCGCCACAGACGTCGGCCGCGTACTCGGCAATCGTGCGGTCGCTCGAGAACCGGCCGGAGTGTGCGACGTTCAGTATCGCCTTCCGCGCCCACGCGTCTGGCTGCCCGTAGAGGGCGACGACCTGCTCCTGGGCGTTCACGTAGGACGTCAGGTCCGCCAGGTGCATGTACCGGTCGCCCTGGGCGAGGAGCGCGTCGAGGACCGGAGCAAACACACCCGGCTCGCCCAGGTCGAACGTGCCGGAGCGGATCAGGTCGAGGGCCAGGCGCGTCTCGGGGTCGTGCTCGACGTGCCAGAACGGGCTGTACCAGCCCCGGCTGTTCGCGACCTGCTCCGCGGTGAGGCCGAACAGGAAGAAGTTCTGCTCGCCGGACGCCTCGGCCATCTCGATCGTCGCCCCGTCGCGGGTGCCGACGGTCAGGGCCCCGTTCATCATGAACTTCATGTTGCTCGTTCCGCTGGCCTCGTAACCGGCGGTCGAGATCTGCTCGGACAGGTCGGCCGCGGGGATCAGCCGTTGGGCGAGGGTGACGTTGTACTCGGGGAGGAACAGCACCTTGAGCCGCCCGCGGGCGGCCGGGTCGGCGTCGATCACCGCGGCGACGTTGTTGACCAGGTGGATGATCACCTTGGCCAGGTGGCAAGCCGGCGCCGCCTTGCCGGCGAAGAAGACCGTGCGCGGAGGCGCGTCGAGCGCCGGGTTCTCGCGCAGGCGGTTGTAGAGGACCAGGACGTGGAGGACGTTCAAGAGCTGCCGCTTGTACTCGTGGATCCGCTTGATCTGGACGTCGAAGAGCGAGGCGGGCTCGACCACCTCCCCGGTGGCCGACCGCAGCCAGTCGGCAAACCTGACCTTGGCCGCGCGCTTCGCCGCCCGGAAGCGCTCCCGGAAGGCCGGGTCATCCGCGAGCGGGGCGATGGCCCCGAGCCGCTCGAGTTCGGTGACCCAGCCGTCGCCGACCGCCTTGGTCAGGAGCGCGGCCAGGCCGGGATTCGCCAGGAGTAGCCAGCGACGCGGGGTGACGCCGTTGGTCTTGTTGTTGAACCGCCCGGGGAAGAGCCCGGCGAGGTCCTTCAACACGGTCTCCCGCAGCAGCCGGGAGTGGAGCGCCGCGACGCCGTTGGTGCTGTACGAACCGACGACCGCCAGGTGGGCCATCCGGACCTTCTTCTCCGGGCCCTCCTCGATCAGGCTGACCCGCGCGGCCAGACCGTCGTCGCCGGGGGACTTCGCCCGTACCTCGTCGAGGAACCGGCGGTTGATCTCGTAGACGATCTCCAGCAACCTCGGGGCCACCAGCTCGAAGCGACGGACGGGCCACGTCTCCAGCGCCTCCGGGAGGAGCGTGTGGTTGGTGTAGGCCAGCGTCCGCACGGTGAGGTCCCACGACTCGTCCCAGCCCAGCCCGGCCCCGTCCAGGAGGATGCGCATCAGTTCGGCGACGGCCAGCGCGGGGTGGGTGTCGTTGAGCTGGACCGCCACCTTGTCGGGGAGCGCGCCCCAGTCGTTGCCGCGGGCGCGGAAGCGCCGGACGATGTCGGCCAGCGAGCAGCAGACGAGGAAGTACTCCTGCGCGAACCGCAGCCCCCTGCCGGCCGTGGTGGAGTCGTCCGGGTAGAGGACGCGCGTCAGGTTCTCGGCCACGACCTTCTCGTGCACGGCGCCGAAGAAGTCGCCGGCGCTGAACTCGGCGAAATCGAAGGCGTCCGTCGCCGCCGCACCCCAGAGTCGCAGCGTGTTGACGGTCCTGCCGCCGTGGCCGACGACCGGCCTGTCGTAGGGGACCCCCCGGAGGAGGGTCGGGCGGTCGGCGACAAGGACCGGGGTGCCCCGGCGGGACTGGACCGCGCATTGCAGGCGGACGTCCACCGCCTCCGCGGGGCGGTCGACCTCCCACGGGTCAGGTCGTCGGAGCCAGTTGTCGGGGCGTTCGACCTGGCGGCCGCCCTGGATCTCCTGTCGGAAAATCCCGTACTCGTAGCGCAAGCCGTACCCGATCGCGGGGATGGCGAGCGTGGCCATCGAGTCGATGAAGCATGCGGCGAGCCGCCCGAGGCCGCCGTTGCCGAGCCCCGCGTCGGGCTCCTCGTCGTCGAGCCGGTCGAGGTCCACGCCCCGTCTGGCCATCTCCTCGCGCACGAACGGCTCGACGAGCAGGTTGAGGAGGTTGTTGGAGGTCGACCGGCCGATCAGGAATTCCATCGACAGATAATAGACCTGCTTGGGGTTCTCGCGGTCGCAGGTCTCGCCGGTCTTCAGCCAGCGCTGTGCAATCAGGTCGCGGAGCGACCGCGCCAGTGCCTCGAACACCTCGCGTGCGCTGGCGTTACCGGGCTTCACGACGTGGTCGAGCACCAGATGCCGCTCGTAAGAGGCGTTGGGGTTGCCCGAGAACTGAACTGGCCCGCACCCGTACCGCTCGAAAAGCTCCGTGCGAAGCGTTCGCTCGGCTCGGGCGTCGGTCGCGGTCTTCTTGAGGACGGAACTCATCAGAGTAGCTCCTTGGAGACCACGGACCTCCGTCGTGGTTCCCGATAAACCTCTGCACTCGGGGCCGGCGCCGCACCGACACGGCGCAACTACGTCGAGGTCGTTGCGTCCCCCGTGGTCCCCGCGACCAGTTCCCCACCGTGGTCCCCCGTTTCGCCGGCAGGGGCCTCGTCATCGTGGGCCTTCACCACCATCACGGGACACCGGGCGCGACGGACCACCTCTTCGGTGAGGCCGCCGAACAACCGGTGTTTCAAGCCTGTGAGTCCGTGGGTACCCATCACGATCAGGTCGCACCCCGCCGACTCGACCATGTCCAGGACGTGCGCGACGTCCGGCCGGTCGGCCACGATCACTTCGAGCTCGACGGCGACCTCGGGTTCCTCGGCCTTGATCTTGCGGAGTTCGGCCCAGAGGTCGCCCGACTCCCCTGACGCCGTGGCCGCCGACAGTCGGCCGCCGTCGACCACCACCGCCGGGGGCCGGGCCACGTGCAGGACCACGACACCCGCCCCGGCGGCCCTAGCCAGGGCGACCGCCTGGCGAAACGCCTCGAGGGCGTGCCGCGAGAAATCGGTCGGCACGAAGATCTTCCGGATGGGTCCCATGAATTTATCTCCCGAAAAGGTTTCTAGATATCAACGGTAGAGCAGTTCGGAACGTGCCGGTCGTCATTCCAGAGGCGGACCACCGGGTCGTCGCGTGTGTGTTCGTAGCCCAGCACGCTGAGGGACGCCGTGCCGAGCAACAGGTGGCACGCATCCGCGGCGGGCAAGCCGATCCAGCGGGCCGCCAGGACGCGGAAGAAGTGGCCGTGGCCGAACAGGAGGGCGTGGCCGCCGGCCGCCTGCAGGCGGGCGATCACGCGGTCGGCGCGGGTGCCGACCTCGGCGACCGATTCGCCCCCCTGGGCAGCCGTCATGGAAGAGGTACCAGCCCGGTCGCCGACGGCGGATCTCGACCGCCGTCAGGCCCTCGTACTCGCCATAATCCCACTCGGCCAGGGCAGCGATGCTCACGGCCTGCTCGGCGTATCCCGCCAGCTGGCACGTCTGCCGCGCCCGCCGCAATGGGCTGACGAAGACCCGATCGAAAGCGAGGCCCCGGAGCCGATCGTGCAGGCCCCGGGCGTTGTCCTCGCCTCGAGCGGTCAGGGGAAGGTCCGTCCGTCCGGTGTGCTGCTGGCTGATGGTCCACAGCGTCTCGCCGTGCCGCACCAGGTAGACTTCCGGCAGCGTCTCGCTCATGTTGCTCCCCTCGACATCGTCCGTCCGACCATCGGCCGAGAGGCCGCCTCGCCCTCAGGAACGGCAGCCTTAACGACCATCACCGGACATTCCGCCTCGCGGACCACGTCCCCCGACTCGCCGCCGATGAGCAAGTGCCGCAGGCCCGAACGCCCGTGCGTCCCCACCACGATCAGGTCGCACCCCCGTTCCTGCAGGAGCCGGAGGACAGGCTCGGCATCGGGCTGGCCGGCCAAGATCACCTCGTGTTCGACGCGGACCGACGGGCCTTCTGCCGGATCTTCCGCGGTTCCACCCACCCGTCCTTCGGCTCACCCCGGGTCGTAGTGGTCGCGGAGGATGTCCCGCTGACGGCGCATGACCTCCGGCTTCGCGGCTTCCATCCGCTCCCGGATGATCAAGGGGGGCTCCTCGACCGCGACCGGGAGGTATCTGGACTCCGTCGCGTCGGGCTGCTGTCCGCGGGCCGCCCGGGGGCGACCAGCGCCACGAGCAACGCGAGCCGCTCAGCCGCTCTGACGACCTTCATGACGGGGACTCCTGCGTGCAGCAACGGTGCGGGAAGTCGACGACGATGGCCCCGGCCGATCCGCCCGCGGCGATCCTGACTTTCTCTCCCCGGCCAATCTGAATAAGCGTGGCGTGCTAACACCAAAATTGGGAGCATCAGGTCGGCGCCGCCGAGCCCTCGCGGGGGATCCGCATGACCGACGAGCGCACCACGGCCGTCGTCCAGCGCTACCTGGACGAGTTCGCCGGCGACGCGCCGGCCGAGCCCGTGGTCCACGCCCTGCTGGACCGAGCCGTCCGCTGACCGCACCGCCTCTGCGCCAGTTCCTTTACCGCAGCTACCCCCGGCTGACCCGGCCGCCGATGAACCTCCGGGCGGACGAGATGCTCGGCGCGGTGATCGAGCCGCTGCTCAAGGCCCGCCGGCGACCGTCCGCGAGCTCTTCGCCCTGGCCGCCCGGCACAGGAGGTGGGAGCTCGCTGATATGGCCCGACGCTTAGATGGGGAGCCGGCCGCCGTGGAGTTGCTCGAGGGGCTGGTGCCCGCCCCGCCGTCAGCGACTCGGGCCTCAACAGGGACAGCCTTCGAATCCTCGAGGCGATCGGCCACCTGCCGGAGGACGAACGGGAAGCGTTGGACTTGGTGAGGATTCAGAGGCTGTCGCAGGCCGAGGCCGCCCGGATGCTGGGGGTCTTCGCCATGACGGTGAACCGGCGGCGAACAGCCATCCGGACGCTCGTCGAGAGGCTGGTCCTCCGATCCTGCTCCGACGATCAATTGTCGCGGGGCTCGCGTGGCAGGTCGAGCTATTCGGTCGGGCTCAGAGCCACCAACCACGCTCGCCCTCCGGCCTATCTTTGGTGCCTGTATCATGGTCTCTCCGGCGTAACGCCGACGAGGCGATCGGATGCTTCACCTCTATCCGAGGCCGTCGGGCCCGGGCCGTCCTTTGGCTCACCGGCGACATTCGGAGCAATTTGGATTCTCAGGACGGGGGTTGGAGGCGATCTGACCCCACTAGACGAGAGGAATCGACCAAGGCGACGATCGCCAGGATGACGTGCTCGGGGAGCGAGGGCCAAGCCTCTACGAGGCTGGCAAGCCGAGAGTCAGTCAGAGTCATCCGCTGACAATCAGCCCCATGTGCGCACTCCCAATCTGCTGCAGTCTCCGAATCACCGCGACGCAATTCCTTTTGGTGCTTCGCGTTGCGACTTTCGGACCTCTCCTGCAATTCCCACCGCTCGCGGCGAAGATGCCATCGCCTGCCAAACCCGCCGGCATCCAACCTTGTCGCCTCAGACCATCGACCTCGATCACTTGCTTCGAGACGTCGTAACCTGCTTCGGTGTGGTCGACGAATGGCACTTAGATTTTGCTAGCTCGTTTGAGCATATGGAGTTTGATCTCCCTTCGCGGCCGCTTCAATTCCTCATACCCTCTCGGCCCCTTCCTGGTCATGCGGGGCTCGAACCGGTCGGGCCGGTCGGCCACGCGATGCACGGCGATGGCCCCGAGCAGTTGCTCGTAGAGTTCCTCTTGGTCGTCCGCACCGCTGTGCGCCCGGTAGGCGATCAGCGGCCGGAACGCTTCGAGAACCTGGAGCGTCGCTTTGAAGCTGATCGAGCGAGGTTCCACATTTTCGATGGTCGCCGCCTGTGCCATCACCGTGCGGATCAGGTTGTACGCCAGGACGTGGGCCCAGATCTCCTTGCGCACCAGCTCCGGCGTCTTGCACCGCAAAACATCCATCTGCAAGGTGATTTTGATCGAACGCAAATCCAACTCGTTGTTCCACCTGGCCCGGTAGAGCGAAGCCAGCTCCTCCGCACTCGCCAGCCCGGGGTCCAGGATGGTCGTCACGACGACGACCGACCGCGTCCGGAACCCGGGCTGCACTACGCGGAAGCGAACCTCGCGGACGGTGATCGCCTCGGGCAGCGCGTTGTACGTCGCCCGGTCCACCGAGCGGATCGACGACGGCTTCTTCCACACGACCACGTGATCGTCCTTGCCCAGGCGGGTCCCCTTGCGGAAGTCGGCCCGGCGGTGCGCCGACAGGCGGCTGACGGTGTCGACCCCGCGTTGCTTGAGCAGGTACATTCCGACCCAGCCCGACATCAGGCGGTCGCCCAGCAGCACGTCGCCGGGGCGGAGCACGTCCCACAGCTGGCGCAGCAGGCTGACCTCGCCCTGGCCCTTGCCGGCGTAGCGGCAGACGCCCAGGTCGAGGATCGCGCCGCAGGACAGCGAGATGATCGCCCCGATCCGGGCGGGGGCGAAGCTCGTCCCGGGCACTTGGTTGTAGGCCAGAGGGTATTCCCGGCGGTTCTCCGGGGTGTCGGGCATGGAGACCGTCGAGCCGTCGAACAGGCAGACGCGGCGGCCCTTCCAAAGCCACTGCGGGTCGACTCGCGCGTCCAGGTTCCGCCCCACGAGGCGGGCCACGGCGGCGAAGAACCGCTCGGGCAGGCGCTTCCGCGCCTGGCAATACGCCCCCGTCTCGGAGCTGCACGGCTCGAGCCCCTGTGAGACCCGGTGGGCGATCAGCCGCGCGACGGCGGCGCGGCAGGACTGGTCGGCGTTGAGCACCTGTCCGATGAACACCCAGAGGGTTACCAACGGGGCGTAGATGCGGTCATTCCAGGTCGCCTCGATCTCACGGAGGGCCTCCTCGAGGCCGCTGGCGGATAGGACGTCGGCGAAGGGGAGTCCGCCTTCCTGGACGAACTGTTGGCGGAGGAGGTCGATCTGATGCCGAAGACGTCCCTGCGCGTAGTTGAACATCAATCTGGCTCCGAGCCGGTGAGGGTTGTACGCCCTCATCAGAGCCAGAATGCCCGTGGCTTCCTATCCTGCGGCGGGGGAACCGTTTGTGAAAATCTAAGTGCCATTCGTGTGGTCGACGAATGGCACGTAGATTTCCGTAAGCTTTACGCCGAGAGCAGGATGGGAATCTGCCGGCGATCCGGCTCCGATGGGTAAGGGATTCATCCTCCACCATTCCGGGGCCGAGCGATGCGACTACCCTCCAACGGTCACCTCCGCCATCAGGTCGACGCCCTTCGCCGCCAGTTCCTCCAGGAGGGCGGCCTCCCGTTCACCGACGTCCTCACCGCCGACTGCCTCCAAGAGGCCCTCCGCGAGATCAAGGCGACTTGGAAGGACCGGATCTACACCCCGCTGGTGACGCTCTGGGTCTTCCTCGGCCAGGCCCTCAACGCCGACCACTCCTGCCGCGCCGCCGTCGCGCGGCTGGTCGCCGATCGCGCCGCGCGGGGGTTGCCGCCCTGCAGCTCCGAGACCGGGGCGTACTGCCAGGCGAGGAAGCGACTGCCCGAGGGCTTCTTCTCCGCCGTGGCCCGCCGGGTAGGGCAGTCGCTGGACGCCCGGGTCGATCGGCGGTGGCTCTGGAAGGGCCGCCGCGTCTGCCTCTTCGACGGCTCGACGGTCTCCATGCCCGACACGGCGGAGAACCGCCGCGAGTACCCTCTGGCCTACAACCAGGTCCCCGGGACGAGCTTCGCCCCGGCTCGCATCGGGGCGATCATCTCGCTGTCCTGCGGCGCGATCCTCGACCTGGGCGTCTGCCGCTATGCCGGCAAGGGCCAGGGCGAGGTCAGCCTGCTGCGGCGCCTGTGGGACGTGCTCCGCCCCGGCGACGTGCTGCTGGGCGACCGCCTGATGTCGGGCTGGGTCGGCATGCACTTGCTGAAGGAACGCGGGGTGGACACCGTCAGCCGCCTCTCGGCTCATCGCCGGGCCGACTTCCGCAAGGGGGCCCGCCTGGGCAAGGACGACCACCTAGTCGTCTGGAAGAAGCCGACCTCGATCCGCTCGGTGGACCGGAAGACCTACAACGAGCTGCCCGGCTCGATCACCGTGCGCGAGACCCGCTTCCGCGTCGTTCAGCCGGGGTTCCGGACGCGGTCGATCGTGGTGGTGACGACATTGCTGGACCCGGCGCAGGCGAGCCGGGAGGAACTGGCCGGGCTGTACCGGGCCCGGTGGAATAACGAGCTCGACCTGAGGTCGATCAAGATCACGCTCCAGATGGACAGGTTGCGCTGCAAGACCCCGGAACTTGTTCGCAAGGAGATCTGGGCCCACGTCCTGGCGTACAACCTGATCCGCACGGTCATGGCCCAGGCGGCGGCCGGCGTGGGGGTGGCGCCGCGTTCGATCAGCTTCAAGGCGTCGCTGCAGGTGCTGGAGGCGTTCCGGCCGCAGCTCGCCGACCCGGCCGGCCGCGGCGCGGGCCGGCTTGCGGCGCTCTACGAGCGATTGCTGCGGGCCATCGCCGTGCACCGGGTCGGCGACCGACCCGACCGGTTCGAGCCCCGCATGACCAAGAAGGGGCCGAGGGGGTATGAAGAGCTGAAGCGACCGCGGAAGGAGATCAAGCTCCAGATCCTCAAACGAGCTAGCAAAATCTAAGTGCCATTCGTGTGGTCGACCGGCGCACTGCTGGTCGCGGATCGGGTCATCTTGGAGACCGCACTCTCCCGGGCGGATCGCAGACACCGGGAAGCAAGCGGACCGGAGGCTGGCGTCAGCGGCCTCCGTTAGATGGTGTTACGGCCTCAACGCCGCACTCGCGGGCGAGGAGGCACCCCCCCGGCCGCCTTGCGGGCGAGCGCCCTTCGGAGCCGTTCGGCCGACGATCCGCAGCGCAGGGTCATCTCCTCCCCGCGGCCGGGGTCGCAGAGCAGGGCGTGGATCTTCGGGAGGCGAGATTAGTCCCTCTATTCCGCGCGTACGAGGACTCGATTCGTCTCCGCCCCGGGGGCCGGGGCCTCGAGGCCCCCCGAGGGCTGACCGTTGGAAGCGGCCGGATGGGTGGCAGCACCGCGGGCATGCTGCCTGCAAAACGGTCGAAGCGACGATGAAGGCGACGCGGTCCGGGGCGAGGTCGAGGGAACGGATGGTGATCGCGAGTTCGTCGAGGTCGAGGCGTCAGCCCGACGTTCTAGAGCGGTTTCTCGTCGGGTGTATCGCTTGATCGGCGGGGCTGATATCCGCTATGGCGGAACCAGCCCAGCACGTCGGCGGGACGGACGGCCCGCAGGGCGTCGCCCATCGCCTCGATCAGGCCGCCGATCGTCCGGGCCTTGGCCGATCGGAGCCAGGCCTTGACCTTCGAGAACATCCGCTCGATCGGGTTGAGGTCGGGGCTGTACGGCGGCAGGAACCGCAGTTCGGCCCCGGCGGCGGCGATGAGACGGGCCGCCTCGGCCGTCTTGTGGCATGACAGGTTGTCGAGGATCACGACGTCTCCGGGCCTCAGCGTCGGCGCCAAGCATCGCTCGACGTAGGTCTCGAAGGCGGCCGAGTCTGTCGCCCCGTCGAACGCCAGGCAGGCCCCGACGCCCCCCAGCCGGACGGCCGCCGTGAGCGTGACGACCTTCCAGTGGCCGTGCGGGACCGGGCCGTCGACGCGCACGCCGCTGGGCGAGCGGCCGTGCGTCCGATCCATCGCCGTGCTCGAGCCCGTCTCGTCGACGAAGACCAGCCGGGTCGGGTCGAGCGTCGCGAACTCGTCGCGCCAGGCGGCACGCTCGGCCTTCAGCCCGGGGCGGTCCTGCTCGGCCGCCCGCCGCGACTTTTTTTGCGAGTGATCCCCAGGCGGACGAGCGCCCGGTGCACGGCCGAGCTGCAGCACGCCACGCCGGCGGCGCGGGCCAACTGCTGCAGCGTGGCGTCGTCGTCGGCCCGGACCGCCTCTCGGAGCCGCAGGGCGGCGTCGGCGTCGAAGGCCGGCGCCCGCCCGCCGCCGCGAGGCTTGGGGGCGATCGAGCCGGTCTCGCGACGCTGGCGGATCAGCTTGCGGATCCACGCGACGCTCACCGAGAAGCGGGCGGCGACCTGCTCGCGGGTGGCGTCGCCGGCGTCGCACGCCGCGACCACCCGCTCGCGGAGGTCGGTCGAGTAGGCTTTCATCCCGGGTGGCCCTCCATAGCCATCTTGGGATAACCGCGTCAACCGCCACAATCAACAGGAAACCGCTCTAACCGACCCGGATCATCAAAACCGCGGGCGAACCGGTTTCGCGCGATCGTCGCCGCGTATGCCGGGGTGCTTGTCGCGTCGTCGGCCGATATCGAAACCCGGTCCTCGACTTCCTTGCTGCGGCGTCTCGTGGTCGCCATCTCCTTCACCCTCCACGACGATCACACCGCCATCGACGGGCCGGGCCCCGGTCCCGTCGCCGACGACTTGCGGCCGGCCTGCATGAGCCCGATCAGGGCCCGGAACCCGGCCGCCTCGGCCCGCCGCTCGCGCACCGACCTCGGCCCTTTCTGGCGGAGCTTGCCGTTGGCCGCCGATCGGGCCTTGCCCTCGGCCGTCTTCGGCCCGGTGGAGTGCTCCCACGGCCTCCGGGCCAGGGCCGCCTGACGCAGCCGCTCACGCCCGGCGTCGCCGAGCCCGAGCCGCCTCCCGCGATTCCTGCGGCCCGCCTCCACCCGCTTCGGGTTCGGGCAGAGGGATCGTGCCGTCGCCATGCTCGTCGCCCCCGGGGTTATTTCCTTGTTCGATGTCGGCCCCTTCGACGTTCGATCCGTCCGGCGCGACGGCTCCGGGGCTCATCGCCGCCTCGCCGGCCGAGGCGGCCCGCCCCCTGGCCGGGGCGCGATAGGCCTGCAGCGCCAGGGCCGTCCTGCGGAACTCGCCCATCAGCAGCACCGCCAGCCCGCCATAGACCTTCGCCGCCTCCAGGCCTTCGACGGTGGCGGACTTGAAGTGGAGCCGGCCCACGTTGAGGTGGGCCAGGGCCAGCTGCTCGACCAGCATCACCTCGACCGGGTCCGTCGGGCCCCCGCAATCGGCCAGGAGCTTGTCCCGGAACTTCTTGAAGGCCGTGAGGTCGGCCTGGCGCAGCACCGACGCCATGCTCGCGTACATGAAGACGGCGCCGCTCGTATCGGCCAGATGGGCGGCGAAGTGGTCGCTGACCTGCCCGGCCGAGGGCGCGGTCGCCCTGGCGTCATCCCGCGATGCTTCGGCGCTTCGCGCACCAATCGGCGCGGGGGCCTCGGGAGCCGGGGGGACGTCATCGAAAGCGTCGCCTCGCTCCTCGGCCGAGACGGCCCTGAGGCCCCGAATCCGCGTCATCGCCCGCCCGTCGCCGGCGTCGGCCCCGGCGTCCTCCCCCCAGGCGGGCCGCTCGCCCTCGATCGACTCGGAGTCGTGTTTTGCAATCGTTTCCCGTGACATGGGCTCGCGCTCCTTCGGCTTGGTCGGGATCGGCCGCGGCGTCCTGGGACGAATGCCCGCGGCCCCGTCTCGGTCCCGAGAACTCATGGTAACGATGCACAGGTGAAGATGACATCCGATGGCGGCGCGTCAGGCCTTCCGACGCGGACGACACGCCGACTCTCGGCCGACGATACGGGTCGTCGTCGACGGCGATCCCGCAGGCGACGGCCCGCCGAGGGCGGCCGGCAGGCGGCGTTCCAGTTCGGCGACGGACGGCATGGCGGCCCTCGTGGATTCCAGGTTCAGGGTGACGTCGCGGGCGATCCCGTCCCTCGCCCCGAGACGTCGGCACCCGGTGCGCGACCGGCCGGCGCCGTCGCGACCGCCGGCCCCTCCACAGGGGCCTCGGGGAGGTAGCGGGGGTCCAGGTCCGCCTTGTTCAGCGACCGCGTGACGACCGTCTCGACCTTGACGACCATGCCGGGCGCGATCGTCAACATGCCCTGCTTCATCAAGCCCTGGATCTCGGCCGCGCGATCGGGGACCCGGTCGTCGGCGGGCGACCTGCTCACGACCTCGTCGTGCACGAAACCCGCGAGCTCGTGGCCGGCGCGCCAGACTTTCCACAAGCCGAGGATCGCCCCGTCGGCCGCGGCGCCCTGGAAGACGCAGTTGCGGCTGCTGCTGAACGTGGCGTGGGCGCGGAGCCGGCCCGTGACCGTGAACACCGGGCGGCGGCCGGCCCAGCGGCGGACGGCCTCCCAGAGGAGCTTATGCGGGCGGCGACCTTCGAGCTTCTCGCGTAGTTTCGGCTCGAGCAGCGCCGAGAGCGGCTGGGCCAGCTCCCAGAGAGCGGCCTTTTCGTCCTCCCTGTAAGGCCGCGCCGCCGGCCCTTTCGTGGTCGGGTCGGGGTCGCGGAGCACCTTCAGGAGCATGCCCGCCACCCATCCTTGCGGCGTGAAGTTCTCGGGGTCGTCGCGGGCGTAATAACCGCCGAGGGCTTCGCGGTATCGGGCCGGAGTCAAGTCCAGGGCCTCGGCCAGGACCCGCGAGCCGTCGACCTCGTCTTCCAGGTAAGCGTCCAGCTCGGGGCAGAGCTTGTGATAGGCGTCGATCCGTCCCTGCACCTCCTCGAGGGTCAGGTCCTTGCCGTAGCTCGCCTTGGCGACCCGGCGAAGCCTCTCCGCCCCCATGCCGCCGGGCCGGCCGAAGGAGACCGGCTTGGCGCTGTCCCGCTCGGGCCTGGCGACCTCGCCGGGCTCCTTGCCCAGGACGACGGCGGCGATCAACCGGTGCACGTCGCCCTCGTTGACCAGGTCGCGGAGCGAGGTTCCCAGCCCGAACTGGCGGTCGAGGGCGTAGCCGAGGATGACCAGCTCGATCTGCGAGTAGTCGCTGCCGATGAAGACCATGCCCTCGCCGGGCACGAAGCAGCCGCGGATGGTGTCGGCGACGCCCTCGCCGCCCTTGGCCCTCGGCAGGTTCTGCAGGTTGAAGCCCGAGCAGCTGGTCCGCCCCGTCTCCATCAGGAAGCTGAACTTCGGGTAGATCCGGGGCTGGCCCATCTTCGCCAGGAAGGTCGAGACGAGCTTCTCGGCCTCGCGGTAGGCGGCGTAGTCGGCGAAGAAGTCGTCGTCGGCGGCGAGCCCGGCCAGGTCCTCCGCGGTCGTCGAGAACCTCTCGCCCGACTCGGTCAGGCACAGCTCCGCCCCCGGGTGCTCGCGGCGGAACCGCGCCAGGATCGATTGCATCGCCTTGACGTTGCCCGGCTGGTCGACGAGGTAGCCCCCCCGGCGCATGCGCTCCTTGGCCCCGTCCATCACCTCGCGCACCCTCGCGAGCTTCTCGGCCCCGCGGGCGGCGTCGAGGGCGACGCCGGTGGCGCTGAGGACGTCGGTGACGATGCTGGCGCGGAGCTGGATGTGGTGCGTCAGGGGGCCGAAGCGGCGGATCGCGTCCCGCAGCCAGGCGTCGTCGACGTAGCCCCAGACCCCGGAGGCGTCCTGCAGGACGACCTTGATCAGCCGGTTCAGCTCCCAGAACAGGTGCCAGGTCGCCAGCGAGTCGCCGGCGGCGTAGCGGAGGTGCTCCTCGGGGATCTCGCGGGACGGCCGGCCCAGATAGCGGCCGAAGCCGGTGCGGACGTCGCAGCCGTCGGCGTCCTTGACGTCCTTGGGCAGCTCCAGGCCGAGGTGGGCCTTTGCGCAGTCGTCCAGGCCGCACTCGTTGCGGGCGGTGTGGCCGGCGGTGGCCAGGGACAGGAGCCGCTTCAGGATCAGCGTGTCCCAGATCTTGCCCTCGTCGACGAGGTCGTAAAGGTCGAGCCGGTCGCCCAGGACGGCCTGGGTGACCTTCAGGTCGAAGGCGGCGTTGTGTGCGATGAAGCCCTGACCGGCGTGGGCGGCGAAGAACGCCGGGACCAGGTCGCGGGGGACGAAGCAACCCCGCCCGCCGTCGCAGGCGGTGGCCAGGACGAGCGACGGCGTCAGGTAAACGCGGTCGTCGAACCGGGTCGTCTCGACGTCGTAGGCGAAGAGGCCGCCGAAGACGCGGCCCTGCTCCGGCGTCCAGTCGCGGAACGGGCATCGATGGGTGCCGAGGACGATCTCGATCATGGCGGGGTGCTCCTGAATCGGTGCGGTGCGGCCTCTTGCCGGTGGACCTCACGCCTGCACGTGGACCTCGAGTTGACCTCTCGCCGACAAGGTCGACAGGCCTTAGAGGCTTCAACGTCAAACACATTCGTCGCGTCCGTTAACCTCGTTGACCTCGAGTGCGGGTTCGGCCGCCCCCCACGCCAGGTCACGGGAATCGCCCCATGGCGACACGTTTCACGCCCGGGGCTGCAGCTGCCCTCGAGAGGTTAACAAGGTTAACGGCCAGGCCTTAAACCTATATGTGTCGAAGTCTTGCAATCGTTGACCTCGCTATTCGGAGGTTCGGGCGAGGTCCACGCCCGCCGCGGAGGTCCACGCTTCAAATCCATTCCAGGTCTTCCGTGGTCGGGGGGGCGGGTTCGCCGATCGAGGCCGCGTCGGCCGGGGGAGGAGAGGCGGCGGTCGGGGCAGCCCCCCCGGCCGCGGCCGGCGCTGGTACTGCGGCTCCGTGACTCGCGGCCGCCGAGGCCGCCGACGAGGCCGACCCGGGGACGGCGGACTTTTGGAACGCGATCGAGAAATAGTAGAACTTCGTGTTGCCGCTCTCGTCGCGCCTGCGGAGGGTTGCCTCACGCGTGCCGTCGGCCGTCTCGATGGTCACGGTGCGGCCCACCTTATCGCTCAGGAAGATGCCGACGACCGTCGCCCTGCCCCTGACGGTGCCCACCGCGAGCCGGTCCTTGAGGACCTGGGTCTCCGCGAACAGGACCACCCATTCGCCCGGGGTCCGCCCCCTGGGGGCCGGATCGCGTTCCGCGAGACCGTGGGTGTCGGCCAGATTCTTACCGACGGCGTGCTCGGCCAGGGTCGCGAGGTCCTGCATGCCCTCGTCCATCGCCGCCCCGGCCTCGGCGGCGTTGGCCAGGAAGAACTCGCCCAGGCCGCCGGCGTCGAGGATGCCGCCGATGGTGGCAGCCCAGCGCCTGCAGCGATGCTTGTGGTCTCCCGGGCGTCGGCCCTGCTGGGCCCAGCGCAGGACCATCCCGGCCAGCTCGGCGAGGATGGGCAGGCGGTGTTCGGCGGCGTACGCCAGGGGGTCTCCCGAGAACATGCGCCCCTTCGGGTCCCCCTCGTAATGGAGCCGGATCGGGACGCACCGCCCGATGAAGTCGGGGGTGCCCGCGGTCAAGTTGCTCGTGATGAACCAGAGGTACGTATTCGGCCGCTCGATCGTGGCCGATAGGCCCAGGATGCGGAGGCTGATCAGGGGCGAGAGCATGTTCTGCTCGATGACCGCCGATTCGATCCTGGTGCGAACGTTGTCGAAGAAGAACAGGCTCGTCTTCGAGCTGCGGAGCTGGGCGCAGAGCCGCTTCTCCAGCTCCTCGTCGCGGGCCAGGGAGATCCGGGGCGGCTCGGCGTCGTCGAGGACGCGGCCGATGCACTGCACCAGCAGGGTCTTGCCGAGCTCCGGCTGGTTGGCGTCGACGATGCCGCCGGGGTGGGGTGCGTCGACGAAGTGGTTGCCCAGCAGCCCGGTCAGGAGCATGGCGATCGCGTTGACCATGTCGGCGTCGGAACGCCAGTAGAACTCCCGGAAGAGCCCGCGGAGGCGGTGCGGGAGTCGGTCGACGGCCCGTGCGTCCGGGGCGTAGGACGACGGCGTGGTCTCGGGCACGATCTCGGGGCCGTGGACCAGGATGCCCGAGGCTGAGTTCCAGCCCTGCCAACAAAGGTTGAAGTCGGCGTCGAAGGTCGGCAGCCGGGTGTGGTAGCGAATCTCGGGCAGGTGCCGCCACAGGCCCTCGTCGGCCAGGAGGGCACCGACGAGCTTCGGTGTGAGCAGGCTCTGGACGTCGCCCTGCTTGCCCTGGTAGGCGATGCCGAAGTGATTCGTCAGGACGTGCGCGGCGTTGGGCTCGGCCCGGTGCTGCACGGCGAGGCTCGTGAGCCTCTGGTCCCCCGGCCGGTCGGTCTCCTGGACGATCGAGTTGCCATAGCGATAGACGCGGCCGCTGTCCAGGAGGACCTGGCCGGCCTGGTGGACGAAGGCGTCGACGGTCATACCGTCGACGAACGAGCCGTCGGGGGTGACCCCCGCGATGATTTGGCGGGCGTGATCGCCGGCGGCGGCGCCGATCCGGCTGGCGAGGAGGCTGTCGTGCAGCGTGGCGGCCATGGACTTGCCGGGGGACGCGGTGCTGGCCATGATGGGATCGCCCTTTCGTGATGCATCGGCGGGAGCCGCAGGGGCCGTCGGGATCGCCTGCGGCCCCCGTCGACTCGTCTTCGGTGTTATTCTCAACGCATACGTTCGAGCCGGCGTCGCTCCGCGGCGGCCGCCTCGTCGAACATGCGTCAGTCCCGGGCCTTGACGGCCTTCTTGCGAGCGTCCGTCCCCGGCCCGTCGCGATCGGGGGCGACGGGCTCGTCCGTCTTGTAGATCGCGTCGAGAAGCTTCCCCAGGTCGATCTTGCGGCAGCCCTCGTAGCAGAAGCCGTGACGGGCGAGGACGTCGAGACGGCTGCCCTCGCCGCGGCAGACCGGGCAGGGGCGGACCTGATCGGCCCCGAGCAGGATCGTCGCCACCGCCCGGAACGGGTCCGCGATCACCGACCCCACGAATTCTTCGAGCCGCCCCGGGGCGATGGGCTCGCCGGCCCAGAGGGTCTCGACCACGGCTCCGTTCTTCGAATTGGTCGAGCCGACCGGCCGGGTCAGGGCGGTGATGCCCGGCGCCGCCGGGTCGGAGGGCAGGGTGCACTGGACGGACCGGACCAGGGCGGCCCAGCGGCGCTGGTCGGCCGCCGACGTCAGCTCGACGGGCGGCTCGAGGTGGACTAGGGCGTGCAGCCCGGTCCCGCTCGCCCGGATCTCGGCGTGGCGCACGATCGGGTGCCGTAGGAGGACCGGCCTGATGTTCTCGTAAAACCGCCTCGGGTCGGGGTCCGGGGGGAACAGGGCGTTGCCGGGGCGCAGCAGCTTCGGGTCGAGGTCGAGCATGAAGCCGTGCAGGACGGTGATCCGCTCGGTCGGCAGTTGGATCTGATGCACGGGGCCCGTGGGGCGGTCGTTGTAGAGCGCCTCTCGGACGTCGGGGTCGGTGTTCATCGCGCAAGGCTCCTGGTGAACGTCAAGCTCGGTGTCGACGCCGGCGGTCCAGGGCCGGCGTCGGGGCGTAGCACGGGCGGCGGGGGTGCATCTGGCGGCCCCCGCCGCGTCCTCGACGAACACCCCGGACGCGACGGGGATCATGATCCCCCCCGGATCGCGGCGGTCGATTTCGATCCCCCCTGATCAGCGCATCCAAATTTCTTCCTCCTTGCGTGTACGTCCATCGGCTGCTCGCGGATCGCCCGCGCCCCATCGAGCACACGGGCGACCCCCGGTTCGGCTGCAATCCACCGTCGCTTCTGAATTTCGCCTGGCCTCGCTCGGCCTGGTCTTTCGTCCAGCCAGAACCAATAAAATGCTGCTGGCCAAAAATTCATCTGTACGAATGAGGATTACGACGTAGGATCAAGATATTCCTACACGATGTCGCCAGGTCCGGATGCCCATCGATTGGTGGCCAGCGATCACCCTTCAGTGGTCATGGGAACGCCGGATGATTTTTTCCCGATCGCTATTTCGATGGGGGACGTACTCGGATGGATTCGACCAAGGATTGGGGCAAGCTCACGCCCACGGATGATCGCGGCGCTCCCTCCCTCTTGAGCGAGGCCATGGGGACGGTCGTGCAGGCCCGGTCGACGATGTGGGTGTGGACTCCCCCGGACGACCTCCCTAACCCACTACCTCGAGGCTTATGCCTGCCCATACGCATCCACGTCGGGGCGGATGGAATCCGCTACATCTCCGCGGTCGGGCCGAAAGAACGCCCGAAGGGGACGCCCGCGGGGGGATTGGCCGGCCTTGTCGTCGCGGTGATGGGCGAGGCCGGGTTGGCGATGCGCGAACGGGATGGAGATTTGTCCCCCGAGAACATCTTCCGTCATCGGCTGGCGTTCCTGGCCATCCAGCGCGCACGCAGGACGAAGGAGTTCTGCCTGAGGAAGTTCAACAGCCCGAAGGACCTCCGCATCGCCGGATCCGGTGGATCGTCGAATCACACCCTCGTGGACGGGCTCTACCCCCTTTATGGCCCGGGACTCGGTCGGGACCCGATCGAGACCCTGCTCGACGCAGGACGCAACGACGCCCGCGAGGCGGGTATTGATGATCCCTCGTATGGGCAGAGCATCAGCTACGGTTTCGCCGCCCATGCCCGATCGAACCCTGGGCCCCCCGTCGCAAACGTCTCCGACTTGATCCGGTCCGTCGTGTTCGGGGTCGGCTTCGAGAGCAACCCGGAGGATGCCGTAAGCGAGGCCGTGGTGGTCGAGAGGCTCTGCGACGCACTTGGCCGCCACCTCGAGAAACCGGCAGCCCGTTACAACGGCTGGTTTTCGGGCCGTGGCAGCAGCCTCGTCAAGCAAATCGGCGGCCGGAAGAAGGCTCGGGGTGGGATCTTGAAGGGACCGATGGTGCGTCGGGCTCTCATCCAGCTCGGCTGGAATGCCCACGGCTACGTGGCGGAGTGTGTCGGTTACCTGATGCTGGCCGTCGCCAAGGCCCTGCCTGTACCGCTGAGCCTCCGCGAACGTCGCATCTTCGAGGGGATGCACCTACCCCAACCGCACTTCGGCGGCCTCCCCATGATCCTCCTCGTCGACCGCTTCCAGTTCCTCGAGGGATCGCTCGGAAACCTCTGCGAGAATCCCGGCGACTCGGACCACGTCAGGGTCTTGCATCAGGTTATGCAATCTTACGTCGATCTGAATTCGGAACGCCGCCGACTCGACTGCGAAATCAAGCGACCCGCCACCCTCGTCTTCGATGAGAAGAGGGACGCGGCACCCGAGCCGATCGTGGACAGACTCGCCCTGATCGTGATGCGAATCCTCGAATCGAGGGGGCTGGGTTGCGGCTGTTCGACGCCGTCACCGAAAGCGACGGTGGACGACCCAGAAAGGGACCCGATCACGATCACCTACGCCTGCCTGAATCCGGGATGTGAATTCATCATTCCGCTCATCACGGACCGGGCCGAGATCGGGGCGGTTGGCAGGGTCGTCCTGGGCGTTGGAGGCGAGCAACCCGACGACGATTGACGACGACTCCGCCGGGCCGGAGGACGACCGTGTTTCGGTCCGATCATGGCGGGTCCGACCCAAATCCCTCGTCCCCGGCCCGTTCAGCCTGGATGATCCTGCCCTCCCCACGAGGACGGGCGATCCCGGCCGAATTCGCGACACGGGTAGCGACGCCGGTGAAACCGGCGATGTGCGCCACGGTTTCATCCGGCGTTCCCCCACTCGATGTGGACGTAAATGTTCGGTGGCCCACGACGGACGGATGGTCGCATATGCGTCGGACGGACAATCTCTCGACGATCGGCCCGGTCGCCTCCCGGCTGGGGGTTTCCCGATGGCGGTTGGCCTACTGGATCGAACGAGGCGACGTCCCGGGCCCATCCCTCCAGGTGCCCGGCCGCCGCCTCTTCAGCGAGATCGACGTCGAACGGATCCGCCGGGCGATCGCCGGGAGGGCGACGGCCCCCCCGGCGGACTCCTGAGCCGACCTGGTCGCTCGCCCGTCGTCGAGGTCGGCGGTGATTTCCTCTCGCCGACGGGTCCCGTGGAAGCGTCGATCTATCCGACCCGGGCCCGGTCACGCGCGTGTTGCAGCGACAGCGGCCAGAGCCGCAGGGCGCGGAGGATCTCGCGACGCTGCGTCTCGGGGCGCGAGTGGGTGTAGACCCCCGTCATCCCCAGCGCCCCCGAGCCCGGCGAGCCGGGCTGATGGCCCAGGGTCACCTGCCTGATCAGCGGGTCGACGTTGGCGTCCTGCAGCAGCGTGGCGAAGGTGTGCCTCCAGCTCTTCGGGCAGGTCGCCCCGGCGAGCCCCATCGCCCTTGTCGTCTGAAGGAACGCCGTGCGGGCCTGGTCCGGGTCGATGGCGCCGGCGTCCCGCCAGACGCCGCGCGCGACCCGGGCCCGCTCGGCCCGCGTCAACGCGCGTCCCGCTAGATCGGCTTCCGCTGCGGCCCTCTTCTCGAGGAGCCGGACCAAAGCCGACTGGTCCGACGCCCCCGCCGGCGAGGAGCCGGGGTCGTACCGCCGCCGCAGGAAGATCGGCCCGGCCGGACGAGCCCCGATCACGCGCCTCAGCACCTCGACCAGCTCCTCGATCAGGGGGAGGGAGCGGTCCTTGCCCGTCTTGATCCGCCAGCCCAACGCAGGCCGGTTTCGAACGTGCAGCCAGCCCGCGTCGAGGTCGACGTCCTCGACCAGCAGGTGGGCCAGCTCGCCGGGCCTCATCCCGGTCTTGGCCAGCGTGAAGTGGACCGCGAACGCCCAGTCGTCGGCGGCCCGGAAGAAGGCCAGCTCGGCGGCTTCGTCGAAGACGAAGACCGGCTTGGCGTCCTCGAGCTTCATCCGGTCGAGCCTGAGCTCGGCGAAGGGGTTGCCGGCGTAGGGGGGCAGGTGGCGCATCCTCGCGGCGAAGCCGTACATCGAGCGGCAGCATTCCAGGATGTAGCGGACCCCCTTGTCGCGGAGCGGCCGCCGGGCCGTGTTCGGGTGCCCGTTGGGGGCGACCGAGAGCGAGCGGAGGTGGGCGACGAAGGCCTGGGGCCGCAGCTCGTGGGCCATGGCGGCGGCCGGGGAGAGGCCGGCGGCGTAGTCTTCCAGGTATCGCGTGGCGGCCCGGTAGCGGCTGAGGGTGGCCAGGGAGGACCGCTGGACCAGCTCGTGATGGTCGAGGAACCGGCGACGCAGCTCGGCGACCCCGAGGGGCGTGAAGGCGAGCAGGGTCGGGGCCGCGGAGAGCAGCTGGGAGTTGACCTGGGCGGCGATCCGCGCGGCTTCTTCCTCGGTCGGGGCGACGCGGCGTCGGACCTGGCGTTCGCCGTCGCGGTAGTAGATGTGCCAGGAGCCGTTGCGAAGGTAATACGAGACGCGACCCACGCGATGTCGCGAGGGCTGAGGTCGACGGGGCCGGGACAAGGGACACGCTCCCGGTGCACGGTCCGTGCACCAAACGTGCACCAGGGCGGTCGTCGGCAGGCAGGATTATGGCCGCAACTCGATGATGATTATCGACTTGCGGCGACCGGCGGGAAAACTCAGCGGAGAGGGGGGGATTCGCAAGACCCGCCCCACGCAACCCTCAGGCGACACACGATTTACGGCCCAAGGCCTGACGCCCGCTAGGTTTGAGCCGAGCCCGTCCTCCGCGGTCATCCCCGGTCGTTTGGGGTCGTCTCGCATCCCTTTCAGCACAATTTCAGCACAGGTCGACGGCCCCGTCGGCGCTCTGGAAACGTCACTCTCCGACGCCGGCCGAACGGGGCGGGGGGGTGGCCGATGAGCGGTCGCCTCGACCCGCCCCTGGCCCCGAGGTCCGGCCAGGTCCTCCGCGTCCTCATGGTCTGCCGGATCAGCACCGAGCAGCAGGACGTAAAGAGCCTCGCCGACCAGGAGGCCATGCTCCGCGACCACCTCGCGGCCGCCTACGAGGGCCGCGTCGATGTGAAGGTGATCGCCAGCCGGGGCTCCGGCCAGCACCTCGACCGCGTGGAACTGCTCGAGATCGAGCGGCTTATCGAGGGCCGCGGCTTCGACCTGGTCGTCGCCGAGGACCTGGCCCGGATCTGCCGCCGCGCCCACGCCTACGAGATCTGCGAGCTGGCCCAGGACCACGGGGCCCGGCTGATCGCCGTCAACGACTTCGTCGATACCGCCCGCGACGACTGGCACCTCGGGGCCTTCTTCAACGTCTTCCGCCACGAGGCCTCCTGCCGCGACACCTCCCGGCGGATCCGCCGCTCGCTGCGCAATCGGTTCGCCCAGGGCGGCGTGGTCCAGACCCTCGTCTACGGCTACATCAAGCCGCCGGGGGCCGCGTCCGACGCCGACGTCGTCAAGGCCCCCGAGGCCGAGGCGATCTACGACGAATGGTTCCGGCTCCTCGAGGGCGGCGCCACCTACGCCGAGGTCGCGGACTGGCTCAACGGCCTGGGCGTCCGCCCCGGGCCGGCCTGCCGTTCGGCGACCTGGAACATCGCCCGGGTCCGCGGCGCCACGCTCAACCCGATCCTCAAGGGCGAAAGGGTCCGCAACAGGATGATCGCGAAGCGGACGAACAAGACGGGCCGCTCGCACAACGTCCCGGCCCCTCCCGAGGACCTGCTGGTGCGGCACGTCCCGCACCTGGCGTTCATCGATCCGGATCGCTACGACCGCGTCGTCGCGCTGATCAAACGCCGCACCGCGAAGTACAAGGCCAAGGGCCTGGACGCCCGCAAGGGCGTCTCGCGAAAGCGGACGGCCTTCCCCGGCCAGCACCTGACTTGCGGGATCTGCGGGCGGCTCTGCTACTACGGCGGCCACGGACGGGCCGATCACCTGATCTGCAGCGGGGCCCGGGACCACCGCTGCTGGAACGGCGCGACCGTCGGGGCCGGCCTGGCCGCCCGCATGATCGCGCGGGCGGTCCTGGCCGGGGTGGAAGGGATGTGCGACTTCGACGCAGCCCTCCGCTCCGAGCTGGAGCGGGAGGTCGAGCTGGTCGAGGCCGAGCAGGGCAGGACGGCCGCGGGCCTGCGTCGCGACGCGGCCGAGGCGGCCCGCCAGGTCGACAACGTCGTCGCCGCGATGACGGCCGCCGGGCCGAGCGCGGCGTTGGTGGAGAAGCTCCACGAGCTGGAAGCCGAGCGCGAGCGGCTGGACTTCGAACTGGCCGAGTTGGCGCGGACGCCGGCCGAGCCGCTCGTGCTGCCGACGAAGGAGCGGCTCCGGGCCCTGGCCGGCGAGGCGTTCGAGGGTCTCCTGACCGACTCCCAGGAGGCCGCCCGGCTGGCCCGGCGGCTGCTGCCGAGGCTGGAAGTGATCCCCTACCGGCTCTGCGACGGCGAGGCCGTCGAGCCCCGGGCCCACCTGACGGTCGACCTGACGGCGCTGGTGCCCGGCACCGGGGCGCTCGAGGGCCGGCTGGCCCCGCTGAAGCTCGAGCTGGTCGTCGACCTCTTCGAGCCGCCCCAGCGGGTCGCCTTCCGCGAGCGGGTGGTCGAGCTGAGGGCCTCCGGATCGTCCGAGAAGAAGGTCGCCGCGCAGTTGGGACTGACAGTGACCGCCACCCAACGGGCGGCCTCGCTGGACCGCCTGATGGACGAGAAGGGCCTGGCCGACCCCTACGTCCGCATGACCGGGCCGCTCGAGGACTCGAAAAGGACTCGTCGGCACCGCCACCCCCGCTACCGCTTCGAGCCGCTGGCCGGCTGGTCGCCCAGCGACGTCGACGGCCCCAGGGCCGCCTGATCCGGATCGATCGACGAACGACGGCGTCACGACGCCCAGGGCCCCCGCCGCAATCCGCGGTCGGGGGCTTTTTCATTTCTAGAGTTTGGAGCTCACTCATGACAATCGCCGATTCGTCCGTTTCTCCCGACCAATCCGATCTGGAGGGCCGCCCCCGCCCCGAGATCCCGCGACTACTGACCCTCCTGGCCGTCGAGATCGCACGTCGGCTCAAGGCGGAAGCTCGGGCTGAACCGATCGATCGAAGTCCTGAGGGTGTTGCCCCTCGGCCGAAGACCTCCCGGTCGAGTCGGGGATCGAGGCGGCCGCGGACTCGGTGATCTCGTCAGCCTCGCGGAAGAGCCTCTTGAGCTTGGCAAAGGTCTGCTCGATTGGGTTGAAATCGGGGCTATAAGGCGGCCGGCGCAGCAGCCGGCAGCACGCCCCCTTTATCGCCTTGCCGGCTCCTTGCCGATCGTGGCAAGCGAGGTCGTCGTCACCACGTCGCACAACCGCAAGGCCGGCGCGAACTGCCGGCGGAAGTCGGCGGCGAAAACTCGCCGTCGATCGCCCCGTCGACCCGCAAGTCGGTCACGAACGTCGTCGTATTCCAGCGGCCGTGCGGCACGGCCATGACCGGCCGCACGCCGCCGGGAAGCGGCCCCGGGGCCGGGTCATCTTCGTTCTCACCCAGATCTCGTCGCCGTAGGCGAGGGGTTTCGGGTCCAGGCCGGGCATGGGCTCGCGCCCGCAGTCGCGGGCCAAGTCCGACAGGTCCCGCTCGGCGGACCCCTGACCTTTTTATGGGTCAGGCCCATCTCGCCGAACGCCCGCCGGAGCGTGGAGATCCCCAGATCCAGGCCGAGCAGGCGGCATCCGTCCCCTCCCGTCGCATCGCCACGTCCCGGCGATCCCTTCCCCCCTCGATCCGCCTCTCCCTCGCTTCGGCAGGGCCTCGCTCTTCGCCCGAACCCCGTTCGCCTCGCGCGCCGCGCGGGCCGTTGCGTCTCACGACACGACCGCCCCGCCGGGGCGGTCTCACTGCACCCTGGAGATCGCCCCGTGAACGTTCCATCCCCGGCTCCCGGGCCTTCGCCCGCCGACTGGCACCCCGCCTTCCTGGCCATGCTCCCGGCGATCCGCCGATCCGTCCGCGCCTGCTTCCGCCACCTGCACGGCGAACGCCTCGACGACGCCGTCCAGGAGGCGGTGGCCAACGCGTGCGTCGCGTTCGAGCGACTGTTCCGGCGGGGCTGCCCGGAACGTGCCTTCCCGTCCGCACTGGCCCGCTTCGCCGCGGCCCAGGTCCGGCAGGGGCGTCTGATCGGGACGTCCTCGAACGCCTGGGACGTCTCGTCGCCGTACGCCCGGCGGCGGAATCGATGGACCGTCGAGAGCCTCGAAAGGTTCGACGGCGAGCGGGGGCGATGGGCGGAAGCCGTGGCGGAGGACGCCCGGACGGCCGTGGCGGACCAGGCCTGGTTTCGCATCGACTTCCCCGAATGGTTGTCCCGGCTCTCGCCGCGCGACCGTCGAGTCGCCGAGGACCTGTCCGTCGGGCACGGCACCGGCGAGGTGGCCCGGCGTTTCGGCGTCTCCGCCGCCCGGGTGGCCCAACTGCGCCGGGAGTTGCACGACTCCTGGCGGCGGTTCCATGGCGAGGTCGAGGTCCCGTCGCGCGAGGCGAGGGCCGTCGGTGCGACCGCCGTCTCCGGTTCCGGCCACTCGTAGCCGGCCGTCGGGTCGGGGCCCCCTCGCCGTCCTTGGGGCGCCCGCCCGTCCCCAGGATGCGAGGAGGCCCTGATGGATCGAACGTCGCGCGAGGACGCGGCGGCGATCCCTCCGACCTCCAGGGCCAGCGGCAATTAACGTGTTGATCCGATAACGACTTGCATGAGGAAGTCGACGCTCCATCCGCGGGAGCGTCGTTTCATGGCGACGCTCTGTCGCCCTGGGTGTTGCTTCAATAGCGAGAGGCTGAAGCGGTTCAGCCAGGCCATGTTCTCGCGCAGGCACCTCTCGCGGATGCGGGATTCGTCCTCGCGGAAGGTCACGTCGAGGGTCCAATGGCAGCCGTTCTCCACGCCCCAGTGCGAGCGCACCGCGTGGGCGAACGCCTTCGCGTCCGGTTTCACCGGCAGGCTGCTGATGTAGTAACGGACCTCGTCCACGGCCTTGCCGTCGCGCAGGGTCTCGGAGATCGCCACGCCGATCGACTTTAGCCCTCGCCACGTCTTGAGCCCGGGCAAGTCCTGCGGGGCTTCGAGCTGGATGTACGTCCTCGACTCGCGGCGGCCGTGGCCCGTCTCCTCGGCCTGACGACGGCCCACATCGTCGCCGGCGAAATCCGCGTCCCAGCGGCCCATCAGATGATCGACGACCGCCTGATGCAGCGTCGCCTGGTTCCCCCTTCAACGCCAGCACGTAGTCCCCTCCCGCGGCGACGACCGCGGCGGCGATCTCCTTCTGGCAGCCCATCGCGTCGATCGTCACGATCCCGCCGGAGACGTCCACCAGCCTCAGCAGCTCGGGGATCGCCGTGATCTCGTTGGACTTCTCGTCGCAGGCGACCTGGCCCGGCGACAGGCCGTATTCGCTCGCCCAGACGGTCACCGCGTGCAACGCCCCGAGGCCGCCCTTGCGGTCGTGGCTGCGGCGCAAGGTCTTGCCGTCGACCGCCAACGTTGGCCGCTCGACGCCGGTCTCGGCCGCGGCCTCGTCGCGCAACGAGCGCACCCAGGCGGCGAAGCACGCCTGGAACGCCTCGGGACGTAGCGCCATCAGCACGCGACGGAAGACGTCCTTGCAGGGGGCCCCGTACGGCAGCGGCAGCACCGACGCCAGGAGTCCCTCCTTGAGCGCCGCCCACTGCGCGATCGCCGTGGGCCCCGACGCCCCGGCCAGCACGGCGATCAGCGCGATGACCACCACCGAGGCCAGCGGATGCTTGCGGTTGATCTCCGACCGCGGATCCTCAAGCCCCTGGAAATACGCCACGACCTCGTCCAGACCGAACCGACGCGAGCCCGCCATCGACCGCCCCCCATGCTCCGACTCGGAAAGCCGCATGGAAGATGATCTAACCGAATCCGGATCCGGGCGCAAGTCGTCAAACTCAGCCAAATCTACCTATAAGTGCGCACTGGCCCTGATCCTCGCTCCAGGTATAAGAGGCTATCCGGTAAGGCTTGTGGGCCGTAAGCTGTTGGGGCGGAAGGACGCCCCATCGATCGACGGCCTCAAGGACGACCCGCGATGCGCAAGCCCTATCCTTCGGATTTGACCGACGAGCAATGGGCGATCCTTGAGCCCATGATCCCGATCAATACGGACGGTCGGCCGCGGGTCGTCGACATTCGAGAGGTGGTCAACGCCGTCCTCTACCTGGACCGCTCGGGATGCCAGTGGGACATGCTGCCGCACGACCTGCCGGCGAAGAGCACGGTCTACGATCACTTCGCGCGGTGGCGCGACGACGGCACCTGGCGGCGGATCCAGGAGGCCCTGCGTCGCAAGGTCCGCGAGGCGGCCGGTCGCGACCCCGCGCCGAAGGTCGGCTGCATCGACAGCCAGACCGTGAAGGGGACGGAGGTCGGCGGCTCGCGGGGCTACGACGGCGGCAGGAAGCTGCGGGGCCGGAAACGCCACATCGTCGTGGATTCCATGGGCTTGCTGCTGGTCGTGCTGGTCTCGGCGGCGAACCTCGACGACGGGACGTGGGCGTCGCACGTCCTGGCCCGCCTGACCGCCGGGCAGTGCACGCGGCTGGAGGCCGTCCGGGGCGACGCCAAGTACCGCAACCACTCGCTCGACGCCTGGCTGGCCGACGGGCGGAAGGTCGGGGCCTACGTCGTGGAGGTCGCCGAGCGGCCGCCCGGCTCGGTCGGGTTCGTCCACGTCGAGAAGCGATGGGTCGTCGAGATAGTCTGAACGCAAATGACAAAAGCGGATGTTCTCGCTTTTATCGCTCGTGGGCAGGACGTAGCGGATCTCGACCTCGTCGCCCGTGACGACCACTCGGTCGACCAGCAGTTCGACCAACTGCCGCTTCCCGTCGAACGTCGCCGTCTCGAGCCCGGCGGCGATCCGCCCGCAGAACGCTTCGAGCGTCGCCGCCATGCCCACGACCTCGTCGAGGCGTTCCGATTCCCCGGCGAGCCGGGCCTCCTGCTCGGCCAGGGTCTGCTGCCTCGACTCCAATTCCCCGCGCCTGCGGCGATACTCTTCCAGTGGGACGACGCCGCCGAGGTAGGCCTCGGTCAGCCGATCGAGCTGGCCCGACAACGACGCCTTCCCCTGCCGCAGCCGCTCCCGTCTCGCCTGGAATTCCTGCGGGTGCCAGCTCCCGGCGGCCGCCCGACGGAACGCCCCGCCCGCCGCGGCCGGATCTCGCAGCAGCTCGCATAGGTCGCCCCAGACCAGGTCGTCCAGGACCGCCGCCGGGATGAACCGCGAGCCGCAGGTCGCCCCGTTGCGATTCCGCGCCGCCCGGGACTTGCCGGTGCAGGTGTAGTAGCCGTAGTGGGGCGGGCGTCGCCTCGCGATGCTCGCCAGGCCGCAGTGGCCGCAGCTGACCAGGCACCGCAGCAGATAGGATCCGACCTTGTTGTTGCGGGACGAGAACGACCGGTTGGCCGCCAGCTTCGCCTGCACTCGCTCGAACAGCCCCGGATCGACGACCGCGGGGATCGGCCCGACGTCGATCCACTCGTCGCGCGGCGTCGGCTCGGCCGTCCCGTGGGGGCGGCCGATCGGGTGGGTCGCCGAGCGTCGCGCTCGGGCCTCGCGGTATCGGTGCCGTCCGGCGTAGACGCGGCCCGTATAGGCCGGATTTCGGAGGATCCCGCGGACCGAGGCGTCGCTCCAGCACGCCTTGCCCGAGGGCGAAGGGACGCCGAGGTCGCGTAGATGGTCGACGAGGCCGTGGAGCGTGCGTCGTCCCTCGGAGTACCAGGCGAACATCTCGGCGACGACCGCGGCCTCGCACGGGTCGAGGTGGACGCCCGAGGGGTCGCGGGGCCTGTCGACCGCCATCCGGTAGCCGTACGGGGCCCGGGTCCACGGCAGCATCTCCCCGGCCCGATATCGACGCTGGCGGCCGCGGCGCGTCCGCTCGGCGATCAAGGTCCGCTCGTACTCGGCGACGGCGCCGCGGATCTGGAGCAGGAGCTGGTCGTGCGGGTCCCGGGACATCGGCCGGTCGAGGAACTCGACCCTGCAGCCCTTGGACTGCAGCTCCTCGAGCAGGAGGGTCTGGTGGACGAAGTTGCGGGCCAGCCGGTCGGGGTCGGTCAGGAGGATCGCGTCGAACGAGGCCATGGCCGCCGCGTCGCGGAGGCGGTCGAGTCCGGGCCGCTTGAGCGCGGCCCCGCTGTAGCCGTCGTCACGAAAGACGTTCGCCTCCTGGAGGTCCCAGCCCCGGCCTCGGGCATGCTCCCGCAGCCGCCCGATCTGCTCGTCGATGGTCTGCGCCTCGGCCTGCCGCTGCGTCGAGACGCGTGCATATATCGCGATCTTCATCGGTCGTCTCCTCCGCGGTGGTGGGATGGCCCGGCTCGTCGGGCTTGGCTCGCGCCGGCCCGGGGCCGGACGGCGACCAGCCCAGGAGCAGCTGGTAGGCGCGATCCCATCGGCGCTGCCCGTCCGGGCGGGACGCGAATCGGCGGGTGGTCCGCCAGTCGTGGTGCATGGCCGCCTCCCCGAGGCGATGTGCCTCGGGGAGAAGGTACGGGACAAGCCCAGGGCCCGCCCGGATCATCTGGGCCGGCGCGGCCTCAGGGCCAGCCGGCGGGAGCGTGCCAGGCAGAATTTGTCATTTGCGATTAGACCATCGAGCGGACCTTCGCCTGGATCGGCCGCTCGCGCCGCAACAGCCGCGACTACGAGCGGCTCGAACGCTCGTCCGAGGCGATGATCATGGTCGGGTCGATCCATCGCATGCTCCGGACGTTAGAACCCGACCCATGCAATCCGCCCGCGCCCTTCAGATATCGTGAAAATCAGGGATTGGTTACCGGATGGCCTCTAACATCCCCCTCGCTCCCAAGCAAACAGGCTTTGCCGCCCTAGCTTTTTTTGACAGGACGTCCTGGAGCATCCTCTTGTCCAAGCTGAGGTCGGCGACCAGCTGCTTCAGCTTGCGGTTCTCCTCCTCGAGCTGCTTCAGCCGCCTCAGCTCCACGACGCCCATCCCGCCGAACTGCTTCTTCCAGCGGTAGAACGTCGCCTCAGAGACGTCATCGGACTGCACCCCCGTCAGTCTTCTGCGAGGGTCTTCGCCTGGTCATTGCACGTCTCCTGATTCCTGATGCGACAGGGCCAGCGCATATAGACGCTATGTGATGTCCAAGACTTGCGTCAGATAGTCGGTGTTGTATCCGCAGGCGAGCATCTTGCCCCGGATGCTGTCATTGACGGGATGGCGTTTCAGGAGGGTCACGGCGAAGCGGCGGAGCCAGCTGAGGTTGTCGGCCAGGACGCGTTCGCGGGTGCGGCGGTCGTCCTCGCGGAAGACGACGTCGAGGACCCAGTGCATCGATTCGATCGACCAGTGGCCCCGGACCGCCTCGCCGAACCGTTTGGGGCCGACGTCCCTAGTGGTCCGCCACACCTGAGTTGACGGTTTTGGTAGGATCTCTTCCACGAAGGAGGAGATCCGCCATGGCCCTGAAGGACAAGCGCCTCGTCCGGCTGACCGACGATCAACGGAGGCAGCTCGAGAAGATGATCGCCGGGGGCCGCCACGCCGCGGCCGCCCTCGTCCACGCCCGCATCCTGCTCAAGGCGGACGTCGGCCCCAGCGGGCCCGGGCTGGGCGACGCCGCGATCGCCGAGGCGATCGAGTGCTCGGAGGGCACGGTCGCCCGCGTCCGCAAGCGGTTCGCCGAGTGCGGGCTCGACGCGGCCCTTCACCGCAGGAAGCCGACCGGCCGACGATACCGCAAGCTCGACGGGGCGCAAGAGGCCCGGCTCGTCTCACTGGCCTGTTCCTCGCCGCCGGACGGGAAGGCTCGGTGGACGCTCAAGATGCTGGCCGACCGGCTGGTCGAGCTGGAGTCGGTGGACGCCGTCAGCGACGAGACGGTCCGCCGGGTCCTAAAAAAAACTAGGACGGTAGAGCCGGCTTGATCATGATCTCCTTAAGCGACAGCAGGTAAGCCGCGGGATCGCGGCGGAAGCGGTGGCCCATCTTCCTGACCTCCTGCCTCCGCTCCAGCCCACCGCGGAGCGCCCGCCACGCCGCGAGGTCCGATGGCACCAGGTCGGCCCTCTCGATCGGCCGGAGCCGGGTCGCGGTCGCCGAGACCAGCCGTACCGAGCCCCGCACCACCATCCCCGGCGACGCCACCTTGCGGCCGCTGCAACGCCGCTCGTGATGGCGATACGAGCCGAACAGTTGCTCCAGGTCGTTGTTGGTCCGCGGCAGGCCGGCCGTGTCATAGCAGGCGAACAGCCCGGGCCAGTAGCTCCGCGTCACCTTCAGGAAATGGCCGACCGCGTCGTCCAGCCCCCCGGCGGCATCGCGATGCCGCCCTATCTCCCCCATCAGCCCGACGAACCGACGCCGCACCCCGGCGGCGTCGAGCCCCGCCTTGTTCCGCAGGATCGCCGCGGCGCGATGCACCCGGCCGAACGCCGCACGCACCTCGGGCCACGCCGAATCGGTCGCCTCCAGGCCCCCGGCCAGGATCGCACGCAGCCGCGTCAGTTCTTTCGGGAGCCCCTTTTGGCGCCGACCTCGTCCAGGCCCTCGGCGACCTTCGCCAGCCGGTCCCGCAGCACCAGGCCCGAGGCCGCCAGCGGCGGCCGGCCGTCGTCGGTCAGCGACGTGCGGACCGCGGCGCAGTAGCCCCGGATCGCCGTCGCCTCGTCGTCGTCGCGGCCCTCGACGGCCCGCTCGATCGGGCGGATGCCCCGGACCTTCTTCTTGAGCGTGACCTTGGCGTGGCGATCGGCCTCGTAGATCGGCCGGGCCGCCTCGCGGAGGTAATGGAACTGGCAGAGCTGGTGCGGCACGCCGGGCAGGGCTTCGGCCACGGCGTCGCGGATGGAATGCTGGCCGTCGGAGATCACCCCGACGATCGGCACGCCGGCGGCCCCCTCGGCCTCGGGCTGGAGGGCGGACCTCACCTCGCCGAGCAGCTTGGCCAGGTCGGCCCGGCAGGAGGAGAGAAGGCTCCGGGCCAGGAGGATCTCGCCGGAGAGGACGTCGCGGATGACCCAGAGGACCTCGTGGCCGACGTCGGGCTGGAGCCCATCGATGGCCAGGATCACCCGCCCGGCCTCGGCGACGACCCGGCGGAGTCGGGCGGGGTCGGACAGCGAGAGGGCGAGCAGCTCGTCGTAGCGGTCCAGCAGGCAGGAGACGCTCCGCACGCAGATGCCCACCCCGCGTCGGGTCAGCTCGGCGTGGATCTCGGCGACGCCGCGGTGCTCGACATGGCGGAGGCGACCGACCAGGGCGATGACATCCAGGCCGAACTCCTGCTGCGGCAGGGCGATGGCCCCCTCGGCTTCGGCCCGGAGCGAGACGTTGTGGCGGGGGCAGTCGGCATCGCGGCAGCGTCGGACCTGGACGGCGAATCGGGTGAGCCCCTCGAGGGTGGCGACGACGCGGCGGCCCTTGTAGGCGGCCCAGAGGGGCCGGTCGCACCCGGGGCAGACGCGGGTGGCGGTCGTCAGCTCGACGGTGCGAGTGGGGGCCGGTCGTGGCGTCCGCTTGGGCTTGGGCATCGGTCGACTCCTGGAGGGCTTCCCCAGGAGAACCGATGGCAAACTACCGATCAAGCCGGCTCTACCGTCCTAGAAAAAAACGCGCTCAAGCCCTGGCTGAAGCAGCAGTGGGTCATCCCGCCGAAGGCGAACGCCGAGTTCGTCTGCGCGATGGAGGGCGTGCTGGAGGTCTACGCCCGGCCCTACGACCCGAGGCGGCCGGTGGTCTGCGCCGACGAGGGGGGCAAGCAGCTGATCGGCGACGCCCGGCCGCCGCTCCCGGTCCGCCCGAGGCGTCCGGCCAAGGAGGACTACGAATACGTCCGGCACGGGACGGCCAACCTGTTCATGGCCTTCGAGCCGCTGGCGGGGGAGCGGCGCGTGGAAGTGACCGAGCGGAAGACCAAGGCCGACTTCGCCCGGCTGCTGAAGCGGATCGCCGACGAGTGGTACGCGGACGCGGAGCGGGTCACGCTCGTGGTCGATAACCTGAGCACCCACAAGCCGGCGGCCCTGTACGAGGCGTTCGAGCCGGCCGAGGCGCGGCGGATCCTGGGGCGACTGGAGTTCGTCTACACGCCGAAGCATGGGAGCTGGCTGAACGTGGCGGAGTGCGAGTTGTCGGTCCTGGCCCGCCAGTGCCTCGACCGCCGCATCCCCGACATGGGCTCGCTCAGGCTCGAGGTGGCGGCCTGGGAGGCCGGCCGGAACGCGGCCGCCGTGAAGGTCGACTGGCAGTTCGCGACGGCGGACGCCCGGGTCAAGCTCAAGCGGCTGTACCCGGTCCTGGAAACCACAAACTCAGGTGTGGCGAAACACTACGGCCTGTTGACGGATTGGGCGAGCTTCCGGACGTGGATGAATCCGAAGACGAGGCGGGCGACGCCGAGGTAGACGTCCTTCAATTTCTCATATCTCGTGGCGAACCGTCGGAACTGCTTGGCTTTCGCGAACGCCCGCTCGACGCGGTTCCTCTGCTTGTAGATCTCCCTCATCTCGTCGTCCCAGGGCCACGGCTCCTTGCGACACCTCCGGTTGGGGATCACCGGCAGGGCGTCGAGGTCGTCCAGGACGACGTCGCGGACGGCGTCGGAGTCGAACCCCTTGTCGCCGAGCACCTCGGCGACCTCGCCGACCGCGTCGTGGGCCTCGATCAACACGCCTTTCGCCAGAGGGGCGTCGTTCCTCTGACCCTCGGCCACGTCCAGGGCGACGACGCCGTCCTCGTCGCAGGCCACGGCGATCACCTTGGTCGAGAAGCCGCCGCGCGACCGGCCGAGGGCCTGCGCCTCGGCCCCCCCTTTTTTCGCCCGGCCCCGGCGGCGTGCTGATGGGCCCGGACGATCGTCGAGTCGATCATCAGCCGCCGGGCGTCCTCGCACTCGGTCCGCCCGGACATCAGGTCGAACAGCTTCTTGAGCCGGCCCGAGTGGATCCAGCGGCGCAAGCGGTTGTAGACGGCGTCCCACGCCCCGAACTCGGCCGGCAGGTCGCGCCAGGGGATGCCGGTCCTCGCCCAGTAGAGGACCGCCTCGAAGAACATGCGGTCGGGCAGCTCCGGCTCGGGGCCCAGCTTCGAGCGGCACTTCTCGACCATAGGGCCGAAGACGGACCAAGTCTCGTCCGTGATCAGGTATCGCATGGCGGCGTCGGCCCCCCTCCTGGGTCGTGATCCGCCTTAAACCTTTACCGCAACAGCCTCCGGACAGTCAACAGGCCCTAGTACTACAGTTGCAATTGAAGTCATTGCCGTGTAGCGTGTTGCGCATGGAGGCCGAGCCATGCCCGCATAGCCGACGGTCGAGGAGGTACGCGATTGGGCCGGGGTACTCGACGTCGTGGGCGAGCGCCTGGCCCGCCGCTTCACCCGCTCCGAGCCGCGGAGCCGGGCCGTCGAATACCTCCGCGGCCTGCTCTCGGGCGTGGAGCGAAAGAATGGCTGGCAGCTCGCCGAGCACGCCGGCGTTCCGTCGCCGTACGGCGTCCAGTACCTCACCTCCTGGGCCGGGCCGTGGGAGGCCGATCGGATCCGCGACGACCTGGTCGCCTACGTCCGCGAGTGCCTGGCCGATCCGAAGGGCGTCCTGATCGTTGACGAGACGGGGACCCTCAACAAGGGGACGAAGTCCGCCGGCATGCAGCGGCAGCACTCCGGGACGGCCGGCCGGATCGAGAACTGTCAGGTCGGCGTCTTCCTCACCTTCGCCGGCCGCGGGGGTCACGCCCTCCTGAACCGCGAGCTGTACCTGCCCAAGGATTGGGCCGCCGACGCCGAACGGCGGAAGGAGGCCCGCATCCCGGAGGAGGTCGAGGTCGCCACCAAGCCCCGGCTGGCCGAGCGGATGCTCGAGAGGGCGTGGAAGGCCGGCGTCGCGGCGGCCTGGGTGACCGGGGATGCGGTCTACGGCGACGACGTGCACTTCCGCCGGGCCCTGGAGTCGAAGGGCCAGCCGTACGTCCTGGCGGTCAAGAGCGACCAGATGCTCTTCGACGGCCGGTGGCGGGACCGGGTCGACTCGATCGCCGACCGCCTGCCGGCCCGCTCCTGGCGCAAGCTCGGCGCCGGGGCGGGCTCGGAGGGGCCGCGCTGGTACGACTGGGCGGCCGAGTCGTTCGTGCAATCAATGAGATACGTTTGGCCCCTCCGTCAGGGCCGGTCCGTCTTGAACGGGAAGGTCGCGACGGCCAGAACGAGGCTCGCGCAGACTGCGAGCCAGAAGGTCAGCACTAGCCATTGCGCCAGACGGACTGTCCACGGCTCCCAGACCAGGAACGGGTCCCAGCCGGCCTCGCTGAGGGCGGCCTCCTCGTTGAATCCGACGTTCTCGGCCATCAAGGTGTGGACGTCGGCCTTCAGGATAAAGCCACCGACCAGCTTCGGTGCTGGTCGATACCAGGTGAACCGAGATGGATCTGGGTTCGCCTCGTAGACAAAGGCGCTCCAGCAGGCTGCATAGCCGAGCAGCATCCCGACGGCAAAGATCACAGCGGCGACGAACAGCCGCCGCGACCCTGTCGGACCTACCGCACCTCGGGCCAGGAAAGCCGGGGCTGCACCCACGAGCGATAAGACCCAGATGATTCCGCCATCGGGCCAAGGTGGTGAGGCCCGCAACGCCGATGCCAATGCGAGTAGTCCGACCAGGACCGCCACGGAAGCCGAGACCTCGACCCACCGACTGCGAGAGGCCGCCACCCCGTCCGCAGGCCCTCGGAGCCGCGGGCCGTCGCCGTCGGGGGGCTGCCGGATCGCATCAGGCCGTTCCGAGAAACCTTCGTTCCTGCCCGGTGGCGCGGGGTCCCCGATACCTTGCCCGGCTCTGGGGTTTCGGAGATCCTCCACGGCCCTTCGGATGTGGCGCGAAACATCGGCGAACGCCTCGTCGCGATCGGGCCAGTTGGTCACCGGTCGACCATCGGTCGGAGCCGCCCTGAGCTTCCCGAAGGGAGTGGCCTGCCAGTTGTCGACGGACCTCAGGATCACCGGGATGACGCGGGCCTCCCCCCGGTCGTGCCGCTTTAGGGCCCGCGCCATCTCGATGTCCCAGCAATAATCGGAGGCGACGAAGTCGGAACTGACCAGCAGGAGGACCACCTCGGCGGTCTCGAGGTGACGATCGATCTGCCCTTTCCACTCCGTCCCGGAGGTGATTTCGCGGTCGTGCCAGGCGCGGACGACCCCACGCCGCTTGAGGATCCCTAGGTGCTTCACCAACTCCTTCAGGAGAAGCTCGTCCTCGTGGGCGTAGGAGAAGAAGACTCCGATGGGACCGGGTCTGGGTAGTGGAGGGGTCATGTCCGGATACCTGGAACGAGGGCTCAAGCAGCGGAAGGCGAGCCGGGAGGTTGACACCCGCCGATGTATCCGCCGAGGCCTAGGCACGAGAGAGGTTGCGCATCATCCTCCGACACGCCCCCTCTGCGCTCAATCCACAGTCACGGCTCCATCTCGCCGAATGTGAAGGTCCCGCCGGATCGCCGACTTCTTCCCCTCGGGATACTCGACGAAGTAGGCGTACCAACCGGCCAGAGAGACTCCGTCACCCGCTCGACACGTCATCCACTCGCCGGGCTTGGGCTCCCGCTTCTGGCTTTCGGTGATTATTCGCCAGTGGAGCCGGTTCATGTAGTGGATGGTCCCCGTCCCGGTCCGCGTGGTCAAGTTCACCCGCAAAAGCCCGGTCCCTCCCCCCCCGCCCGACGGCGGGACATGATACGGCGGGAACCGCGTGCCCTGGGTCCTCATCGAAGCGCCCAAGCCGTCTAGCAAGACATATAACATCGCACGCCGGAAATCCCTGTCCACTGTGGATGGGAGGGGCCCTGCCCGATTTCGACGTTCCATCTCCCGGCCGAGCACGCCCTCCGCCCGCCCCAGGATGGGCTCCCATTCGGAACGCATCGGTTCTGCCGTCCCCTGGCGAAAACCCTCGATCCACACCTGCCACTTGGTCGTCTCGTCGAGTGGTTCCGCGGTGTAACACGGCCCGAAATCCCAGAGGAGATACGGGCCATCGCTCGAGAAGCTTGGGGCTCTCACGCGGATGCCGCCCGTCCGGACCTCCTCGGCGACAATCGCGCGGAGCTCCGGCTGGCTCCGGGCCAACGCGGCCGGGGCTTCCCCCGGGTCTTTGGCTTCACCATCCCCGGCACCTGGCCTCTCCCGGGCCGGCACCTTGGCGTCGAGCCGGACCGACCCTCGGACGAGCTGGCCCGTCTCAACATCCAGAAGGGAGAGGGGCGCGTCGCCTTCGGGGATCATGGCCAAGTTCTCGATGGTCGGATTGGCCCGTTCGTTCATCGAGAGGATGAGATCGCCAGGCTTGAGCGCGACGATCTTCCCGTCCTCGAGCCGGACTCGGCGAGCTGGGGACCTCCCCTCCGGCGACCGCAGCACAACCATTCCCTCGAATGAGTAATCATCATGCCTAAAGGGCCAGGGGTACCAGGTGTCGCTCAGCTCGACCCCCAGTCGGGGCTCCTTCTCGGGGGGCCATTTTGATGAGCCTTCGGGGAAGAGGCGGGGCGGGGGCTCCGGAGGCCACACCACTCGGGGAAGGTCCACTGTGCCGACGAGGGCCTCGCCAGTGCGGCCGTCGATGAACCGGATCTTCGCCGCACCGACGCCGCTGCGCACGTCGGCCTCGGAGCGAATAGGCCGGTTGTCCAGGGCCAGGATCCGGTCGCCGGGCTCGAGGCTTGCGATCTGGTCGGCCGCGGGGAGCCGGATCCGGTGCGCCGGAGATCTGGGCTCGGGGTACCGCGTGAGCTCCGCCGCCAGAGCGTCGCCGTGGGGCACTAGGCGGTAGGTGACCTTGAGGTTCGGCGCGAACAGATCCTCGCCACGTGACGATCCGGCCAGTCCGATCGACGTCAGGATGACCGCGAGTAACGCGGGGCCGGGCGCTGCCGCGTCAAGGCACTTCGTTCTCAAGATGGACATCTCGGAGCCCCCCTCAATTTGCCCAGTCCCGAGTCCCCCAGGCCCTTGAGTCGGTCGACCAAGCGGATGAAACCACGCCTACAGACTCTTTCAGGATTACTCGGATGAGCGTTGACCCCGCCGTTTGCGACCTCGCCCGAGTCTCCCAAACATGATTAGACTCGGGCCGAATACCCATGTCTAGGATCGGGGAGACCGGGGTGCCTCTCTTGTTGGCGTTCCGACTGACCGTCCTGAAAGCGGCCGTTTGGTAAGTCAACCGGAACGTAGATAAGTGCCCGATGTAAGCAGTGCGGAGGGCCGTCGGTGCGTCCGGTCGGGAATCCGGCTTGCCAACCGCTCCGGATCTCGCCGTTTTTCCGTTGACGCGGGGAGGCGGCACATGTCGAATGCGTGTTCATGAGAGCCGGGCGAGATCTCGGACAACAAAGTAATCACTAAACTGGGCAACCCCGGATTAAACGATGAAACTGTCGCAACTTTCAACGACATTTCGCTCGTCTAGTTAAGGTTGGGCGGGCGACCCCCGTGACAGGCTTGCAACACAACAGGGTGAGAATATGAGCGACAAACTGAATAATGGATTTCGACATGTAGTTCAGCAAGGGACGCAGCGGCTCGTTGTTGAAGGGATCGACTACGGACGCCACAAGGCTGTCGCCTCGGTGCAGCTGGATGAACTCAGGTTCTCGTACACGAGCCACAGTGCCACCGCCACGCTGGAGTTCGTCCTGACTCAGGTACCCGACCAGTCGACCGCGGATGCATGGAATCGCCTGTTCGCAGGGTTCGTCGCGGGGATGGATCCGAAGTTTCGTGAAGTCGTGGCGGGTGCCATCAGCAAGTCTCATCTCCTCGTCGGTCCAAAGCGAAGCAATGCCGCCTCCCAGCTCGCCACGCTCTTCGGACCGGAAGCCGAGCTGAGAGTTTCTTCCACAGCCGCGTGTGCTTTCTTCTGGGCCTTGTCTCTTGGTACCGCCGATCCTGACGGCTGGGTTGGATCGCTCTGTCGGTAGTCGGTAGTGGTTCGCGTCGGAGCACGTGTGATGGCCGGTGAGAAAACGGTTCTCCCGGAATTGACGTGCCCCCAGGAAAGTGGACCATCGCATTCGAGAACTCGGATACGATTGAGGCGCCCCGGGAAGCTGGACCGGCTAAACGAGAGTTTTTCGGCCCGATGAGGCCTTGTTCATGCCGGCCTGCGTTGCTGCGAATTCCCCGGGGGCCAGGTAACCCAGGGCGCTGTGGGGGCGGCGTTCATTGTACTCGACCCGCCAGGATTCCACCCTCTCGCGGGCGTCTTCCAGGCTGGTGAAGGAGCCCTGATTCAGGCACTCCTCACGGACCCGCCCGTTGAACGACTCGATGAACCCGTTGTCCGTCGGCTTGCCGGGGCGGCTGAAATCCAGCGTCACTCCGTTGAGGTGCGCCCACAGGTCCAGCATCCGCCCCGTGAACTCCGGGCCGTTGTCGACCCGGAGTTCGCGGGGCGTCCCCCGACCGGCCGCGACCTCCGCCAGGACCTCGGCGACCTGCCCCGAGGTGAACCGCACGCCCACGCGGACGGCCAGGCTCTCGCGGGTGAACACGTCGATCACGGTGAGCACGCGGAGCTTGCGCCCGTCTGCGAGTGCGTCGCTCATGAAGTCCATCGCCCAGGCCTGGTCCGCCCCGTCGACGACCGGTCGGTCGTCGCGATGGCGAGAGCTCACCCGACGCCTCGGATTCTTCCGCCGCAACGTCAATCGCTCCAGGCCGTAGAGGCGATAGACCCGCTTGACGTTGACGGACCAGCCCTCGCGCAGGAGCAGGACGTGCAGGCGGCGATATCCATAGCGGACCCGATCCGTCGCCAACTCGCGGAGGCGCATCCTCAAGGGCTCCTGCGACGCGCGACGGGCCTTGTAGTTGTGGGTCGCGCGAGGGAAGCCGGTCGCCTCGCAAGCCCGCCGCACGCTCACGCCGTAGCGGACCGTCAGGTCCGCCACGGCCTTCCTCCGCTGCGGCGGGCTCAGGATTTTTTTGCCAGGACGTCCTGCAGCATCCGCTTGTCGAGGCTCAGGTCGGCCACCAGCTGCTTGAGCTTCTGGTTCTCCTCCTCCAGGAGGCGCAGCCGCCGCAACTCGGGCGTCCCGAGCTCGCCGTACTTCGCCTTCCATCGGAAGAACGTGGCCTGACTGACTCCGAGCTTACGACACGTCTCCTCGACGCCCAGGCCGGCCTCGGCCTGCCTCAAGGCGAAGACGATCTGCTCCTCGGTGAACTTCGACTTCCTCATGGTTCAAGGCTCCTTATCGAGGGAGCCTCATCGTATCCGAACTCGCGAATGCGATGGTCCACTTTCCCGGGGGCACGTCAAAATCGCGATGATCACATCGAGGCCGGACTCGTTTGAAGGGGGCAGGTCATCCCAGGGAGTGCGATCCTTCGGCCTGCGTCGGTCGCGGTATATCGGTGAAACGAAAACGCACTTGCAGCACGTCGCCACGGCGGCGGCGATCAACGTGGCGCGGATCAGCGATTGGTTGGAGGAAAGGCCACGGGAGGGCACCCGGAGGTCGGCCTTCGCGACGTTGATGGCCCCCGCAAACGCGGCGTGAGGAATTCGCCAGCAGTATCAGGAGTGCGGGAGAGCCACTTTCCCGCCGCCGTTCACCGGCGATACGAAGCCGTAGGTCCACTCCCTCTGGGCATGTGGGCCTTTTGCGACGGTCGCCACGCGAAAGCTCCGTTGCGACCGTGATCATCGGATCATTTGACGCCCGCATACATTATCGCCATTATCGAACCTACGGCCGGGGCGAAATTCCGATTGCGATCCCGCATCGTCAGAGCGCCTGAAAAGTCCGGATGCATCGCACGATGGCGGACCCGGGCTCCTGTTTCCGTCCGTCGGAACGCCCCACGCGTTGAAATGGGCCTCGCAGCTCGTGGAGGCCTTCGTAAGGTCCGTCTGCCTGAAACGGGCCGTTGCGACCAGAAAATCTGGGAGCGTGTTGCGGGGACCAAGGTCCGATCTTGATCTCCCCATCGGGAAGCGTCGATCCGCCGGCCGCATTGGGCCGGACGGATCATTCGCGTCCGCTCGGCGAACGGTCCTGGAGCGACGCATCCGGCACGGCTATCCTCGGGGCTCGTCCGGAGCCCCGGCCCGGTCCCCGACTCCTGGAGGCCCATGTCGAACGACGGCGGCTCGATCACCGGAGCCCTCCGGGCCTGGAAGGGCGGCGACCGCAACTCGATCAGGCGGCTGTGGGAGGCGTACTTCCACCGACTGGTGGGCCTGGCGAGGGGCCGGCTCGATCGGGCCGCGCGATCCGTCGCCGACGAGGAGGACGTCGCCCTGAGCGCCTTCGCAAGCTTCTGCCGACGCGCCGAGCGGGGCGAGTTCCCCCGCCTCGACGACCGGGAAGATCTCTGGCGGCTCCTCTTCGTCATCACGACCCGCAAGGCCGTCAATCGGGCCCGGCACGACCTTCGCGCCTGACGCGGGGGGGGCGAGTGGCCTCGGCGACCGCCGTCGACGGCCTCGACATGCGGGACGTACTCCAGCGAGAGCCGACCCTCGAGGACGCGGCCCGGATGGATGAAGACGCCCGCCGGCTCCTCGACGGTCTGGGAGACGAGACGCTCCGCTCGGTCGCCGTCTGGAAGCTACAAGGATACACGAACGCCGAGATCGCCGGGCGACTCGGCTGCGTCGAGACCACCATCGAGCGCAAGCTCAAGGCCATACGCGCACTCTGGCAGGACCAGGATCATGACGGATGAGCTCGATCCCAGCGCGCCGGCCCCCGGGCATGTGGCCGAGGTCGAGCGGATCTGCGACCGTTTCGAGGCCGCCCTGCGGGACGGCGGGCGTCCGCAGATCGAGGACGAGCTCCTCGCCCTGGTCGCGTCCGGCCGCGACCTGCTCCTGAAAGAACTGATCGCCCTGGACCTGGCCTACCGACGCCGGGTCGGCGAGACGCCCGGACCGGCCGAGTACCTCGGCCGGTTCCCCGACGACGAATTGGCGGTCCGCGCGGCCTTCGGAGTCCTGTAATCGGAGACCCGGCCGGGCGAGTCCGCCACGCGTCAAGCGGGCGAGGCTCGGCCGGCGAGCGCCCGGGGCGACCGCGAGTACGACGACCCGGCGGACGGCGAGCACGTTCGCTACTTCGGTGACTACGAGCTGCGGGGCCTGCTCGGGCGCGGCGGGATGGGCGTCGTCTATCGGGCGATGCAGACGAGCCTCCACCGCCCGGTCACCCTGACGATTCGCGGGGACGCGACGGACTCGGACGAGCAGCGGCGGCGATTCCGCAAGGAGGCGGAGATCGCCGCGGGGTTTGACCACCCGAACATCGTCACCGTCTACGAGGTCGGCGAGCACGACGGCCAGCCGTATTTGGCGATGCGCCTGATCGAGGGGGAGGGGCTCGATCGCCGGCTCCCGGCCTACGCGGAGGACCAGCCCGCCGCCGTCCGCCTCGTGAAGTGTGAACGGCGGCGGCCTTGAGCATGGCACCCGCGTCCTCCCCGAGCACTACGAGGTGGCCCGAGACCAGGCGGACCGGATGCCCCGACCTGCCCCGATCCCCGCCGTGGTATGCGGGCCGGGTCGGGCGATCGCGAAGGGTCCCGATCGTCACGGCCTCGCCGGCATCCCGGCCGGGCGGAGGCTTTAAATCGCGTCAACTCGTTCTCATTCATAAAATTTAAAAGTTTCCTTGATCGTGATCGCGTACGCTCATCGATAGGGGCAGGGATCTCGCAGCCTTCGGCGTTGCCGGTTGCGGCCCGCGATCGGCCGTAATTCGCGGCGGGAACCGCCCGCCTTCGAGTCAGCCCGGCGGCAGGGTGAACTACGCCGGCACCGTTCTCGGCCCTGGCGCCGGTCGTCGCCCCGCACCCATCATTGGGACTCATCGAGATTGGAGTCGCGCCCCATGAACTCGCCCCTGGAGACCCTTGGTCGCCTGTTCAGCGCCGACGGGTTCGTCCCGCGTCGGGTCTGCGGACTGTGGCCCGACTGGCTGGTCTGGGAGCACCTCGCCGGCAACGCGCTGGTCTGGATCGCCTACGTGGCCATGCCGATGATGATCTGGCGGCTCAGGGTCCGACGGCCGGATTGGAAACCATTCCGTGGCGTCGTCCTCTCCTTCGCGTTGTTCATCGGCCTGTGCGGGCTGGGCCACTTCCTCGACATGCTGGCCTTCTTCCACCCGATGTACCGACTCTCGGGGCTGGTCCTGGTCTTCACTGGTCTGATCTCATGCTGGACCGCATGGTCGCTCCGCAGGGCTTGGCCGGCGCTGATGGCGATGAGGAGCCCCGCCGAGTTGGAGCGCGTGATCGCCGAGCGGACCGATGAGTGGACGCGGGCGCTCGATGAACTGAGCCTGGAGCAGGCGTCGTTGGCGTCGATCGTCGAGTCCTCGGACGACGCGATCGTGTCCAAGGACCTCGACGGCATCGTCACCTCCTGGAACAGCGGAGCCCGGCGGATCTTCGGCTACGCTGTCGACGAGGCCGTCGATCGGCCGATGACCTTTCTGTACCCGCCCGACCGCCTGGTCGAGGAGTCGATCATCCTGGAGCGGCTCCGCCGCGGCGAGCGGGTGGACCATTTCGAGTCGGTGCGGCTGGCCAAGGACGGGCGGTCGATCGACGTCTCGCTGACCATCTCCCCGATCAAGGACCGTGCCGGTCGGATCGTCGGGAGCTCCATGATCGCCCGCGACGTGACCGAGCAGAAGCGGGCCGAGGAGGCGCTCCGGGAGAGCGAGGCCCGCACGCGGGCCATCCTCGACGCCGCCGCCGACGCGATCCTCACGATCGACGAGCGAGGCCTGGTCGAGTCGCTCAACCCGGCCGCCGAACGCCTCTTCGGCTATCCGGCTTCGGAGCTGCTCGGGCGGAACCTCAAGATGCTCATGCCCGAGCCCTATTACGGCGAGCACGACGGCTACCTGGCCAACTACCGGGCCACGGGCGAGAAGAAGGTCATCGGCATCGGCCGCGAGGTCACGGGCCGGAGGAAGGACGGGACGACGTTCCCGATGCACCTGGCGGTGAGCGAGCTGTCCCTCGGCGACCGGCGGATGTACACCGGGATCGCCCGCGACCTCTCCGAGCGCGAGAAGGCCGAGGTGGCGCTGCGCGAGGCCCGCGACGAGGCGATGGCGGCGTCGCGGGCCAAGAGCGAGTTCCTTGCCAACATGAGCCACGAGATCCGCACGCCGATGAACGGCGTGCTGGGGATGACCGACCTCCTGCTGGACACCCCACTGAACGACCTCCAGCGGAGCTACGCCCGGACGGTCCACGGCAGCGGCGAGGCGCTGCTGACGGTGATCAACGAAATCCTGGATTTCTCGAAGATCGAGGCCGGCAAGCTCACCCTGGAGCTGGTCGAATTCGACCTCCGCGCGCTCATGGACGAGCTGACCGACCTGCTCGCCCCCGGTGCCGTCCGGAAGGGCCTGAAGCTCGATTGCCGGGTCGATCGGGAGGTCCCCCGGCGGCTGGTGGGCGACGCGGTCCGGATCCGCCAGATCCTCACCAACTTGGCCGGCAACGCGGTCAAGTTCACCGAGAGCGGCGAAGTGGTCCTGGAGGCGTTCCTCGCGATCGATGACGGTGCCGGGGCGATGGTCCGGATCATGGTCCGCGATACCGGCATCGGGATCCCGCCGGATCGCCAGAGGGACATCTTCGAGTGCTTCACGCAGATCGAGGGAGGGCCCAGCCGACTCCACGGTGGGACGGGGCTGGGGCTAACGATCTGCCGGAGCCTGGTGGGCCTGATGGGCGGGCGGATCGGCGTGGAGAGCCGCCCCGGCGAGGGGAGCACGTTCTGGTTCGAGGTCACGCTGGGCAAGGAGGCCGGCGAGGCGGACCTGCCGGCCGCCCCGCTCGAGGGGCTGCGTGTGCTGGTAGTCGACGACCAGAAGTCGGACCGCGAGCACCTCCGGGGACTGCTGCTCTCGTGGGAGTGCCGGCCCGAGGTGGTGGGTTCGGGCGCCGAGGCGCTGACCCGACTGCTGGTGGACCTGGACGAGGATCCGTTCGTGCTGATCGTCCTCGACCAGGAGATGCCGGGGATGGACGTCGAGCAGACCGCCCGGGTGATCAGGGCGATCCCACGCTACGCCCGGGTGCCGATTATCTTGCTCGGCGCCTCCGGCGCGGCCGGGCCGGAGGCGGTCGAGGTCGGGCCGTGGGCGGCGCGGATGGCGAAGCCGGTCCGCCGCTCGCTGCTGTACAACACCCTCTGCCGGGCCGTCGAGGTCCCCGGCCCGCTCGACGCCCGGCGTCCGGCCACCGAGTCGGGGGCGATGAAGCTGGCCTCATCCCTGTGCATCCTCCTGGCGGAGGACAACGAGGTCAATCGCGAGGTGGCCATCGGCATGGTGGAGCGGCTGGGGTGCCGGGTGGAGGCGGCCCGGGACGGCCGGGAGGCGGTCGAATTGCTCGACTACGACCGGCACGACCTGATCCTGATGGACGTGCAGATGCCGGTGATGGACGGGTTCGCGGCCACCGCGGCGATCCGCGAGGGCGAGCGGGGCGCGGGCCGGCACATGCCGATCATAGCGCTGACGGCGCACGCGATGGAGGGGGACCGGGCCCGGTGCATCGCGGCGGGGATGGACGACTACCTGTCGAAGCCGATCCGCCCCGGCCCGCTGGCGGAGGCCCTCCGCGCCTGGGGCGGCCAGGTCGAGCGATTGCCGATCGAGGCAGGGCCACGCCCGGGGGACGAGGCCCCTACGCCTTTCTACGAGGGCCTCCAGGTCTCCTGCGGGGGCGATCCGAAGCTGATCCGCAAGGTCGTGGAATTGATGCTGAATGGGGTGCCGGTGCGGCTGGGCCGTCTGGGTGCGGCGATCCTCGCGGGTGACGGGGCCCAGGTTTCGGGCGAGGCGCACAGCCTGAAGGGGGCGTTCGCCACCGTCGGGGCCGGGGACCTGGCCGTGGCCTGCCAGGAGCTGATGGCGCTCGGCGAGGGGAAGGACCCTGCCGCGATCGAGAGGGTCCATCGACTGGTCCGGGATCGCTGGGAGAGCCTTGAACAAGAGGCGAATCGCTACCTCGATACGCTCCACACCTGACGGCGGGACGATCGGAATCGGCAGGTCTCTCGCCCCTGAACCGATGACTGTATCGCTGCCCTGCTTGAACTCTCCGGTGAGATCGGATCCGCATCGAATGAACACAGATCGAGAGACTTTGGGATACGAGAGGGTCCTCGACGAGGCCCTGCGGCACTGCGAATCCGAGCCGATCCACATCCCGGGCAGCATCCAGCCCCACGGGGTCCTCCTGGGCATCGACCCAATCGACTTCAAGGTTTTGCTCGCCACCGAGAACGTGGCAGAGTACCTGGGACTCGCCCCGGAAGAGGCCCTCGGTTCGAACCTGGCCCGGCTCGCGGGCCGATCGATGATGGATCGGATCGAGCGGCTGATGGTCTCCAGCGACCTGTCGGATCCCCATCGGTTCCTCGCCCCGATCGACCGCGACGGCGCCGAGTGGCTGGCGGAGGCGAGCGTCCACCGGCAGGGATCGATCCTCGTCCTGGAGCTGGAGCGGGCCGACCTCGCCGGAGTCGAGGTGAAGGTCGAGCTGTCGAGATGGATCCGCCTGTTTTCGCCCACGCCCGGCGGAGCCAGTTCGCTCGTCCAGTCCCTCCAGTCGGTCGCCGCGGAGGCCAGGGTCCTTGGCGGCTACGACCGGACGATGGTCTATCGGTTCCATCCCGACGACCACGGCGAGGTGATCGCCGAGTCGGCCCGGCCCGATCTCGACCCCTTCCTCGGCATGCATTACCCGGCCTCGGACATCCCCAGGCAGGCGAGAGAGCTGTATCTCAGGAGCCGGGTCCGGGTCCTCGTCGACGTCCACGCGAGGGCGGTCCCGCTGTCCACGAGGGCGGGGCTCTCGCCGGCCGGCCCGCTCGACATGACGTCCTGCCAGCTCCGCAGCGTCTCGCCGGTGCACCTGGAATATCTCGACAACATGGGCGTGCAGGCCACGCTGGTGACCTCGATCCTCCAGGGGGATCGGCTCTGGGGCCTGCTAGTCTGCCACCACTACCAGGGGCCCCGGAAGCCCTCCCAATCCTTGCGAGCGGCCTGCAACTTCCTCTCCGAGGTGATCTCAGTGGAGGTCGCCGCCCACGAGGGCCGCGATCATCTCCGGGCCCAGAGCGCCGCCTCCGACCTCCAGAGGCGGATCCTGGCGACGGTCAGGGACCACTCCAACTGGATGGACAGGATCCTGGACCGCCCCGAATCTTGCCGATCACCGATCCCGTCGAGCGGGCTGGCGATCGTCGAGGGCTCGTCGGTGAGGGGCGTGGGGACGGTGCCGGACGAGGCGACGATCCGCCAGATCTGCGCCTGGATCGATCGGAATCACCCCGGCCCGATCTTCTCGACCGAGGCCCTGGGAGGATGCGAGCCGGCCTTCGCCGGGATCGAGGCGGCCTGTGGGGTGCTCGCGGTCGAGATCAGCCCGGTGTACCGGACGCACCTGATCTGGTTCCGCCAGGAGTTCATCCGGGAGGTCACCTGGGGCGGTGACCCGAGCAAGGGGCTGGTCATCGGGGAAGAGGGAGCCCGCCTCTCACCCCGCAAGTCGTTCGACGCCTGGAGTTCCACGGTCCGCGGCCGGTCGTCCCCCTGGGGAGATGGGGACCTGATCGCCGCCCGGGAGATCCGGGCCTCGGTGATCGAGGTCGTGATGATCGCCAGCCTGCTCCAGAAGGCCGACTCCGAGATCGAGCTGATGCGGACCCGCTGGGCGGTCGAGGCGACGAGCGAGGCGATCCTGATCGCGGACGCGAAGGGTCGGCCGGTGTTCGTGAATCACGCCTTCACCGAGCTTTTCCGGACCAGGCTGGATGAACTGCCCGAGTATTCCGTCTGCGCGCCGATCGGGGACCTCGTGCGGGGCGAGGAGATCCTCGCCGCCACGCTGCTCGGCGGCACCTGGCGTGGCGAGGTCGAGATGCCCGGCCCGGAGGGCGAGCCGATCCCGGTCGCCCTCGGCGTCGACTCGGTCGTCAACGAGACGGGCGTGGTCCTGGGCTCCATCGCCATCCACTTCGACCTGACGGAACGCCACCGCGCCCGACGCGAGCTGGAAGAACACGCGCGACGGCTGGAGGAGGCGAAGGCCAGGGCCGTGGGTGCCGACCGCGCCAAGGGCGAGTTCCTGGCCAACATGAGCCACGAGATCCGCACCCCCATGAACGGGGTCATCGGCCTGACCGACCTGGTACTCCAGACCGACCTCACGCCAGTGCAGCGCGAGCATCTCGACCTGATCAAGTCGTCGGCCGATTCCCTGATGACATTGATCGACGACATCCTGGACTTCTCCAAGATCGAGGCCGGCAAGCTGGCGCTCGACCCGGTGCCCTTCGACCTCCGCGACGCGATCACGGACACCCTGCGGGGCCTGGCGATCCGGGCCCACGCGAAGGGGCTGGAGCTGACCGGCCGGGTCGCCCCGGACTTGCCCGGGTCGGTCATCGGCGACGCGGGCCGGCTCCGCCAGGTCCTGGTCAACCTAGTGGGCAACGCGATCAAGTTCACCGAGGCCGGCGAGGTCTCCGTCTCGGTCGAGGGCGTCGAGGAGGGCCGGGCCCTGGGCTTCGTGGTGGCCGACACCGGGATCGGCATCCCCGCGGCCAAGCGGGCGGCGATCTTCGCCCCGTTCGAGCAGGCCGACGGGTCGACGACGCGAAAGTACGGCGGAACCGGGCTGGGCCTGACGATCTCCCGGCGGCTGGTCGAGCTGATGGGCGGGCGGATCTGGGTCGAGGAGAACCCCGGCGGCGGCAGCGTCTTCCTGTTCACCGCCCGCCTGGACCCCGGCCCCGTATCCCCTCCGCTACCCCACCCGGGCCGGCTGGCCGGGCTGGCGGTCCTGATCGTCGACGACAACCGGACCAGCCGCCTGATCCTGGAGGAGGAGCTGTCCCGGTGGGGATTCCGGGTCGCCGTGGCCCCCGGGGGCACGGAAGCCCTGACGGCGCTGGCCGGGGCCGTCCGCGCCGGCGAACCGTTCGAGCTGGTCTTGCTGGACCGGATGATGCCCGACATGGACGGCCTGGAGCTGGCCGGGCATGTCCGCCGCGATCCCGCGCTGGCGGGGGTGAAGATCCTGATGCTAACCTCCGGCGGCTCGGACGAGTCGGGGCGATACAGCGAGCTGGGCATCGGCGGCTGGCTGAGCAAGCCGATCTGCCACTCGGAGCTCTTCAAGGCCGTGCTCGGCTTGGTCGGGCCGACCGGCCAGTCGCCGGCCGTTGCCGTCTCCGCGAGGGTCGAGGCCGGCCCGAGCCCGGCCGGGCGGCGGCTGCGGATCCTCCTGGCCGAGGACCATCCGATCAACCAGAAGGTCGCGGCGCGGATGCTGGAGGGCCTGGGGCACGAGGTGACCCTCGTAGGCGACGGCCGGGCGGCGGTCGAGGCGTCGGGGGTGGGGGCCTACGACGTTATCCTGATGGACGTGCAGATGCCCGTGATGGACGGCTTCGAAGCGACCGCCGCCATTCGCCGTCGAGAGGAGGGGTCCGATCAGCATGTGCCGATCGTGGCCCTGACGGCGCACGCGATGGCCGGCGACCGCGAGCGGTGCCTGGGTTCGGGCTTCGACGACTACCTGTCCAAGCCGCTCCGGGCCGCGACCCTGCGGGAGTCGCTGAACCGGCTCGACGGGCCCGGGGTGGCCCTCCTGGAGGCCAAGCCCGGCGAGGTTGCCGATGACCGCCGCGCTTTCGACCGCCGGGCGGCGCTGGAGAACCTGGGCGGCGACGAGGGGCTGCTCGACGAAATTGTGGGCCTGTTCCTCGACGACTGCCCGCGTCAACTTGAGTCGATCCGCATCGCCGTCGTGGCCCGCGACCTGGCCGCGCTGGGCCGCCTGGCCCACACGGTCTCCGGGGTGGCCAGCAACTTCGCCGCCGAGGAGGTTGTTGCCTCGGCCCGGCGGATCGAGGTGATGGCCGGGTCGGGCGACCTGGCCGGCGCCGGGGCGGCCGGAGACGAGCTGGGCCGGGCGGTCGATCGGTTCCGGATTGCCGCCCTGGCGACTGGTGTCGGTGGGGCATGAGGGCAGCCAGCCCGGTCGATCATGTGGCGTTCGGAAGACGATCCAGGCGGCACGATCGCTACGAATTAACACAATTCGACATAAAAACCATATCGGGACGCCGCCGTCCGCGAGCCGTCCCAGGCCGCGCAATCACTACATTTGATCATGAAATCACATAACGCCCATGATCGGACTCGGCTGCCAGGCCCTGGCAGGGCGCCAATGAACCGCCGACATGGGATCCGCCGCCATTCGGGTCCCGAGGATTCCGTCGCGTCCCGGGTCGATGCAGCTCTTCGGATCGAGCTCACGACCCCGGCCGCGCGTCGAGGCCGGACTCGATCTTGGCGAGCAGCCGGGCGAAGTCGACCGGCTTGCTGTCGTAGTCGTCGCACCCGGCGTCGATCGCGCGCTCGCGATCGCCGGGCATGGCGTGCGCCGTCAAGGCGATGATCGGCGTCGATGAGGTCCGCGGGTCGGCTCTGAGAAGTCGCGTCGCCTCCCAACCGTCCAGCTCGGGAAGGCTCATGTCCATCAGCATCAGGTCGAACTCGCCCGCCAGGGCCGCGTCGACCCCTTCCCGCCCGTCGGCGGCGATCGAAACGTCGTAGCCCTTGCGCTCCAGGCGCCGGGAGAGCATGTCGCGGTTGAGCTCGTTGTCCTCGACCAGGAGGATCTTCGGCATCGATCCGCATCTCTCCCGCCGGGTCCTCCCGGCGATACGTCATCCCAATCCCTGCACGTCGGCGGGGCGGGCCGAACGCTTACGGACGCGGTCGACCACCTCGCGGCGGATCTCGTCCAGCAGCCGCCCCCGCGAATACGCGTCCTTCCGGACCACCCCGAGGATGTGCCCGTTGAGCCGGATGCGGTCCTCCGCGGTGACGTCCTTCGCCGTCAACACGAGGATCGGGATCGTCCGCCACGCTTCGCGTCGGCGCAGCTCCTGGGCGAAGCCGAACCCGTCCATCCCGGGCATCATCAGGTCCAGGACGATCAGGTCGGGCGTCGCTTCCGCCACGCGTTCCAGCCCGACCCGGCCGTCCTCGGCCTCGGACACGACCCATCCGTCGGCCTCGAGCGAGTGGCGGACCATCTGACGAGTCGCCGCGTCGTCGTCCACCACCAGGGCGCGGCAGTCCGTGCAGGTCCGGCGGTACTTCTTCAGGACCGTCGTAAGCCGCTTGCGGTCGATCGGCTTGGTCAGGTAGTCCGAGGCCCCCAACGCATAGCCCAGGTTCTTGTCGTCGACGATGGTCACCATGACCACCGGGATCTCCGCCACGTCGGGACTCGATTTCAGGGCTTCGAGAACCGCCCATCCGTCCATCCCGGGCATCATCACGTCGAGCGTTATGGCCGCCGGGCGGATCTCGCGCGCCAGCCGCAAGCCCTCCTCGCCCCCCGCGGCGTAAGCGACCTGGAAGCCGTCCTTCTTCAGGGCCCGACGCATCAAGTCGCGGACCGTCGGGTCGTCGTCGATCACGAGGACCGTGTCCCCGAGATCGGGCGGCGCGTCGGGGGTCGACGCCTCGGAGGCGGGCGCGTCGTCCACGGCCTCGGAGGGATCCGAGTCCGCGACGTCGTTCCTCGCCTCGGCCGGGAGCCGGATCGTGAAGGCCGATCCGCGGCCCGACTCGCTCTCGACGATGATGTCGCCCCCCATCATCTGGCAGAAGCGCCGGGTGATGGTGAGGCCGAGGCCGGTCCCGCCGTACTTCCTCGTGGTGGAGGCGTCGGCCTGGGTGAACGGCTGGAACAGCCGCTTCAGCTGGTCGGGCGTCATCCCGATCCCGCTGTCCCGGACGGTCAGCACGACCCACCCCCGGTCCTCGGCCCGTTCGATCGCCGCCCGCAGGGTGATCGTCCCCCGGTCGGTGAACTTGGCGGCGTTGCTGAGGAGGTTGAAGAGGGCCTGACGGACCTTCGTCAGGTCGGCGTGCATCGTCCCGAGGTCGCCGGGACAGTCGACCGCCAGCGCGTTGCCGTTCTTCGCGATCAAGGGCTCGATGGTGCCGACCACGCCGCGGACCAGCTCGGCCACGTCGAAGGTCTCCAGGTAGAGGTCCATCTTGCCGGCCTCGATCTTGGAGAGATCGAGGATGTCGTTGATCAGGCCGAGGGAAGTCGAGCGGCTTGGTCACGTAGTCGTTGGTGCCGAGGTTGAGCGCCTCGACGACGTCCTCGCTACGACTCTTGGCCGTGGCCATGATCACCGGCAGGTCGGATGCGCTTCGCGACTTCCTGAGGATGGACAGGACCTCCAGGCCGTTCAGGTCCGGCATCATGACGTCCAGGAGGACCAGATCGAAGGGACGTCCCGCGACCAGGTCGAGCGCCCGTCGGCCGTCCTCGGCCGCCGTCACGTCGTAGCCCTTCCGCTGGAGCCGCCGCGAGAGCATGTCGCGGTTCAGCTCGTTGTCGTCGACGACCAGGAGCGAGCCGGGGACGTTCAGGATCATCGTCCACGCCCGGCCGCGGCGACGCCGGCCGCGTTCGCGTTGATATGTATTTGCAAGTTCATGGGATGAAGAACACGATTCCTTTCCAGCGGCCGAGACCAGGTCCCTGGTTCAGGCCGGTCCGAGGGCAGCCTCCTGCGCCTTCTTGAAAGATGAAGCGGAGCACGGCGACATGGCGACAGATGGCTCCGGGCCTGGCGTCCGAGGAAAGTTGAGCCGCTTTGGCACTAGGTCGTATGGACACGAGGTAGGGAAACTGCGACGTCCAGGCTACTGGAGCATGACCATCATCGCGGCCACTTTCACGAACGCCAGGTAGTTGGCCGCCTTCTTCTCGTACCGCGTCGCCACCCGCCGATACTGCTTGGCCTTCGACCAGAACCGCTCGCACACGTTCCGCTCCCGATAGGCGTGGCGGTCGACCTGCCGCTGGACCTTGCGGCCCCGCTGCGTCGGGATCACGGCCCGCGCACCGCACGACTCGATCTCCTCCACCAGCGCCTTCTTGTCGTACCCCCGGTCGGCGATCACCTCCTCGGGCCGGTGGTCGGCCAGCAGCGCCTCGGCCTGCGCGATGTCCGACTCCTGCGCGCCCGTCAGCAGCAGCTCGACGGGGTGCCCGAGCCCGTCGCAGCTCATGTGGACCTTGGTGCCGAACCCGCCCCGGCTGCGGCCGAGGGCCTGATCGGCCTGGCCGCCGGCGCCGTCCCACTTTTTTTCGCCCCCGCGGCGCAGGGGTGGGCGCGGACGGCGGTGGAGTCGAGGATCAGGCGGTCGAGGTCCGGGTCGCGCAGCTCGGCCAGGATCGGGTCCCACCGCCCCTCGGCGGCCCAGCTGTCGAACCGCCGCCACTGGCTGTTGCCGTTGCCCAGCCGCTCGGGCAGGTCGGCCCACGCCGCCCCGGTCCGTGCGATCCAGAGGGCCGCGTCGAGGAAGCGGTGGTTGTCCCGCGCGACGCCGCCATGCTGCCCGGGCCGCCCCGGCAGCAAGCGCTCGATGCGGCGGAAGTCGGTGTCGGAGATCGCGTGGCGATGGCTCATCGATGACCCTCGTGGTGTCCGGCTCGATCGCCATATCACCCAGAACGCCTACCTCGTGTCCATACGGCCTAAGCGGGTGGACCTGGTCTTTCTATAATTCGGCATGATCCGCACCATGCTCGACGACACCACCCGCGACGAACTTCGCGCCCTCCGCCGCGCCGACCTGCCGCCCAAGGTACGCGAACGCATCGAGATGGTCGCCCTCTCGGACGTCGGCTGGTCGGCCCCGAGGATCGCCGACCATCTCGGCCGCCGCCCGCAGACCGTCCGCGACCTGCTCCGCTCATTCAACGCCCGCGGCGTGGCGGCCCTGCGCCCCTTCGCCAGCGGCCCGGCCCCCGACGCCGAGCGGAGCGACCGGGTCGTCTCCGCCCTGGGCGAGATGCTAGGCGAGCGGCGCACCTGGACCAGCCGCCAGCTGGCCGAGGCCTTGGCCGGCCGCGGCATCGGCATGGGGCCGAGGCAGGTCCGCCGCTACTTGAAGCGGATGGGCGCCCGCTACCGCCGCACCGGCTCGACCCTCCGGCATAAGCAGGATCCCGAGAAGGCCGAGCGGGCCGGCCGGGTGCTGGCGAACCTGAAGGATAAGGCGGCCGCCGGACGGCTGAGGCTTTACTACCTCGACGAGTGCGGCTTCGCCCCCACGCTGCCGACCGCATGCAGCTGGGCCCTGGCCGGCGACCGGAAGCTCGTCGAGTACGAGGCCCCGCAGGGCCGGCGCGTCGACGCGATCGCGGCCTACCGGCCTCACGGCCCGGCACCGCGGCTGGACGTCTTCACGGCCGAGCGGACATGGGACGCCTACGACCTGCTGGGCTTCCTGAGGGCCTTGCCGACGGCGAAGGCGCCGAGGGTCGTGGTGCTGGACAACGCCGGGCTGCACACCGGCAAGGTCGTTCGCGCCGCAAAGCCGCGTCTGGCCCGGGAGGGGATCCATCTGTACTACCTGCCGCCCTACAGCCCCGAACTGAACGAGCCGGAGCCGGTCTTCCGCCAGGTCAAGTACCAGGAGATGCCGCGACGGAGCTATACGACCCGAGTCGGCCTACGCGAGGCCGTCGAGGAGGCGTTCAGCGGCTACGGCCGTCGGCTCCCTCGAAAACCTGAAGAAAGACTACGACCGGCCGCTTAGTGGTCCGCCACACCTGAGTTGACGGTTTTGGTAGGATCTCTTCCACGAAGGAGGAGATCCGCCATGGCCCTGAAGGACAAGCGCCTCGTCCGGCTGACCGACGATCAACGGAGGCAGCTCGAGAAGATGATCGCCGGGGGCCGCCACGCCGCGGCCGCCCTCGTCCACGCCCGCATCCTGCTCAAGGCGGACGTCGGCCCCAGCGGGCCCGGGCTGGGCGACGCCGCGATCGCCGAGGCGATCGAGTGCTCGGAGGGCACGGTCGCCCGCGTCCGCAAGCGGTTCGCCGAGTGCGGGCTCGACGCGGCCCTTCACCGCAGGAAGCCGACCGGCCGACGATACCGCAAGCTCGACGGGGCGCAAGAGGCCCGGCTCGTCTCACTGGCCTGTTCCTCGCCGCCGGACGGGAAGGCTCGGTGGACGCTCAAGATGCTGGCCGACCGGCTGGTCGAGCTGGAGTCGGTGGACGCCGTCAGCGACGAGACGGTCCGCCGGGTCCTAAAAAAAACTAGGACGGTAGAGCCGGCTTGATCATGATCTCCTTAAGCGACAGCAGGTAAGCCGCGGGATCGCGGCGGAAGCGGTGGCCCATCTTCCTGACCTCCTGCCTCCGCTCCAGCCCACCGCGGAGCGCCCGCCACGCCGCGAGGTCCGATGGCACCAGGTCGGCCCTCTCGATCGGCCGGAGCCGGGTCGCGGTCGCCGAGACCAGCCGTACCGAGCCCCGCACCACCATCCCCGGCGACGCCACCTTGCGGCCGCTGCAACGCCGCTCGTGATGGCGATACGAGCCGAACAGTTGCTCCAGGTCGTTGTTGGTCCGCGGCAGGCCGGCCGTGTCATAGCAGGCGAACAGCCCGGGCCAGTAGCTCCGCGTCACCTTCAGGAAATGGCCGACCGCGTCGTCCAGCCCCCCGGCGGCATCGCGATGCCGCCCTATCTCCCCCATCAGCCCGACGAACCGACGCCGCACCCCGGCGGCGTCGAGCCCCGCCTTGTTCCGCAGGATCGCCGCGGCGCGATGCACCCGGCCGAACGCCGCACGCACCTCGGGCCACGCCGAATCGGTCGCCTCCAGGCCCCCGGCCAGGATCGCACGCAGCCGCGTCAGTTCTTTCGGGAGCCCCTTTTGGCGCCGACCTCGTCCAGGCCCTCGGCGACCTTCGCCAGCCGGTCCCGCAGCACCAGGCCCGAGGCCGCCAGCGGCGGCCGGCCGTCGTCGGTCAGCGACGTGCGGACCGCGGCGCAGTAGCCCCGGATCGCCGTCGCCTCGTCGTCGTCGCGGCCCTCGACGGCCCGCTCGATCGGGCGGATGCCCCGGACCTTCTTCTTGAGCGTGACCTTGGCGTGGCGATCGGCCTCGTAGATCGGCCGGGCCGCCTCGCGGAGGTAATGGAACTGGCAGAGCTGGTGCGGCACGCCGGGCAGGGCTTCGGCCACGGCGTCGCGGATGGAATGCTGGCCGTCGGAGATCACCCCGACGATCGGCACGCCGGCGGCCCCCTCGGCCTCGGGCTGGAGGGCGGACCTCACCTCGCCGAGCAGCTTGGCCAGGTCGGCCCGGCAGGAGGAGAGAAGGCTCCGGGCCAGGAGGATCTCGCCGGAGAGGACGTCGCGGATGACCCAGAGGACCTCGTGGCCGACGTCGGGCTGGAGCCCATCGATGGCCAGGATCACCCGCCCGGCCTCGGCGACGACCCGGCGGAGTCGGGCGGGGTCGGACAGCGAGAGGGCGAGCAGCTCGTCGTAGCGGTCCAGCAGGCAGGAGACGCTCCGCACGCAGATGCCCACCCCGCGTCGGGTCAGCTCGGCGTGGATCTCGGCGACGCCGCGGTGCTCGACATGGCGGAGGCGACCGACCAGGGCGATGACATCCAGGCCGAACTCCTGCTGCGGCAGGGCGATGGCCCCCTCGGCTTCGGCCCGGAGCGAGACGTTGTGGCGGGGGCAGTCGGCATCGCGGCAGCGTCGGACCTGGACGGCGAATCGGGTGAGCCCCTCGAGGGTGGCGACGACGCGGCGGCCCTTGTAGGCGGCCCAGAGGGGCCGGTCGCACCCGGGGCAGACGCGGGTGGCGGTCGTCAGCTCGACGGTGCGAGTGGGGGCCGGTCGTGGCGTCCGCTTGGGCTTGGGCATCGGTCGACTCCTGGAGGGCTTCCCCAGGAGAACCGATGGCAAACTACCGATCAAGCCGGCTCTACCGTCCTAGAAAAAAACGCGCTCAAGCCCTGGCTGAAGCAGCAGTGGGTCATCCCGCCGAAGGCGAACGCCGAGTTCGTCTGCGCGATGGAGGGCGTGCTGGAGGTCTACGCCCGGCCCTACGACCCGAGGCGGCCGGTGGTCTGCGCCGACGAGGGGGGCAAGCAGCTGATCGGCGACGCCCGGCCGCCGCTCCCGGTCCGCCCGAGGCGTCCGGCCAAGGAGGACTACGAATACGTCCGGCACGGGACGGCCAACCTGTTCATGGCCTTCGAGCCGCTGGCGGGGGAGCGGCGCGTGGAAGTGACCGAGCGGAAGACCAAGGCCGACTTCGCCCGGCTGCTGAAGCGGATCGCCGACGAGTGGTACGCGGACGCGGAGCGGGTCACGCTCGTGGTCGATAACCTGAGCACCCACAAGCCGGCGGCCCTGTACGAGGCGTTCGAGCCGGCCGAGGCGCGGCGGATCCTGGGGCGACTGGAGTTCGTCTACACGCCGAAGCATGGGAGCTGGCTGAACGTGGCGGAGTGCGAGTTGTCGGTCCTGGCCCGCCAGTGCCTCGACCGCCGCATCCCCGACATGGGCTCGCTCAGGCTCGAGGTGGCGGCCTGGGAGGCCGGCCGGAACGCGGCCGCCGTGAAGGTCGACTGGCAGTTCGCGACGGCGGACGCCCGGGTCAAGCTCAAGCGGCTGTACCCGGTCCTGGAAACCACAAACTCAGGTGTGGTGAAACACTAGACCCCCGATGCGACGTTCCGCGAGGACGAGTCCCGCATCCGCGAGGTGCACCTGCGCGAGAATATGGCCTGGATGAACCGATTCTGCCTCTCCCTGCTGAGGCAGCACCCCGGCCGTCAGAGCGTCGCCGCGAAACGCCGCTACTGAGGCCGGAGCGGAGACTTCCTCATGCAAGTCGTTATCGGATCAACACGTTAGTTGCCGCTGGCCCTGCGTGCAGCGGCCGGATTATGGAGAAAGACGGATCGACGGGGATGACCTGGGGCGGCTGGTGACCTCCGGCAGACTCGGCCGAGCCCGCGAGCGGGTCGACGTCGAGCCGCCGAGTCCCATCCTCGTCGGGCATTCTCCACCCCGAATGTACGCGGCGGGATGGGGACCGCCGGCTGGATCTTGACGTTCTCGCGGCGGGGCGTATCGGCAACAATGGAGCCCCCCGTCGAGATCCGTCTCGTGGATGCCGGCCGGGGCCTCCGGTCGGACTTGCCGAGAGAAGGATCACCCCGCATGACCGCCACCATCGACGAGGCCCGAGCGACCCTGGGCCGGGTGTTCGGCTTCGCCGAATTCCGCGAGGGGCAGGAGGCGGTCGTCTCGCGACTTCTGGATCGCCGTTCAGTCCTGGCGATCTTCCCCACCGGCGCCGGCAAGAGCCTCTGTTATCAACTGCCCGCCCTGCTGCTCGACGGCCTGACGGTCGTCGTCAGCCCCCTGATCGCCCTCATGAAGGACCAGGTCGACTCGCTGGTCGCCCGGGGCGTCGCCGCCGCACGGCTCGACTCCAGCCTCGATGCGCACGAGGCCGGGCGGGTCCACGCCGACCTCCGATCCGGCCGGCTCCGGATCCTCTTCATCGCCCCGGAGCGGCTGGCCGGCGAGCGGTTCGTCGCCACCGTGTCCGGGCGGCCGATCGCGCTGCTGGCCGTCGACGAGGCGCACTGCATCAGCGAGTGGGGGCACAACTTCCGCCCCGACTACCTGCGGCTGGCCCGCGTCTCGCGGGGCCTGGCGGTCGGCCGGGTGCTGGCGCTGACGGCCACCGCCACGCCCGAAGTCGCCCGCTCGATCGCCGAGGCGTTCGGGATCTCGCCGGGCGACGTCGTCCGCACCGGGTTCCACCGGCCCAACCTCGAGTTGCATGCCACGCCATGCTCGTCCGCCGAGCGAGACGAGTTCCTGCTGCAACGCCTGGCGGCCCGCCCGCCGGGCCCGGCGATCGTCTACGTCACGCTCCAGAGGACGGCCGAGGGCCTGGCCCGCCGGCTCGTCGAGCACGGCCACGACGCGCACGCCTACCATGCGGGGCTGGGCGACGAGGTCCGGCACGCGGTGCAGGACCGGTTCATGGCCTCGACTTCGATGATCGTCGTGGCGACGATCGCCTTCGGCATGGGGATCGACAAGGCGGACATCCGCGCCGTCTACCACTACAACCTGCCCAAGGGCCCGGAGAATCACGCCCAGGAGATCGGCCGCGCGGGCCGCGACGGCCGGCCCGCCGCCTGCGAACTTCTGGCCTGCCCGGAGGACGTCGTGACGCTGGAGAACTTCGCCCACGGCGACACCCCCACGCGCGAGGCTATCGGCTCGTTGCTGGCCGACGTCCTGGCCCGCGGCGACGAGTTCGACGTCTCGATCCAGGGGCTGTCCGTCGCCCACGACATCCGGCCCCTCGTCGTCGAGACGCTGCTCACCTACCTCGAATTCGAGGGGGTCGCGGAGTCGACCGGACCATTCTACGCCGAGTTGAAGGTCGAGCCGACGCGGCCCCTGAAAGAGATCCTCGCGCGGTTCGACGAACGTCGGGCCGAGTTCCTGGGCCGAGTGTTCGGCCAGGCACGGAAGGGGAACCGGTGGCTCACGCTCGACGTGCGCGCGGCGGCCACGGCCCTGGGCGAATCTGGAGCCAGGCTGTCCAAGGCGTTGACCTACCTCGAGGAGCAGGGCGAAGTCGTCCTCCAGGCCACGGGACTGCGCCAGGGCTATCGTCGCTCGGCCGGGGGGCCCGGGCTCGCGGTCCTCGTCGAGGCCATGTGGGCCCGTTTCCGGCGGCGCGAGGCACGCGAGGCCGAGCGTGTGCATCGGATGCTGGCCTTCGCCCACGAGGCGGGCTGCCTGACCCGCCGGATGCTGTCCTACTTCGGGGAGGATCTGGCCGGCGATTGCGGCCACTGCGGGCCCTGCCTGGGCGTCGGTCCGCGGCCGCCGGTCCCCACGCCCGTCCGGCCGTTGGGCAGGGCGGAGGGGATGCTCGTCGATGCGTTGCAAGCCCAGGCGCACCCGGCCCTGGCGACCCCCCGGCAGATGGCCCGGTTCCTCTGCGGGCTGTCCTCCCCGGCGACGAGCCGGGCGAAGCTCACTCGGGACAAGAGGTTCGGGGCGTTGGCGGACGTGCCGTTCGCGCGTGTGCTGGAATACCTCGCGGACGCCGGACTCGCGGGCTGAACCACGAGGCGCTCCGGGGTCCGTCGTCATCGTCTTGGTCACATCGTGGCCCGCAAACCCGGAGGCCGGCTGCCAGGCCTGCTCAACGCCCGAAGGCGTCATCGTCTTGGTTACCGACGCCGCCATCCATCACGATCACGCCCCAAATTCTGCTCTACGCCTGAAGGCGTCATCGTCTGGTTCACAGTAGCGAGCCGTCCTCCTTGGTCGTCGCCGTGAAGTCTGCTCAACGCCTGAAGGCGTCATCGTCTGGTTCACGTGGTCCGCGCCCGCGACCTGCCGACGCGGCAGGGCCGGCGCGGCCCCGAAGGCGCAGCAAAAACGACCCCGACCCGGCCGGATTGCCCCCTCGCCACGCCCCGTCGACCTGGCTACGGGGGACGCCGCCGTGGTCCGGGTACTGCTCGTCGTCGCCGGACTTGGCGGTCCGGTGTCATCAGGTCGAGCGGGACGCCACACCAGCCATCGGTGGCGGCCGTGATCACCCCGCCAGGGCTGATCCCGAGACGCATCGGAGAGCCCACCAGCGATCGGGCAGCAATTCCGCGACCCGCCGGGCCTGGTGGGCGTAGACCCGATCCAGAACGTCGCGGAGGTAGGCGAAGGGTCCATCTTCAAGGCCCGGCAAGTCGACGCTAGGCAGAGCAAGATCGCCGCGGTCCAGCCACCACTCTCGCTCCCGGCGGACAACCAGTTCTTGCGGCCGAGGGCGATCGGCTTCACGGCCCGCTCGCCGGCATTGTCGTCGATCGACAGGTATCCGGCCTCGGCGAGTCGGTTCAACGCCGCCCAGTTCGACCGGGCATAGCCGATCGCCGCGCCGATCGGGCTCTTCGGCAGCACGACCCGGGCCTGCTCGTCCAGCCAGGTCCCGAGCCGTGTCAGCAACGGGACGGACCGGTCCCGTCGCAATGCGAGGCGAGCCTCGTCGTCCAGGCCCGTGCCCGTCGCCTCCACGGCGTAGAAGGCGCGGATCCGCGCCGACGCCTCGTGGGACCGCTCGGGGTCGCTGGTGCGGGCGTCGTAGAACTTGCGGCGCGCTTGGGCGAAGCACCCGACCTCGACGACGCCCCGGGAGTAGATCCGGTCGTAGCCGCTGTAAGCATCGGCCTGGAGGTAGCCCTCGTAGTCCCCCAAAAACTGCTCCGGGCCGTCCCGGCTGCGGTCGGCCGTGTAGTCGTACACGACATAAGGACGCTCCCGATCGCCGAGGTAGACCCACAGCCGGGCGGTGCGGGCCCGATCGAGCCGACGGTCCAACACCGGCACGGTGGCGTCGTCCGTCTGGATCACTCGCGACTTGAGGACCTCGTCCTTCACGGCCTTCCAGATCGGCTCCAGCAGCCAGGCCGACTGGGCCATCCAGCCGCACAGGGTCTTGCGCGACAGCTCGACGCCATGACGGGCGAAGATCCCCTTCTGCCTGTAGAGAGGCAGGTGATCGGCGACCTTGCTCGTGATCACCTGGGCAAGGAGCCCCGGGCCGGGCAGCCCCTTCTCGATCGGCTGGGGCGGCTTGTCCGCGACGGGGACGTGCCCCTGGCAATGCCGGCAAGCGACCTCGATCGTCACGTGCTCGACGACGAACAGCGAGGCGGGATGCTCGCTCACCTCCTCGCCGATGGGGCTGCGGTAATGGCCGCATCCGGGGCAGGCCCGCTGCTCCGGGGGGATCACATGGACCCGACGCTCGCGGGCAGGTCGGCCGGCAGCGGCTTGCGGTCGTGCCCCTTGGCCCGTCCCGAGGCAGACGGGGCCGGTGGCTCCGCGGGCGACCCGGGAGCTGGCACGACGCCGGAATCGTCCTCGGCCTGGTCGGCGAAGAGGGGCAACTGGTTGGGATCGACTCGCTCGGATCGAGGTCCGCAGAGCCGCCTCAAAAGGAGGTCGAGTCGGTGGCCTAGCTGCTCGACCTGGCGATGGGCGTCCCGCAGGCTGGCCGCCAGCTCGCGGATCATGCCGTGGCACGTGGCCAAATCGTCGGGCAACGCGGCGGTCTCCATGTCCCCATTCTGGCCGCCGCAAAGGCCTGGCGCAAGCCCGTCATCCGGTTTTCTCGCCCCCGGGATGAGGTCCGACGACGACTTGAGTTGCCGGGGATGGCCGGGCGTAGCGAGGCCGCCGCCGGATCGAGGACAGGTCCATGGCCCCCAGGATCATGGCCAGGTCGATGGCCCTGATCTCCGCGACGTCGCCGTCGCAGGCGGGGAAGCGCAACGTGCCACGCTCCAGGCGGCGGTACCAGAGGGCGAAGCCGTCGCCGGCCCAGTAGAGCACCTTGATCCGATCCCCCTTCCGATTACGGAAGACGAACGACGCGCCGCAGAGCGGGTCCTGCCGGATCACCTCTGTCGCCATGCGGGCCAGGCCCTCGAACCCGCGCCTCATGTCCGCCGGCCGGGCCGAGACGAAGATGCGGACAGACGACGGCCAGCTCAGCATCCTGGCACCTCCAGGACGGCGATGACCTGGAGTAGCGCCCCGGCGTCGAAGCCCGGGGGGATGACGATGCGGCGCCCGCCGCCAAGGATGACCCTCCACGGCGCCGCCGGGCGTCGGCTGCGGGCCCGAGGCCGGCGACGTTCGATCGTCCCCGACGACTCGGACCGCGTGGAAGGCGGGTGCCCGATCGCCCGCGGGCGGTGCGGCCGGTCGCGTCGCATCACCCCCCGGCCCGGCGGGGAGACGATAGAGCCGGCGACGGAAGATGTGGAGCGGGACGCCGCGGCGGCGGCAGAACTCGGGCTGGGTCAGGCCGCTGTCGCGCCACTCGCGGCAGAGGCTCGCCCAGTCAACTACTTGTAGAGATCGTCTGGCCATCGGGCGCCCTCCGATGAAGTCTTGGTAGAGCGATCATCGCGGGTCGCTGCCCGGAATCGAAGATGCCCTTGGCCGGAGGGACACCGGACTCTGGCACGCCGCGTTCTGTCACCGGAGGACCGATTACGCCCCCGTTGTTCACAACGAGGTCGTCAAGACGGTGAGCTTCAGCGCAGACGGCCGTCGCGTCGATCCGGGGGTATGGCGTCGCGAAAGTCCGGGAACTCGATCCCGACGGAGGCCCGGTGGAGGAATTGATCGAGCTGGTCGGGCCAACGCCAGCGGTCGGTGGCCTGGCAACAGCCGGCCCGGGCCGATCCCAGAACGCATGGCTCACCTTGTCGACAGGACGGAGCCCTCGATCCGAACGGCATGACAGGGCAATCCGGTCTGACAGGCCCGACGATTTGATTTGATCGCCACGACCAACCTCGCCCTCCCCTCGGTCCTACACCATGCCGGACAAGCCGAGGCGTTGCCGGACATTGGATTAGGCCCTGTTGACGTTGGTCTTGGCTCGTAGGCGGATGAACCCGAGGGCCAGGTGAATCATCCCCAGAAACGTCGCCTTGAGCTTTTCGTACCGCGTGGCCACCCGTCGGAACTCCTTCAACTTGGCGAACAGCCGCTCCACCCGGTTCCGCTCGCGATTGGCCGCCTCGTCCAGCGGCTCGGGATCGACGCGGTTGGCCTTCGCCGGGATGACCGCTTCGGCCCCGATCGCCGCGCAGGCCCGCCGCTGCGCCGCCCCGTCGAACGCCTTGTCTCCCACCACCTGGTCGATCGCCTCGACCCGGGCGGCGGCACGCCGGAGCATCGGCTTCAGCAGCGGCGCGTCGTGGGCCCGGCCCGGCCGCACGTCCACCGCGATCGCCGTATCCTCGTCGGCCGCGGTCACGATGATCTTGCTGGTCAGCCCGCCCCGGCTGCGCCCCAGCCCCTGCCGCCGCGCCGAGGTCGCCGCCCCGAGGTGTTTCGTCTTCCGCGCCGCCCCCGCCGCATGCCGGTGGGCGCGAACATCGGTGGAGTCCACGAGCACCCGCCGGACCGCGCCGAACTGCGGGTCGGCGGTCATCGACTCGAACTGGCGCTCCAAGGCCCCGGAGGCGACCCACCGTCGGAACCGGTTGTACACGGCGTCCCAGGCCCCGAACTCGCCGGGCAGGTCGCGGAGCGGCACCCCGGTGCGTGCGAGATACAGCTGGGCCTCGAAGAACATCCGGTCCGGAAGTACGGGCGGATGGCCGCCTCGGTGTCGCTTAGCCTGGTTGACCAGCGGCTCCATCGCCGCCCACAGCCCGTCCGTGATCATGTACCGCATGGACTCCCTGACGTTGGGTGCAAGTCATCGATTGACGTAACTCGATAACTGCATAGTGCAACCAACGTCAACAGGGCCTAATCGAGCCTGCAAGCGTCCTCGAGGTCCGGACCAAGCTTCCAGATCAAGATCGCGGCGTGCTGGCCGACGAGTCGCTATCTTTCTCGCCCCTCCACATCCCCGAGCTGGGACGGGGCATCGCCAGGATGCCGTCCCGAATCGCCTCGGAGTTTGTGGGCCAGGCGGCCACGACTTCGGCGTAGATCGGGAGGTGCTTAGCACGGCCCGTAGGGGAGGGGGGCTGGAGGTTTACTCCTGCGGCCCGAATCCCTTGCCGTCGCCGATTCCGCGTCGGGCCTTGATCATGACTCGATGACAGGTCCCGCCGTCAAGGTGCCAGTCGGCCGACCAGCTATGACTCCAAGTCGCGGGCCTCAGCCATGGTGTGGGATAGGTCGCCGGGATCCGGGCGTTCGACAGAGCCAAGGTCGGCGGGCCAGGTGACTCGCCTTTCTCGGCCCGCCGTTCCCGTTCTGGTGGAGGAAATCATCCGGCATTCCCTTGGCTTCGTGACGGAAGGTCGTTGGCCAGCAAATACCGGTGGGTGGGCTTCCTCCCAATTCGACAGGGGGGCAGGGGATCACCTACTCGGCAATGGCTGGACTTCGATCGGCCGCACGGACCGCCCAGACCACACCGGCTGAATCCGTGAGCCAGTATAGGGTTCCGGACGTTGCCCTGAGGGGGTTTCACCCCAGTGTCACAATCTTCCAAGATCCCAAAGCGCACCAAGAAGAACGACGGAACATCCGATCGCCGGATGGTCCGCGCCGAGTTGCTCGGCCAGCACTCGCACACGACCGTGTGCCGGGCTCAGGTGCACATCTACAGCAGGGCCGGCAAGTACATCGCCAGGGGCCGCTACCGGGGGACGGCCTACGGGGAGACCCTCGGCGGCGACCTCCCCCAGGCCGCATCCCGGCTCCGCCGCCTGCTGACCGAGATCGAGGAGGGGACCTTCGTCCCTCCCAGGGCGGCCCGAAAACGCCCGCTCCGGGGCGGCCCCGTCCCCCGGCTCGACTTCCGGCAGCTCTGCGACGTCTACCTGGCCGAGGTCCGCCGGCTGCCAGGCAAGCGGACGGCCGGGACGTATCTATCCCGACTGTCGCCGACCCTCTGGTTCGCGGACGCCAGGGCCGCCCGCCGCCGATGACCCTGGCCATGGACCTGGACCGCGAGTTCGCCGTCGGCCTGCGGGCCTCGCTCTTCGACGCGCAGGTCACGGGGAACGGCCGCGCCGGGGCGCTTCCCAGGTCCATGTCCGTCCGGCAGGTCCACAACGTCCTGGCGACCCTGCGCGGGATGCTGGCTTGGGCCCTGCGCCCCGACGTCCGGACGCTCCCCGCGGAGTTCGTGAACCCGCTGGGCCCCGACGTCGTCGGCCGGAAGCCTGCGAAGGATCCACTGCGGGCCGTCAAGCTGCCGCAGGAGCTTCGCATCCGCCGGGTCGAGGCGATGGACGCCTGGCAGCTCTGCCACCTGGCCCCCTCGCTGGTCCTGCCGATGCGCCCCGACGAGGCGACCGGCCTGCTCATCGCCGACGTCGACTTCGAGCGCCGCCGGCTCCGTTTCGGGACCCGGCTCGGCGGCCGCGACTTCAACAAGGGCCGGCAATCGTTCGAGGTCCCATTCCCGGCCGAGTTGGAGCCGGTCCTCCGGGCCTGCGTCGCGGGCCGGGGGGCGGGCCCGCTGCATCGGGGTCGCGGCGTTTTCGAGGGCCTGGCTTCGCCCGGGCCGAATGTACTCGAGGACGGTGAGATCGAGACGACTTACAAGGCCACGCTCGCCGCCGCCGGCCGCGGGACGGTGCTCACCGAGCAGGACGCCAAGGCCGCCTTCCGCCGCCTGCTCCGCACGATGGGCGGGGCGTCCTGTGATCGGCTGTCCCGAGAGTTCGGCGGCTTGCTCCGGGGCCTGGGGATCGTCCGGGGGGTCCGATTCTACGACGCGAGGGCGGCAGTGACGACGGAGATGAACCGATCCGGGGTGCCGGGGCTCGAGCTGAGGAATCTGACGGGCCACGCGCCCGGGGACGTCTTGAACGCCTACGTCACGCTCGATCCCGACGGTGCCATGGCCGCCTACTTCCGCGCGATCGGCCCCCTCCTATCGGCCATCGACAGTAGGGGTCGGCTCTTGTTGGGGCCACGTGACGCTGCCCCGTAGAAGACCTTTAGTTGCACGATGAAACCATCGTGGGTGACGGCCCGGAGGGCGATCTCGCGGGCCCGCGACGGCTCGCTCCGCACGGAGGGCCGATCCCAGATGACGCTTGAGCATCGAGTTGACCGCCTCGACCAGCCACCGCTTCTCGTAGTAAGACATGACGCGCATCGCCACCTTTAGACACGACGCCGGCAACGACGTCACGGGGGGGCCGGGATATGTCCACATGGCTCGTCCGAACTTACGGTGGAGAATTCCTCGGCGAGGTCGAGGCTGAGGGGCATGTCCACGCCAACGGCCTCGCCGACGAGCGGTGGGCCGAGCGGCATGGGCCCCTGCTCGTCTGGCACAAAAAATTGTATAATCATATGTTAATTATAAAGGAGCAGGCATTCCGAAGGCGTCGCACGGCGAGCGCCTACCACGAGTCAGGGCACGCAGTGTTGGCGTGGCACTTCGGCCTGGACGTCAGCCGGATCGAAATCGGCTTCAAGCCCAATCAGTCGGGAGGTCGGTTCGCCGCCCTGATTGATTCGTACGGAAGCGCATCGTTCGGCGACGAACGACCCAGGTCGGTTTCCGGAGGCGAGTGGGCCGAGCGAACCATCATGGCGATCATGGGCGGACCCATGGCGGAGTATCGCTATCGTGGCCGTCCGGATTGGGAGGCCCCGAACCGTCGACGATTGAAGGGTAGCGACGCCCTCGGGATCCGAGTGAATATGACGGAAGCGCAATTTCGCGGCTGCGAATGCCTTACTTTGCCCGGCCCCGGCGATTTCTCCCTGGCTCGTCATAGGCTCCATTGCATCCCCCTCTATTACGAACGCCTTCGTCAGCGGGCCGCCCAAGCCCTCGACGTCGAGTGGCCCCAAGTCCAGGCGGTGGCGATCGAATTGCAGCTTCGGGGGATTCTCGATGCGGCCGCGTTCGAAGCCTTGTTGTCCGTCCCCAGGAAAAAAGCACCGCCATCCTCCGATGAGGCGTCTTCGCCTCTCACGACTGCCTGAAACTCCGCGGCGGAACGGGTATCGCCGAACATCGAGATCACTGGTCCCGTCATCCGGCGAGTCGAGCTACGGGTCGCCCCGTCCAGCGTCCCACGCGACCTCGCGAGGGACGTTCGCGACGAGGGTCCTGCCGTGACTGTGTCGCGGGGGGGGCTCTCCTGCGACGCGGCGCGAGGTGCGGGTCGACGAAGACCGCGGCGGCCTGCCGCGAGATGCTAAAGGTCGAGCCGTCGCCTCGACCTTCGCGAAGGTCGAGGGCGTCGATCCGAACTACGCCGCCGAACGCGCGTTGCGTTACGCCGTCTGCCGGCGCAAGACCAACTTCGGGACCGAATCGGCGGCCGGCTCGCGGTTCGTCGAACGCATCCAGACGTCGATCGAATCCTGCCGCCGCCAGTCCCGGGACCTGCTCGGCTTCCTCATCGAAGCCGTCTCCGCCCACCGCTCAAGCGGCACGCCGCCCTCGCTCGTCTCTGCCGAGGCGTGAATGGTTACGGAGGTCGATCATCATGTTATTGTTTATATATGCGGTGTTTCGATGCCAGGGTCGATCGCGAATGACACCACACCTCCGTGGAGCACGAAGACGGCTTTAACGTCGGTGCGAGCGTCAATTTCCGCGAAATCCCTGATAGCTGCCTCGCGAGGAATCCCACAAATATACTGTCCAAAGGTATCCACGAAATGCAATCTGAAAGTTTTTCCGCAGGAATAGCTCGATCCGCGCCGCAGGGTATTCCCAGCGGATGTTCTTTCCCCGGGTGCGAAATTTCTCGCGGTTGACGACGACCCAGAGCCGGTCGTGCTTTCGGCAGGCCTCGACGAGATCGTCGAGCGAACCGATGACTTCGCCTCCGCCGTTCCTGTCGATGAGCCGGCCCTTCTGGAGCATCACGAAGTCCTGCAGCAACGGGACCGTGAGGTCATACTCGACATGTCCCGCTTCGAGGTAGGCCGCATGAGGATGCGGCTCATTCGCCGCGATCGCGTCGCCGGGCCTGAGTTGACCGCGGATGAATCGAAAAGCGCCCGTCGAGTCGTTGAGGATCTTGCAGTCATACGAATCGACGATCCGCCAGGGCGCCCAGTCGAGCAGGAAAGCCACGTAGATCGGTGCGGCGAGGATCGCGGCGAAGCTCCTGGCGTTGGTTCCTCCCGATCGCTGGGTATGGACGGCAAGTCGCTCCGCGATCAAGGCCAGGCCCCGGATCGCGAGCAGGAGCCACAGGACGATCAGCCAATACTGATATCTCAGGCTGACATGCGTGATCATCAAGTTGGTGAGGATGGTCCCGGTCAGCATGAAGAAGAGGAGTGCCCAGACGACCCGGCCTCCGCGGCGGATCAGGAGCGGCAAGGCCAGGACCATGATCAAGGAAGGAGCCACGTGGAGCCTTGAATAGGCGAGGAAGAGGGAGACGAAGTTGTAGGGGTCCCAGTAATGCGGCTTGATCGCCGCCTCGACGTTCGGAGAGACCCCTTCGACGCGCGTCAGGCAGCGCGTCTGGAACACCAGGAGATCGAGGACGATGAAAGCGACCGCGAGCGCCCCGACGATCCCCAGTTTTATGTTCGCCTTCCATCCCGCGTCTCGCCCGAACCAGAATAGGCCCAGCAGAAGCTGGAACGCCATGATCGCGGTGATCTCCTGGCTGACCACGGCGAGGAAGAATGCGATCACGGTGAGGTATCGATACTTCCTGGAGGGCGTCCCGAGAAATCCCTCGCAGAACCAGTAGACCGCGAGCAGAGAGAAGAATTGCTGCTGCTGATAGAATCGCACGAGGTGGGCCGAGAAGATCGCGAACGGGTGGAGCGTGTAGAGCAGCATCGCGCCGAGGCCGACCCACGGCCGGTGCATGAGCCGATCGGCGAGCCGATACATCAGGAGGGCGGTGGCCACTCCCAGAGCCGCGCATGGGAGCCGCATCGCCCAGAGATTTTCCCCGAACGCCCAGACGATGGCGCCGACGAGGTAGTGATACGCCGGACTGCGGGTGTAATACACCCCATCGGGCACGAACTTGGGGGCTCCCGATCGGGCTATCCCGAGCACGGCCTGGCAGGAGGCGTATTCGTCGTCATCGAGCGGCTGAAAATCCATCTTGTAGATCCTCAGCACGCCGCACAGGACGAGTACCACCCCGACCAGCGGGATCCACGCCCGTGTCTTCGGAAGGCGGACCAGGCGGTCGCCCAGAGAGCGAAACGGCGCGCAGAGGAGGATGGGCGAGGCGGCCGCCAGCATGAAGACCGCCGGCCAGACTCGCGGGATCCGGAAGAGGATAGCCTCGTGACGTTCGGCCCACGACGCCTCCGTGAGGAGTGCCGCGAACAGGATCGCGATGGGCGGCAGGATGAACCGGCCGAGGGACCTCGCGGCCTGATCCAGGGCGGCCGACGGCTCGCCGGCGGCTCGACGCTCGCGACAATACGCCACCCCCAGGGCGAGAGCGATCGCCGTCGTCGAAGCCAGGAGGGAACCAAGTACCCATCCGACCTTCTGCACGAGGATCTGTGAGGGATCATGGGCGATCCCGCGGTAGACCGTCGTGGGCCAGCTCTTGCCGAGGACTCGCGCGGGGCCGAGGACCTCCGCGGACCGCCATTCCGAAACGGCGCCCGACGGCTCCTGAGTCCGACAGCCGATTCGGCTGCCCGAGCCTACCTCAAGGGCGACCCGCGAGCCGTCTCGGAAGAGCGCCTCGCCGTCGACGGCCAGCTGGGGCGCCCAGCTGAAACCCTCGGGGCTGAGGGGCGGGATCATCCGGACCTCGATGGTGTTCCGGCCGGCGCGGATCATCGACCGTATGTTGTAGGCGAGCAGCCCGCCGATCGCCCGATCGCGTCCGAGCGCCTTTGGCTGATGGGGCTCCGGCTGGGGGGGCATCAGGTCGTGGGGCATGACGTCCTCGCCCTCGGCCTTGATCGGGTCGTAGGTTCCGGGGAGGTCGCTTCGCGTGGTCGCGCGGGATACGTCTCGGGTCTTGTTCCATTGCTTCTCTTTGGCCCACCGGTCCCTGAAAACGGTCGACGACGGGTCGCCGTGTCGGGGCGACTCGAAGCGATCGCCGACGAATAGCGATCCGACCTCGTCGGGGTCGAGAAGTTCGGGCGCCGCTGGGAGGTCGGCCCCGCGCGGAGTCCCCAACAACCAGTCGCCCGAGTCGAGATCCGGATTCCCCAACAGGGGCAACATCACTCTCCGGCCATTGACGAAGAGGTCGAACGTGCGATTCGCGACCAGTCGGATCCAGGCGTCGTCGGGGATCGAAGGGAGGTCCCACTCCATCGAGAACCAGACGGCGTCGCCCGCCCCAGCCTCGCGGCTCCGGACCCATCGCCCTGCAAAGGGCGTCGTCAGCAGCCGTTCGTCGAACGATTGAAAATGCAGGTCGCCGGGCGCCCGTCCCGAGCGGGAGACGTCGACGGCCTGGTGCCACGATCGGTCGGCGTAGTCCTTCTCGGTCCAATCGTGCCGGATGTCGAACGGGGGTACCGGCTCGGCGAGCCATTCGTCGTTGGAGTCGATCCGGATCCGCTCCCCGGACCAGAGCAGGATCTCGCCCTCCAGCTTGACCATGGCCGGGGCCGACCGCGTCTCAAGTTCCAGGGTAATGACGTTGGGGCCGGGCCGGAGGTGCTGGGTGATGTCGAGGAAGACCGGCAGCCAGTCGTTGCGGTGCGACGACCACTGGTACTCCCTCGGGAAATTCAAGGCCAGCGTGGGTGGGCTTGGGTTGAGGAGCTGGCCCGCTTCGCTGAGGCCCGTTTGGAAGGGGCGGGTCGGCCGCCAGAGGTACCATCTGCCGCTGGGATTTTGGTTGACGCAGATCTCGAATCCCTCGCGAGCCGCGACGGAGACCCAGGCGTGCTTGACCGGTCCGGGGAGCCTGACGTGCCGCCGGAAGTAGCCGGCGTACGTAGGAGGCCCCGGGGCCTTGATCCAGTCCCCGCCCATGTGCAGCCGCCGGATGAAAGGTCCGGGGCTGGAACGCCAATGCCCGAGAGCCAGGCCCAGGAGCAGGCCGGAAAGCGACGTCAACAAGATGAGCGTCGAGATCGAACTCCACACGCGGTTCGATCGACCGGTCTCGGATCGAAAGCGGGGGAGGAGTTTCCTGAGCCTGATCGCGAGATTCACGGCGTCACTGCCTTCGAAGGACGAGGATGATCCGGCGGGCCCCATCTCCAGGGGCGTCCCCGCGATCCGCTCGTCTTCTCCATTCGGGAATCGAATCAGGCGGGGCGGTCGAATCGATGTTCGAGGCTCCCCCTTTGGAAGCATAGAACACCAATACGAGCGCGTCGCGCGAGACGTGGACGCGGCGTCCCTTTTCGATTCCGGATCGACGATGGCCATCCCTGGCTCCGTCCACATGGTTTCAACAGCTTACTCGGCCCCACCCGTCGGACGATTCCCCTACGAAGGCGGCCGCCCATGGAAGGAAAGCGAACGCCCCGGGTCCACGCCTTTCGAGGGACGTCGCTTAGACGGGAATCCATTCTCCTGAGACGTTGAGGGTGAAGTTGATCGCGGAGATCCGCTTCCGGTTGCGGCCGAGGGGCGAGCTCGCAGTGACCGTCCTGAATCCCTTGAAGTTCAGGCTCTGGGTCGCCGAGGCGAGCGTCACGGAATCGCCGGCGGCCGTCAGCAGGTCGTCGCCGGTCGTGTCGCTGAGGATGGCGACGTTGTTGCCGCCGGCCGAGCCGTCGACGACGAGCTTGGCGAAGCCTATCGTCGAGTTGTCGAATCCGACCCCGTAAAACCGTCCCGCCATCGGCGAGCCGACGAAAGTGTCGTCGCCGGGCGAGTCGTGCAAGGTCGCCTGGTCGACGCCTCCCGCCGATGCGGTCGCGACCAGCTTATTGAAGCCCTCGCAACGGATCGTGTACCCGACGCCGTAGAGCCGAGCCGAGCCGGGGCTGGCGTCGAGCGTGTCGTTCCCTGCGGTGTCGGCGAGGTTGGCGACGTCGAAGCCGAGGCACGATCCTCCCGAGGCGAGGACCCAGGAAAACGCCCTGGCCGTCGCGTCCAGGCCGGGGCCGGTCAATCGCGATGAAGCGGCGGAGGCCGTCAGGACGTCGTCGGATTGCGTGCCCGTGAGGTACGCCTTGTCCGCGCCTCCCGGCCCGCCGTCGGCGACGACCGCGGCGACGCCGTGCGCCTGCAGGTCGAAGCCCGTCCCCACCAGTTCGGTCTCGGCGGGGCTCGCATAGAAGCGGTCGTCGCCGGCGGAACCGGTGAGCACGACGCCGTCCTTGCCGCCGACGTTGAAATAGGCGTCGACCCTCGGGAAGCCGCTCGCCGTCGCGTCGAACCCCTTGCCGGCCAGCTTGGCGGAGCCGGGGCCGGCCGTGAGCGTGTCGTTCCCGGCCGAATCGTAGAGGTAGGCCCGATCCTTCCCTAGGCCTTGCGAGGTCGCCACGACGTGGTCGAAACCGCGCGTGTAGTTGTAGAAGCCCGCCCCGTAGAGGCGGGCGTCGATGGGCGTCGCCTTGAAGTCGTCGTCGCCTGCCGAGTCGGACAAGACCGCCTGATCATCGCCGCCGTTGACCGCGTAGCAGTAGACCCGGTCGGGCCCGCTCACAGCGACGTGATAGTTGGGGCCGTCAAGCTGCTGCAGCGTGGGCGTCGCCTTGTAGACGTCGTTGCCGCGAGAATCGTAGAGATAGGCCCGGTCGTTGACGCCGCCCCTGAAGGCGATCCGAGCGACCCCCTCGATTTCCAGGCGGAGTCTGGGCGCGATCAGGGTAGCCACGTTCGGGGCGACCGTCAGCGTCTCCGACCCCGGAATCCCGGTGATCGTGACGAGGTCGTCGCCGCCCAGGCCGCTGAAGTTCACGATTGTCGAGACGTCCGCGTCGATCGTGGACGTGACCCCGTTGATCGTGACCCGATGGGAAGTCGCGCCGAGGACGATGGTGACGACGTCGCTCCCGGACGTCCCCTGGAGGTCGATCTCCCGAGCGTAGCTCGGGTCGCCCGTCGCCCCGCCGGTCCACTCGGCGAAGTTGTAGTTGTAGCCCGTCTCGCCGGACCCGATCTGGATGCCGTTGAAGCGATCGGTCCCGATCTGGCCGTTGCGGCCGATCGGATGGGCCTGGCCGAGGAAGGAGCCGATCGACTGGCGGCCCCCGGCATAGCCCGCCGGCTGGGTCTTCAGGATCGAGTAGGCGCCGGGGCGGAGGCCCGCGAACGTGTAGGTCCCGTCGGCGCCCGAGGTCGTGGACAGGCTGACGTTGGCGCCGAGGTCGTCGACCCCGATGAGCTGGAGCGCGACGCCGGCGATCCCCGGCTCGCTCGGGTCATGCACCCGGTCGCGGTCGGCGTCGGCGAAGACGCAGCCCGACAAAGTGGCCGGCTGGACCCTGCCGATCGCGTAGCCCTCCGCACGATCCCCTGGCAGCAAGACGATCCCGGAGAGGCCGCCGGCCGAGGCCAGCCCGCCATTGGCCCCGATCTGCGACCCCCTCACGAGGGTCCCGCCGCTCGCATCGGTCGCCGTGACGCTATAAATGCCGGGCGGGACGTTGGCGAACTCGGCGCAGCCGTCCGGCCCGCTGGTCGCGAATCGCTGCACGGCGTGTCCGGCGAAGTCGGCGCCGACGAGCTTGACCGAGACGCCCGGCAGGCTCGGGTCGCCGGGGTCGATCTTTCCGTTGTCCTGGAGGTCAAGGTAGACCACAGTGCAGACCGAGGCGGGGGCCAGCGACGAAGGATCCGTAGGATTCGCCGTCACGCCGGCCAGGTTGACCGCCGAGGCGCCCAGTCCGAGCGTCCACGTCGCCGCTTTACCGGGCGTCGGCGCGACGACCGACCCGCCCGTGTTGACGTCCTTCGTCGAGAAGCGTACGTCCCCCGCCCCGATCGCCCCGTTGTAGAGCTGCCAGACCGTCCCGTTCGCTATCGAGAACGCGGCGAAGGAGTCGCCGGGCGTCATGGCATAGTTCTTCTGCCCCTGGTAGGTCGCCGAGGTCGAATTGCTCCCTTGTTGCGGGGCCTCGAAGAGGTCGGAGGCGACGACGTGGCCCAGGGTCGAGTCCGAGAGGGCCCGACGGGCCGCTTCCTTGACGTACGCCGCCGAGCCCGGCACCAGATTTCCCATGCCTTGAAGGCTGAACACCGCCACCTCGCCAAGGGTCGCCGCCCAGTCTCGCACGTAGTCGACCGAGATCGCCCCCGAGGCACCCACCTGGAAGCCACCGGGGGCGTAGGAGCCGACCTTGCTGACGGAGTCGTTCTGCTCCTGCCGGACGGCGTAGGCGTCCAGCTCTTGGAAGATCGTGCTGGCGATGAAATTATGACTGGGGTTGATTACCTGCGAGACCGGGGTCGCCGTCCCCCTGGCACCCGTCACCTGGAAGACCATGTCGTTGTAATCGCGGTCGCTCGCGCCGTCGAGGCGCTGGTCCTCGAAGGCGAATAGGGAGCCCCTGCCGTCGAGGTCGCCGATCTGGCCGAGAAACTGGGCGTCGAGCGGCGCCGGATTCGCCGCGGGAACGGAGAACAGGGGCCGAATCGAACCACCGGCGGCGGGATTGGCGGCTACTTGCTCCACCGTGCCGCTGGGGACCAGCATCGCCGCGAACGAATCGCCAGGCTTCATAGTCACCGTATGCACGCCGAGGTAGGCGCCTTTATTGAGGCTCCCTTCCCAGGGGAGCGAGGCGGTGTACTTGGCGCCCTCCTGCTGCGTCTTGATGACGACGTGGCCTTGCGGGCCGTCGCTGAGCGCGCGGCGGGCGGCCTCCTTGATGTATTCGGCGGAACCGGGCGTGTACGCGTCCATTCCTTCGAGGCTGAAGATCGCCAGCTGCCCCGCATAGCCGGCTCCCCGATAGAGGTAGTCGACCCCCACCTGGCCCGTCGCACCAACCTGGAACACGCCGACCTGGCTCACGCTCGCGGTGTTCTTGTAGCCGGGGCTGCCGACCAGCAGGCTCGTGTTGACCACGCCTCCGTTGGTCGTCGACCAGGTCGACGCGGCGGTCGTGAGATTCGACAGCAGATCGACTCCCCCTTGTCCATCGAATTTCACGGACTTGACCGAGGAGGCCGCGAAGCTCTTCCGGAGCGAGACCGCCTGATCCGTCTGCAGCGTCACGTTGATCGTAGTGGGGTCGGAGACGCTCTGGACGACGCCCTGCACCGAGATCGTCTTCGTGCCGAACTCGACCCGCGCGAGATCGGCGCCCGCAGATCCGATGATGGACAGAACCGCCGACTTCGCGTCGAGATTGATCGACGCGGTCATGAGCTGCCGGACTTCCAGGGTTTCGTGCCTAGCCCGGAACTTGCGTCGCTTTCCATGGTGATGTTCAGATCGAATTTTATTCAACATGCTTTAGTGCAACCCTCCTTCGGGAGGAGGGCCTCCAGCTTCGGATCCAGGACATCGGAGAATCCACAACGACGTGGACGCTTCCCAAGGCTTCTCGTCGCCTTTCGGCGAGCCGCTCGCGTCATCGAGCCTTCGTTCGGGGCTGGGACCAAGATCTTGCGTCGACGTCGCGGCGGGCCGGACATCGGCGATGCGACGCCCACGCAGGTTCAGCCCCGTCCCACGAGAACCCTAGCTCTCCGCGGCGAGGTGGAGGCTGGGCGTCGTTCAATGGCGTCGAGCGGGCGCATCGCGATGGCGATCGGCCTCCGACGTCGCGACCTGGACAATCCCCCTATCGACCTCGATCGGCGTCTCGACTCTCGTCGATGAAGCGACGAAGGTCTCTGTTCGGGATATTCGGTGGTTATGGATACCGGACCGATCGCCTTTCTGAACGCGATCACGGCCGAATCCTCGATATCCGACTCGCGGACGTCGCTCATTTTCAACCCATGATGCGAGGGACGGAGATTTGCGGCGGAGCGTCGCTTCGGGGCGTCGCGTCGGGATGCCTCGCTTCGTCTGGACCGCTTGGGGCCGAGCATCCGCACAGCCGTGGCTCCTCGGCAACTTCGGAGAAGCTCACGTCGCTCGAGGGACGCGCCCGACCACGAGTCCTCCGGCCCTCACCATCCGCATCCTAGGATTCTCTGGCGACCCTCGAGACTTACCGCGGCCCCAACCTGCCGGGTGCGGGGCCTGACACCTCCCTCGTGGGGAAACCGGACACGCCTCGCGTCGGCGGACTCGCGCATCGCTAACATCGGCGACCTGGAGATTCGGGATGGACCTGATCGATCGAATGATGGCGGGCCTCTCCGCCCTGGGCTTGAACCTACCTCTGGTCGACGAACGACGGACCGACCACCGCTTCGTCTCCTCGGCGCGGGTGATGCTCGTGTGGGCGGACCATCGAGGCAGCCACGAGGTCGCGGCGAGCGTCGCCAACATCAGCCGGGGCGGTGCCGCGTTGCGGGCGGTCGGGGTCGCGCCCTTGCTCCTGGCGTCAGTGCTGGTCGTACTGGGCGACGGACATGGTCGTAGGGAGGTCGCGGCGGAAATCCGAGGCATCCACGCGTGCGCCGACGGAACCTCGTTAATCCGCCTGGCCTTCCATACGCGATGTCCGACGTCGACCGTCGAATCGATCGCCGGCGTAAAGCTCGGGCGGCCGTCGAGGCGCAGCCGGCCGGACATGCTGGAAAGCCTGGAAGGGCGTCAGCTGCTCTCGGCCGGCGCGGTACTTCCGCAGGCCCCGATCCTTGTCGCGGCGCCTCCTACTGGGCCGATGCCGCCCTCTCTGTACAGCCTTGCCGACGACTCGCTGCTCTCGTCGATCCTCTACAGCACGCCCGGCCGCATGGCGAGCGACATCGCCGAGAGCGGAGCGATCGGGGTGAACGCCGCCTGGGAAGCCGGCGGCTCGAACTCCTGGTTCATCGAGCAGCAGCGATATGGGGCCGATTTCGTCCAGGCGGGCCTCGTACGCGGGGACGCGGCGCTCGTCGCACGCGGCTGGAAGATCCTCGACTGGGGCTTCGCCCGTCAGGCGGTCGACGGGAGCTTCGTGGGCACGGGCGACGCATTCCACAGCACGTCCATGTTCGTCGAGGCCGCGGCCCGCGCGCTATTGCTGACGGCGCAATCCCACGCCTCGGACGCCCCGACGGTCCTCGCCAGGTACCTGCCGAAGCTTGATGCGGCCGCCCGATGGCTGGCGACCCCAGGGGTCGCCGCGAAAGGCGACTTCAACGACGCTCCCTATACGCACCGCCGTTGGCTGCTCGCCGCGGCGCTCGGCGAGACCGCCGCAGCCATGCAGTCGCCGGCTGACCCGACGATCGCGGCCCATTATCGAGCGGATGCCGAGGCTTTAAGCCGGGCAGCCTCGGACTACGCCGCTCGGGGGCACGCTCTCCAGGCCGCGGATGGGGTGAACCCGGAGAAAGGGGGCAGCGACACGAGCTACCAGGCCTATGGCATCCTGATGGCCGAGCGCTTCCTGACGACCTGCCGTTCGCCGGAGTTGCGTGGTCAGGTCGAGGCGATGATCGTCCGTGGCCTGGGCTGGCTGTCGGCGAGGGTCGGGGCCGACGGTCAGGTCGCCTCGTCGGACGACAGCAGAACCGGCACCGAGGCGTCGCGCTCGGGGACGGTCAAGTCGATCGACTACAAGACGATGATCCAGGCCTTCTCGTTCGCCACCACAACGACAACCGACGTTGTTTACCGCAACGTAGCGAGGCGCCTAGCCGTCGGTCGAGGCTGGCTCAAGTGAAGCGACGGATCGGGGTGACCGGCCGACGACGGCTGCATCCAACAGTTCCCTGCCCAACCTTCCTTAACGCTTCGAGGAGGATTCGAAGTCCACGGCAGAATGACGGCTTCAAGCCGTCGCGCCATGCGAACGATCTCCGCTCGTAACCATGGCCCGTGGGAAGAGCGAGGGAGGTGGGGGCGGATCTCGTCCCTGGACATCATCTTCCGCCATGGGAACGCTGCCGCGGCCGAACGAGGAATCTCCGTAGGCCGAGCCTCGCACTCCTGCCGGCTCTCTCACGACCAAGTCTCCCCGGCTTCGTTCGACGACATTTCTTCGTCGCCTGGAAACACGCGACCTAGGGTTTGGATGAGAGCAGCCTGTGGGATCTCTGACCTTGCACCAAGGTGAGTCCACAACCACTCGACGCCGAGTGTCCGTTCCCTCGATCGCCGTCCAGTAGGCGAATTGCCTCCGGAAGGAAGATATTCGTGAAGATCGCAATCGTCGGCACGGGATACGTCGGCCTTGTCACGGGCACCTGCCTGGCCGATCTCGGCAACGAAGTGATTTGCATCGACAAGGATCGTGGCAAGATCGCGTTGCTCAATGCTGGGCGGATTCCGATCTACGAGCCGGGCCTCCCCGAGATGGTCATCAAGAACACCTGCTCGCGGAACCTCACGTTCACGGACGACCTTCCCACCGCGATCGCGGACGCCGAGGTGATCTTCATCGCCGTCGGGACGCCCCAGGGCAAATCCGGGGGCGCCGACCTGAGCGGCGTTTGGGCTGTCGGTCGCCAGATCGCGGAGAACCTCAAGGGGCCGGCAACCATCGTCATCAAGAGCACGGTGCCGGTGGGCACCAACGCCGAGTTGTCGCGTCAGATGGCCGAGATCACCGACGTGCCCTTCGACGTGGCCAGCAACCCCGAGTTCCTGAAGGAAGGGGCGGCGATCGAGGACTTCTACAAGCCCGACCGAGTCGTCGTCGGCGCCCGCCGTCCGGAGGTCGTCGCGACGCTCCTGCGGGTGTACAAGCCGATCCTAGGCGCGGATCGTCCCTTTCTGGCCATGCTGCCCGAGAGCGCCGAGATGACGAAATACGTCGCCAACTGCCTTCTGGCGACCAAGATCAGCTTCATCAACGAGATGGCCAACCTCTGCACGGGCTACGGGGCGCACATCGACGACGTACGGCGAGGGATCGGCTACGACCGTCGCATAGGCTTCCAATTCCTGGCGCCGGGCGCCGGCTACGGCGGTTCGTGCTTCCCGAAAGACGTCCGCGCCCTGATACACATGGCCAAAATGGTGGGCCTGCCCTGCCAGATGATGGAAGTCGTCGACAGCGTCAACGAGTCGCAGAAGGACGTGCTGCCCCGATTGATCCTCAATCATTTCGGCGGGTCGGTCCGCGGCCTGAGGATCGCCGTCTGGGGCCTGGCCTTCAAGCCCGAGACCGACGACGTCCGCGAGTCTCCGGCCCTGGTGCTCATCGAAGAGCTCCTCCAGGCCGGCGCCCTCGTCCGAGTGTCCGACCCCCAGGCGCTCGAGCACGTGCGAGCCATCTACGGCGACCGATTGGACTACTGCGAGGACCCCTACTCGGCCCTCGAGATGGCCGACGCGGTGGCGATCGTCACCGACTGGAAGCAGTACCAGTCCCCGGATTTCGCAGTGATGAGCGACCTGATGAACCATCGGGTCATCTTCGACGGCCGCAATTGCCTTGATGAAGCCAAGGTTTTGAGCTCCGGATTCCAGTACCAGGGCATCGGCCGGCTTACGCCCGGCAGCTCCCGCCCGCACACCCGGGCCAACGTCCTCGAGCTTGTGACGCCCGACCCTCTCTCCGAATCCTTCGATCTCGCATGGGACATCTCCGACGTCGAGGTGTTGGCCCCCGTCGAGTGGTTACCCCTCCAGAAGGCTTGATCACCGTTCGCTCGGTGAAGCGGCTTGAGCCCCCGTCGCCGATCTTAGGCGACATCCCCGGCTCCGCATAAAGACGACCGTCTCGGTCGTCGCGGCCGAAAGGGCCTCCGGGATCGGCCCTCGCGCCGCGTACGTGCGAAACACCACGAATCACTCACGATGAGCCCCTCCACTCCTGACGCCTCGCAAGGAGCCTCGATCATGCACCCCGCCTCAGCAGTAGCGTCGTCCAAGAAATCGCATCGTGCTCATACCCGTCCGGACCGCTCAGATGCGACGCCCGGTCCGGCCGAGCAGCACGAATCCTTTGATGTCGAGCAGACGGTTGGCGGTCGTAAGTCCGCTCAAATCGACCTGAGCTTCGTCATCCCGCTCATGGACGAGCAGGCCACCCTCGTCGAGTTGTACCAGCGCATCGCTTCCGAAATGCCCGAGACCACCCGATTCGAGGTGATCTTCATCGACGACGGCAGCAGCGACGATTCGTGGGGAACGATCAAGTCGCTCGCCGAGCGTGAACCCAACACGGTCCGCGGGCTGCGATTCCGTAGAAACGCGGGCAAGGCCTCGGCCTTGACCGCCGGGTTTCGTGCGGCCCGAGGCGGGATTGTGTTCACCCTGGACGCCGACCTTCAGGACGACCCCAAGGAGATCGGCCGATTCCTCGAGAAGCTCGACGAGGGCTACGACCTGATCAGCGGCTGGAAGAAGACCCGACACGACCCCTGGCACAAGGTACTCCCGAGCCGCCTGTTCAATCTCATGCTCAGCCACGTCTCGCGCGTTCGCCTCCACGACCACAACTGCGGGTTCAAGTGCTACCGGGCCGGCGTCGTCAAGGGCCTCACGCTCCACGGGGAGATGCATCGAATGGTGCCCGCGCTAGCCGCCATCGAGGGCTTTCGCGCGGCCGAGATCGTTGTCGAACACCACCCACGCAGGCACGGGGTCAGTAAATACGGCTTCGAGCGCTACCTCCGCGGCTTCATGGACATGATGACGGTCGGCTTCCTCCGCAAGTACCGCGAGCGCCCTTCGCACTTCATCGGCGGCGTCTCGGCGGTCTGCGCCTGCTCAGCGGTCTCGCTGATCGTCGCCGGCTTCGTCCTTGCGTTGACCAAGCTCCCCTTGGCGGCCAGCGTCGCCGTCCTTTCCGGCGTCGTCATGCTGGCGACCGCGATCGTCGGTTCGTTCTGCGGACTGCTCGCCGAGCTCGCGATCCGCGGCGGCCTCTGGGCGCATTGGAAGCTCCCGATCGTCGAAGACACGACGAACGACCGGGCGTCGACTTCCAGCGAGCACCCTCCCCTGCCGGCCGTACAACTGGCGTACCACTGTCACCGCAGCGGCGGCCAGTTGACGCAGGCCGCCGACGGAGCTTGACGCGAACCACCGCCCCTGGAGAGCCAGCCGATGAACGTCCATTCGCTCCGCGTCGACTCCCGCGAGGTTATCGCCAGCAGGCGATTGAGCATACTGGTGATCGGTTCCACGTATCCCCGCCATGAGGACGACTACGCCGTCCCTTGGCTGCGGGAATCCATCAAAAGGCTGACAGGCCGCGGTCATTCGGTGACCGTGCTCGCGCCCTCTTACGAGGGGCTCGCGTCTCACACGATCGACGGGGTCCCGGTCCATCGCTTCCGTTACGCCCCAAGATCGTGGGAGCGCCTGACCCACGAGCAGGGGGCGCCCAACCGGATCCGCAAGCGAATCTACCAGGTGCTGGGACTGCCCTACGTGGGTATGGGGATCCTTTCGGCCAGGAAACTCGCCAGTCGAGAGCACTTCGACGTGATCCACGCCCACTGGCCGTTCCCCCACGGGCCGATCGCGGCCGCGGCCCGCCGCGCATGCGGCGCCCCGGTCGTCATGAACAGCCACGGCGCCGAGTTCGCCCTCGCCAGGCGCAAGAGCTGGGTGCGACCAATCCTCCGCAGCGCGCTGCTCGACGCCGATAGGCTGATCAGCAACAGCTCTCACACGGCCGGCGAGGTGAAGCGCCTCTCGGGACGAGATTCGGTCGTCATCCCGTACGGATCGACCGTCGAGGCCAGGCCGACCCCCCTCCCTCGCAACGAGGTGCCCAAGATCCTCTTCACCGGGCGGCTCATCCAGCGCAAGGGCGTCGAGTACTTGATCCGCGCCATGCCCGAGATCCTCGCCGATCGGCGCGCGATCCTCCAGATCACCGGGAACGGCGACCAGAGAGAGCGGCTCGAGGAGCTTACACGCTCGCTCGGGCTGGACTGGTCGATCGAGTTCCTCGGCTTCGTGAGCAACGAGCAACTGGACGCCCTGTACGCCGACTGCGACGTCTACGTCAACCCGTCGATCGTGGACGACCACGGCGACACTGAGGGGCTGGGTCTCGGCCCGATCGAGGCCTTCACCCACGGCCGCCCCGTCGTCGCGTCGGACGTGGGAGGGATCCCGGACGTCGTCAAGCATGGACGGACGGGGATCCTCGTCCCCGAGAAGGACCCTTCGGCCCTCGCCGCGGCGATCCTGGGCCTTCTCGACCACCCCGAGCGGGCGAGCGCCCTCGCGGAGAACGCCATGGAATTCGCCCGCGAGGCCTTCGATTGGGATCGCATCACCGATCGAATCGAGGGGGTCTACCGCGACGCCATCGGGGTCGCACTCGAAACGAACGCGCTGCCCCGTCCCCACCGTTCGCAATCGGGCCTCGCGACGAAGGCCGACCGAAGCGGCGTGAGTTGACCCAGACCCTTACGAGCGAGAAGCGGGATGGCATTCGTGAGTCATTTGAGAGTCACCTCGAGAATCCGTCGGTGGGTCCTGCCGACACTGGGGGTTCTCATCGCGGCGGCCATGCTGCAAAGCCTCGCCGGGCATGGAGCGTCGCTCCTGAGGTCCGGGAGCCAGATCAGTCTTTCGAGCTTGATCCTGGCCCTCGGCCTCAGCGTGGTCCATCGGATCGTCAACGCCGGCGGCTGGGGCCTGATGGTCCGGTCGCTCGGCCAACGGATCGGCACGAGTGCGGGGGTCAGGGTCTGGCTGGCGTCCGAAGCCTGCCGATGGCTGCCGGGCAGCGTTTGGTCCTATGGTTCCCGCACGTTCCTCGCCTCGAGGCTCGGCTTGAAGACGGGGACCGTCGCCGCCAGCCTCGTGCTCGAGATCCTCGTCACGATCGTCGGCTGGGCGGTCGTCGCAGGGCTGGGTTGGGGGTATCTGGCAAGTTCTCTGACGATGCTCGGGCGGCATCTCCCCAGGCTGGCGTCGGGGTGGTTCGCCGTTGGTGGGCTCGCCGCCCTGCTGCTCGCGGCGTCGACGGCGGTCTTGGCGTCCAACTCTCCTCGATTCCTAGCCAGATTCTCCCGCTTTAAGGCTCAGCTGCTCGCCCTCCGCGAGTTGCGTGTCGGCGTCCTGGGTCTCGCCAAAGGGGTGGCCTTTTTCGCGATCATGGGAATCTTTAACGGCCTCGTGTTTGCAATGGTCGTCCACGCCGCGCCGGGAGGGGCGAACGTACCCGTCGGGGCCGCGATCGCCGGCAATGCGGCGGCCTGGCTCGTCGGCTTTTTTGCGATCTTCGCCCCGGGCGGCCTCGTGGTGCGCGAGGCATGTCTGACCACGCTGCTCTCGCCGTGGATGCCGGCCGAGCAGGCCCTGGTCGCCTCGCTCGCCTGGCGGTTGATCCAGATCGTCGCGGAGGTCCTCTGCTTCGCCCTCATGGCGGCATGGGGCCTGCCCAAGACGCTCGGGGGCGAGCCCGGGCGTCGCGAAGCTCGCGTTGGTAGTCTGTCATGGTCCAACGGAGCGAAGGTGCAGCGATGATGCTCACTCTGCCTTTCTACATGGCGTTCGCGGCCGGCGAGATGTGCCTCCTGGTCCTAGCGATCAACATCGTCCACGGCATGGGGTGGAAGGTCCGCGGGCTCGAGGCGGGCTCGATCGTATCGTTCCTGATCATCGGCCTCCTCTCCTTCGAGACGACGCGTCGATGGTGGTTCGTCCCGGCGGCCGACTGGCCCCTTTGCCTCCAGGCGGGCGCCGTGATCTGTTGCCTGGCGTCCCTGGTCGGCCTCCCCTTGTCCACGTTCGCTCGACATGCACGAACGGTGAAGGGGATCGGTCGCAAGGATCGTCACGTCGATCTCGTCGGCGACGGCCCCCGCGAGCGGTTCGTCGGCCGAGGGAAGCACAACTGGCAACTCCGGCTCCCGGGGAACGAGGCCCTGGATCTGACGGTCCACCACTGGACTGTGCCGATCCGAAAGCTCCCGGAGCGGCTCGACGGTCTCTCGATCCTCCACCTGACCGATCTCCATTTCTCCCACGTCTATGACCGCCGATATTTCGAGGCCGTATTCGACGTGGCTTCCGGCTGTCGTGCGGACCTCGTCCTGATCACGGGCGACCTGATCGACGACCCGACCTGCATCCCGTGGATCGCTCCCCTCTTCGAACGGCTGCCGGCCGCGATCGGCAGGTACGCCATCCTGGGGAATCACGACCACGGTCACGACGTCGACCCGATCAACGCGGCGATCCGGCACGCGGGTTTCACCGTGCTCGACGGCGAGGTCGAGACGATAGACGTAATGGGTTCGACGCTGGCGATCGGCGGCACGTGCGCTCCCTGGGGGCGGACCATTGCCGACGAGTCCGTACCCGCGGCCGACTTCCGACTACTTTTGAGCCACACCCCCGACATCGTCTACCAGGCCGCGAGGCAGGGATGGGACTACATGCTCTGCGGCCACAACCACGGCGGCCAGGTCCAGCTCCCGATCCTGGGCTCAATTTTGATGCCCAGCCGTTACAGCCGCCGCTTCGAGGCGGGTTTCTATCAGATCGACCCCACCCTCATGTACGTCTCCAGGGGCCTGGGCGCGAAGCACCCGATCCGCTTCGGCTGCCCCCCCGAGATCAGTCATTTCACGCTCCGCGCGGAGGTGGGCCGCCGCCCTCCGACGATTGACGTGCCCCCGGGAAAGTGGACCATCGCATTCGAGAACTCGGATACGATGAGGCTCCCCTGAAAGGAGCCCGATCCATGAGGAAGTCGAAGTTCACCGAGGAGCAGATCGTCTTCGCCCTGAGGCAGGCCGAGGCCGGCCTGGGCGTCGAGGACACGTGTCGAAAGTTGGGCGTGAGCCAGGCTACGTTCTTTCGTTGGAAGGCCAAATACGGCGAGTTGGGGACCCCCGAGCTGAGGAGGTTGAGGCTCCTGGAGGAGGAGAACCAGAAGCTCAAGCAGTTGGTGGCCGACCTGAGCCTCGACAAGAGGATGCTCCAGGACGTCCTGGCAAAAAAAGCCTGACCCCGCCGCAACGCAGGACGATCGTGGCGGACCTCACGGTCCGCTACGGCGTGAGCGTGCGGCGGGCCTGCGAGGCGACCGGCTTCCCCCGCGCGACCCATAACTACAAGCCCAGCCGCGCGTCGCAGGAGCCGCTTCGGATGCGTCTCCGAGAATTGGCGACGGACCGGGTCCGCTATGGATACCGCCGCTTGCACATCCTGCTCCTCCGGGAGGGTTGGGCCGTCAACGTCAAGCGCGTCTATCGCCTCTATGGACTGGAGCGGTTGACGTTGCGGCGCAAGAACCCGAGGCGACGGGCGAGCTCTCGCCATCGCGACGACCGGCCCGCCGTCGAGGGGGCGAACCAGGCCTGGGCGATGGACTTCATGAGCGACGCCCTCGCAGACGGGCGCAAGCTCCGGGTGCTGACCGTCATCGACCTATTCACGCGCGAGAGCCTGGCCATTCGCGTGGGAGTCCGCTTCACCTCGGGGCAGGTCGCCGAGGTCCTGGCCGAGGTCGCGGCCGGTCGGGGGGCGCCCCGTGAACTCCGGGTCGACAACGGCCCGGAATTCACGGGGAGGATGCTGGACCTGTGGGCGCATCTCAACGGCGTCACCCTTGATTTCAGCCGGCCCGGCAAGCCGACGGACAACGGCTTCATCGAGTCCTTCAACGGGCGGGTCCGCGAAGAGTGCCTCAACCAGAACTACTTCACCAGCCTGGAAGACGCCCGGGAGGAGGTGGAATCGTGGCGCGTCGAGTACAATGAACGCCGTCCCCACAGCGCCCTGGGCTACCTGGCCCCCAGGGAATTCGCATCAACGCAGGCCAGCATGAGCACTGCCTCGTCAGTCCGAAAAGCTCTCGTTTAGCCGGTCCAACTTTCCGGGGCACCTCATCTCGACGTGCTCAGGGCTTCTTGGCCTTGAGCGAATGGGTGTAGGCGGCGGCGAGGTCGTGATCGCGATAGGCGGCGAAGAGGGCGTTTTCGTGGCTGGCCGCCAGTACGATCTGCTTTGTCGGCATCTGGAAGTAGCCGTAGATCGCGACGATCCTTCGCACCGTGCGGTCGAGGTCGTCGCGCCGCCACGTCCTCAGATAGGCGATCTGGAGGGCGAAGTTTGCCTTCAAATTGCAGGGCTCGGCGCGCATCACCTGTTCGAGCCATCGGCAGGCTAGGTCGTTGCGCTGGCCGTTGAGGGCGTGAAGGCCCGCCCTCAGCACGGCTCTCAATGCCTCGCGATAGACGGCGGTCTCGCGAGGCTCCTTCGACAGGATCTCTTGATAGAGGTCCATCGACTGCGCATAGCGACCCTGCCGCTCCAGGAGGTTCGCCTGGAAGAGGCGGCCCGCGGGGGTCTCGCGGCGGCCGCGTCGGAAGTCGAGCAAGCCGAGCTGGGCCACGTAGAAGGTGTCCTCGCGGAGGGCGGGGAGGTAGAACGTCGCCCGCCTGAGGTGCGCCTCGGCGGAGTCGTACAGGCCGCGGGCTACGGCGTCTCGGCAGCGGTCCAACTCGAGCGACGAGACGACCACGGGTGCCACGGCGATCAGAGTGCCGCAGGCGAACGCGCCGACTCCGGAAGTCAGGGCGCGGACGGCGCGCCTTCGGTCGAGTCGTCCGGCTGGCAGGCATTCGGACATGATCAACAACGTGGTCCCGAGCAGGGCCGTGATCCAGCCCATCCTCACGAACTGGCAGAATCGATTGGAGAAGCCCAGCATCTCGAACCAGGTCATCAGCCGCCCGAACTGGAACGCCCCGAGCCCGGACGACGGCAACCGGACGACGTTGATCTGGCGGGGCGTGTCCACCATGTAGATGGAGTCTTTCCAGGATTTTCTGCTGTACTCGAGGTTGGTGCAGAGATCGCCGCCCAGCCAGGTGAGGTTTTCGTGCTGCATGTGCAGCCAATTGGCCCGCGCCGACAAGGCTGGTTCCCAGGCCATCACCACGTAGGGGAAGAATAGCTGAGAGGAGAGGAACGCGGCTCCGAGCATCGCCTTGCGATCGCTAGTGCGTCGATGCCAGACGTGGCCGAATCCCATGACCAGCGAAAAGGCGAGGCAGGTAATCCGGAAGGGTATAGCCGTTCGAGGCCGCGCGGCGATGCACTGGATCTTACCGTCGGGAAGTTCCTCGACGTCGACGGGGACCTCCATCCAGGGCTTGATCAACGCCACGATCAGCAGCAAGGCCGCGAACACGGCCAGCACCCTGGAGAATAGACAGTGCATCAGCCCGCCCCTTCCGGCCCTGGGACGACTTTGATCTTGTCGTTGGGCTCGAGCACCTGATAGCCGTCGAGGATGACGTCCTCGGAGGGGCCGAGGCCATCGCGGATCTGGATCCAGTCCCCGTCGACCAGGCCGAGCGTCACTTCTCGCGGCACGAATCCGTCGCCTTTAATTACGTAAACGATGCCCTTCCCCGCGGTGATGGCGGAGACGGCCTCGCGAGGCAGGCATGCGACATCGGCCTGGCTCTGCAGGATGCAGAAACCTGTCATCCCCGGGACGACCGGAGACGACGGGGCGTCCAGCTTGATCCGAGCGGAGAACGTCGCGGGCCACTCGGGCGCGCCGGTCCCCATGGGCCGGATGGGTCGGGTGGATTCGGGGCCGCCCAGATCGTAGTTGACGAACGGGTTGACCCAGATCACCCTGCCGGGGAGGAACTGATCGGGATATGCTTCGAGCCTGACCTTGGCCTCGTCGCCGACGTGGACCCGGTCGAACGCCATCTGATCGAAGTTCCCCTCGAACCAGGAATCCGAAGCGATCAGGAATGCTGGTTTTCCAGGATCCTGGTTGTATTCCCCCTCATGGACCAGGCACCGCTCGATCAAGCCGTCCGCGATGCTGTGGACCTTGTATTCCTTGAGTTCGGTGAGCCGGTGCTGGAGGGCGAGGTCCGCCTCTCGCATGGCCGATTCCGCGATGGTGACGCTCTCCTTCACACCTTCGGTCGACATCGAGAGGTTGAAGGCGGCCTCCTCCTGATCGAGCTCCGATTTGGCGAGCTCGATCTGGAGGAGTAGCATCTCCGATTTCGCGACATAGCCCTTGTGGATCAGCGGGGTGTTCATGTCGATCAGTTGCCGTTTCAGCCCGCCCTGCTTCTTCGCATTGGCCATCCGGATCTGATCCAGCTTGGGCCGCTCGTAGGTCAAGACGTACGCCGAGCCGATCTTGACTCGCTCAAGCTCGGCCTTGGCGGTCTCCAACGCCGCCTTCGCGGCTTCGACCTTGATGGTCGCCTTCGTCGGATCGACCTCGGCGATGAGCTGACCCTTCGTCACGTGGTCACCCTGTTCGACATACACCTTGATGATGGTGCCCATGGGCACGATCGGGACGACCACCGGCTCCGACCGCACCAACCCTTCGCCGAGCGCTTTGTGATGGAGCATCCGGGAGGTGGCCCGCGTCGCCGGCACTGGAAAGGGCCGTTTCAACTTCCGCAACATCGAGCCGTATCCGAACTTGGAGGTGTAGAGTCGGCTGGAGGGCCAGGTGTACCCCGGCAGCACGATGGTGATCACGATTGCCAGGCCCATCACGCCGGAGACGACCACTGTGAAGCTGAGCCAGGAATTCATGACGACGGCTCGAAAGCACCAACGCGGAATCTCTCGAGCGAGCCCGGCCCATGCGCGACAATTGGCCGCCGTCGACTCTCGTACGGCATCCAAGAGCTTAGGCGTCACCAACTCATCGCCGCTCGTCCTCGCCATCTCGAGTCCTCCTCCTGTGAGTTTCGGAGATCCTCGCGATCCGCCGGGTCGGAGCGAGTCCCGACGACCTAATCAAGGTGATCCGGTCGGTCCACCCTTTTGGGACGAGTCCGTTTCGGCCGGGACAGCCCCGTCGAACGCCGAGAGGCGCCCAGCTCAACTCTAGGTCACGAACCCAACCTTCGCTCAGCCGGGAACGGACTCGGACAGACACGGAACGGCGCGGCCGAATTCAAACCGAATAGGGTCGCTCGAGTCGGGGCTCGACTGGTCCGACCGGCTCCTTGCGACATGCCGCCAGCCGTAGGGCCGCCCCCCCCATGATGCGGGTGTTGCACGCCGATCGGCGCTCGGCACCTTCGCCGGAAGCCCCGGAGAGTCGCACGCCGAAGTTATTGCCTCGATTCCGGCTTCCTCTCGTCGAACGTACGCCGTTCGCCGCCGCACTCGTTTTCGAGAACGAATCAAGGCAGGCGTCGCCGATGATTGCGCCCGAATAGTGGGCCATCCGACCGCGTGAGGATCGCACGATGGACGACGAACTCCCACGACAATTACCGGAAGTCGCCCGAGACGGGGGCCTACCCGGATCTCCGGGACGAATTCTCGGGCTCCGGCCCTCAGTTACGTCGACGACTCGCCTGCGTGTACTAGGGTTGAGGAAGGGGGCCGCGGGTGGCGAGCCCACCAGCATGTCGTCGGGCCGTCGATCTCGATGCGCATTCCGGGTGTGTCCACGTCGAATCGCGACGACCTATGAAGGGAGAAGTGCCTCGGATGGCGACCAGTACTCCGACCCATAACCCCTCCGGCCCGTGGAAGGCTCGGTTCGAGGCCTCGCAACGGCGGGAACGCGTAGTGCGGGCCCGCGCCCTTGAGCTACGTCGGGAGCGCGATCGGCTGATCGCGGACCTGCGGCTCGCCGAGCAGGTCCAGCGCAGCCTGCTCCCACGCCCCCTGCCGAGCGCGCCGGGCCTCGAGCTCGGCGCGGCCGTCCGGCCCTCCCTGCACGTCGCCGGCGACTTCTACGGCGCTTTTCGTCTCGATCGAGAGCGGCTCGGGGCTTGCCTGGGCGACGTGATGGGCCACGGAGTCGCCGCGGCCCTGCTGAGCGTCTACGCCATGCAGGCGCTGCGCACCAAGCGGATCGCGGGGACGGACTACGAAATCATCACGCCCGACCACGTGTTGAACTCACTGAACGACGCTATGATCGCCGCGGATTTCCCGGGATCGCCGTTCTTGACGATGGTCTACGGCGTGTTCGATTCGGCCCGACGCACATGGACCTACTGCCAGGGGGGGCACCCGCCAGCATTGTTGCTCCGGCCCGGCCGGCCGCCCATCCTCCTGACCGACGGCGGCGGCCCGTTGCTGGGCGTCTTTCCGGCGAGCTATGCACAGGGCGAGGTCGAGCTCGCCGACGGCGACCGACTCGTCCTCTACAGCGACGGCGTCGAGTCGATCCGGTGGGGCCGCTGGGGCTACGGTCTCGAGGGACTCGCCGCCTTGACGTCGACCCGGGACGACAGGAGCCCCCAGCGACTCGTCGACGACGCCTTGGCCTTGGCCGAACACGACGATCGGATCGCCGACGACGTGACCGTCATGGTGGCCCAGGTCTCGAGCTGATCGCCTGAGCCCTCGATGCCGAGGGCTCGCGTCCTCTGCGAGGGAGGAATGGCATGAAGATGTCGCTCGGGATGGTCGCGACGGTTTCCTGGGGCGTCGCGGTGGCCTCGGGGTTCGGCCTGCTATGCCGCTACGAGTCCGCCCCCGGGGCCGCCGGGCCGCCTCCGGACGCCTGGCCGGCCGGAAGCGGGTTGGCGAGGGACGGCTCGCGGCCCAATGTGCTGATGTTCGCGCACCCGCGATGTCCGTGCACCCTGGCGAGCCTCATCGAGCTGGAACGCCTCGCAGGCGGATGCAAAGGGGCGGCGTCGATTCGGGTGCTCTTCTTCCGACCGGAAGGAGCGGGCGACGGCTGGGCGAGGTCCGCGGCCTGGTCGAAGGCGGAATCGATGCCGGGCGTCGCGGTGCAGCTCGACCCCGGAGGGGCCGAGGCACGCCGCTTCGGCGCGGCGACCTCGGGCCACGTCCTCGTCTTCGATGCGGGCGGCCGGCTCGCGTTCAGCGGGGGGATCACGCGGGGGCGCGGCGTCGAAGGGCCCAACGATTGGTCCGCGGAGGCGGCCGAGTCGGCGATCGGCGTTCGGGTCCGATGTCGGGACGGCCCGGTCTTCGGCTGCCCGCTGGGCGGTCGTCGAATCGAGGAGCGCGGCGGAACGTTCACGCCACAAAGCCCCCCCAGGTAAGACGAACACGAGACGGTCCGCCTCGCGGAGACGCGGGCTCCGCACGATGGTCCCTTATGGTGGGTTCTGGCTCCCGCCTCTCTTCCGGCTTCAAACACCCCCCCATCCACGACGGCTTCGCCGTACGCTTCACAGGCCCATCCGCGAGAACTCGAGTGATTCAATCATTAACATGACGAGCCGGGCTTCCGACGATGAATGGGTCCACGATCGATCCTGCGTCCTGTTCGCGGAGCACTCCCGGCGGATCGCCCGCAGGGCCGATCGCCTCTTCGCGGCGCTCCTGCTCTCCCAGTGGGCGGCCGCCCTGGGCGTGGCCCTGGCGATCTCGCCGCTGGCTTGGGCGGGCGAGTCGAGCCGGATCCACGTGCACGTCTGGACCGCGCTCTTCCTGGGGGGGCTGATCGCCGCGCCGGCGGCCTGGCTCGCGATCATGCTCCCCTGCCGAGCGTCGACCCGTTACGTGGTCGCGGCGGCCCAGATGTTCATGGGGGCGCTGCTGATCCACCTGACCGGGGGGCGGATCGAAACCCATTTCCACATTTTCGGCTCCTTGGCCCTCCTGGCGTTCTACCGGGATTGGAAGGTCGTGGCCGTCGGCTCGGCGGTCGTCGTCGCGGACCACGTCCTGCGAGGTGCATTCTGGCCCCGGTCGATCTTCGGCACCGAGACTCCGGGGGCGTGGCGATGGGTCGAGCACGCGGCCTGGGTCGCCTTCGAGGACGCCTTTTTGATCCCCCACTGCCTGCGCGGCACTGCCGAGATGCACGAGGTGGCCGCCCAGCGCGCCCGGGTCGAGATCGCCGCGGCCCGAGTCGAGGCGGAGGTGGTCGCGCGGACGGCCGAGCTCGCGGCCGCCACGGCACTCGCCGAGCAGGGCGAGGAACGGTTCCGCGGCGCGTTCGATTCCGCCGCCATCGGCATGGCCCTGGTCGCCCCAGACGGCCGCTGGCTCAAGGTCAACGAGGCGCTCTGCGAGATCGTGGGATACCCGTCCGGGGAGCTGCTGGGGCGGACCTTCCAGGACGTCACGCATCCCGAGGACGTCGACGCGGACCGGGAGGAGGCCCGGCGCCTCCTCGCCGGGGACACGCCGTCCTATCGCATGGAGAAGCGGTACCTCCACAAGGACGGCCGCGTCGTCTGGGTCATGCTGAGCGTCTCCCTGGTGCGCGACGGCGAGGGGGCCCCCCTCCATTTCGTCTCGCAGATCGAGGACGTCACCGCCAGGAGGCTGTTCGAGGTCGAGCTACGACGCGCCCGAGACGAGGCGATGGACGCCAGCCGGGCCAAGGGCGAATTCCTCGCCAACATGAGCCACGAGATCCGCACGCCCATGAACGGCATCCTGGGCATGACGGAGCTGGCGCTCGACACCGAGCTGACCGCCCCGCAGCGCGAATACCTCGGGCTCGTGAAGGCCTCGGCGGACTCGCTGCTGGCGGTGATAAACGACATCCTCGACTTCTCGAAGATCGAGGCCGGCAAGCTCCGCCTCGACCCGGAGCCGTTCGCCCTGCGCGACCACGTGGACGAGACGCTCAAGACGCTGGCCCCGCGCGCCCACTCCAAGGGCCTGGAGCTCTCGGCGAGGATCGCCCCCGGGCTGCCCGACGCCCTCGAGGGGGATTCGGGCCGGCTGCGCCAGATCCTCGTCAACCTGGTGGGGAACGCGGTCAAGTTCACCGAGGCGGGCGAGGTGGCGGTCTCGGTCGACGCCTGGGAACTCGAGCCGACCCGGCCCGCCGACGAGGTCGGCCTGCACTTCTCCGTCCGCGACACCGGCATCGGCGTCCCGCGGGAGAAGCAGGAGGGGATCTTCGAGCCGTTCGAGCAGGCCGACGGGTCGACCACGCGGCGTTACGGGGGCTCGGGGCTCGGGCTGGCCATCACCGTGAAGCTCGTGGAGATGATGGGCGGCCGCATCTGGGTCGAGAGCAAGCCCGGGGAGGGCAGCACCTTCCATTTCACCGCTTGCATGCCCGCGCAGCGGGGGTGCCCGAAGGTGCGGGGCGAGGCCCGTCCCGAGCGGCTGCTCGGCCTGCGGGTCCTGGTCGTGGACGACAACCGGACCAACCTTCGCATCCTCGAAGAGCTGCTGCTCCATTGGGGGGCCGAGCCCACGTCGGCCGCGGGCGGGGCGGCCGGTTTGGGCGCCTTGCGGGCGGCTAAGTCTTCGGGGCGGCCGTTCTCCATGGTCCTCCTCGACTGCATGATGCCCGACCTGGACGGCTATGCCGTGGCCGAATGGATCAAGGCAGACCCGGGCCTGGCGGAGACCCACGTCGTGATGCTTACGTCGAACGACGAATCGGGGAAGGCGGCCCTCTGCCGCTCGCTGGGGATCGCCGCGCGCCTGACCAAGCCTGTGCGCCGGAGCGAGTTGTTCGCCACGATCGTCGACCTGGTCAGCTCCCCCCCGGACGGGGGCGGGCGGGATCATGAGGGGCCGGCCCGAGTCGTCGACGTCGCGACGCCCGTCGGGCGAAGGCTGAAGATCCTCCTCGCGGAGGACCACGTGGTCAACCAGAAGGTCATCCGCGGCATGCTGGCGAAGCGCGGCCATTCGGTAGCGATCGCGGGCGACGGCAGGCGGGCTTTGGCGGCGCGGGGCGGCGCGGCGTTCGACCTGATCCTCATGGACGTTCAGATGCCGGACATGGACGGATTCGAGGCCGTCGCCGCGATCCGCGACGACGAGCGGGCCCGCGGCCTCCCCCGCCTGCCCGTCGTGGCACTGACGGCGCACGCCATGAAGGGGGACCGCGAACGCTGCCTGGCCGCCGGCTTCGACGGCTACGCCTCCAAGCCGATCCGTTCGGAGGCCCTGTTCGCGGTCATCGATCAGGTGCTGGGAAGTCCCGCGGGCGGCGACGCCCGCACGCACGAGGCGCCCCCGTCCGGCGTGTTCGATCGCGAGGCGGCCCTCGCGACGGCGAGCGGCGACGAGGACCTGCTCCGCGAGATCCTGGGGCTCTTCTTCGACGACTGCCCGCGGCTGCTGGCGGAGCTCCGCGCCGCGGTCGAGGCGGACGACGTCGAGACCTTCGTTCGCGCGGCCCACACCCTGAAGGGCACCTCCGGCCACTTCGCGGCGGAGGAGGTCTTCGAGGCGGCGTCGAGGCTCGAGGCCGCGGCGCGTTCGGGCTCCTGCTCGGGGGCGTCCGTCGAGATCGACGCGATGATCGCGGCTCTGGACCGCTTCCGAATCGCGGCCGGCGGCCTCGTCCCGGGCGACGCGACGTCCCCCATCCCTTGCTTCGAGACGTCTCACCGATCCCGCCTCAAGGAGCGACAACCATGTCCGTGATCGAAGCCCCGCAAGCCGCATCGACGATCGAAGCCTCGGCGGATCCCGCGGCCCGAGTCCTGACGGTCCTGATCGTGGACGACTCGCCCGTCGACCGCCGCCTCGTCGCCGCGATCGTCGCCAGGAACCCCGGGCTCCGCCCCGTCGTCGCGAACGACGGCGGGGAGGCCCTGAAGCTGATCGCAGGCTCCAAGCCGAGCGTCGTGGTCACCGACATCCAGATGCCGGGCATGGACGGGCTCGAGCTCGTCAAGGAGATCCGACGCGTCCATCCCGACCTACCGGTCGTCCTGATGACGGCCTACGGCAGCGAGGATGTCGCGTACCGGGCCCTCCGGGCGGGGGCGACCCACTACGTGCCCAAGAAGTCGCTCGCGGCCGAGCTCGCCGGCACGATCGACTCGGTGCTGGCCGCGGCGGCCCGCAGCGATCGAGGCGTGCAGCTGCTCCGCTGCGTGGAACGGAGCGTCACCTCGTGGCGGCTCGCCAACGACGGGAATTTGATCTCGACGTTGATCGGCTCGCTCCAGGAGGATCTGGCCGGCATGGGAGTGTGCGACGGCGGCAGACGGACGAGGGTCGGCGTCGCACTTCAGGAGGCGCTCAGCAACGCGATGTTCCACGGCAACCTCGAGGTCTCGTCCGACCTGCGTCAGGAGGACGAGCGGATCTTCCACGAACTGGCGGACGCCAGGCGCGACGTCCCGCCGTATCGGGACCGTCGCATCCACGTCACCGCGGAGATCGATCGCGGATCCGCGACATTCCGGATCCGCGACGAAGGGCCCGGGTTCGACACTGCGGGCCTCGACGCCCCGTTCGACCCCGAGAGCCTGACCCGGATCGGCGGCCGCGGGATGATCCTGATCCGAGCGTTCATCGACGAGGTCAGCCACAATGACAGCGGCAACGAGATCACGATGATCGTTCGCAGGAAGTCGGCTTGAGTGGCTTCGGCGGCCCTCGCGGAAGCGGGGAACGACCGCGCGTCGTCTCCGATCACCTGCCATTCGGAGTGCTTCCGAAAGTCCTGATTCGTCCAGGAAGCTTTCTCGAAGACTTCTCACCCGTGACTTCGCAGATCGAGGATCGCGACGATCTCCTCGACGCCCTTCATGACGCGAGATCGCAGGCGTCCGGTTACGTTGCGAGGATGCAACTTCGGAAGTGCCACCGGGCCTCCCCGAGGCCTCGCATCGTCCCACCGCGCTCGCCGGGAGGACCGCCCAGTTGCGAAGTCTTTCGCCCGCTCCGGCCATTCATCTCCGCTCGGCCTCGGCCTTCTTCAACCTCCCTGATCAAGTCGGGGTCGATCGGCTTGACCAGGTGGTGGTCGAGGCCGGCGTCTCGGACGCGCCGCTTTTCCGCCTCGGAGCCCCAGCCCGTGAGGGCCACGAAGGTCGCGCCAGAGTGTTTGGGGTCCGAGCGAAGACGACGACAGACCTCGTAGCCGTCCATGCCGGGCAGGCCGATGTCGAGGAAGACGAGCTCGGGGCGGTGGTCGGCGGCCGCAGCGATGGCCCCAGAGCCGTCGTGGGCCGTCTGCGGCGTGTGGCCCCACATCCTGACGAGCATCGCCAGGCTCTGCGCGCCGTCAAGGCTGTCGTCGACGACCAGGACGCGGAGGCTCGACGTCTCGGACGGGCCCGCAGCCTGGCTCTCCCCGGGAGCGGGGGCGTCGACTGCCTTCGGCACGGTCGCCAGGGGCAGCCTGATGGTGAACGTGCTGCCGAGGCCCAGGCCGGGGCTCGCGGCCTCTATCGTCCCGCCGTGCAACTCGAGGATCTTCTTGACGAGCGAGAGGCCGATGCCCAAGCCTCCCTGGGCCCAGTCGAGCGTCTGGTCGACCTGGGCGAACAGGTCGAAGACGCCGACGAGCATCTCGGCGGTGATGCCGGCGCCGTCGTCGGCCACGCGGATCACGACCCGGCCCGCCTCGACCCCCGACGAGAGCTCGATGCGGCCCCCGTCGGGCGTGTACTTGGCCGCGTTGTTGAGCACGTTGCCGACGACCTGGGTCAGGCGGGTGAGGTCGCCGTCGACGTAGACCGAATCGTCGGGATAAGCGATGGTCAGCTGGTGCCCGGCCGCGTCGATCAGCGGGCGGCTGACCTCCAGGGCGTGCTCGATCGCCGAGCGAATCCGGACGCGTTCCCGCTTCAGCTCGACCCTGCCCCGGCTGATCCGCGAGACGTCGAGCAGGTCGTCGATGAGCCGCACCATGTGGCCGAGCTGCCGCTCCATCATCACGCGGGTCTCGGGGATCATAGGGCTGTTCGGCGGCGCCAGCTTCAGCACCTGTAGCCCGGTGCGGATGGGGGCCAGGGGGTTCCGCAGCTCGTGGGCGAGGGTGGCCAGGAACTCGTTCTTGCGTCGATCCTGGTCGGCCATCGCCTGCTCGAAGCGCTTGCGGTCGGTGACGTCGAGGTTGATGCCGATCATCCGCAGGGGCTTGCCATCGGGGCCGAAATCGACCCGGCCGAGGCCCAGCAGCCATCGGACGCCCTGGATCGGGTCGACGACCCGGAACTCCGATCGGAACCCGGGGGTGCGGCCTTCCAGGGCGTCCCGGACGTCGGCGTTTGCCCCGTCCCGGTCGTCCGGATGGATCCGCGCCTCCCAATCCCCATAGGAGGGCGGGCCGGCGTCAGGGTCGAGTCCGTAGAGAACGTAGTTCTCCGGCGACCACGCGATCGAGCCGGTCGGGGCTTCCCACGCCCAGGCCCCGGCGCGGGCGGCGTTGAGGGCCATGCGCAGCCGCTCCTCGCCGGCTCGCAACGCCAACTCGTCCCGCACCTTGTCGGTCACGTCCCGAGTCACGCCGAGGACGAATTCGACGTGGCCGCTCGGGCCCGTCTCCGGCACGAACCGAGCGGAGTAGTGCCGTTCGCCGCTCGACGTCTCGTAGGAGAAGTCGCTCGATACGCCCCGACCCGTCTCGAATACGGACCGAAGGGCGGCGTCCCAGGCGTCGCGGCGATCGGGCGGCATCCCCATCTCGCGGTTCGTCCTGCCCAGGAACGACTCGCGGGAACGGCCGGTGGCCTTCTCAACGGCGGCGTTGACGAACACGTGGCGCAGCTCGCGGTCGAACTGCGTGAGGATGTCGGGCGAGTTGTCGGCCAGGGTCTGCAACTCGCGGTCGCGTAAGGCGGCTTCCCGCCGCTTCCGCTCGCTCAAGTCGTAGAAGTAGCAGGCGACGCCGTCGCGCCCGTCGGGGAGCGTGACGCGCTCGATCCGCCAGTCGTACGACTCTACCTCGCCGATGTCCCGGCGGCGATCTCCGCCTCCTTGCGGAATCGCCGCCGCTGCTCGTCCGAGTCCGTCGCGTCCCCGCGAATCGTCAGGGTGACCGGGCGGTGGAGGCTCCTCTGCATCGCCCGATAGACGACGCCCATCCCGCCGCGCCCGAGCAGGCCCCGCAGCTCGTAGTCGCCGAAGTAGCGGACGCTCTCGCCGTCCGCCGGGTCGTCGTACTCGCGGTCGCCCCGGGCGCTCGCCGGCCGAGCCTCGCCCGCTTGGCGCGTGGCGGACTCGCCCGGCCGGGTCTCCGATTACAGGACTCCGAAGGCCGCGCGGACCGCCAATTCGTCGTCGGGGAACCGGCCGAGGTACTCGGCCGGTCCGGGCGTCTCGCCGACCCGGCGTCGGTAGGCCAGGTCCAGGGCGACCGGTTCTTTCAGGAGCAGGTCGCGGCCGGACGCGACCAGGGCGAGGAGCTCGTCCTCGATCTGCGGACGCCCGCCGTCCCGCAGGGCGGCCTCGAAACGGTCGCAGATCCGCTCGACCTCGGCCACATGCCCGGGGGGCACGTCAGATGATCGACCTGCGAAGGGAGGACCGAGTCCATGAATTAGCTCGATCGAAACTCACCGTATCAGCGCGATCTGGATGCCGAATGGTTCTTCGGCGTGGCCACATGAGACTTGGTCGGCTTGATCAGCCCATCGGGCATGGAAGCATGACGCACCGGCAAGGACTTCTTGACCGATCGGCCCGCCGCGTTGGTCGCCCGCACCACGGCGTCCACATACCGTTTGAAGCCCCCCGCGTGGCCGTGCTGCTGACCGTTCACGTACGGAATTGCAGGCGGGTTCCCCGGAACCGTCAGCGCCGTCCAGGTGATCCGCGTCACGAAGTTGGTCCCCGAGCCGCCGTTCCCAGCCCCGTCCAGCGGCACCCCGGACACAGCCCTTAAACCCGCCGACCCCGTGCCGATCACCGTCAGGCCGTAGGCGTTGTGGATGTTCAAGCGGCTCGACGGCCGCAGAGCGACCGTCAAGGTCGCCGGATCGTAAGTCGCCGAGGAAACCGCGATCCGGCGCCCGCGACCGTCCGTAATGATGTAATTCGACACGTCCTGGGCGCCTGAGGCGTCGAGCGGAGCGCCGAAGTAGAGGATCAGTACCGTCGATCGGGCGTGGAAACCATAGCGGCTCAGGCCGATGATCTGGGGCCCGCCGGTCGTCACGGCGACCGACGTCGCGCTGGCCGAGGACGTACCTCCTCCCGAGAAGAGCGCGCTGTAGGTGTGCGAACCGGCCGGCGAGACTCCGAGCGCCAGGCTCGCGACCCCGTCCACCAACGTCGACGTCCCGAGCAGGGTGTTCCCGTCGTAGAACGACACCGTCCCGGACAACGGCGGATTGCCGGGAGACGTCACGACGACGGTCGACACCAAAGTCGTCCCTCCCCCGGTGGTCACCGCTTTCAGCGTCGTGCTCGTCGTCGCCGGTGCGACCGCGACCGCCACCGACGACCGAGAGGTCGCCGTCGAGTAGTAGCCGTCCCCCGAGTAGATCGCGGTGATCACGTGGTTCCCCACCGAGAGATTCGACGTCGCCAGGGCCGCATGCCCCGAGACGGTGGCGACGGAGAGGAGCGAGGCGGTGCCGGTCGGGCCCATCGGCGCGGTGCCCAGGAAGGTGTCGCCGTCGTAGAAGGCGACCGTGCCGGTCATCGGGACCGAGCCGTCCGCCGAGAACGACGCGGTCAGCACGACGTCCTGGCCGTAATACGCCTGATGCGTCGAGGAGTTGATATCGCCCGCGATGGTGGTGGACTTGGTCACCAGCGAGTACTTGAAAGTCTTGACGACGCCGTTGCCGTCGATGACGGTCACCACGAAGCTGTCGGGAGATCCCGAGGCATTGGTCGGAGTTCCCGAAAGAAGGCCGTCGACGCTTAGGCCCAGCCCGGCCGGCACGCCGGCGGCCGAGAACACGTATCCCGAGCCCGAGCCCCCCGAGGCGGCGAGCTGCTGGCTGTAGGGAGAGCCGGCGGTGGCGTCGGGGAGCGACTCGGGGCTGAGGGACGTCGCCGTCTCGACGCCCCCGCTGTAGTTGACATACAGGGTCGTGGCGGAGATGGACGCGACCGAAATCGATCCGGAGATCGGGCCGACCGATCCCGTGGCCGAGATCCGGAAGTAGACCGTGGCGTCGTGGACGACCCCATTCGTCTCCGGGATTCTGAGGTCGCCCGAGAACCAGTTCACGCCGTCGGTCGAGGCTTCGAGGGGATGGGAATAATGGAGGTGGATGTCGTAGCCGAGTCCGACCCCGCTCAACGTGAAGGTCTGCAGCGCGCCCGCGGTCCCCTGGACCGTATAGCCCAGCGTCAGCGGGCCGCCGGTCAGGGTGATCGTCGACGTGGACTTCCCCACGAATGGCGAGCGCGGGGTTAAGGGTTCAACCGGTCGTCTCGAACTCGCACGGGGACTTGTAGCCGAGCGACGAATGGCGTCGCTCGCGGTTGTAGAACACCTCGATGTACTCGAAGATCTCGGCCCTCGCCTCGGCCCGGCCGGCGTGGCCCCGGCCGTGGATCAGCTCCTTCTTGAACGAGGCATCATTCACCTCCACTCTGCAAGCACGTTGTCAGGCCCTGGTCGCCCGGTCGACTCGGCCGGCTGGTCAGGTCGGGCGGAGGCGTCCGGCGTCCGTGGTACTCTATCTCGAACGCCCGCAGCCGGCGGAGTCGACCGACTTCGGCGGCGTCGGCCCACACGATCCACCGGCCATTCTCGCCTCGCAGATGCCGCGCGTACAGCCATCCCGACCACCGCCATCGGTGGACGACGATCGGCTTCACTCCGAGTTCCGCCGCCAGGGCAGGCAACCACCACTCGCCCGGCCCCGGCAGGTCATTCGCGTCGCGCACGCCGGCCGGGACGCCCGTCCTCCCGAAACGCGCCAGCAACTGACGAACCAGGTCGCCGGTGAACCCGTCGCCGCGAGCCGCCCGATAGCCCTCGCGATCGAGCCTCTCGGCGATCGCATCCGCGGTCCGTCCCTCCCCGCGCAGCTCCAGGATCCGCTCCCGGAGCCGTGCCAGCCCGCCGAGCGAATGGTAGGTCCGCAGGCCCTGGCGGATCGCGTGCCGCGTGACCGTCCCGCCGCGCCAGTGGATCACCACGTCGACCCGCTCCGACTCCCCGGCACGGGTCAGTTCCACGCGCTCGATCAGGAGCCGGACGATCGCTAGCCGATCGCCTCCGGTCGTCGTCGGGTAGCGCCACAGCCCGGGCAGGTCGGCGGCCAATGTCGCGATCCGCTCGCGATCGGACGCGCTCAGATGTCGCGGCTGTTCGGCCCGGAATCGGTCGTAGTCCTCCATCAGCCTCCGTCGCTCGGCCAGCTTCTGCTCCCACTGCCGCTCCAACTCCCGGGCCACCAATCGGTTCTCCGGGTCGACCGCGTCGTACTGCCGCCGCGCCCGGTCCGTCTGGTACTCGGCCCGCTCCTGCCTCTGCTTCCAGAGCCCGTGCAGCCGTTCCCGATCCTGCTCGACTCGCCCGGCGGTGCGGAGGCTCAGCTCCAGCGACGCCGGTTCGACCGCCTTGAGCACCAGCGACTCGATCAGGCGGTCCGGGTAGGCGGCCACCAGGCCCTGGCATCGCGGCCCGCCGTATTCCCGGAACTCTCAGTCGCAGGCGTACCGCGGGTTCGCCGACGCCCGCGCGTTTCGCGCGCCCATCGGCCTGCCGCACCGACCGCACCGGACGATCCCGTTCAGGAGGGTCGGCGCACGACCCGTCGCCTTCTTCGATCCGGGGCCGCGATCATTCGCGGCCAGCCGTCGCCGGTTCGCTTCGAACTGTTCCCACGGGATGTACGCGGGGACGGCGTCCCGGAGCAGGCACGCCCACTCCTCGGGCGGGGCGTTCCAGCGGCCCGACTTCGGCTTGCCCGCGACCCTTCGGGTCGGGTCGAAGGGGGAGCGGCCGTAGGCGTAGGCCCCTGCGTAGATCGGGTGTCGCAGCATTTCGTAGAGGCCGCTGCGTCGGGGCCTGCGCCATTCCAGGCGCCCCTTGCCCGGCCCCTTGTACACCCGCAGCCCGAGCTGGATGTCGTTGGCCGCGAAGTAGGCGTGCGCCTTCGTCAACGAGCCGAGTTCGGCGAACTTGGCGAACACCAGCGACACCGCCGAGCGCACCTGCTCGTCCGGGTCCATGGCGATCCCGCCGTCGGGCGAGCCCACGTACCCGACCGGTACGCATGTAAATAACTCGCCCCGCCGGGCCTTGTTCAACTTGCCCTGGTGCATCCGCGCCTTCAGGACGTGGACCTCCGCCTCGCTCATCATGCCGCGCAGCCCCAGCAACATCCGGTCGTTCGGATCGGTCGGGTCGTACACGCCGTCGGCGTCCGCGAGCAGGACCTGGAACAGGCCGCAGAGCTCCAGCAGTTGATACCAGTCCTTGCACGACCGCGACAGCCGGCTCATCTCGCGGCCGAATACGACGCCGACGTGCCCGAGCGACACCTCGGCCAGCAGCCGCTGGAACCCCGGCCGGTTCTCGACGGACGCGCCGCTGATCCCCTGGTCGTCGTCGATCACCACGACGCGGTCGTCGGCCCAGCCAAGGGCGACGGCCCGTCGTCGCAGTTGGTATTGCAAGTCGGCCGATTCGCGGTTGCCGGCGACCTGCTGCGGGGTCGACTGGCGGACGTAAACGACGGCGAGGCGATCGCAGTGCCGGGGGCGGATCTTGTGGGCGGACGGCGAGGCGGCGTCAGCGCGGCTCATGAGTCCCCTCCGCTCGTGCGTCGGGGCCGGCGATTCGCTCCGCGAGCATCAGGCCGAGTCGTCGGAGCAGCTCTTCTTGATGGCCGGTCGGCAGGTCCTGCCACCGAGGCCCGGTCGGTCGGGGCGGGGTCAGGCGCGGGGGGGACGGGGATGGGTCGGTCGGGCATGGTGCAGCTCCTCCGGCGTGAGCGTGATACTCCTCACAGAAGCGGGCCAGGTCGAGCAAGGCCCACGGACACGCGGTCAACTCTGTTATATCCGCGCCGACAACGACTTCGTCGATGGGAGGTCGTCGTCCGCTCCTTCTTCAAGCTCGCGAAGAACGACTCCATCGGGGCGTCGTCCCGGCAGTTCGCCCGCCGGCTCATGCTGCAGGCGATCCGACGGCGGGCCAGGATTCGCCGGTAATGCCCGCTCGCGTAGGCGCTCCCGCGGTCCGAGTGGGCCACGAGGCCCTCGCCGGGGGGCCGTCGCGCCACCGCCATCTCCAGGGCGTCGACGGCCAGGCGGCCGTCGTTCCGCCCGGGCATCGACCAGCCCACGATCCGCCGCGGGTGCAGGTCCTCGACCGCGGCCAGGTAGAGCCGCCCCTCGCCGGTCGGGACGTAGGTGACGTCGGCCGCCCAGGCCCGGTCCGTCGCGCCGGGCTCGAACTCCCGCCCCAGGATGTTCTCGGCGACGGGCAGGCCGCGGCCCGAGTCGGTGGTGCGGCGGAACTTCCGCCCGGCCCTCGCGGCGATGCCGTGGCGACGCATCAGCTTCGCCGCCGTGTCCACGCAGCAGGGCACGCCGCGGTCCGCCAGCTCGGCGTGCGCCCGCGGGCTGCCGTAGCGGGCCTTGGACGCGCCGTGGACGTCGCGGACGGCCTCGACCAGGGCCCCGCTCCGCAGGGCCCTCGCGCTCGAAGGCCTCCCCCGCCGGCCGTGGAATCCGCCGGGCGAGACGCGCAGGACCCGGCACATCGTCCGGACCGGCCATCGCCCCCGGCGGCGTTCGACGAAGTCGTACCTCACGACGACTCCCCGGCGAAGAAGGCCGTCGCTTTTTTTAACGGGTATGAACGATAAAACGATGCCGTCGAGGCATGCCGCCAGCTTGCCGACGGCGACGAGACACGCTCCCATGGCCGTGCCGGGCATGGGACGAGCGGAGCACCACCTCGGTGGTGGAGGCGGAGCCGATCCTACTCGGGGCAGGTCGAGAGATCCTGTGGGCTTCGAGCCCGTTTTTTCAACCGACCGCCCTCACCGGCCCACCCGGCTGAGCCACGAGTTCGAAGAGGTAGATGCCGTTCGGCCCGTCCGTTCACCGCGATCCATCGGCTCGGTCGCACCACACCAGGAGGCACCCACATGCGATTCGTCGGACTCGACCTCCACAGGCGCACGCTGGAGGTCTGCATCCTCGACGCGACGGGGAAGGTCCTCGCCCGCCACTCCGTCGCCTGCGAGCGCAACTCACTCGAGGCCTTCGCCCGGGCTCACCTCGAACCGGCCGACAAGCTGGCCGTCGAGGCGACGACCAGCACCTGGGCCGTGTCCGCGATCTTCCGCCCGTTCGTCGCGGCGATCGTCGTGGGCAATCCCATGCAGACCAGGGCCATCGCCCAGGCGAAGGTGAAGACCGACGAGATCGACGCCGAGGTCCTGGCGAACCTCCTGCGGTGCGAATTCCTGCCCGAGGTCTGGGAGCCGGACGGCGTCACCCAGCGGCTGAGGCACCTGACCGGCGTGCCGTCTGCCCTGGTCGGAGACCGCACCCGGTTCAAGAATCGCATCCACGGCGTCCTCGCCGGGCTGCTGGTCGTCCTGCCCGAGGGCGGGCTCTTCACGGCCAAGGGCCTGGCCTGGGTGCGTGCTCTGGAACTCCCCGAGGACGCCCGGGGCACGGTGGATCGATTCCTGAGGCTCTACGACGCGGTCGACGCCGAGCTCGAGTCGCTCGACGCGCAGTTGCGGACGCTGGCCCATCACGACGACCGCGTCCGGCTCCTGATGACCTTGCCCGGGGTCGCCCACGGCGTGGCCCTGACGCTCGTCGCCGCGCTCGGGGACGTCGCCCGGTTCAGCGACGGCGATCACGCCGCCAGCTACCTGGGCCTGACGCCGATCGTCCGGCAGTCGGCGGGCAAGTGCTACCGAGGCCCGATCACCAAGGCGGGCAGCTCGACGGCGCGGGCCATGCTCACCCAGGCGGCCCAGCATGCCGCCGAGCACCCCGGACCCCTGGGCGCCTTCTACCGGCGGCTGAAGAAGCGGAAGGCCCGCAACGTGGCGATCGTCGCCACGGCCCGCAAGCTCGTGACGATCGCCTTCCTGATGCTCAAGAACAACGAGCCTTATCGCTACGCTCGGCCCGAGCGGGTGCAGGCCAAGTTGCGGCACGTCGAGCGGGCCGCCGAGGAGGCGGGCAAGTCGACCAAACCGAAAACGGGGCAACCGCCGGGTTCAGAGCTCAAAGATCGACTGAACCGCACATACGCCCGCGTAGGGCTTCCCGAAGTGAAAGGGCCGCAGATATGGCCCCCGGGAGAGCGACGTGCCCTCGACGCGGCCGGCGCGAGGGAGTTCGCCGAGGCGGTCCATGCCCCGCCTCCGCGCAAGGGGCCCAAGCCGAAAGTCGCGGAACTGGAGGCGTAACCTCGGCCGGATGAGTCGGCGCGCGATCCGCCTTCAGGGGCGTAGGCCCCGTCGCGCCTGACGATCAGGTTCGGACGGACACCAGGATCGCTTCCGGAGACGATTCCGGCGAAAACGTCGGCCGCGCAATTGACGCGTTCAGAGGCAGGATGTCGCGCTCCGCCTGCAGCCGCTCGACCTCGGCCCGGAGCCGCCGCAGCTCCTCCTCCAGGGCGGGCTGGCAGCCCTTGCCCGGGAAGGCCCGGCCGCCCTCGGCGGCCGGGGCCTGCCGCCAGCCCCGGAGCATGCTCTCGCCGAGGTCGAGCTCGCGGGCCACCTCGGCCGGGCTCTCGCCCCGCTCGTCGATGCGACGCACCGCCTCGACCTTGAACTCGCGCGTGAGCGTCCTTCGGGCCTTCGCCATCGGGGGCCTCCTCAGGTCGAGCTTACGCTCTCACCTAGGCGCTCGCCATCCGTGGGGAAGTTCACATGCTGCAGACGATCCCATGCCTGGCCAGCACCTCCTTGTAGTGCTCGCTGGCGTACTGGCTCCCCCGGTCCGAATGCGCCACCAGCCCCGCGCCGGGCAGACGCCGGGCCAGGGCCATCTCCAGGGCGTCGACGACCAGCCGGCTGTCGATCCGCGGGCCCATGGACCAGCCCACGATCCGCCGCGAGTGCAGGTCCTCCACCGCCGCCAGGTAGAGCCAGCCCTCGGCGGTCGCCACGTAGGTGATGTCGGCCGTCCAGGCCCGATCCGGGGCCCCCGGCTCGAACTGACGGTCGAGCTCGTTCTCGGCCACCGGGCGGGCATGGTTCGAGTCGGTCGTCACGCGGAACTTCCGCTTCGTCTTCGCGGCGATCCCCTCCCGGCGCATCAGGCGGGCCACGGTGTTCACGCAGCAGGGCTCGCCCCGGGCGGCCAGCTCGGCGTGGATCCTCGGGCTGCCGTAGCGGGCCTTGACCTCGCCGTGGATCGCCTTGATGGAGACGACCAGGGCGTCCTGCCTGGCCGCCCGGGTGCTCTGCGGCCTCCCCCGCCAGTCGTAATAGCCGCCGGGGGAGACGCGCAGGACGCGGCACATGAGCCGGACCGGCCATCGCTCCCGGTGACTCTCGACGAAGTCGTACCTCATGACGACTCCCTGGCGAAGAAGGCCGTCGCTTTTTTCAGCACGTCGCGCTCCATGGTCAGCCGCTTGACCTCGGCGCGGAGGCGACGCAGTTCCTCCTCCAGGGCGGGCGGGTTCCCCTTACCGGGGAAGGCGTCCTCGCCGCCCTTGGCCAGGGCCGCCTTCCAGGCCCGGAGCATGCTCTCGCCGAGGTCGAGGTCGCGGGCGACCTCGGCCAGGCTCTTGCCGTGGTCGGTGACGAGCTTGACCGCTTCGGCCTTGAACTCGGGGGTGAACGTCCTTCGTGTCTTCGCCATCGGTGGACTCCTGGGTTCGAGCTTACGCTCCTAACCCGGCGCCCGCCATCCGTGGGGAAGTCCACCACCAACATCCACACCCACGGCCTGCACGTGAGCCCGATCGGCCGGGCCGACGACGTGCTGAACGTGGCCATCGCGCCGGGCGAGTCGCACACGTATGAGTACAAGATCCCCGACAACCATCCGACCGGGACGTTCTGGTACCACCCCCACCACCACGGCTCCGTCGGCTACCAGCTCGCGAGCGGCCTCGCCGGGGCCCTGATCGTCGAGGCCGGCCCGGCCCCGATTTCGAGCGACCTGGAGTCGTTGCCCCAGGTCGCCTCGGCCGCCGAACGCATCTTCGTGCTCCAGCAACTCCTCATGCGAGACGACCCGAGACGGCTCGGCTGGGTCTATCCCGACGACATCTACAACCCCGAGGACAACCGCGCCCCGGAACCCTACCCGGCCGACCCCAAGGCCGCGCCTCCGCCGGTCCGCAAGTTCCCCCGGCAGACGCAGTTTGCGGCCACGACCGTCAACGGCGTGCTCATGCCGACCTGCCGGCTCCGCCCGGGCGAGGTCCAGCGGTGGCGATTCATCCACGCCGGCCGCGAGGAGGGGGAGACCCTGACCTGGGGCGACGCGCAGGGGAATCCCGTGCCCAAGGCCCAATCGCCGCTCTACCTGGTCGCCCTGGACGGCCTGGCCACCGGCCAGTTGACGCAGATCGATTCCCTCACGCTCTACCCCGGCTATCGCTGCGACCTGCTGGTCAAGGCCCCGACCGCCCCGGGCACCTACTACCTCTCGGCCCAGCCGCCGGCGGCGGCGCGGAGGCTCCGGAAGGGGTCCGCCCCGGCCCCCACTCGCTTCCTTGCCAAGGTCGTGGTGGCAGGCCAGCCGGTCTCGATGGACCTGCCCGGCGCGGAGATCGCCCGCTGCCGCGCCTTCTCGGCGGCGCAGTCGATCGACCCCCCCACGGTGCCGGCCGACAAGACCCGTTCCATCCACTTCCTGTTGGACGACGCCAACAAGGTCTATACGATCAACGGCAAGTCGTTCTCGGAGGCGCTGACGCCCGCCGACATGACCGACAAGGACCAGAATATCCGCCCGGTCCTGAACACGACGGAGGTCTGGACGCTGACCGTAGCCCCGCCCCCCGAGGGGAGTACCGGGCCCGACAATCACCCGTTCCACCTGCACGTCAATCCGTTCCAGATCCTGTCCGTCACGACCGCCGACGGCAGGCCGCTGGACCCGGCGAACGGCAAGGACTGGCTCGACCTCGTCGGCCAATGGAAGGACACCATCCTGATCAGCTCGGACGTGAAGGTGACCGTCGGCACGCGCTTCGGCGACTGGCCGGGCAAGACGGTCATGCACTGCCACATCCTCGACCACGAGGACCAGGGCATGATGAAGACGTTCGAGATTCTCGACGCGGCCGGACAACCGGCCGCCCCCGGCAAGGCGCAGAGACTCGACCGCGTCGATGAGGCCGCCCCGCGCATCGTCTTGACCGACACGTCCGGCACGCGGCGAGAACTCGCGAAGGGTGGGCCCCGCCCCACCGTGGCCCTGTTCTTCCGAGGGCTCCAGTGCAGCCACTGCTCGAAGCAGCTCCGGGAGTTCGTCGAGGCCGCATCCGCGAAGCTGGATGGCCGGGTCACGATCCTCGCGTTGTCGGACCGGCCCCTCAAGTCGCCACGGGACGCGATGAGGAGGGTCGGGGCGACCGACGCCGTCGATTTCCACTTCGTCGAGGACTCGCGTCGCGAGGCGTTCGCCCAATACGGCTGCATGGGGGAAACCCCGCTCCATGGCCTCTTCGTGATCGACACGGAAGGGCGGGTACGCCTGCGATACGTAGGCGAGGAACCCTATGCCGAAACAGGCCGCGTGATCCGCGAAATTGAGGCGTTATTTCCGACTCCCACCCCGCGAGGTGATTCAGGGGGCGGCCGGTAGGCCGAGATCAACGAGCGTCCTGCCCTCTTTCTCGATGTCGAACTGGTCCGGGCCGGCGTACCAAGACACTATACGCATCGGCGCGTGTCGGGGGCCGGCTCATCCCTTGCCTCCTGCCCGGACCTCTGACTGAGAGGGGCACGTGCTGGATGACGCCGTGCGCCTCTGCATGGGCATTCACGGGCGGGCCGGGTCGCGGTACACTCCGGCGATGGCAGCCTCGATCTCCTCCTACGCCCTGGTCGGCTTGGACGCGGTCCCGGTCGAGGTCCTCATCCACGCGGACCTCGTCCGGGTCATCTGCCGCGAAACCGGCGAAGTTCTGGCGGCCCGTACTCGCGAGCCAGCATCTTCGCAACAGAGATCGGCCCCGGCCGACCTGAAGAAGGACGCCGGCGGTTTCGACCTGCCGATCGCGCTGGAGATCCTGGCTGCGAGCGGCAGGTCGCCCTGGACCGGTCGGGGGACTTCGCGGTGGTGGGTGAGCTGACCCGGACGGGCGAGACCCGGCCGATCAAGGAGGCCTTTTCGATGGCGTACAGGCGGGGATCTCCGGTCAGACGTCCCCGCGGACGTTGAGCTACCCGGTCTCCACAGCGTAGGACCGAGTCAGGGAGCCATCAAATCGCCCCGCCGCACTCATCCGTCCTCGCGACAGGGGGCGGTCGGTGACATATGGCCTGCTCTGGACATCTCACGAGAAGGCTTGCCTGATGGTCATCGAGGGCCAACCAGCTCCCGACTTCATTCTGCCGGACCAAGATGGTGGCAACATCCAACTCGCGGCCCCCAAAGGGACAGCCAGTGGTCCTCTATTTCTATCCACGTGACGCGACGCCCGGCTGTATGACGCAGGCGTGCGACTTCCGCGACGCGGCCTCCGACTATCAAGGGTTGGGTGCCCGGGTTCTGGGAGTCGGCCCCGTCACCGTCGCCTCGCACCGCAAGTTCGCCGACAAGCATGGGCTGCCGTTCACCCTGCTGGCGGACCCCGACAAGGAGGTCATCCAGGCGTACGGCGTCTGGAAGGAGAAGAATATGTGCGGCAAGAAGTCGATGGGCGTCGAGCGTACGATGGTCGTGAGATCGAGTCGGACGGCGTCCGGCGGGTCTTCCCTAAGGTGAAGGTGAGCGGTCACGTCCAGGTGGTGCTCGAAGCGGTTCGGGGGCTGTAAGCCTTCGAGGCCGTAGGCTTGGGGGGTCTCAGTAGGCGGCGCAGCTTAAGGGGACGGAGACGGTGCCAGATGGCGCGCCCATCCAATCCCTGGAACGCCATCGAACCGTCGGAACGACCCCGGATGGGTGAAAAGGGAGGCCGAGCCCCTGTGATCGCGCTGCTGGCGATCCGCCGGGCACTTGTCCGGCTGCTGACCTTGTCAGCCGACACGATAGCGACTGCCGTCGTCCCCAAATCGCTTGTAGCGGGTCGAAGCTAACATAGTAGCGCCAACTATCGGCTCCGAAGTGGATAACTCCACGCGTCATGGATCGAATCGTCGGAAAGTCGATAATGGGACCAAGGCATGGCGTCGACCCTCGGCCGAGGATCGACGCCATGCCTTGATCTTCGACGTGAACGCAAGACGCTTCAGAGCAACAACTTGAGGATTCCCATGTCTCGCCAGGTAGTTCTCGAGCCCTGACCATGGGCCGTAAGTCGACCCAACGAACCTACCCAGATGACCGCGGTGGGATCGATGACCTGCTCGGCATCAAGCTCATCGCGATCGTTCGGGATCAGCTCCGGCAGTCCTTTCCGGGGACGCCGGCCGTGTTCCAGCTCATGGCGGTCGAGGTCCTCCGGTTCCAGCTATCCTTCGAGGGTCGGCAACTCGTCCCACCCTGGTCGGCCGTCGGGTCCTGAATAGTCGCGGTTAATGCGTCATAAACATTTGGTCGCGGGTTTACGGGTCGACGAATTCGGGAGGTCCGACGCCGGCGAATTCGGGCCCTCCGGGGCCGACCGGCGGGCCGAGGTCGAGTCGTGATCGCGCCGACGATCGGGGCTTGACGCCGATCTCGCCGACCTTTCAGCCCCGGGTGGAGGCGTCGAAACCCGAGGCTCAGACGTGCTGGGTCTGGGACTGCAACCGACGGCTGACCTCGATGAACTCGGCTCGTCCGGCCTCTCGTCGTTCCGAACGGTCGCAGGACGCGCAATCGAACTGGAGCACGATCGGGTCGGCGTTTGTATCGCCCTCGGGGAAACTCGCCGACCAATCGGCCAGGGGCCCGCACGGGCAGTCGACCCCGAAGGCTTTGCGGAATTCTTCGGCGATCGAACAGAAGAGTAGGTGGCGTCGGCCGGCTCCACTCGGAGCTTTCGGACGCCGGCCCCGACCCTTGGCCGAAGGGTTGGGCCTTGCGGATGCGCGTTGCTTGGCGGCCCGATCGGCCACGCGACGAGCGGAGGCCATGGTCGCGTAATACTCCATGAGCAGGAGCAGGGCGCCGACCCGGAGCGGATCGACCGGGTCGTCCAGGAGATCGAGGATCGCCTCGCGGAGGAAGGGGAACCGCGCGTGGAGGATCACCAGCGGTAGGCCGCCGAGGTAGGCGCGTCGGGCGTAGAACGCGTCGAAAATCCGGCCCTCCTCCTCGGTGAGCGGCTCGGGGAGGGCCCGGGCGAAGGCGGCCATCTGCACCGCCACGCAATCGCCTATATAAGCGTACGAGTCCCAGACCAGTTCTAGAGCGGTTTCTCGTCGGGTGTATCGCTTGATCGGCGGGGCTGATATCCGCTATGGCGGAACCAGCCCAGCACGTCGGCGGGACGGACGGCCCGCAGGGCGTCGCCCATCGCCTCGATCAGGCCGCCGATCGTCCGGGCCTTGGCCGATCGGAGCCAGGCCTTGACCTTCGAGAACATCCGCTCGATCGGGTTGAGGTCGGGGCTGTACGGCGGCAGGAACCGCAGTTCGGCCCCGGCGGCGGCGATGAGACGGGCCGCCTCGGCCGTCTTGTGGCATGACAGGTTGTCGAGGATCACGACGTCTCCGGGCCTCAGCGTCGGCGCCAAGCATCGCTCGACGTAGGTCTCGAAGGCGGCCGAGTCTGTCGCCCCGTCGAACGCCAGGCAGGCCCCGACGCCCCCCAGCCGGACGGCCGCCGTGAGCGTGACGACCTTCCAGTGGCCGTGCGGGACCGGGCCGTCGACGCGCACGCCGCTGGGCGAGCGGCCGTGCGTCCGATCCATCGCCGTGCTCGAGCCCGTCTCGTCGACGAAGACCAGCCGGGTCGGGTCGAGCGTCGCGAACTCGTCGCGCCAGGCGGCACGCTCGGCCTTCAGCCCGGGGCGGTCCTGCTCGGCCGCCCGCCGCGACTTTTTTTGCGAGTGATCCCCAGGCGGACGAGCGCCCGGTGCACGGCCGAGCTGCAGCACGCCACGCCGGCGGCGCGGGCCAACTGCTGCAGCGTGGCGTCGTCGTCGGCCCGGACCGCCTCTCGGAGCCGCAGGGCGGCGTCGGCGTCGAAGGCCGGCGCCCGCCCGCCGCCGCGAGGCTTGGGGGCGATCGAGCCGGTCTCGCGACGCTGGCGGATCAGCTTGCGGATCCACGCGACGCTCACCGAGAAGCGGGCGGCGACCTGCTCGCGGGTGGCGTCGCCGGCGTCGCACGCCGCGACCACCCGCTCGCGGAGGTCGGTCGAGTAGGCTTTCATCCCGGGTGGCCCTCCATAGCCATCTTGGGATAACCGCGTCAACCGCCACAATCAACAGGAAACCGCTCTAGCAACGCCGCGCGTACGACCTTGCGGGCGATCGGCCCCTCTTCGCTCCTCTGGACAGCGATGCACCGGATCAGGTCGCTCCGATCTGCGATGAACCATCGCTGGAAGACGGCCGAGACGTCGCCCGAATGACGTTCCACGAGCCTGCAGAGCCGTTGGAGCACCATCGCCTTGACCTCGGGGGTGACGGGTGCTTCCCCGGGGCCGAGGTCGAAGAGGGCCATGCGGACCCGAAACCGGCCATCGGCCTCGCTCATCGAGGCGGGGTCGATCGGGCGGCGCCGGGCCGCTACGAGCAGACCTGCGGCGATCAACCGTTCCGTGTCGGGTCTCCCCCGGTTCGAGGACGTCTGCTCTCGTCCTCGCCGGAACAGCTTCTTCACCGACCAATGCTTACCCAGCCCCCGGGCGTCGAGGCCGAGCCGGTCGGGCAGCACGTCGACGTCGGAGCCGGCGACGCGGAGATCGCCCCCGTGGCGGAACCTCCGGTCGAAATGCTCGCTGCAACTCGGGGCCTGCTGGAACATCTGTCGCATGAAGTCATAAGCGAATCGTTCCAGGTCCTGCAAGGCCCGACGTCGGCCCAGCAGGGCCAGGCCTCCCAGCGAGGCCTCCACGAAGAACGCCTCGACGCCCGAGGCGGGGACGAACCGCCTCGTCCCGTCCCCCCCCGTGCGGCAGAAGATCTCGATGCGAAAGTCCTGCGGCGGGTCGGCCTGGATCTGGATCGGGGGGAAGGGCGTCCAGGTGTAGACCTGACGACCTCCGACGTCGCCGATCCCGACCGTCACGCTTCCCTCGAGGCTGCGCCGTTCCTTCGCGCCTTCGTCGTCGCCGATTGGATCCATCGTCCGGTCCTCCAGGCTGCCCATCCTTGGTCCATAGCCATTGTAGCAACTCGAAAGGAGGACCCCTCATTCGGACCAAATTGAATCGGGTGCCGCCCCGGCCCCACGCCCGTCCGCCGGATGCCTTTCCGGTTTTCCCTTACCTGGTGGAGGACGTCGTCCCGCGGGCCCGGGGGCCGCCGGACGGCCCTCCGCACGTCCTCAATGAACGGCCCCCGTGACCGATCGCGTCGAGGGATCGATGCCCCGCAAAGACGTGAACCTGAAACTCAAGCCGTTCGAGGTCGCCGCGGCCTTCGACGACCCGCACTGGGCCCGCCTGTTCCCGCCGATACTCTCCGTCAAGCAGGCCTCGGCCCTGCTCCAGGTCCCATGCAACACCATCTATGACTGGAGCTCGCGCGGCCTGCTTCGCGGCTGCTCGCGCCGGGTCGGCAAGTACCTGCGGATCTTCCGCGACCGCCTCGTCGAGCGGATCTTCAATGAAGGGCTGATCACATGACGACCGACAATCCTCCCGGCTCCGGCTCCGAGCCCGTCGGGAACCTCGTACGGATCTTCCTCCGCGGCCGGACCTGGTGGGCCAACTACCAGCATGCCGGCCGCCAGAATCGCAAGAGCCTCGGGACCACGAACAAGAAGGAGGCCCGTCGCAGGGCGCTCCTGCTGGAGGCCGAGCTGCTCCAGGGCCGCCACCGGGACCGTCCCGAGCCGCCGACCGTCGACGAGGCCGTCTCGGCCTACCTGGACCACCTCCGCGCCGAGCGGCGCTCGGCCAAGACGATGGTCAAGTACGAATACGTCCTGGGCCGCCTCGCGGGCCTGCTCCGCGACCGCCGGGCCGGCTCGCTCCTGGACCTCGACCTGAAGGCGATGGACGCTTACCGCAAGTCGCGGGTCCAGGCCGGGGCCGCCCCGAAGACCGTGTACACAGAGACGGTCATCGCCCGCCAGCTCGTCAAGTTCGCGCTCAGCCGCGGGATGATCACCGAGGATCCGCTTCGGGGCCTGCGGCTGGGCAAGCCCAAGCCGAGCAGCCAGCCTTGCTGGTCGAACGAGGAAGTCGAGCGGATCCTGGCATCCGCCGGGGCTGCCTACCGCGACGCCTACGTGGTGCTGGCCGACACCGGAATGCGGGCCGGCGAGCTGGTCCATCTGTGTTGGGAGGACGTCGATTTCGCCCGCAACGTGATCCACATCCGGCCGAAGCCGGGCTGGACTCCGAAGACGGGCGACCGCCGCGCGATCCCGATGTCGCCGAGGGCCCGGGCGACCTTGGAGGCGATGCCGCGTCGAGGAGAGTGGGCCTTCACCGCCCCCTCGATCTCGGGTCGGCCTGCGGAGATTCGTCAGATGTCCGACCGCCGACTGCTGGCCGCCCTGAAGCGGGTGCTGGCCCGGCTGGGGTTGCCGGGCCACCTGCACACGTTCCGCCACGCCTTCATCTCAAGGGCGCTGACCGGCGGGATCGCCGAGTCGGTCGTGCGCGAGTGGGTCGGGCACGTCGATCGCGACGTGATGAAGCTCTACACGCACATCGCCTCGGCGACCTCGCAGGAGGCGATGCGGAAGCTGTCCCAGTCCGGCCGCGGTCCGAGCGACCCGGCCCCAGGCTGAGTGCCCGGGGCGCGAAGACCATGTAGTACAAATTCAGCACAATGAAGGGAGAGTTCGAGATGTCCGAGTCGGAAACCTATAAGGGCCGGCGATTTGCGCCGGCACCTTCCATCCAGAGCGGAGAGGGGGGGATTCGAACCCCCGATACGGTTTTACCCGTATAACGGTTTAGCAAACCGTCGCTATCGACCACTCAGCCACCTCTCCTCGATCGATCGCGGCCCCGGGTCGAGGGGGGCCGATGCGGAGATTCAGGCTACCAAAGCCTCCCCGCTTCGTCAATCAAGCCTTCGCCCCTCGCCACGATTGCGGCCGCGTTTCGATTCGACGAAATGGATGTATCTTCTTTGGAAGGCTTGCACGAGCATCCCTGCGGCCGCCATGGTCGCCGAGGCGGCTCCGAAATCGAGGTCGAGCACCGAGGCCCGGCCGAAGGATGACGAAAAACAACCACGACGACAGCGGCCGGTGGGAACGAATAAGATATTCAAAGATTTAATGCAAAACGCTTTGCGTCAAATGGCTTCGTTGGTCGCGAGCGCGATCGAAACCAAGTCGAAGCCAACTTCGAGAAGCTGCAACCTAACGGACGAGCAGGTCCTCGATCCAGAGTCTCATCGACGGCGATCCCCAGGAATCGAGCCTGAGGGCCTGGTGATTCACGATGCCGATCGGCTCGCCGGCGGAGCCGGAGGACTGCACCCGCGATCGGGAGGAACGCAACCTGACGCGGCCGCCGGAGTCGGGGCGGATCCGGTCTTCCAGCGCGTGCTGACCGAGGCCCCGGCCGACGTGCCGGTCTAGGGAGTCTCAGAGTCGGTGCCGTCGCCGAGGTTCCAGGCAAGTCCGAGTGGCCGTCCCGCGAGGTCGGTGGTCGCCCACCCGGTCCGGACGGGCGCGGGCTCCGCCCACGGTCGTCACGACCGGCCATCCCAGCCGAGCCAGCGGAGACGTCGCAACGCCAAGAGTACGGGGATAAACTTCGACACGGGAGTCGTCGTCGAGCCGGAGGTCGGTCGCGGCGTGGTCGGGACGGTCGGCGTGCCTGTCGTATGGGCCGAGGACCTCAGGAGTCGCCGACGTCGGCCCCAGTCGGCTTGCAGTTCGCTCGGGTGGATGAAGATACGGGGACGGCCGGATCGATGGTCAAAGTGCGATCCGCCCCACGTCCGGAGATCGATCGCGCTTCATGAATTTTCTTTAGCCTCTTGGTATCGAACGTGCTTCGGACACGTGTGTTCCAACCGATCCTGAGAGGAGGACGCCGGGATTCCGGATCCGGACCTCACGCCACACGACCAAGCTCGGGGACATTATGGCCGATACCGAAGCCGCGGCGAATCACGACCCTTCGCCGAGAAGCCTGGCCTGCCTGGACGCGCTCAACTTCTTCCTCGCCGACGTCCGGGACGGGCTGGGGCCCTACCTGGCGATCTATCTCACGTCGAGGCAGCACTGGGACCCCTCGCAGGTCGGCGTCGCGATGGCGGCGATGCTCGTCGGCACGATCGCGACCCAGTCGCCGGCGGGGGCCCTGATCGATCGCGTGAAGTGGAAGCGATCCGCCGTCGCGGGGGCGGCCGCCGTCGTGGCGGCGGGGTGCCTGGCCATGATCCTCTCGCCGCGCTACTCCGTCGTGGTGGCCTCGCAGGGGCTGATCGGGGCGGCCGCGTCCATCTTCCCGCCGGCGATCGCGGCGATGACGCTGGGGATCGTCGGCCACGCGCGGATGGCCCGGCGGACCGGCCGGAACGAGGCGTTCAACCACCTGGGGAACGTCGCCGCCGCCGTCGCCGCGGGGGCCGCCGGCTATTTCATCGGCTACTGGTCGATCTTCGTCCTGGTCGCCCTCATGGCCGCCCTGAGCGCCGTCACGGTCTTGATCCTGCCCGAGTCGGACATCGACCACGATCGGGCGCGGGGGGCCCGGGAGGGCGAGGAGCGGGGAGCGAAGGTCGAATCGATCGCGGTGCTCTTCAAGGACCCGCGCATTTTGATGTTCACGGCGTGCGCAGTCATGTTCCACTTCGCCAACGCGGCGATGCTGCCGCTGGTCGGGCAGAAGGTCACGCAAGGGCTCGATCGCGGGACGGCCGTGCTGATGTCGGCGTGCATCATCACGGCCCAGGTCGTGATGATCCCGGTCGCGCTGGCGGCCAGCCGGCTGGCCGAGACCTGGGGCCGCAAGCCCGTCTTCCTCATCGGGTTCGCGGTCCTGCCGATCCGCGGGCTGCTCTATACGCTCACGGCCGACCCCTATCTTCTGGTCGCCATCCAGATCCTCGACGGCATCGGGGCGGGAGTCTTCGGCGTGGTTTCGATCCTGGTCGTGGCCGACCTGACGCGAGGGACCGGGCGGTTCAACCTGACGCAGGGCGTCCTGGCGACCGCGACGGCCCTCGGCGCCGCTCTCAGCAACGTGGCCTGCGGGTACATCGTGAAGGCCGCGGGCTTCGACGCGGGGTTCCTCACGCTCGCCGGGATCGCCGTGGCCGGCCTGCTGCTCTACGCCTTGGCGACGCCCGAGACCCTCGACGCGCCCGTGGTCCCGTCCGGGAAACTCGCGCCCGAAGCCGCCTGACGAGGGTTGCGGAGTCGGCTGGTGGGAAAGGGTTGCGGCGAGTATTTTAGGGGCCGCGTCGAGGCCCTTCGCGAGTCGATCGCGACCGGGTTCGGGACGGAGGACGGACGTTCGCGGCCTCAGAGACCTCTGGAGAATTCAGGGATGATCGCGATCACGGGGGCCGCCGGATTCATCGGCTCGAACCTCGCCCACCGGCTGTCGGCGGCGGGCCGGGAACTGCTGCTGGTGGACCATCCCCTGACGGCGGCGACGGCCGTCAACTGGGCCGGGCTGGGGCGGTTCCGCTTCACGCCGATGGAGCGGTTCCTGACGGATCTGGAACGAGGCGAGGGCCGGAACATCGAGGCCGTCTTCCACCTGGGGGCGTGCAGCTCGACGACCGAGACCGACTGGGCGTTCCTCCAGGACAACAATGTCGGCTATACGCAGAGCCTCTGGACCTGGTGTGCGGCCGAGCAGAGGCCCTTCCTGTACGCCTCAAGCGCCGCGACCTATGGCGACGGCTCGCGCGGGTTCAGCGATCGCACCCCCCCGACCGAGTTGGAGCCGCTGAACTTGTACGGCAAGAGCAAGAACGACTTCGACGCCTGGGCGCTGGCCGAGATCGCCGCGGGCCGCCCTCGGCCGCCGATCTGGGCCGGGCTGAAGTTCTTCAACGTCTACGGCCCCCGCGAGGTCCATAAGGGGAAGATGGCGAGCGTCGTCTGGCACGCCCGCCGGCAGATCCTGGAGACCGGCGAGGTCCGCCTCTTCCGATCGAACGACCCGGCCTACCCCGACGGCGGCCAGCGTCGGGATTTCGTCTTCGTCGAGGACTGCATCGACCACATGCTCTGGCTCTGGGGCCAGCCCGACGCCTCGGCGATTTATAACAGCGGCACCGGGACGTCGCGCACGTTCCTGGACCTGGTCACGGCCGTCTTCTCGGCCCTCGGCCGCGAGCCCCGCATCCAGTTCATCGACATGCCCCCCGAACTCGGCCGGCAGTACCAGAACTACACCCAGGCCGACATGAGCAAACTCCGCGACGCGGGCTACGCGAAGCCCCCGACGACCCTCGAAGACGGGGTCCGCCATGCCCTTTCCTGGTCGGACGCCCCGGCGGTCGTGACCAGGACGGGATGAATCGCGCCGCGGGCTCGACGTCCTTCTCCCCCAAGGGGAGAAGGACGATTCGCGTCGGCCCTCGCGACGATTTTGGTACGCCCGGATTCGGGTTACCGTGCATATCCCAGGATGACGGCCGATTCGGGCGGCACGTCCAGCACGGCCCCGTCGGGGCCGGGCGTCCAACGGCCTTCGCCCATTAGCACGACGGCCGGGCCGGTCAGGAACGCGGGCATCTTCAGACGCGCCGGCTTGCCGCCGCGGTTCAGGGCGACGACCACGCGCGAGCCTTCGAATTCGCGGAGGAACGCATAAGCCTCGTCCGTGGCCATGAGGGTGGTCTGCCGCCCCCGGCGCAAGGAGGGCTCGTCCTTGCGGAGGTGGAGCAGGGCGCGGTAGGTCGAGAAGAGACGCTCCTCCTCGGGTGTTCGGCCCGCCGCGGTGAGGGCGTCGCGAGGATCGCCGGGGAATCCGCCGGGATAGTCGCGGCGGTCGTCGCCGTCGCCGGGGAGGCCGATCTCGTCGCCCCAGGTGATCTGCGGGATGCCGCGCGACGTCAGAAGGAACGCCGCCGCCAGCCGCAGCCGGGCCGGGGTGACGCCGGGGACGCTCGCCAGCCGTGGCAGGTCGTGGTTGTCGAGCAGCGTCATGAGGAGGTCGGGGTTCGAGTAGAGGTGGTCGCTCCCCAGCCGCTGGGCCAGGAACGAGACCGGGTCCTTCCCCCGGAACACGCCCGTCGCGGCCCCCTGCATGGGGAAGTCGAAGACGGATTCGACGCCGGGGTCGACGCCGTCCCAGCCGGCGCGGCCGCCCTGGAAGAAACTCAGCTCGGACGCGTCCCAGGTCATGGCCTCGCCGACCGCCCGCATCGCGGGATGGGTCGCCTGGAGCCGGCCGTGCCAGGTACGCCAGAAAGTCCGGTCGACCATCGGGAACGTGTCGAGCCGGACGCCATCGGCCTCGAACAGGGTGGTCCACCAGAGCGATTGCTGGAAGGCGTAGCGGATCACGCGATCGTCGCGCATGTTCAGGTCGGGGAGCAGGCCGTAGTACCAGCCGTCCGTGACGCCTCGACGTTCCGACTCCAGGGCATGCGGGTCGGCCAGGGCCCCCAGCCGAAAGGAAACCTCCGGCGGATGGCCGATCGGGCCGTGGAGCCAGTCGTCCGTCGGCGGCCGATCCCGCCAGGGGTGCTCCGGTCCGGTGAATCCGAGGAGCTGATCCTGGATCACCTTCAGGCCCAGCGCGTGGGCCTCGGCGACGAGCGCGCGGTATTCGTCGAACGTCCCGAATCGAGGGTTGATCGCATAGAAATCGACGGGCGCGTAGCCGTGGAAGTCGGCGAGCTTGCGAGGTTTGCCGGCGACGTTCGCCTCGGTCCAGTTGTCGGCGGGCCGGTAGAGGGGAGTCAGCCAGAGGGCCGTCACCCCCAGATCGGCGAGCGCGGGGAGCCGCTTGCGCAGGCCGGCGAAGTCGCCGCCGTGGTAGGCGTGCGCGTCCTTGCGATCGAACATCCGGTCGCCGTCCGGGGCCTCGTTGTTCGTGGGATCGCCGTCGGCGAAGCGATCGGGCATGACCAGGTAGACGACGTCGTCGGGGCCGAACGGCTGCGGTCGCCGCGGCGGCCGGGGCACGAGGTCCCAGGGAATCCGGACGTTGGGTCCGATCGCGATCGTGCAACGGCCGGGCGCGGCCCCGGCGGGGATCGCCACGTCCACGAAGACCGCCCGGCCGCCGGCGATCGCCTCGATCCGCTCGATCCGGATCGGCCCCTCGGCGACGCGGACCGCGGCGTCGAGGAGCCCTGATCCTTCGACCAGGAGCGTCAGCCGCTGGGGCTCGTCGTCGACCCACCAGGAAGGCGGGCCGACGCGGTCGACCGTCTGGGCCCCGGCCGCGGCGGCCGTCGTCAGGATGACGGCGAGCGCGACGAGCCGCGCGGGAGCCGTCGGCATCAGAGGTCGGAGGACGGGGCGGCGGGCTTCACGCCCTTGCGGCCGAGGCGGAACATGAACGCGCCGAAGGCGATCATCACCAGGCCCCACCAGAGATTGACGTTCACTTCGAGGGACTTCGCGTACATCGCCGGGTTCGTGAAATGGGTTACGGCCCCGAAGCCCGCGAGCAGGCCCCCCAGCGCGAGGAAGAGGAGCCCGATCGGGACGCGGATATCTAGGGACATGGATCGGGATCCTCACATGAAGATGATGTTGAGCCCCAGGGTCATCAGCAGGACGACGACGCCCAGGACCGCGGGCCGCTTCCACCAGGCGAGATGCTCGTCGACGTCGTGCTTGGTCAGCGAATAGACCAGGCCGACCAGCTCCTCCTCCTTGCGCGGCTTGGTGAGGAAGCTGACGACGATGGTGACGACGAAGCAGACCGACCAGGCCCAGATGGCCGTCCAGAAGTTCTGCGCCATCTCGTTGCGGTAGCCGTGGGCCACGTAGAGCCAGCCCCCCTTGACGCCCGGAACGGCCCCCGCCGGCAGGGTGACGCCGTGGTGGATCGCCGCGGCGGCGATGCCCGAGAGCAGCCCGTAGAACGCGCCGTCGGCGCTGGCGCGCTTCCAGAACATGCCCAGCATGAACGTCGCGAAGAGGGGCGCGTTGACGAACGCGAAGACGAGCTGGAGCAGCTCCATGATGTTGTTGAACTGCGTCGCCACGTAGGCCGCGGCGATCGAGATCACCGTGCCGAACAACGTGGCGAAGTGGCCCATCCAGAGGTAGTGCTTGTCGCTCGCCTGGGGCTTGATGTATGCCTGGTAGATGTCGAACGTCCAGACCGTGTTGAAGGCCGTGATGTTGCCGGCCATGCCCGACATGAAGCTCGCCAGCAGCGCCGTCAGGCCCAGGCCGAGGAGGCCGGTCGGGAAGTAGTGCAGCAGCATGTTGGGGATCGCCAGGTCGTAGTCGAGCACCGGCTTGCCGTTGGTGTCGACCTCGACGTTCCCCTGCAAATCGACCTTGGCCGGGATGATCCCCAGCCCCATCGTCTCGGCCTTGACGACGGACGCGGACGCGCCGGGGGGGGCGTCGGCCGCGGTGGGGGTCGGCAGGGCGATGGCGATCAGGCCGGGCAGGATCACCAGGAACGGGAAGAACATCTTGGGGACCGCGGCGATCAGCGGCGTGCGGCGGGCCGACGTCATCGAGTCGGCCGCCATCGCCCGCTGCACCACCAGGAAGTCGGTGCACCAGTAGCCGAACGACAGCACGAAGCCCAGCCCCATCGCCAGCGCGAACCACTCGACGCCCAGCGGGTTCTTGTCCGGGTCGGTCATCCCCTGCCAGGCGTGGCCGAAGCCTGCCGGCGTCTTGGCGACGAGCCCGCTCCAACCCCCGACGTTCTTCAACCCCAGCCAGATCAGCGGGAAGAAGCCGGCGACGATCAGGAAGAACTGGAGCACCTCGTTGTAGATCGCGCTCGTCAGGCCGCCGAGGTAGACGTACCCCAGCGTGATCAGCGCCGAGACGACGATGCTGAGGTGGAAGATGTAGCTCTGGGGCAGGCCGAGCGTCTGCATCAGGGGGTCGAAGATGTGCAGGGTCTCGATCAGCTTCGCCATCGCGTACATCGAGATGCCCGACGACATGACGGTCATCGCGGCGAACGAGATGGCGTTCAGGCCCCGGGTCTTCTCGTCGAACCTCAGGCGGAGGTACTCGGGCACCGACCGGGCCCGCGAGCCGTAATAGAAGGGCATCATGAACAGGCCGACGAACACCATGGCCGGGATCGCCCCCAGCCAGTAGAAGTGCGACGTCGCGATGCCGTACTTGGCCCCCGAGGCGGCCATCCCGATGACTTCCTGGGCGCCCAGGTTCGCCGAGATGAACGCCAGGCCCGCCACCCAGGCCGGGATCGACCGGCCCGAGAGGAAGAAGTCCGTGCTGGTCTTCATGAACCGCTTGAGGGCGAATCCGATCCCCAGGACGAAGGCGAAATAGATCACCATGATCAGGTAATCGATCCACGCCAGTGAGGTATGCATGCGTCGTTCCTATCGCACGGACGGCGGGCGGGGACGGTCCGGCGCGCTCGGCCGATCGTCGCCGCTCGGAGGGAGTCTCGAATGGTCCTGGGGACGAGGTCGACGCCCGGCTGGCGTGGCGATCTCAGCGGGTCGAAAACTTGTAGGTGGTCGTCTGGGTGTAGGTCCGGCCGGGCCGGAGCACCGAATCCGGGAAGTTCGCGTGGTGGATCGAGTCCGGGAAGTGCTGGGCTTCCAGGCAGAGGCCGAAGTGCTTCCTGTAGACCTGCCCGCCACGGCCGACGACCGTTCCGTCCAGGAAATTGCCGCTGTAGAACTGGACGCCGGGCTCGGTGGTGGACATCTCGAGGACCCGGCCCGACTTGGGGTCGTAGACCGTCGCTTTGGCCCCGGCCCTGGCGTCGAGCACGAGGTTGTGGTCGTAGCCGCCGGGCTCGCCGGTCAGCTTGGCGATCCGGTCGCCGATGGCCGTGGGCTTCGTGAAGTCGAGCGGGGTCCCGGAGACGGTGACGATCTCGCCGGTGGGGATCAGGGTGTCGTCGACCGGCGTGTAGTTCGACGCGGCGAGCGTCAGCTCGTGGTCGAGGATCGTCGCGTCGCCCTTGCCGCTCAGGTTGAAATAGGTGTGGTTCGACAGGTTGAGGGGGGTCGCCTTGTCGGTGGTCGCCGCGTAGGCGATCTTCAGCTCGTCGTTGGCGGTGACGGTGAACGTCACGGACGCCGTGAGCGTCCCCGGGTAGCCTTCCTCGCCGTCGCGGCTGGTGTAGGTCATCTTCACCGCGGGGCCGTCCGGCGACTCGACCGGCTCGGCCTTCCAGACGACGCGGTTGAAGCCCTTCTTGCCGCCGTGGAGCGTGTTGGGCGGGTTGTTGACCGCCAGGGTGTAGTCCTTGCCGTCGAGGCTGAACTTGCCCTTCGCGATCCGGTTGGCGACGCGGCCCACGGTGGCGCCGAAGTAGGGGTGCTCGCCCAGGTAGCCGTCGAGCGAGTCGAACCCGAGCGTCACGTCCGCGACGTGACCGTTCTTGTCCGGCACCTCGATCGAGACGACCGTCGCGCCGTAGGTGGCGATCTTGACGGTGGTCTTGCCGTTCTGGAGCGTGTACAGCTCGACGGCCTCGCCGTCCTTCGTCTTGCCGTAGCCCATCTTGCTCAACCCCTTGACGTCGCCGAACGCCTGGGCCGGGGCGACGATCGCCAGCGAAAGGAGACACCCTAAGAGCGCGAAGGGGGCTCGCCCCTCGCCGGATGCAAACGCGTTCATGTCGGAACCTCGCCATCCCCGGAGGGAGACCACGACCCGGAATCGGTGCGGCCCGCGTCGGGACGCGATCGGCCGCGCGGAACGGGTTCTCATGGTGACGGGCGCGCGGGCCGAAAGCAACGGGATAGCGGCGGCGAACCGCGGGACGGCCCGAAACGCGGCGAGGCCCCGGCCGGGGTCTTCTCCGTCGGGGCCTCGCCGTCGCTTCGCGTCGTCGTCGGCCGGCCGCTTACAGCCAGACCTTCAGCCGCGACCGCAGGGACTCGGGCAGGCGGCGGTCGACGATCCGCTGGATGTGGTCGGGATGGAGCCGGGTGCTGAAGTGCGAGGCCACGATCACTTCGTTCTCGAACCGATCCGCGCGGGCGATCAGGTCGTCGAGGTGGGTGTGGCCGAACTTGTGGATGATCGCGGCCCGCTCGTTGGGCGCGACGAACGTCATCTCCAGGATCAGGATCTGGGCGCGGTAGACGTCCGGGTTGGCGTCCAGGCCGGCGGGCGCGGTGTCCCCCATGTAGGCCACCTTGGGGATCCGGATCTCCGACGAGACCTCGACGCCGGAGAGCCGCAGGTCGCGGATCTGCTCGCCGCTGAGGTCGTGATACTCGGGCTTCAGCTTCTTCCGGCGCTCCCAGACCAGGAACCCGAGCGAGGGGATCGTGTGCCGGGTCGCGAAGGCCTTCACCACCAACTCGCGCGACAGGGCGATCTCGTCGCCCGGCTCGACGCCCACCAGCTTGACGGGCATGCGGCCCCGGTCGAGCCGCTGGAAGGCGCGCAAAAGCTGGTTGACGCCCTCGACGGCCTCGGTCGGCAGATAGATCGTCGGCGGCTCCATCTTCATCATCCGGCGGCGGGCGACGAGGACGGGCAGGGCGGCGATGTGATCCAGGTGCGCGTGCGACACGAACCAGTTGGGCGTGGTCATGAACGACCACGGCTGGACCCCCAGGTCGAAGCCGAGCTTCAGCTCCGGCACCCGCCAGTAGGTCTGCACGGCGGCCCGGGAATAGCCCTCGACCGTCAGCCCGCGGTGGGACATCGAGCGCACCGGCGCGTTGTCCACGGGATGATCGAGCGACTCCACATCCGATTCGATATCGACCGACACCCTTCTCTCCTTCGGCACGACTGCGGCGGGGGGGACTGACGGGAGGCTGGCTATTATTATAGACCAGTGAAGATCGGTCTGAACACGGCGGCTTTCGCCGGACGGCCGGCCTCGGGCCTGAGGGGTCGCATCATGCTCGGTCGCGTCCGGGTCTTCGGCCCCGCCTACCTCGACCGAGTCCTCCGCGTCGACGGGCCCCTGACGGGTCCCGATTCGACGGCCCCGCTCGATCAGAGCGTCGAGGGCCGGGTCGGGTTCGGCGGGGGCGACGACCTGACCCTCGTCGCCCCTGATGGGGCTTCGATCGCGATCGCCCTCCCCGACGACTGGCCCGGTCCCCGCGGGGTCGTCGAGCTAGACGGCGGCCTCGGCGGCCCTGCCGGAAGCCGCATCGCCGTTCGCTCCGGGGCCTGGGCCGACGACCTGGGAGGCATGGGCGCGGGGTTCGCCGCCGCGTTGGGGGCCGAGCTGGTCTCGGCCCTGGGGCCGGAGGACGACCCGACGAGCCGGGAAGTCGCCGACCTGATGGAACGCCACGGCGTCGCCCACCGAGGCCTCCGCACGGACCGGCGCGCCGACTGGACGCTCCTGATCTCCAGCGGTGGGCACGGGGATAAGCTCGCGGTCGGCTTCCGCGGTTGCCACGCGGCGCTCGAACCGGCCGCCTTCGAGCCCTCTCTGGCCGAATCCTGCGACGTCCGGATCGTGGCGGCCCTGCCGAACCGGCTGTCGGTGGGGATCTTAAAGGCCCCCGGAGCCCGGCTACGGGTCTTCGCGCCGGCGATGCGGAACATGATCGACCGCATCGACCCGGTGCTGCCGCTGATCGGGCCCGTCGACCTCCTCTGCTGCAATCGGGGCGAGTGGGAGGCGCTGGAGGATCGCGAGGAGGTCGCGGCGCGGCTGTCCATCCTGGTCGTCACGGATGGGGCCGCGGGGGCCTGGGTGCGTTTCACCGACCCGCAAGGAGGTGCGCGGACGGTCCGGATCCCGGCGTTCCCCAGGGCCCGCCCCCCTCGCGACACCAACCGCGCGGGGGAGGCGTTCGCCGCCTTCCTGATCGCGAGCCTCCTCGGCGAGGGATGGCGGCCCGAATCGTGCACGGTGGAGGTGGAACTCGTCCGCGCGGCGATGCGGCGGGCGTCGGCGGCCTCGGCGCTCGTGCTGGACCGCCTGGAATTCGGATTCCCCTCGGCGGAAAAGGTGGACGCCGCGCTCGCCCGAGGGATCGTCGACTGATTTCCGGTCGCCCGCTACAATGGGGTCGTCCCGTCCGGACGCGCCGGGCGTGGGAACTCCTTGGGGTTGGAACGGAAGGGACGGCCCATGACGCCTCGAAACGTGCTGTTCGCGCTGGTGGGGCTCGTCGTCGGGCTGATGGCCGCGGCGCGGATGCCCCTGCACGCCCAGAAGCCGCCCCAGGAAGCCGCCGACTCGCCGCCGACGCCGATCGGCACGGCCGCGACGCCCCGAACCGAGGGGAAGGGCTCGCTCCAGGAGGCCTTGCTGCGGCCCTACGCGTTCGATTTCGGCCGCCCGACGCCGCTGGAGCAGGTCGCGCGCAAGCTTTCCGCCGACCTGGGCGGAGAAGTGGTCCTGGACATCGCCGCGCTCGAGCGTCTCGACGTCAAGAAGGACGATCCGGTCGAGCTGGAACTGAAGGGGAGTCGCCTCAAGACGGGGCTGAAGCTCCTCCTGGACCAGGTCGGCATGACCTATCGGGTCCTCGCGGAAGACAACCTCATGATCCTGACCGACAAAGAGGGCTCCGACGAGCCTCTGGACCGGGTCTGGACCGAGCTGGGGCACGTCCACCGCGAGCTTCACGACGTCCAGGACGCGCTCGACGAGTTGCTCGACCGAGCCGAGGGCCGGGACGACCTCCACCTGCGTCAGCCGACGATCATCGACGAGATGCCGGGCGTCCCCGGCGCCGAACCCTCGCCCCCGGGCGCCGAACCGGCCCCGACCGACGCGCCCGCCGACGCCTCGCCCCCCAAACGGCCGCGGACTCGGCTCTGATCGTCACGGCGACGACGCGGCTCGCCGGTTCCAGAGGACCATCCGCGAGGCCGCGCGGACGGCCTCGATCAGGCTCGAGGGGTCGGCCAGCCCCTCCCAGGCGATGTCGAACGCCGTGCCGTGCGCCACGCTCGTCCGGACGATCGGCAGGCCGAGCGTGATGTTCACCCCGCGCGAGAAGCCGACCGTCTTGAGGGCGATGTGCCCCTGGTCGTGATACATCGCCACGACGGCGTCGAAGGTCCCCGAGAGGGCCTCCTTGAAGAGGGTGTCGTTGGGGAACGGGCCCGAAACGTCGAGGCCCTCGGCCTTCGTCAGGGCGACGGCGGGCCGGATGGTCGTGATCTCCTCGTCGCCGAAGAGGCCGTTCTCGCCCGCGTGGGGGTTGAGCGAGGCCAGGGCGATGCGCGGCCGCCGCCCCTCCGTCAACGGCCGCAGCGCCCGGTCGGCGAGGCGGATCTTGGCCGCGACCGAATCGATCGTGATTGCGGCGAAGACGTCCCGGAGCGCCATGTGGAGCGTGACGTGGACGACCCCCAGGCCCGGGGCGGCGTTGGGATCGGCCGGCGGGGCCTCGGCGGGCAGATAGAGCATCATCGCATGGTCGGGCGTCCCGCAGCGCTCGGCGAGGATCTCCGTGTGACCCGGGTGGTGGACTCCGGCCCGGCTCAGGGCCTCCTTGTTGAGCGGCAGGGTCATGATCGCATCGACCCGATGGGCCAGCGCCAGGTCGATGGCGTGGACCAGGTATTCGTACGCGCCCCGGCCGGCGCGGGCGTCGACCGCCCGGGGCTCGACCCCGGAGACGTCCGTCGCGCCCGGGGGTTCCAGGCAGGGGACCAGCAGGGGCGAAGGATCGGCCTCTTCGGGGCGGGCGATCGGCTGGATCCGGGCGGGGCTGGCGACGGCGCCGAGGGCCAGGGCCCGGCGGAGGACGGCGACGCTGCCGACGACCAGGGGGGCGCAGAGGGCGTGCAGGGCGGGGTCGCTCCAGGCCCTCGCGATCAGCTCGGGGCCGACGCCGGCGACGTCTCCCATGGTGAGTGCGACTTTCGGGCGGTCCATGACGGCGTTTCTCGAAACCTCCGGAGGGGGGGACGTCCTCTTCATTATAGTCGTTCGGCCGAGACGGCGGGCGAACGCCTCGCGCCGGCTGTTCAGCGGGCGGGGTCGCGGTTAAGATTCATGACCATGACCCGTCGCCGGCCCGAGGCCGGGGACGCCGGCCTTCGACCTGGCTCGCGAACGACCCGAATCCCACGCCCTCGTCGCGCGACCAAGCGGTTCCGGCCATTCGACGAACCTCTCGCGGGAGCCCGCGCCGATGCTGAATCAGGAACTCAAGGACGCCGTCGTCGCCCGGGTCCTCACGCGGGTCCGGACGCCGGCCCAGTACGTCGGCGGTGAGCTGAACAGCGTCGCCAAGGACCATGCGACGGTCGTCGGGACGGTCTGCCTCGCCTTCCCCGACACGTACTCGCTGGGCATGAGCCACCACGGGCTGCAGGTCCTTTACAGCCTGATGAACGACCGGGGCTGGGCCTGCGAGCGGGTCTTCGCCCCGTTGCCCGACTTCGAGGCCGCGATGCGGGCCGAGGGCCTGCCGCTCTACGGCCTGGAGACGTTCACCCCGCTCGACCAGTTCGACGTCGTCGGCTTCTCGCTCCAGTACGAGATCTCGTACACGAACGTCCTGACGATCCTCGACATGGGCCGGATCCCGCTCCACGCCGAGGACCGCGACGCCGACGACCCCCTGGTCATCGCAGGCGGCCCGGGCGGCCAGAACCCGGAGCTGCTCGCCCCCTACGTCGACCTGTTCGTCATGGGCGACGGCGAGCCCAGCCTGCCCGTCGTCTGCGAGCAGTGGCGGGCGATGAGGGATTCCGGTCTGTCTCGCGAGGAGAAGCTGGCGAAGATCGCCGGGTCGGTGAACTGGGCCTACGTGCCGCGGTTCTACCAGCCGATCTACGCCGAGGACGGCACGATTTTGGAGATCCGGCCGACCCGCGACGACGTCCCCGCCGGCATCCGCCCTTGCGTCATCCAGGACCTGGAAGGGACGCCCCTGCCGACGAGGCCGGTCGTCCCGTTCGTCGAGACCGCCCACGACCGGATCGCCATCGAGATCATGCGCGGCTGCCCCTGGCAGTGCCGGTTCTGCCAGAGCACCGTCATCAAGCGGCCCCTGCGCTACCGGACCGTCGAGACGATCGTCGCCGCGGCGCTGGAGTCGTACCGCAACACCGGCTACGACGAGATCAGCCTGCTGTCGCTCTCGTCCAGCGACTACCCGGACTTCGAGAACCTCGTTACACGGATGAGCGAGGTCTTCACGCCGCTGGGGGTCAAGATCTCGCTCCCCAGCCTTCGGATCACCGAGACCCTGAAGAAGATCCCCGCACTCCTGCAGGAAGGCCGCCGCAGCGGCCTGACCCTGGCCCCCGAGGTGGCCCGCGACGACATGCGGGCCCAGATCCGCAAGCCGATCGACAACCGCGACCTCTACGACGGCTGCGCCGAGGCGTTCCGCCGAGGGTGGCGGCGGGTCAAGCTCTACTTCATGTGCGGCCTCCCCGGCGAGCGGCCCGCCGACCTGGACGGGATCATCGAGATGGCCGAGACCATCGCCCGGATCGGCAAGGACGTCACCGGCCGCTTCGCCGACGTCACCGCGAGCGTCTCGAACTTCGTCCCCAAGCCCCACACGCCGTACCAGTGGAACGGGATGAAGGACCGCGAGTACTTCCACTGGGCCCACAAGTACCTCAAGTCGCAGGTCCGGCTCCGCTCGGTCACGGTCAAGGCCCACGACATTGAGCGCAGCATGCTCGAAGGCATCCTCACCCGCGGCGACCGCCGCGTCGCCGCCGCCATGGAGGAGGCCTGGCGCCGCGGGGCCCGGCTCGACGCCTGGAGCGAGTACTTCAACGCCTCGCTCTGGTGGCGGACCTTCGAGGACCTGGGGATCGACGTCGCCGCCTACAGCCAGCGCGAGCGGCCCGTCGACGAGGTCCTGCCCTGGGACCACATCCACATCAAGTACGGCCGCGACTACCTGGCGAAGGAGCAGAACCGCTCCGTCGTCCAGCTCGAAGCCATGGCCGGGGCCGTCTGAGGACCGGAGGGAACGATGGCGACCGCACCCGCCGCACGCCTGATGACCGCCGAGGAGTTCATGCGGGCCGACCTGGGGGAAGGCCCCCACGAACTCGTGCGGGGAGAGGTGGTTCTCGTGACCCCGCCGCCTGGCTACGGACACGGATCGATCTGCTATAACCTGTCCGGGCTCTTCTGGGAGTATCAGCGCCGGACGGGATATGGACACGCCGCGACGAACGACTCCGCGGTGCAAACCCAGCGAAGCCCCGACACCGTCCGTGGCGCCGACTTCGTCTTCTTCAGCAATGCCCGGTGGCCCAAGCCAACGACGTTCGTCACCATCCCGCCCATCGCCCCCGACCTGGCCGTCGAAGTCGTCTCGCCGAGCAATCGGCGAGGCGAGATCCTCGAAAAGGTTGCTGAATACCTGAACGCGGGCACGCTCGTCGTCTGGATCGTCTACCCCAAGAAGCGGTCGATCGCGATCTATCGCGACGCCGAGTCGCCGCCGGTCGTGCTGAACGACGGCGACGTCCTTGAGAACTTCCCCGAGCTTCGCGGGTTCCGCTGCCTGGTGTCGGACGTCTTCGCGTGAAACGACCGGAAGTGCTCGCGCTGCTGGCCCTCCTCGTCGCGCTCGGGTGGAGCGTGGTCGTGCGGCTCCCGCTGGTCGCGAATGCGCCGGTGCACCTGGACAGCGACCTGGCGGTCGACGGGCTGACGCTCCGCGACGCGGTCGACGGCCATTGGCGATGGCATTATCCCGGAACGCCCTACATGGGGACCGGGGCCGTGCTCCTGAGTTACGTCCCTGCGAAGGTCTGGGGGGCGTCCCCGTCGACGCTCGTCGCGGGCGGGACGTTCGCCTACGCCTTGCTGATCGCGGGCGTCTTCGCGACGGCCTGGGCCGTCCATGGGCCGGGGGTCGCGGGCTGCAGCCTCGTACCGCTGGCCTTCGCGTCGACGGGGACGATCTGGCTCACCGGCCGGATCACCGGCGGCCACATGCTCGCCGCGGCCTGGAGCGCGGGGGCCTGGGCGCTGCTGGCCTGGTTCGTCGCCCGAGGAGGGCGGGGCAGGGCCTTCCTGCTGGGCCTCTGGTGCGGGCTGGGGCTGTGGCACGACTCGATGTTCCTGATGACGCTCGTCGGCTTGATCGTCGCCGGCCTGTTCGCCGCCGTGGCCTGCCGTGGTTCCGGGACGTGGCGTTCGGCCCTCGTCTGCGGGCTCTTGCTCTCCGCCGGCCTGGCGATCGGCTCCGCCCCCCGGCCGATCGGCCGGTGGATCGAGCCCCACGACGCCTACAACGAGCAGTTCGCATGGAGCCTCGACCCCGCCTTGCTGAAAGAGCATACCCGGATCCTGGGCCTCGACTGCCTGCCGCGGCTCGTGGCCGGACATCGCCTGCCGGGCCTCGAAGCCGACCCCGACCCGGCCTTCCTCGGCGGCGGGGCGCCGGTCCGGCGTGCGGGGGGTCGCAGGCAGATTGACGCGGTCGACGTCGTGACGACCTTCCTGGGCCTCGTGCTCTTCCTGGTGGCGTTCGCGACCCTGGCCGCGAAGGTCGTGCGGGCCGGGACGATCGCGGGGAGGACGGTCGCGTTGGGGCTGCTGACGACCTCGGCGGCGATCTTGACCGCGTTCGTAGTGAACCGGAACATCTTCAACGCCGACAACTATCGGTACCTGGTCCTGCTGCTGATCCCCTGGGCGCTGGGGTTCGGGCTCGCTCTCGACTCGCTGGCGAGGAAGTCGACGGGAGGGCTCGCGGCGGCTCTGGGAATCGCGATCGCCTTCGGGCTCGCGTTCACGCTCGACGCCTCGGCGTGGTATCGTCGTCTGGGGTGGATCGACGAGCGAGGGACGGTCGTGCGGCGGACGGTCGACGACCCGGCGCACCGCTGGCTGGACGAGCATCCCGCGGTCGCCGACTTCACGGCGGGTTACTGGGACGCCTACCGCCTGGCGTTCCTGAGCCGTCGGCCGCTTCGCGGCGTGCCGCACCCGATCTACCCGAACCGATTCCCCGAATGGTCGCGCGACCTTCCCGGCGGTCGGCCGACGACCCTGGTCGTCCGATCGACCCCCGAGGACCAGCGGCTCCTGCAGCAGGCGCTCGGCGAAGGCGGCCGGGTGCTCCTCCGCGAGCGGGGGACGACGATCGCGACGTGGCCGATCCGCCCCCGTTGAGCCCCTCTCGAATCCGCATCGAGGACGTTTCGTGTCGCAACCCGAAGGGACGCTCGTCGAGGCCGATTCGAGCTGGTTCGAGCCCCCGACCTGGGGGACGCGCGACCTCGTCGCGCTGGCCGTCTGGACGGCAGGACTCTGCTGGGTCTTCCGCGAGGCCGTGTTCCTCCGGGGCGCGTTCTTCTACTTCGACGTCAGCGAGATCAACTACCCGTACCGGCACTTCTTCGCCGAGGAGCTGAAGGCGGGCCGGTTTTCGCGCTGGTGCCCCTGGCTATACTGCGGGATGCCCCTGTTCAGCGAGAGCCAGGCGGGCTATCTCCACCCGCTCAAGTACCTTTTTTATCCCTGGATGGAGACCTGGAAGGCCTTCAATTTCGACACGGTCTTCTCCATCTGGCTCGCCGGCGCGGGGACGTACGGCTGGCTGCGCAGGCACGTCGGGCCGGCCGCGGCGCTGACCGGAGCGGCCCTCTTCGGCGCGGGGGGGTTCACCTGGGCGCACCTCGTCCACACCAGCATGATCAACGCGCTGGCGAGTGTGCCGTTCGTGGTCTGGGCGCTGGAATGGTCGTGGGGATCGGGACGGTGGCGGGGCGTCGCTCTGGGCGGGTTCGCCCTCGCCTGCCAGGTCTTCGCAGGACACCTCCAGGACGTCATCCTCTGCTCGGGGATCGTCGGCCTCTACGGCCTCTTCCGGGCCTGCACGTCGTCGACCCGTGCCGAGGCCCGGACCGTGCTGACGCGGACGTTCGGCCTCGTCGCACTGGGCGTCCTGATCTCGGCCGTGCAGTGGATCCCGTCGAAGGAGCTGCTCGACCGCTCGCCCCGCGCCGGCGGCCTGTCGTACGACGAGCTGACCTACGGCTCGTGGAGTCCCGAGCTGCTGCCGACGCTGGCCCTCCGCGAGGCCTACGGCACCCGCGCCCGCGACACCGACTGGATGGACGGCTTCTACCCCTACCACGAGATGAACGCGTACCTGGGCCTGCTCGGCCTCGCGCTGGCGGTCGTGGGCGCTGCGGGTCCGGGAGGACGCGATCGGTGGACGACCGGTTTCGTGTTGCTGACGATCACCGGCGCGTTGCTGATGCTCGGCCGGTTCACCTTCCTGTTCGACTACGCGAATCGGATCCCCATCGCCGGCAGCTCGCGCGAGCCGGTTCGGCTGCACCTCTGGGTCTCCCTGGGCGTCGCCGCGCTCGCGGCCGTGGGCGTCGAGCGACTTCAGCGGCCGGGACTGGTGAGCCTCCGCGCGGCGATGGTCTTCGTGGCCGTGGTGATGATTGCGTCGCTGCCGATCCTCGCCTACGTCTACTCGCCCGTGTGGACCGATCCCCGGCGATGGACGACCCCGTACCACATCGACCGCTACCGCTGGCTGGGCCGCGAGCTGGGCGTGGGGGCGATCCGCACCGGCGTCCTGCTCGTCGCCGGCCTGATGCTCGCGCGGGCGGCCGCGGCGGCGCAGAACCCGGTCCGCCGCGCCCGACTCGCCGCGGCGCTGCCGGTCCTGGTCTTTATGGACCTGCTGGGGGCCCACGAGGTCGACCCGGTGACCGTGCCGCCGTCGTACTGGACGTCGCCGCCCGAGAGCGTGCAACGCCTCAAGGCCGACCCGACGTTCATCCGGGTTTTCGGCAAGGGCGACCGGAGCGCGGGCGAGCCGGGATACGCCTCGGAGCCGATCGACTTCTTCCGGGCGCGCGACGCCCTCGACTGGAGCCTGCCGGCCGCCTGGGGCCTGGCCTCGTCGAAAGGCGAGACGCCGATGATCCCGCGGCGGATCCTCGACTACTTCGACCACGCCCAGTACCGGGCCGGCCGATTCGACCTCGACAGCGTCAGCCACGTCGTCACGGGCCGGACCCTCCGCTCGACGTTCGTCCCCAACGAGCCGGTCGGCGACGCCTTCCTGCACGTCAATCCCAACGCGCTCCCCCGCGCCCGGCTCGCCGGCCGGCCGGCCTACGCCGAGGGGCGAGAGGAGGCGGTCGAGACCCTCACGCGCCTGGGCCCCGAAGTCCAGGAGCGGCTCGTCGTGGAAGACCCCGCACGTCCGCTCGACGCCGACGCCCGGGTCGCGGGGACGGCGAAGATCGAGACCGACCTGCCCGAGGAGGTCGTCGTCTCGGTGTCGGCCGAGACCCCGGCGTATCTCGTCCTGGCCGACACGTTCGACCCCGGCTGGTCGGCGACCGTCGACGGCGAGCCCGCCGCGATCGTCCCGGCCTACGTGGCGTTCCGGGCCGTCTTCGTGAAGCCCGGGAGCCATCGAATCGTCTTCCGGTACGCCCCCGCGGGGTTCGCGGCGGGCCTGGCCGCAACCGCCGTAGGCTGCCTGCTGGCGCTCGGATGCATGCTGCGTCCCGGCTCCGCGACGGCGACGCCCGACCACGTCGTGATGGCGGGGGCGGGTCGGCTCAAGGCCGTCTGGCTGGCCGCGGCGATCCTGGTGGTCGTCGCCTCGATCCCGAGGCTGGGGCCGACCGGCGTCTCGGTCCAGTCGCGCTGGGGACGCGCCTGGCATACGTTCACCTGGGGGGCGGGCCTCGAAGCCATGCACGAGAATCGACGCTGACGATGGCACGGTCCGAGGCGAACGCGCGGATCGAACCACCCCGGGAAACGTCGGGGAAGGGATTGTATTCCGACCCGGGTTCGCCTATTGTGGTTCACTTGAAGTGTAGAGGGTTTCACAAGATCGGCTTTCAACGCGAAGGCCGGAGCTTTGGGGCGAGCGATGGCGATCACGAAGGAGAAGAAGCAGGAACTGATCGGGTCTTTTAGCCGGGCCGATCACGACACGGGCTCGCCGGAGGTGCAAATCGCCCTCCTGACGGCCCGGATCAACGATCTGACCGATCATTTCAAGACGCATAGCAAGGACCACGCCAGTCGCCGCGGGCTGCTGATGATGGTGTCCAAGCGGTCAGGCCTGCTCAAGTATCTGCGGCTCCACGACCGGAAGAAGTATCTCGAGGTGATCAGCCGCCTGGGCATCCGCAAGTAAGGCGAAGGGGAGCGCCGCGCCGCCCTCCGGGACGACCGGTTCCGTCCAAGCTTCGCCGGATCGTCGTCATCGACGACCGGCGTGCGACGATCCCTTCGCGGCTGCAAGCCCGCGTCGGCCCGTCGCGATCGGCCGAATGCCAGCCCGAGCGAGACGGCCGACCCTCCGCGGGGCTCGGCCTTTTTCACTTTAGGTCGCGCGCCGTCGGCGTTCCACGCCCGCGAGCGTGGGCCCGGTGGCGGCGGACACTCGAACTTCCCGGCCTCGCGGCGTGTTCCGCGACCATCGCCACGCCCCACAACTTCGTGTCTCATCCAGGTAACATGCATGTCAATCTCGCCTTTTTCCCGTAAGGTCGTCGAACGCACCATCGGCGATCGCACCATCAGCATCGAGACGGGACGTTTCGCCAAGCAGGCCTCCGGCGCGGTCGTCGTCCGAATCGGCGACACCATGTCGCTGGTGACCGCCATGGCCGGCCCGGGCCGCGAAGGCCTGGACTTCTTCCCGCTCACCGTCGACTACCGCGAGAAGACCTACGCGGCCGGCAAGTTCCCCGGCGGCTTCATCAAGCGCGAGGGGCGGCCGAGTACCAAGGAGATCCTCACCGCCCGGCTGATCGACCGGCCCATCCGGCCGCTCTTCCCCGAGTGGTACCGCGACGAGGTCCAGATCCAGGCCGGACCGATCTCCGCCGACCGCCAGAACGATCCCGACGTCATCTCGATCCTCGGCGCCTCGGCCGCCCTGATGCTCGCCCGGGCCCCGTTCCGCGGCCCCATCGGCGCGGTCCGCCTGGCCCGGGTCGAAGGCAAGCTGATCGCCTTCCCGACGGCCGAGGAGGTCGCCGCCAGTGACCTCGACCTGGTCGTCGCCAGCACGGCCAAGGCCGTCGTCATGATCGAAGGCTTCGGCGAGGAGCTGCCCGAGCCCGAGATGGCCGACGCCATCATCGAGGCCCACCGGATCAATCAGGACCTCATCGCCCTCCAGTTCGAATTGCTGGAGGCCGCCGGCGTCGAGCCGTACGAGTACAAGCCGGCCCCGCCCGACGCCCTCAAGGCCCTCCTCCTCGAGCGTTACGGGGCCCGCCTCCGCGAGGCCAAGCAGGTCGTCCTGAAGCAGGAGCGGAACGCGACCGTCAAGTCGATCCTCGAGAGCATCGTCGCCGACCTGATCCCCGCCGGCGGCGAGGCGGTCAAGCTGGCCCCCGGCGGCCCCGGCACCGACGCCGACGTCCCCAGCGCCGTCACCAAGGAGCGGATCAAGGGCGTCTTCCACGCGGTCGAGGAAGTCGTCGTCCGCGAGCTGATCCTCAGCGGCAAGCGGCCCGACGGCCGCGGTCCCCGCGACCTCCGCGCCATCAAGTGCGAGGTCGGCGTCCTGCCCCGGGCCCACGGCTCGGCGATCTTCCAGCGGGGCGAGACCCAGGCCCTCGTCACCACGGTGCTCGGCACCGGCGCCGACGAGCAGCGGGTCGACGGCATCATGGACGAGTACCACAAGAAGTTCATGCTGGACTACAACATGCCGCCGTTCGCGGTCGGCGAGATCCGGCCCATCCGGGGGCCCGGCCGTCGCGAGATCGGCCACGGCGCCCTGGCCGAACGCTCGGTCGCCACGATCCTGCCCACGCCCGCGAACTTCCCGTACACGATCCGCTGCGTGTCGGACATCCTCGAATCCAACGGCTCTAGCTCGATGGCCTCGGTGTGCGGCGCCACCCTCAGCCTGATGGACGCCGGCGTCCCGATCAGCGACCCGGTCGGCGGCATCTCCATCGGCCTCGTCCAGGACGACGCCACCGGCCGCCACGTCCTCCTGACCGACATCATCGGCGACGAGGACCACTACGGCGACATGGACTTCAAGGTCGCCGGCACCCAGCGCGGCGTGACGGGCATCCAGCTCGATCTCAAGAACCAGGGGATCACCGAGGAGATCATCCGCGAGACCCTCGACCAGGCCCACGAGGCCCGGCTGGAGATCCTCCGGGCGATGCTCCGCTCGATCAAGCGGCCCCGCGAGGAGATCTCCTCGAACGCGCCGCGGCTGATCCAGATCCAGATCAACCCCGACAAGATCGGCCTCCTGATCGGCCCCGGCGGCAAGACGATCCGCCGCCTGCAGGACGAGACGGGCGCCAAGATCGACATCGACGACAGCGGCGTCGTGACCCTGGCGAGCATCGAGGCCGCCGGCGCCGAGGCCGCCCGCGACAAGATCCTCGCCATGACCGAGGGCGTGCAGGTCGGCCGGATCTACGAAGGCCGCGTCTCCTCCATCAAGGAGTTCGGCGCGTTCGTCGAGATCCTGCCCGGCAAAGACGGCCTGGTCCACGTCACCGAGCTGTCGGGCGGCTACGTCACCAACGTCACCGACATCTGCCGCGTCGGCGACACCATGCTCGTCAAGGTGATCGCCGTCGACGACCAGGACCGCGTCAAGCTCTCGCGCAAGGCGGCCCTCGCCGAGCGCGGGCTTCCCGACGAGTTCGCGAACCGGCCCCGACCCGCGGGCGCCTCGGATCGCCCCCCCGGCAACGGCGGCGGCCCCGGCGGCCCGCCGCCGCGTCGTCCTGAAGGCGGCGGCCCTGGCGGCGGCGGTGGTCGCGGCTACGGCGGCGGTGGCGGCGACCGCGGTCCTCGCGGCCCGCGCTGAGCCCGCTGCAACGCTACGAATTCCTGGAGACGCCCGGGCCTCGCCGCCGGGGCGTCTCCAGGAAGCTCCCCGCGCGGCCCTGGATCGTCCCTTCGCCCCGGAACCGACGCATCGAGACCATGGCCCAACCACTCGCCGGAACAGCCCTCGGCCCGTCGCACGCCGCCGAGGCGGCCGCTCGGCCCCTCCCCGCCGCGGACCTTCCTCCCGACCTCGACCCGACACCGGCCGACCTCGACCTCGCCCGCCGCCTCCGCGAGCAGAACGCCCAGATCGCGCAACTGGCCGGCGGCCTGGCCCACGAGATCCGCAACCCGCTGTCGACGCTCTCGCTCAACCTCGACCTGCTCGCCGAGGACTTCCAGGACGCCGAGACTCCGCGGGAGCGCCGCGCGGGGGCCCGCATCGGCCGTCTCAAGCACGAGACCAAGCGGCTGCAGGACATCCTGGAGAATTTCCTGCGGTTCGCCCGGCTCCAGGACCTGAAGCCGGCCCCGACCGACTTCAACGCGGTCGTCGAGGAGATGTGCGACTTCTACGAGCCCCAGGCGTCGACCCGGGGCGTGGTCGTCCGGACCCACTTCGCCCCCGACCTGCCCGGGGTGGCGATCGACGCCGACGCGTTCAAGCAGGCCGTGCTCAACCTGATGCTCAACGCCGAGCACGCCATGCCCGAGGGGGGCGAGCTGATCCTGACCACCCGTCGCGACGGGCCTTTCGTGGTGCTCGACGTGATCGACACCGGCTGCGGCATGGCCGAGGACGTCCGGTCCAGGATCTTCGACCCCTTCTACTCCACGCGCAAGGGGGGGACCGGCCTCGGCCTCCCCACCACGCGGAACATCGTCGAGGCCCACGGCGGCTCGATCGAGGTCCAGAGCGTGCCCGAGAAGGGCTCCCGATTCTCGATCCGCCTGCCGGCGCCCACGCCCACGTCGCGGCGGGCCGATCGTTCCCAGCCCGCGGCCTCCTAGCCCCGCCCCCCTCGGAGAGTCGAGTAGGAACGATGGACCAGCAGATCCGCGTCCTGGTGGTCGACGACGACGAGCCCCACGCCGAGGCCGTGGCCGAGAGCCTGGCGCGCGTCGGCTACGAGTGCGTCGTGGCCACCAGCGGCCGCGAGGGGCTGCGGCTGATCGAGGAGCAGAGCTTCGACATCATTATCAGCGACCTGATCATGGACGGCGTCGGCGGCCTGGAGATCCTCGCCAAGGCCAAGCGCGAGCTGCCCGACGCCGAGGTCGTCATCCTCACCGGCCACGGCACGATCAAGACCGCCGTCACGGCCATGCAGGCCGGCGCCACGACCTACCTGACCAAGCCCCTCGACATCGGCGAGCTGCGCACGGTCGTCGACAAGGCGTCGCAGTCGCAGCGGCTCGCCCGCTCCAACATCGAGCTGCAGCGCCAGCTCAACGAGAAGTTCGGCTTCGAGGGGGTCGTCGGCAGCTCGGCGGCCATGCACACGGTCGTCGCCCGCCTCCGCCAGATCGCGCCCACCTCGGCCTCGGTCCTCATCACCGGCGAGAGCGGCACGGGCAAGGAGCTGGTGGCCAAGGCGCTGCACAACAACAGCCCCCGCCGCTACAAGCCGTTCGTCGCCCTCAACTGCGCGGCGCTCAGCGACAACATCCTCGAGAGCGAGCTGTTCGGCCACGTGAAGGGCTCGTTCACCGGGGCCGACCGCGAGCGCAAGGGGTGGTTCGAGCACGCCAACGGCGGCACGCTCTTCCTCGACGAGGTCGGCGACATCCCGCTCGGCACCCAGGTCAAGCTGCTGAGGACCCTGGAGAACGGCGAGATCGTCCGCGTGGGCACGAACGAGCCCATCCGGGTCAACGTCCGGCTCGTCTCGGCGACCAACCGCGACCTGGCCGAGGCCATCGCGTCGGGCGCCTTCCGGCAGGACCTCTACCACCGGCTGAAGGTTGTCAGCGTGAAGCTGCCCCCCCTGCGCGAGCGTCGCGAGGATATCGACCTGCTGATCGACCACTTCCTCAAAGAATACACCGTCACGCACGGCAAGAAGATCTCCTCGATCACGCTCGCCGCGCGGAAGCTGCTCCGCCAGTATTCGTGGCCGGGGAACGTCCGCGAGCTGAAGAACGTCGTCGAGAGCATGGTCGTCATCGACTTCGACGGCGTCGTCGACGTCGACGACCTGACCGAGGACCTGCAATCGGGCGCGACGGGAACGGTCGTCGACGCCCACGAGGGGGTCGACTCGTTCGTCGGCAAGTCGCTCGAGGATATCGAAAAGCACTACATCACCGAGACCCTCAAGCTCACGGCCGGCAACCGCGAGGAGGCGGCCAAGCTCCTGGGGATCGGCGAGCGGACCCTGTATCGCAAGCTCAAGGAATACGGGTCCTGACGAACGGCCCGGGGTCCCTCCTCACGGCCGATTCGGCGTGAGGGCGAGAGCCCGGCCGCTCGCCGGTCGATCATTCTTCCTCTTGCTGACCCCCTCGCCGCAGCAGGGCGAGGACGCCGACGTCTTCGAGGGTGGAGGTGTCGCCGGTGCTCTCGACCCCGGCGGCGACGTCGCGGAGCAGGCGACGCATGATCTTGCCGCTGCGGGTCTTGGGCAGCGATTCGGTGAAGTGGATCTCGTCGGGGCGGGCGAGCGCGCCGATCTCCTTGGCGACGTGGGCGCGAAGCTCCTGCCGGAGCTTCTCGCTGGGGGCGTGGTGCGATTCGAGGGTCACGAAACACGAGATCCCCTGGCCCTTGATCTCGTCGGGCTTGCCGACGACGGCGGCCTCGGCGACGGCCGCATGGCTCACCAGCGCGCTCTCGATCTCCATGGTCGAGAGCCTGTGCCCCGCCACGTTGAGGACGTCGTCGACCCGGCCCAGGATCCAGTAGTTGCCATGCTCGTCGCGGCGGGCGCCGTCGCCGGTGAAGTAGTTGCCCGGCACGTCGCTCCAGTACTGGGCCTTGTAGCGTTCGTCGTCGCCGAAGATGGTACGGAGCATCGACGGCCAGGGCCGGGTGATCACCAGGAATCCGCCCTCGTTCTCGCCTACCGGGACGCCGTCCTTGGTGACGATGGCGGGGATGATCCCGGGGAGCGGGCGGGTCGCCGAGCCGGGGATGGTGGGCGTCGCTCCTGGGAGGGGGGAGATCATGATCGCGCCGGTCTCGGTCTGCCACCAGGTGTCGACGATCGGGCAGCGGCCGCCGCCGATGACCTCATGGTACCACATCCATGCTTCGGGGTTGATCGGCTCGCCCACCGAGCCCAGCAGCCGCAGGCTCGACAGGTCGTGCTTCTTGGGGTGCTGCTCGCCCCACTTCATGAAGGCGCGGATGGCCGTGGGAGCGGTATAGAGGATGGAGACCCGGTAATCCTCGATGATCTTCCAGAACCGGGCCTCGTCGGGCCAGTTGGGGGCGCCCTCGTACATGACGCAGGTGGCCCCCTGGGCGAGCGGGCCGTAGGTCAGGTAGGAATGGCCCGTGACCCAGCCGACGTCGGCCGTGCACCAGTAGGTGTCGTCGGGCTTGAGGTCGAAGACCCACTTCGTGCTCAGGCTCGCCTGCAGCAGGTAGCCGCCGGTGGTGTGCAGGATCCCCTTCGGCTTGCCCGTCGAGCCCGAGGTGTAGAGGATGAACAGCGGGTGCTCGCTGTCGAGCGGCTCGGCGGGGCAATCGGCCGAGACGTTCGCCTCGAGCTCGTGCCACCAGTGGTCGCGGCCCGGCGTCCAGTCGACGTCGTGGCCGGTCCGCTTGTAGACGACGACGCTCTTGAGCGTGGGGCAGAGGGCCGCCGCGCCGTCGGCGTTGACCTTCAGCGGCACCACCTTGCCGCGCCGCCAGCCGCCGTCGGCCGTCACCAGGACCTTCGCCTTGCAGTCCTGGATCCTCCCCGACAGGGCCTCGGCGCTGAAGCCGCCGAAGACGACCGTGTGCGGGGCCCCGATCCGGGCGCAGGCCAGGGCGGCGATCACCAGTTCGGGGATCATCGGCAGGTAGAGGGCGACGACGTCCCCCTTCTTCACGCCCAGGCCCTTCAGGACGTTGGCGAACTTGCTGACCTCGCGGAGCAGGTCCTGATAGCGGAGCACGCGGCGGTCGCCGGGCTCGCCTTCGAAGATCAGCGCGGCCTTGTTCCTGTCCGGGCCCTTGCAGTGGCGGTCGACGCAGTTGTACGACGCGTTGAGCTTGCCGCCGACGAACCACTGGGCGAACGGGGGGTTCCAGTCGAGAACGCGGTCCCAGGTCTGGAACCAGTCGAGCGAGGCGGCCTGCTCGGCCCAGAAGGCCTCGGGATCGTCCTTGGCCCGGTCCCAGAGCGCCTGATACTCGTCGAGGCTCTTGATCCCGGCGTCCTTGGCGAAGTCGGCGGGGGGCGGGAAGACCCGGGTCTCGTGAAGGACGCTCTTGATCGAACCGCCGCCGCTGGGATTCTCGGGGGCCATGGCTGACACGCTCCAGGATCGCTGTCGACCTCGGGGATGGGGGGAGTTGGGATCTTAAACCCCACCCGGGGCCGCGTCAATCGCCCCAAGGTCAGGCGACGACGGCGTCGGCGGTCGCCCCGAGCAGCAACGCCATCTCCAGCCGTTGCAGGCGTCGCGCCAGCGTCTCCTGATCGGTCCCGGGCCTGGCCCGCGTGCAGAGGTCGATCATCGCCGAGGGATCCCATCCGTCGGCCCCGAGCAGCCGAGCCTTCGCCGTCGGGTCGCCGGAGGCGTCGAGCAATGGTCGGGCGGCCTCGGCGAGCGCGGGGAAGAGCGAATGCCGCCCGACGCGGCGGAACCAGTAGGCGGCGTTGCCGGCGTCGGGCTCGCGGCGGTGGGCGACGCCGTGCCAGTAGGCGGAGAAGGCCCGCTCGCCCAGGTCGTCGGACTCCTGGGCCGCCTCGTGGCTGGCCTCCCAGGCGTCCAGGACCTGGAGCAGGCCGGCCGCAAGGGCCAGGCGGGCCGGGCGAGGCGCGCGAGGCAGGACGCCGGAGAGCGCCGGCTCCGTGACCGCAGCGATCAGGCCGGGCCGGTCGGGCTCGGACTGCACGAGCTTCGGCCCGAGCGAGCCGTCGTCGCCGAGGCGGGCGTGGAAGACGGCCGCCACCAAATCGAGCGGATGGCAGCCGACCACCGCGGCCGGCTCCTCTCCCGCTTCCAGAAGGCGGAGGACCTCGGCGACGGGCAGGCCGCAGGCGGTCAGCGTCGGGAGCCCGTCGACGACGGCGATGCGCCCGGCGAGCCGGCTCATCCCGCGCCTCCGCCCCGGGGGGCGATCACAGGAAGAACTCCTTGAGCAGCCGGTAGACGTCCTGATAGGTCGCGAAGACCATCAGGAAGAGGACGAGCAGCAGCCCCAGGTAGGTCCCGGCGATCAGGGCCGACTCGGGCAGGGGGCGGCCGCGGACCTTCTCGGCGATCAGGAAGAGCATCTGGCCGCCGTCGAGGGGCGGGATCGGCAGGAAGTTGAGGACCGCCAGGTTGATGCTGATGAAGCCCAGGAAGTTCAGGAACTCGCTCAGGCCCGACTTGGCCGCCGCGTAAGCGATCCGGCCGATGCCGATGGGCCCGGCCGTCTGGTTGAAGCTGACCTGGCCGGTGCCGAGGCTGCGGATCGTCGCGTACATCATCGAGACCTTGTCGATCGTCTCGGTGACCCCCTGCTTGAGGGCGGCGACGAACGCCAGCGGCGGCATGGTGCGATAGGCCGGCATGAAGTCGAGGCCGCGATCGGGGCTGTACCAGTCGTGGACGACCTCGGGCCGCACCGAGACGGGGTCCTGGCGGCCGTGGATCGTGAAGCCGAGGGCCTGGACGGGCAGCGTCTGGACGCTGGCGAACACGAACGGCCACGAGGTCGACTTGTCGTCGAATTTGAGGGTCTGCGGGCGGGGCACGAGCCAGACCTCCTTGCCCGACTCCGCCCCGCGGCGGGGCCGGCCCCGGGTCGCGGGGATCGTGACCGCGTCGATCACGTCGCCCGCCTTGAGCCCCGCCTTGGCGGCGGGGGAGTCGGCCACCACGGACTGGATCACCGGCCGGAGCGGGAAGGTGACGCCCAGGCCGGGGATGAGGAGGTCCTCGGCCGGTTCGAGCTTCAGGAGGCCCTCGCTCGGCGTCGCGTCGTCGGGGGTGACGGTCAAGGCGACGGTCTCGGGGGCCGGCTTGCCGTCGACGGCCCGCTGCACCTCGAAGGTCATGGGCGAGCCGGCGTGGTCGAAGCAGTCGAGCGGCAGCCGCAGCGGGTCGACGTCGTCGCGGCCGTCGACCTTGACGATCCGGTCGCCCACCTTGAAGCCGGCGGCCTGGGCCGGCGATCCCTTCTGGATCGCCCGGATCGGCTCGAAGGCGAAGCGCAGGCCGAAATCGACGAAGCGATTGGGCGGCAGCGTGGCCTTAAGGTCGCCCGACGCGACCTCGACGGGCTTGCCGCCGAACGTCCTGCGCTGGAAGACGACGTCCAGGGGCTTGTCGCGGTGCTTCGCCGAGACTCGCTGGAACCACTCGTTCGAGGTCGCCGGGGCGGGGGCCTCGCCCGCGGGCCCGGCGGCGACGATCGCGAGCACGTCGGGGTCGCTCGACTCGGGAGGCCAGGGGATCGTCGCCGGCTCGGGGGTTCCGGCGGGGGCCTGGTAGTCGAGGACTTCGAGCGAGGCCCCCGAGATCACGCCGATCGTGGGCCGGTCCCGACTGGCGTCGCGGCGGGGCTCGACCGGCAGGTCGAGGAGGGCGTCGGTCCCTTCGCGCTTGACCTGGAAATGGATGACCTGGCCCCGCGTGCTCAGGCTGACGGCCCGCTGGAGGTCGTTGTAGCTGACGTCCTTGAGGCCGTCGATCCCCTCGATCTCGTCGCCGGCGCGGAGGCCTGCTTCGAAGGCCGGCGAGCCAGCCACCACGCGACCGACCTTGGCCTCGATCTCCTCGCGTTCGCGGCCGAAGACGTAGGCGAAGCAGGCCATGCCGAGCAGCAGGTTCATGATCACGCCGGCCGAGATGATCGCCATCCGTGCGCCGACGGGCTTGTTGTTGAACGCCCGAGGGTCGCCGGCGGCCGCGGCGTCGGGGATCCCCTCGCCGGCCTCGCCCCCCTCGCCGAGCATCTTGACGAAGCCGCCCAGCGGGATGGCCGCCAGGACGTACTCGGTCTCGCCCCGGGTGAAGCCGAAGATCGTCTTGCCGAAGCCGATGGAGAATTTCTCGACCTTGACGCCGTTCCACTTCGCCAGGAGGAAGTGGCCGAGTTCATGGATGAAGATCACGAACCCCAGCCCGAGCGCGACCTTCGCGATGTTCCAGAGCCAGATCACGGTGTCCAACGTTGCACCTCCAGGCGGGCCTTGGCGTCGACCTTCCAGAGCCGGTCGAGCGTCGGTCGGGGATCGAATTCGTGATAGTCGAGCGCCATGCGGCAGGCGCGGGGGATGTCCAGGAAGCCGATCTCGCCGTCCAGGAAGCGACCCACGGCGACCTCGTTGGCCGCGTTCAGGGCCGCCCCGGCGGTGCCCCCGCGCTTCATGACCTCGTAGGCCAGGTCGAGCGCCGGGAAGGTCTCGCGGTCGGGGGGCTCGAAGTTCAGGGCCGAGGGCCGGGTCAGGTCCAGCCGCGGGCCGGGGCAGGGGTGGCGGTCGGGATAGGTGAGGGCGTACTGGATCGGAAGCCGCATGTCGGGGGGCGAGAGCTGGGCGAGAACGCTGCCGTCGACGAACTCGACCATCGAGTGGATGGTGCTCTCGGGGTGGATCACGACCTCGATCTGGTCGGGCTCCAGGTCGAAAAGCCAGCGGGCCTCGATGATCTCAAGAGCCTTGTTCATCAGCGTGGCCGAGTCGATCGAGATCTTGGGCCCCATGCTCCAGGTCGGGTGCTTCAGGGCCATCTCGGGCGTGACCTCGCGGAGCCGGGCCCGCGTGAAGCCGCGGAAGGGGCCGCCCGAGGAGGTCAGGATCACCCGCTTGACCTCGCGGCGCTCGCCGGCCTGGAGGGCCTGGAAGATGGCCGAGTGCTCGCTGTCGACGGGGAGGAGCCGGGCGTTGCGGCGGCGGGCCAGGTCCATGACGAGCGGGCCGGCGACGACGAGCGTCTCCTTGTTCGCCAGGGCCACCGTCTTGCCGGCCTCGAGAGCGGCCCACGCCCCTTCCAGCCCGGCGGCCCCGACGATGGCGGCGAGCACGCGGTCGGTCGACTCGTCCTGGACCATCCGCAGCACGCCGTCGCGGCCGGAGAGGACCTCGACGCCCGATCCCCGCAGGGCCTGCCGCGCCTCGGCCACGGGGCCTTCGCCGGTCATGGCGACGAATCGGGGCGAGGCCGACAACGCCTGGTCCGCCAGCCGCCGCCAGTTGGTGTGGGCGCTCAGGCCGTGCGCCTGGAGTCGCGCGGGACCGCCCGCCCCGATCACGTCGAGTGCGCTGCGCCCGATCGAGCCCGTCGAGCCCAGGACCACGACGCGCGTGGTGGATTCCCCTCGCTCCATCTCCTCTCCCATGTCCCGCTCGACTCGGCCGTCCGGAAGGGACGCCCGTCGCGCGACTCAAATCGCACCGCCCCCGGTGCTTGGGCGAACCCACACGCCCGGCTCGTCTCGCCCCTAGCACTATAAAAACTCCCCCGATCGGCGACAAGGCTGCCGCCGGCGCCGGCCCCGCCCGGCGGCGAACCGGGGCGGGGTCGGGGCGGCGGGATTCCGGCGAGCGTTCAGCCGACCTCGCAGCAGCTCCTGTCGCGGCGGGCGAGGGCCCGGAGCTTGGCGAGGGCCGCGTCCTGGATCTGGCGGATCCGCTCCTTGGAGACGTCGAGGACCTGGCTGACCTGGCTGAGCGAGCGACTCTCCTGGCCGTTCAGGCCGAACCGGAGCTGGAGGACCATCCGTTCGCGAGGCTTGAGCTGGTCGATCAGGCTCGCGAGCTGCTCGCCCTGATCGGGGTCGTCGGCCTCGTCGGAAGACGGATAGGACAGCGTGTCCATGAGGCTCGACCCGCCGGCGTCGCCGATGGGGGCGTCGAGCGAGAGGGCGGGCCGGGTGGCCGTATGGATCTGCTTCAGGGTCGCCTCCGACGAGGAGGACCGAGGGCGGGCCGGCTTGCGATTCGGGTCCTCGGCCTCGTGCGAACTCTCGGCGAGCTTCTGCAGGTGTCGCGGGTTCAGCCGGACCGGGTAGACCCCGGCGGCGACGGCGCGCTGGAGGGACTGGCGGATCCACCAGACCGCATACGAGGCCAGTCGCGTCGTGTTGGAGACGTCGTAGCGGTCGATGGCCGTGAGAAGGCCGCAGAAGCCCTCCTGGAGCAGGTCGGAGGCCGACAGGCCGCGGTCGCGGTAGCGGCGGGCGACGTGGGCGACCAGCCGCAGGTTGGCCATCGCCAGCCGCGTCCGGGTCGCGTTGTAGCACTTGGCGGTCGCCAGCAGCACCGCCTCCTCGTCGCTCGTCGCCGGGCCGGCGGCCAGCAGAGTCCGGACGAAGTCCTGGACGTCGAAGTCGGGCGCGGCGTCGGGGAGGCGACGGTCCTCGGCCCCCGCGGCCAGCACGCGGCGATGGGCGTCGAGTTCCATCAAGATCCGCCGCTCCTCCTCGGGCGTCAGGACGCGGACGTCCGCACGCTCGAGGAGCACCAGGCCGGAGAGGTCGTCGTTGTGGAAGCGTTCGGCGGAGATCATGGCGTGCAAGGTCCTTTCCCGATCCGGTCGTGGGTCGCGTCGTGCCGGTCGGTGCGCGCCGCCCCCCTGATCCGACGCGGCCCCGGCGGGCCGATCGGCCCCGTGGCGTGCGGATCGCGGGCGAGGGGGGACGGACGAGCCGACTCCCGGCACGCACCCGATGGCGTTAGAATGCCGATATTTTGATGGATTGGGTCGCCGTGGGCGGGCGGCTCATCTCCGGTGGATCGCCCGCGAACGCCGAATCTTCGCGGACGAGGCGTCGATCGCGATCGGCGCGAGGGTCGGCCGTCGCTTCGAGGCGGGGGGGTCGAGGAAGGACGCCGCCGCGTCGAGGCCCGACCGCAGGCCGTCGTCGAGCCGGCGGCCGAGCGATCGGCGCGCCTCCCGCAACCACGACCCCGCGGCGGCCAGCCGGCGGAAAAGATGATGAGGGCGGGACGAAGCGACCCCATGATCACCGAGGGCCCGACTCCGGCGTTGGGCGGTCTGACTCAGGTTGTTCATGGTTCGGCCTCCGTCTGTATGATAGAGAAGAGGGACGAGTCGTCTGGACGCCCTCCCCTCACTAGCCAATACGCCGCTCGGGGCCATGCGTTCCAATCTTGTTCCGAATTTTCGCGATCGAACGCCCGCCCTGTGATCCGAAGTCGCGCCGAAGCGACCGACCGGCGTGCTCCATCTCTCTCCCGACAAGCGACTTGCGGCAAGGAGAACGACCGTGGAAGCCGGCGATCCCAAAGCCAAGCTCTCCGACCTTTTGACCCAAACGACCCTGCTTTATCAGGCGCAGAATGGCACCCCGGAGCAGGCTGACAAGGCCAAACAGCTCTTGATGCTTCGCTATTCCGGTGCCGTCCACCGATATCTCCTGAAAGTCGTCGGCGACCCCGACGTGGCCCGCGACCTCAACCAGGAGTTCTCGGTCAAGTTCCTGGAAGGGAAGTTCCGCCAGTTCGATCCCAGCCGGGGCCGGTTCCGCGACTATTTGAAACGCGCCGTGCACAACCTGATGGTCGACCACTTCCGCAAGAAGAAGGTCGTCTCCCAGCTCGACACGGCGATGGAGGCCGCGATCGTCAGCGACGACGGCCTGGCCGACTTCGACGAGCAATTCCTGCGGAGCTGGCGCCAGGACCTCATGGCCCGCGCCTGGGACGCGCTTCGGGCGCACGAGAGCAACACCGGCCAGCCCTTCTGGCAGGTCATGAAGCTTCGCCTCGCCCGGCCAGCCCTGCGCTCGCCCGAGCTGGCGCAGGAGCTGTCGCAGCGGATCGGCAAGCCGATGTCGGCCGGCAACCTCCGGCAGATCCTCCACCGCGCCCGCGACAAGTTCACCGAGTTTCTGGTCGACGAGGTCCGGGTCTCGCTCCAGAACCCCAGCCGCGACGAGGTCGAGGAAGAACTCGGCGACCTCAAGCTGCTGGAGTTCTGCAAGCCGACCCTGGGCCGGGCGAAGTTCGACCAGCCGATGAACTGACCCCGCGCGGTCAGCGGCCCACGGGGGAGGCCTTCAGCGCCGATTCGACGGCGGGCGTGAACACGTCGGCCATCTTCTGGAAGCCCAGGTCCGTCGGGTGCGATCCGTCGACCGTCCCTTCGCCGTCGTCGCCGAGCTGGGCGGGGCCTTCCAGGTAGTGAAGGTTGGGAATGCCCTCGTCGACGAGCGTTCGGAACGCCTTCTTCAATGCGGCGCGACTGGTCTCGTTCCGCTCCCGATGGGCCTTCAGGAAGGTCGAGTCGGTGTAGGAGCGATCCTCGACGAGGAGGATGGGGACCTCGGGCCGCGTTTTCCGGAGCGTCTTCACGAGAGGCCCGGTGCGCTCGGCGATCATGTCGGCGGTCATGTTCGGCAGGCAGTCGATCACATAGACGGCGGCGTCGATCTCGACGAGCAGGTCCGCGATCGACGAGTCCATCGTGCCGTTGCCGCTGAAACCCAGGTTGATCACCGGCCGGTCGAGCCAGCGTCCGAGGATCGCCGTGTGCACCATCCCCGGCCGCGACGCGCAGCCGCCGTGCGTGATCGACGTCCCGTAGAATACGATCGGCCGCGCCGATTCCGGCTTGCGCGGATCGGCGGGGCGAATCTCGACGCCGTTCGGGACCCCTACCTCGACCGCCGACACGCCGTTGTAGAGGGGCAGGTAGAGCAGATACTCGCGCGTCGCGGAGTCGAGCCCCTTCACGAGCATCTTGGTGTTCGCCTTCTCCGAAGGCTGGCCGACGGCGACCCAGCGCCATCGCCCCGCGGCGTCGCGCGCGTAGAGGTCGAGCCCGCTGACGCCCGTGGCGGGCATGTGGGGCATCGCCAGGCCCCCCTTGGTCAACGTCCAGCGCGCGTGGATCTCGGTCGCGTCGGTGACGAACCGGACGGCGATCCCCGCCGAATCCCGCGAGAGGTTCCAGACCGGCGGCCGGACCACGCCCTCGGCCTTCGCCGGCAGCCTGTCGAAAGGGGCCTTGAGGTGGGTCTCCTTCCACGCCTGCCCCTCGATCGTCAGCGTGCGGACGTCGCACCAGGCGACGGCCTCCTCGGCCGCGGCGGGGGCCGCGAGCGGGGCCAGGAAGAGGAACATCAGGAGTTCCGGACGGGGACGTGGTTGCTTCATCGTCGCATCTCGGCCTCGGTGTCTTCTCTACGGACCGCTCACGTCGGCGGTCAGGGCCGGATCGTAACCCGGCTTGCGAAGCGATGCCACCGTCGGCCGGCTGGCGATTTTCCTCGACACGCCCTCTCTGGGGGTCGTATGTTTGTCAGACGTCGGAGATCACGTCGTGCCGCCGGGTCGGAGGCGAGGTTAGGACATGGGCCGTCACGTCGAGGACATTCATCGGCCGATGTTCCGCCTCGTCGACGCGGTGACGCTGGTCGGGGTGATCGGCGTCCTCTCTGGCCTGCTACTTCCCACGGTCACCTCTTGCGGCGAGTCGGCGCGGCGGGCCCAGTGCCAGAACAACCTGAAGAACATCGTCCTGGCGGCCGACCAATTCCGGACGACGAAGGGCGTCTATCCCCCGGCCAGGATTGATCGTCCGGTCGAGCCCACGACGGCCGGCGACGCCAACGTCTCGTCGATCCCCTGTCAGCTCCTGCGGGATCTGGACGAGGCCGCGATTTACAACGCGCTCAACTTCGACGTGCCGATGGGCCCGTCGTGCGGCGTGCCCGCCCAGAATACGACGGTCGCCTCGACGCGGATCGGGATCCTCGTGTGTCCCACCGACCCGTACCACTTCCCCGATCCCTACGCCGGGCTGAATTACCGGGCGAACGTCGGGTTGGGAGATCTTGGTGACGCCAGGGGCGTTCTGACCAGGCCGCAAGGGCCGCCGCCGGGGACGAGGGGGGCGTTCGACGAGTCGCGGTCCGTCGCGGCCTCGGAGTTCACCGACGGCCTGTCGAACACGGTGGCGTTCGCGGAAAAGCTGTGCGGCGGCGGCCAGGAGCCGTTCGACGCCTCGCGCGACTGGGTCCCGGCCGGCGCGGCGGATCCAGGGCTCGACGCCGACGACTGGGTCCGGATCTGCTCCCGGCTCCCGCAGTCGGCCGCCGCGATGGGACGGACCGATTCCGGGCGATGCTGGCTGTTCCCGGGCTCCCTTTACTCGACGTTCCGCGGGGCGCTGACGCCCAACAGCCCAATCCCCGACTGCGGGTCGGACGCCCTGGACGGCGTCGGCGCGTTCGCGCCTCGAAGCCTCCACCCGGGCGTCGTCAACGTCGGCTGGGCCGACGGGTCGGTTCGCGCGGTCCGGTCGAACATCGACCCGAGAGCCTGGCGGATGCTGCTCACCCGCGCCGGCGGCGAGACGGGCGACCCGGACGTTTACTGACATGCAAGACAGCCCCAACCAGGCCGCCGCCCAGAAGCTCGCCCGCGAGATGGCCTCGTGGAATCCGATCGAGCTGCGCGTCCGCCGCGAATCCCCGCCACGCACCGACGACTCCTCGCCGACGCCCGGGCCGCCGGTCGTCGAGCACTTCCACCTGATCCAGGCCCCAGGACGCTTCAGGCTCGAAAGCCGGACTCGGCCCGTCGACCAGCCGCGGGCGCTGTACGTGTCGATCGAGTTCGTCCACGGCACCCACGTCGAGTCGGTCTTCCGGATCGAGGAGCCGGGCCGAACGAGCCGCGAATCGGTCCGCGTCGGGGCCGACAGCGGGTTCCGCGTGGCGAGCGACGGGGTCTCCACCCGGCCGGAACCGATCGCCGCCTTCTATCTCGGGACGACGCCGCTCGACAAGGTCCTCCCGGCGGCGCAGTTCGTCGGAGCCGACCGCATCCTGGATCGGAGTTGCGACGGGTTCTTGCTCACTCCCGAAGTGGAACCGGGCTCGACGCCCCCCTTCTTCGTCTACTGGCTCGACCGCGAGACCGGCGTCCCGCTGCGCGTCGAATCCCACTCGCAATGGGTCGACTACGCGCAGCACAGGCCGAGGTCGACCTGGAGCGCGGGATCGCTCGACGAGATCGACGGTCGTCACTTTCCCCGCAACTCGACGTTGGTCGTCCACGACTGGAGCGACCCGGAGCGGCCGTCGTCGCGCATCGATCATACGACGGTCGTCGAGGAGGTCGCCTTGCAGCGCGAGCACCCCGTGGCGACGTTCCGCGCGCCGCCCTCGAAGGACGCATACCTCGTCGGCGAGGCGGCGACGACAGTGGCTTCGTCTCCCTTGCGCGCCCGGTATCCGATCGAAACCGGCGAGTGGTTCGCCGCCGCCGGTGCGTGGATCGGCCTGGCGTTCATCGTCGCCGCGGTGCTCTCAGGGTGGGTCGCGTTCCGTCGCCCGCACTCGAAGAAGCCCGCCTCGAAGGGCGGATGGGACAGCCTCGATTGACAGGTTTCGGGGTTCCCGCTACATTCCCGCCGCACGTCGCGTCCGCAGGGCGACGACGGGGGACGAGACACCACGAGAGGACATCCGGCGATTCAATTCGCCCCGTTCGGCGGCTGCGGTCGAGGCGCGTGTTCGGGCGATCCCAAGGATGGTGAACGCATTCCGGCACGTGTCCCTTTTTGACGGGCGAGGGTGAATCATGGACGATGTCCCCGCCGGTCCGGCGAGCACGGAGCCGGGGAGGCCGTCGCTTTCCGTCGTCGTTCCCGTCCACAACGGGGGCCGCGACTTCGAGCGCTGCCTCCGCCGGCTTCGTGAATCTTCCTGGGCCCGATTCGAGCTGCTCGTCGTCGACGACGGCTCGACCGATGATTCCGGGCCCGTGGCCGTGCGCCACGGGGCGTCCGTGCTGCGCCACGACCGCCCCCTCGGCCCCGCCGCCGCCCGCAACCTCGGCGCGGAAAAAGCGACCGGCGAGCTGATCTTCTTCCTCGACGCCGACGTCGCCGTCCACCCGGACACGATCGAGCGGGGGATGACGCGGTTCCTGGACGACCCCGGCCTGACCGCCCTGTTCGGGTCGTACGACGACCGGCCGCTCGCGCCGGGGATCGTCAGCCGGTTCCGCAACCTGCTCCACCATTACGTCCACCAGCAAGGCGACTTCGTCGACGACGCCCGCCCGGCCCACACGTTCTGGACCGGCTGCGGGATGATCCGTCGCGCCGCCTTCCGCGAATTCGGCGGCTTCGACCCCCGGCTCTACGCCCGGCCGTCGATCGAGGACATCGAGCTGGGCTACCGCCTGACCCGCGCCGGCCGCAAGATCGTCCTGGCCCGCGACGTCCAGGCGACCCACATGAAGCGCTGGACGCTGTTCGAGGTCGTCCGCACCGACGTCTTCCGCCGCGGGGTGCCGTGGATGCTCCTCATCAAGCGGAGCGGGACGGTCGAGACCGACCTCAACGTGCAGGCGGCGCAGAAACTTTCTGTCGCAGCCACCGGCGGGCTCCTGCTGGCGACGGCCGCGCTGCCGATGACGGCCTGGGCCGGCGCGGTTGCTGTGGCCTGCGCCGGCGGCGTCGTGGCTCTGAACACCCCGCTCTATCGGTTCCTGGCGCGACGTCGCGGGGTCGGCTTCGCCGTGGGCTCGTTCCCGCTGCACCTGCTGTATTTCGTGTGCTGCGGCGTCTCGGTCGTGATCGCCCTGACCCGATGGTACGTCCTCGACCGGCGCAGGCGTCCGGTCGCCGAGGGCCGCGTCGATCGCGGCGGACGCCCCATCCCCCCGCCGGCCTGGGTCCGGCTGGCAAGGAGGCTCCAGCGATGGACGACGCGATCAAGGTAGCCGTGGTTCAGGGCGACCGCCGTCGCGGGGCCGTCGCGCAGGCCCTCGCGCTGATCGCCGACGACGTCCGGGCGGCCGTGTCGTCGTGCGGCTCCGCGACGATCATCCCGACGCTCGACGAGTTGGGCCGCCCGTGGGCCTCCACCGACCACGACGCGCTCTCGGCGACCGTCGACGCCCTGCTCGCCTCCGGCGCAGGCGCGATCGACGTCGTCGCCGGCGCGGCCGACCCCCGGCCCTCGGCGTCTTCCTGCTACGAGAAGCTCGGCTATCGCGCCGAGACCTCGGGCCGACCCGTCGCCTACCACGACCTCGATGCCGAGCCCGACGCCTGGACCGCCCGCGAGGCGTCCGTCGGCGGCCGGACGGAATCGCTCCGGATCTCGTCGCTGGCCGCGGACTCGGCCTGCCGCGTCTCGCTCGGAGTGGCGAGGACGCATCGGACGTTCCGCATCGGCCTGACCTTGCCGGGCCTGGCGGCGATCCTCCATCGCGACGACCGCCGCGGCTTCGACGGGTCGCGGCTCTCGAAGCAGATCCCGTCGCGACTGGTCCCCCTTTGCGGCGCCCTGGAGACCTGGCGAGGCCGGCTGGTCCGGGCCTGGCTGGGGGTCCGCGCCATCGACGGCGGCATGCGGCTGACCGGCGCCGAGCGACGCTGCCTGGACCGCGTCGAGCGCGCGACCGACCGGCTGGCGGCCCTGGCGACGCTCGCAGCCCCGCGGATCAGCGTGATCGACGGCTTCTCCGGCATGCACGGCCAGGGGCCCCGGCTGGGGACCCGGCTGCGCCTCGGGACGGTGATCGCCGGGACCGACCCGGTCGCCGTCGACGCCGTGGCCGCGGCCATCATGGGCTTCGACCCGCTCGACGTCGCCTACCTTCGCCGGGCGCAGGCGGCCGGATTGGGCGTGGCCGACCTGGCCGCCATCACGATCGTCGGCGAGCCCTGGTCGCAGGTCCGCCGTAAATGCCGAAGGCACGCCTCGGATCGCCTCCTGCGGCTGGTCTCGGCCGCGAATCCGGCCGAGGGCGACGTCGGCCCCGCCCCCCACTTCCGCTCCCGACGCTCGCGGGCCCGGGCGCGGAAATCGTCCCGCGCCTGATCGACCCGCCGCCCCCCGCCATCCGGAGCGACCTCGCATGCGTATCGGCTTCGACGGCACCTGCCTGGCCAACCGCCGGGGCTTCGGCCGCTTCGCGCGTCGGTTGCTTGCGGCCTTCGTCCCCAGGGCGATCGAGGAAGGGCACGAGGTCGTCGTCGTCATCGACGGCCCCTCCGCGGCGGCTGTCGAGCTTCCCGACGGGGTCGTCTCGCTCGTCGTGGGCGTCCGCGACGCCCCCAGCGCGGCGGCGACGGCGAAGGGCCGCCGCGGGCTGCTCGACATGCTGGCCATGGGCCGGGCCGTCGCCGGGGCGAGGCTCGACCTCATGTACTTCCCGGCCACGTACAGCTTCTACCCCGTGTGGGGCGTCCCGCGCGTCGTGGTCACGATGCACGACACGCTCACCCTGGAGCACCCCGAGCTGGTCTTCCCCACCTTCGCGGGCCGGGCCGCGTGGACGGTGAAGGAGTTCGTCGCCGTCCGGTCGGCCCACCGCATCGTCACGGTCTCCGAGACCTCGAAACGCTACCTGATGAGGCGGCTGCGGCTCGCCGAGGACCGGCTGCGGGTCGTCGGCGAGGCGGCCGACCCGGTGTTCCGGCCGATCGAGGACGAGGCGAGAGCGGCCGAGGCGTTGGAGCGATACGGCGTCCCGGCGGACTCCCGGTTCCTGCTCTACGTCGGCGGCCTGAGCCCTCACAAGAACCTGCCGAGGCTCGTCGAGGCGTTCGCCGAGGCGGCCCCGGCCGACGTGCGGCTCGTCCTAACCGGCGACTTCCACGACGTCTTCCACACCCACGTCCCGGAGATCCGCCGCACGATCGCCGAGCGGGGCCTGGAAAGCCGAGTGATCCTGCCGGGGTTCGTGCCCGACGAGGACCTCGCGGTTTTCTACAGCCGCACGTACGCCCTGGTCTTCCCGTCGTTGCTGGAGGGCTTCGGCCTGCCCGCGGTCGAGGCCATGGCCTGCGGGGCGCCCGTGATCGCCAGTCGCGCGGGCTCGCTCCCCGAGGTCGTCGGCGAGGCGGGGATCTTCTTCGACCCGCTCGACGTCGCCGACATCGCCCGCGCCCTCGACGCGATCCTCCGCGACCCCGCCCGCCGCGACGCGCTCGCCGCCCTGGCGCTCCGACGCGCAGCGACCTTCGATTGGGATCGATCGGCGCAGTCCTTGCTTGCATGCTTTCGCGAACTCGATCCTGCAGGATCGAGTCGTCGTCGCCCGCCGAACGCCCCGCATCGTCGGCGGACGACGAGGGAATTGGGGTTGAATGAAATCTCTCGGGATGCGCTCCTGGACGGTCGGCCAGGGCCGGTTGGAGAAGCGACGCAGCGCCCGAATTTGAACTAAGCTTGAAATGAACCTCGTGGAGATCTCGACTTGTTCAGCACCCTGTTATTTTACGCGACGTTCGCGATCGGCGAGGCGGCCAGCATCGTCTTCGCGATCAACGTCGTCCACGGCTTCCCCTGGAAGGTCCGCTGGACGGAGCATGCGACGTTGGCCGCGCTGGCGGTCTGCGGCCTGATCTCCTTCGAATCGACGCGCCGGCACTGGATGGTTCCGGTCTCCGAATGGCCGCCGCCCCTGGTGGTCTTCGCCGTCTTCTGCTCGGCGGTGGCGGTCGTGGGGCTGCCGGTGGCGACGCTCGCCCGGCTGCGTCGCGGTCGGCTGGCGGAATCGATGCCCCGGGAGCGGCGGGCCGCCATCGTCGACGCCCCGCGGGCGGGCTTCATCGGCGACGGCTCGCACGCCTGGATGCTCCGGCTCCCGGGCAACACCTCGCTCGACCTGGAGACCCACGACTGGTCGGTGCCCTTCCGGCGGCTGCCTTCCGAGATGGACGGGCTGTCGATCCTCCACCTGACCGACCTGCACTTCTCGCGGGCCTACGATCGCCGCTACTTCGAGGCCGTCTGCGACGTCGCGGCCGACATGACTTCGGACGTCGTCGTGGTCACGGGGGACCTGATCGACGACCCCGAGTGCATCGACTGGATCGCACCGTTCCTCGAACGGCTGCCCGGCCGCCTGGGACGGTTCGCGATCCTGGGCAACCACGACCAGCATCACGACATCGACCGGATCGCCGAGGCCGCGACCGACGCCGGCTTCACGGTCCTCGACGGCCACGTCGCGACGATCGACGTGAACGGCCGTCGCCTGGCGGTCGGCGGGACGTGCGCCCCCTGGGGGCCGGCGATCGCCGACGACGCGATCCCCGAGTCCGATTTCTCGATCCTCCTGAGCCACACGCCCGACCAGGTGTACAAGGCGGCACGCCAGGGCTGGGACTTCATCCTCTGCGGCCACAACCACGGCGGCCAGGTCCGGCTCCCCGTGATCGGGCCAGTCCTCATGCCCAGCCGCTACAGCCGCCGGTTCGACCTGGGCTTCTTCGAGGTCCCGCCCTCTCTGATGTACGTCAGCCAGGGGATCGGGTCCAAGCACCCGATCCGCTACGGCTGCACGCCCGAGATCAGCCGGTTCACGCTCGTCCCCGCCGCCGCCGTCGCCACGCCGCACGGCCATCACGCCGCCCCCGAGCGCTCGCCGATCCGGGCGTGAATCGGGCCCGCCTCATGCTCATCGAGCCGGGGCCGGCGTCGCCGCGGGCTTCAGGTGGGCGTCGAACCAGTCGGCGAACAGCAAGAGGTCCTTGTCCAGGCCCGGCCAGCCGTGCTGGGCGCCCGGCCGGACGATGAGCTTGCCCTCGACGCCGGCCTCCTTCAGCTTCGCGGCGAAGGTCTCGGACTGCTGGATGGGCACGAGCGCGTCGGCGTCGCCGTGGATGATGAGGGTCGCCGGATCGTCGGGGGTGACGAAGTCGATCGGCGAGATCGACCGGGCCTTCTCGCGCAGCTTCGCCTCGTCGGCGATCGGCACCCAGAGCATGGTGGCCTTGTCCAGCTCGTGGTAATCGAACGCGGCGCGGAACGGCGGCTGATGATCGGTCGGCTTGACCATGGCCTTCTCCGGCCCTCCGAAGTGGAGGAAATCGGTCGGCGGGAAGAAGCAGGCGACGGCCTGCACGCGGCTGGACTCGCGGTCGACGGGGTCCTTGGCCTCGGGATCGCCGGGCTTGCCCGCGACGCCCAGCATGAGCGAGAGATGCCCGCCGGCCGACGCGCCGTAGACGCCCAGCCGATCGGGGTCGACGTGGTAGTCGGCCGCGTGGTGGCGGATGAAACGGACGGCCCGGTTCACGTCGCCGACGATCTCGTCGACCTGGAAGCGGGGCTGGCTTCCGTGGACGACGGCGAAGACCGTGTAGCCCCGGTCGACGAACGGCTTGAAGAAGACCGGCTGGATCATGTCGTGCGACGAATGGAAGCCGCCGCTCGCCATGAAGAGCACGCCGACGCCCTTCGCCCCCGTCCTCGGGGTGATCACGTCCATCGTCAGCGCGACGCCGTATTTGCGGCCGTAGACGACGTCCCCCTTGCGGTCGTAGCTCGGCTCGTCGCCGCGTGCCCGCACCGAGGGGAGGAGGGCGGCGGCGAGGGTGGCGAGGAGGATCGAGGCCCGGGTCGTCGGCTTCATGGGGGTGGTCCTGGAAGGCCTGGGGAGGGCGTCCGTCTCCCTTCGTCGGGAGCGGTCGGGCGGGGCGACACAAATCGGGATCGGGCCGTAGCTTTGCTGTTTGCACCGATGAGCGGGCCGCTATACGATCCAGTCGCCCTTCCCCATCGGTCGCGCGAGAAGACCGGTAAACGACCCGAGGAGGCGTCGAGATGGCCGTGGAATCCGCAGCGCTCATCAAGGTGCTGAACAAGACCTGCTTGAACACCCTGCAAGGCGCGGCCGGCCTGGCGCTCACCCGCACGAACCCCAGCATCGAGATCGAGCACTGGCTGGTCAAGCTGGTCGAGCAGCCGAACACCGATTGTTCGCGGATCTTCCGCCAGTTCGAGATCGACCCGGCCGTCGTCCTCCGCGAGGTGACCAAGACGCTCGACGGCTTCCGCCGGGGCGTCCAGCGCAACCCGGAGATCTCGCTCTCGATCGTCCGGCTGATCCAGTCGTCGTGGGTCGTGGCCTCGCTGCAGTATCACGCGGCCGAGGTCCGATCGGGCGTCCTGATGCTGGCCCTCCTGGACCATGAAGAACTCGGCCGCCTGGCGCGCAACGCCTCGCGCGAGCTGTCGAAGATCAAGACCGACCAGCTCCAGCCGAGTCTGATGAAGATCGTCGCCGGCTCGGTCGAGGACGAGGGGACGCAGGCCGCGACGCCCGGGGCCGAGAACGACCCATCGGCGTCGGCGTCGGCCGGGACCGCGGCGGTCAGCAAGACGCCGGCGCTCGACCAGTACACGATCAACCTGACCGACCGCGCCAAGCGCGGCGAGATCGACCCGGTCGTCGGCCGCGAGGCCGAGGTCCGCCAGATGGTCGACATCCTGATCCGCCGCCGCCAGAACAACCCGATCCTCACCGGCGAGGCCGGCGTCGGCAAGACGGCGGTCGTCGAGGGCCTCGCCCGCCGGATCGCCCAGGGCGACGTCCCCCCCGCGCTCCAGAACGTGGTGCTCCGCACGCTCGACCTCGGCCTGCTCCAGGCGGGCGCCAGCGTGAAGGGGGAGTTCGAGAACCGCCTCAAGCAGGTGATCGCCGAGGTCAAGGCCTCGCCGGTCCCCGTCATCGTCTTCATCGACGAGGCCCACACGCTCATCGGCGCCGGCGGCTCGGCCGGCCAGGGCGACGCCGCCAACCTCCTCAAGCCGGCCCTCGCCCGCGGCGAGCTGCGGACGATCGCCGCCACGACCTGGGCCGAATACAAGAAGTACTTCGAGAAGGACGCCGCGCTCGCCCGGCGGTTCCAGGTCGTCAAGGTCGAGGAGCCCAGGGAAGACGTCGCCGTCCGCATGATGCGAGGCCTGACCGGCATCCTCGAGAAGCACCACGGCGTCCGCATCCTGGACGAGGCGGTCGAGGCCGCGGTCAAGCTCTCGCACCGCTACATCCCCGCCCGCCAGCTCCCCGACAAGGCCGTCAGCCTGCTCGACACCGCCTGCGCCCGCGTGGCCATCGGCCAGAACGCCATCCCACCCGCCGTCGAGGACTGCCGCCGCGAGATCGAGCACCTGGAGTTGGAGATCCAGATCCTCGACCGCGAACGCGCCACCGGCTCGCGCAACGACGCGGACATCGAAGCCTGCCAGAACGACCTCGAAGCCGCGAAGGCCCGCCTCGCCGAGCTGGAAGAGCGCTGGGAGGACGAGAAGGCCCGCGTCGCCGAGATCCGCGATCTGGCGGGGAAGGTCGAGGGGCTGTACCGCGAGGAGCAATCGAGGCACGCCGCCGGGAACGGGGACGGCGGGAAGTTCAAAACGTCCGACGACCTGGCCGCCTTGCAGGGCGACCTGAACTCCCGGTCCGAGGCCCTGGCGGCGATCCAGGGCGAGGAGCCGTTGATGCAGGTCTTCGTCGATGCGCAGACGATCGGCGAGGTCGTCGCCGGCTGGACCGGCATCCCCGTCGGCCGGATGCTTGCGAACGAGATCCAGACCGTGCTGAACCTCCGCGAGCGGCTCGAGCAGCGCGTGATCGGCCAGACGCACGCGCTCGAGGCCATCAGCCAGCGGATCCGCACGGCGCGGGCCAACCTCACCGACCCACGCCGGCCGATCGGCGTGTTCCTGCTGGTCGGCTCCAGCGGCGTCGGCAAGACCGAGACCGCGCTCGCGCTGGCCGAGGCGCTCTACGGCGGCGAACGGAACCTGATCACGATCAACATGTCGGAGTATCAGGAGTCGCACACGGTCTCGGGCCTGAAGGGCTCGCCGCCGGGCTACGTCGGCTACGGCGAGGGGGGCGTCCTGACCGAGGCCGTCCGCCGCCGGCCTTACAGCGTCGTGCTGCTCGACGAGGTCGAGAAGGCCCATCCCGACGTGCTGGAGCTGTTCTTCCAGGTCTTCGACAAGGGGACGCTGGAGGACGGCGAGGGCCGGGAGATCGACTTCAAGAATACGATCATCCTGCTGACCTCGAACGTCGGCACCGAGACGATCCTGGAACTCTGCCGCGACGCCGAGGCCCTGCCGACGCCCGAGGAGCTGGGCGAGGCCGTCTGGCCCGACCTGCTGGCCGCGACCAGCGAGCGCGGGGTGCAGGTGTTCAAGCAGGCCTTCCTGGGCCGGCTGATCGTCGTGCCTTACTACCCGATCTCCGACGAGGTCATGCGGCGGATCATCCGGCTGCAGCTCGGCCGCGTGGCGCAGCGGATGCGCGAGAACCACGACGCCGCGTTCACCTACGACGAGGCCGTCGTCGAGTGCATCGGCGGCCGTTGCAAGGAGGTGCAGACGGGCGGCCGCAACGTCGACCACATCCTGACGCGTTCGCTGCTCCCCGAGATCTCGCAGGAGGTCCTCGCCCGCATGGCGCAGGCCCGGGTGGTCTCGCGGGTCCACATCTCGGTCGGCGACGACGGCGGCTTCGCCTACGCGATCGACTGAGGCGGGCCGGGCTTGGGCGATCGGGTCAGGGCCGCTCCTCGACGACGCGGATCATGTAGCCGCCGATCGCCACGATGTCGCCCGCGTCCGGCCGGATCGCGACCCCGCGCTCGATCTCCTGCATGCCGACCACCTGGATGAACGTGCCGTTGGTGCTCTTGAGGTCCTCCAGGAAGCACGCCTCGCCCGTGAAGTAGACGCGGGCGTGCTCGCCGCTGACCCAGTCGTCGCCCGTGAGCGCCAGGTCGCACCGCGCGCCGCCGCGGCCGATGCGCGTGCCCGGGTCCTCCGTCTTGGTGAGGGGGTGGCTCACGTACGCCTCGCCGTCGGGGCCGATCAGGTCGAGGAAGCCGAGAGGGACGAGCACGCGGGACTGGAAGACCTCGCCGTCGGCGGATTGCAGAGGTTCGACGTCGGACGGGGCGGCGTCGCCCTTGCGGAAAGCAATGACGTGCCGGCCGATCCGGAACCGCGCGCCGGGCGCCAGCTCGGCGGGCCGGTTGGGCTTCATCTTGAGGTAGACGCCGTTGAGGCTCGGCAGCGGCTCGACGAACAGCCGGCCCTCGTCGATCATCAGCCGCACGTGGCTCTCGGCGAGGTCCTCGGGGTTGGGGTTCCAGTCCTGGAACGTCGCGCGGCCGAGGTCCAGGAATGAGCCGCGCACCGCCCCGAGATCCGACCACCGCCGCAGGTTCGTGTTGTAGAACTGGAGCGTGAGGAGCGGGTTCTTCATCGCCGGGAAGACTCGGTCGATGGCCATCGTCCGGTTCGACAGGTCCTCGACCACCGGCCGAGACGGCGCGGGCGAGGGAGAGGGCCGCGGCGGGGCCGGCGCCGGCATCCGGGGCGCGGCGGCGGGCGGGCGCGGCGGGGGGGCCGGGAAGGCCCCGAGGTCCGGCGGGTGCGCGTCTTCCCGCGGGGCGACTCGCGTCGGGACCGCCGAATTCATCTCGGGTTCCGCGGGCGGAGACGAAGGAACGGCTGGCGGCGGCGGGATCTCGGGTTCCGCCCACGGGTTGCCGACCGCCGGCGCGGGGCCGCCCATGGTCCAACCCGGATGCAGGGCCTCGCCGGCCGGCGGCGGCGCGGGAGCGGGCTCGTCGACGGCCCCCCAGGGTTGCAGCGGTCGCGGCGGGTCGACGGGAGGCCCGGGGACGACCTTCCGCCGGCCGATGCCGGGCACCGGCGGGATCGTCTCGTAACTCTCCTGCGGCGGTTCGGGCGGCCTCGGCAGGGCGGGAGCGCGCGGCGGCGGGGCGCTCGCGGCGGGGGGCGGGCCGGCGGGCGTCGGCGGCGGGCCTCCGGGCCGCGGCTCGCGATCGAGGTCCAGATCGCGGGTCGTCCTGCGCCGCGCGCCGGGGGGAGGCCCGAGCGTGCGGTGTTCGTCGTCAGGCGTCGCCATGATCAGCCCCCGAGACACGCTTCTTGCGCCGGCCGCGACGGCGGACCGTCCGCCGTCACACCCTCCTCGATCATAGTAATGTCTTACGGAATCGACGAGAATGCTCGTCCCGGCCTTCGCATTCGGGCGACGGCCCTCGAGCCGTCCTGGTCGCCGAGATCGTTTCGGTCGGTTCGTAGTCGTGGATCCCCGGGGCCTGGCGCGGGACCTCGCACGGGCGCGGCGCTTTCCGGAGGGCCTTCGGATCATGCCCGGCTATTCTCAAGCCCAGCGAGCCTTCTCGATCACGACGCCCCTCGGGCCGGATCGCCTGTTCCTCGTCGGCCTCCGCGGCTCCGAGGCGATCTCGCAGCTCTTCCACTTCGAGCTCGACCTGATCGCCGAGAACGCCGAGAATGTCGCGTTCGACCAGCTCCTGGGCAAGAACGTCGCGATCCGCATGAAGGCCCCCGGCGGCAAGACGCGGCACATCCACGGGATCTGCAGCCGGTTCTCGCAGGGCGGGCGGGACGCGACGTTCACCAGCTACGGCATGGAGGTCGTCCCGGAGGCCTGGTTCCTCACCCGCCGCACTCAGAGCCGGATCTTCCAGCACCTGACGATCCCCGAGATCCTCAAGAAGGTGCTCGCGGGCCTCTCGGTGAAATTCGAGATCCAGGGGGTCTTCGACCCCCGCGATTACTGCGTGCAGTATCGGGAGACCGACTTCGCCTTCGCCTCGCGCCTGATGGAAGAGGAGGGGATCTACTACTACTTCACGCACGACGAAGCCGGCCACAAGATGGTCGTCGCCAACGCTCCCGCCTCGCACGTGCAGGTCCCCTTCGGCTCGACCGTCGAATACATGGCCGTGGAGGGGACGGGGGTCGAGGAGGACCGGCTCACCTCGCTGGAAAAGGCCCAGGAGCTGCGGTCGATGAAGGTGGTCCTCTGGGACCACTGCTTCGAGTTGCCTCACAAACACCTGGAGGCCGAGAAGCTGATCCAGGAGACGGTGCAGGTGGGGAAGGTCGGCCACAAGCTCAGGCTCGGCGAGCCGGACCGGCTCGAGCTTTACGACTGGCCCGGAGGCTACGCGCAGCGTCACGACGGCGTCGAGAAGGGCGGGGGCGAGCAGCCCAGCGACGTCCAGAAGATCTACCAGGACAACAAGCGCACGACGGAGATCCGCATGCAGGCGGAGGCCGCCGCCGCCGTCGAGCTCTCGGGAGCCGGCCATTTCCGCCAGTTCACCGCCGGCCACGGCTTCACTCTCAAGGAGCACTTCAACGCCGACGGCCCCTACATCCTGACCTCCGTCGTCCACGAGGCCCGGACCACCAGCGACTACCGATCGGGCGAGTTCGGCGAGACGGTCTACCAGAACACGTTCACCTGCATCCCCGCCGGCCTCCCGTTCCGGCCCCGTCGCACGACCCCCAGGCCGATCGTTCCAGGTACCCAGACCGCCGTCGTCGTCGGGCCGAAAGGGGAGGAGGTGTTCGTCGACAAGTACGGCCGCGTCAAGGTCCAGTTCCACTGGGATCGCGAGGGCAAGAGCGACGCCAACAGCTCCTGCTGGATCCGGGTCGCCCAGTCGACGGCCGGCAAGCAATGGGGGGGCCATTTCTGGCCCCGGGTCGGCCAGGAAGTCGTCGTCGACTACCTCGAAGGCGACGTCGACCAGCCGATCATCGTCGGCTCGGTCTACAACCCCGATCAGATGCCGTCTTACAGGCTCGCGGACTCGAACGACAAGGGCCGCAAGGGCAAGCTCATAAGCGGCCTGAAATCGAATTCGAGCCTGGGGGGGAGCGGCCACAACGAGTTCCGGTTCTATGACGAGAAAGAGAAGGAGCAGATCTTCATCCACGCCCAACGCGACATGGAGACCCGGGTCCGGAAAGACCGCATCGAGCTCGTCCAGGGCAGCCACCACAGCATCATCGGCGGCGAGAACCCTCCGTACGGCGGCGGCGGCGATCTCACCGAGGAGATCGGCCGCGACCACGACGCCCACGTCAAGGGCCGCCGGGTCGAGCACGTCGACCGCGACGCCGAGCTCTACGTCGGCGGGAAGCAGGACATCCTGGTCCGCGACGCCCGGACCGAGAACGTCGGCGGCGACCAGCAGCTGATCGTCGGCGGCGACCGGCAGGAGAAGATCGGCAAGTCCCACATCACGCAGGCGGCCCAGGAGATCCACCTCAAGGCCGGGATGAAGGTCGTGATCGAAGCCGGTATTGAGCTGACCATCAAGGCCGGCGGCGGCTTCGTGAAAATCGACGCTTCGGGCGTGACGATCCAGGGGATGATGGTGAAGATCAACTGCGGCGGCGCGGCCGATTCCGCCAAATCGGCCAACCCCAAGGAGCTCAAGAAGCCCGCCCCGAAGAAGCCGAAGGAAGCCGACGACTCCCAGACCGGCCACAAGTCCTCGCAGTGATCGCCACCGACGGCGAAAGGAGCCGCCCATGCCCCAGGGACCCGCCGCACGCATGACCGACCCGGTCGCGCACCCGTTGCCGCCGGTGCTCACGCCGGGCCCGGGGAGCCCCAACGTGCTGATCGGCAACCTGCCAGCCTGGCGGGGGATGCCGCTGGCCGCCGTGCCGGGGATCCTGGCCGCGAAGGCCTCCAGCGACGCGACGGTCGTCAGCGCCATCGCGGCCTCCACCGCCGCCATGGGGACCCCCGGCGCGCCCGCCGCCAAGGCCGCCGAGGTCGCGGCCGAGCAGGCGGCGACGGCCGCCATGACGTCGGCGATGACGTCCGCGGGCATGGGCGCCGACCAGCACATGTGCTCCACCCCGCTCGCCCCCACCTCGCCCGTCCCCCACTCCACGGGTATGGTCGTCACGGGGAGCATGACCGTGCAGATCAACAACCTGCCCGCGTGTCGAGCCGGCGACACGATCATCGAAGCTCTGGGACCGCCCAACTCGATCGCGATGGGCATGCCGACGGTCATCATCGGCGACGCCATGTACATGAGCGCGGCCGGGGCGATCTCTGCGGCGTCCGACGCCGGCGACCCCTTCGTCGAGGTCTGACGTGGAAGCCGGCCGGAACGCGGTCCCGAGCGTCGAGGAACCCCGCCGCATGCCGCTCATCCTCGTCCTCTCGGTCGAATCGGGCCCGGACGCCGGGCGCTCGTTCACGATCGCCCCCGACGTCGAGGCCGTCGTCGGCCGCGCCGCGCCCGCCACCGTCGTCGTGGGCGGCGACCCGACGATGTCGCGCCGCCATTTCGCCCTCGCCTTCGACGGCCGCGAGGCGCGAATCCGCGACCTGGACAGCGCGCACGGGACCCTCGTCGACGGCTCCGAGACCGTCGCGGGAACCGTCGGCGACGGCGCCCGGGTCCAGGCGGGGGGCACGACGCTCCGGATTCGGCTCAGGACCGCCGACACTCGCCGCGACGAGATCCTCACCCTGATGAGGGCCGGGGGCGAGCCCCTGTTCGCGGTCCTGGACGCGGCGCGCGGCGGCGAAGTCTACCGGCTGATCCTGGAGGCGCCCGAGGAGAAGCGTTCCCTGTTCGAGGAGCCTCGCGCCTCTGACCTCGCCGCTTTCGCCCCGTACCTGATCGAGATCCCCGAGGGTTCGCCTTTCCTGGAACGATTCGTCGGCGAGGGATGGGGCCGCTCGTGGGGCGTCTTGCTGACGTCTGATCGGCCGTTCGACGAGGTCAGGGAGTCGCTGAAACGACTGTCGACGGTCGTGCACGATGACGGACGCCGGTTGCTCTTCCGCTTCTTCGACCCGCGCGTGTTGAGGACGCACCTGCCGGCGAGCGACCCCGCCGATGCGGGCGCGTTCTTCCGCGGCGTTTTGTCCTATTTGTGCGAGCGAGATGACGGCGGTCTCGATCGCTACACGCCGTCCGCCGTCGGCGGCTGGAAGGTCGCCCGGCTCGACGGCGACGCTTGATTCGTCAGGAGGTCAACAGCCCCATCGCCGCCAGCCGTCGCAGGCTGGCCTCGATCAGCTCCGGGATCGCCTCGTCGGTCTTCTCGCCGGCCAGGGGGACGCCTTCGAAGCTGACCGCGAAATCGCCGGACTCGATGGCCGCCTTCAGGGCTTCGCCCAGGCTGCTCCGATCGCGCTCGCCGTCAAGCAGAGGGAGCAGCAGTCGGTCGAGGTCGTGGGGCTCGACGGTACGTCCGGGGATGTTCGTGATCCGCTTCCCCTGCGCGGCCTGGAGACGCGCGAGCGGGCTGGCGGTCGGCGACTCGCCGGCGGGGACCGCGATCCGCGGCGGGCTGACGTTCAGGGCGACCAGGTCGACGGAGAAGCCGCGGAAGAGGGCGTCGCAGAGATAGGCCCGCGCCTTCGCGTCGTCGAACGCCTCCGCGAGCCGCGGCGCCAGCCTGGCCTGGACCCGGTCGACCAGCTCGTCGAAGGGGATCATGCGCGGCCGGGCCAGGGCCAACTCGACGAGCGCGGTCTTGAGCAGCGGATGATTCGTCGTGAGGGACGGCCCGCCGCCCGGCACGTGGAAGGCGACGGGCTCGTTGGAGAAGACGTCGACCTCCCCCGCATCGGGCGTGACCATCGTGCCGACTCCCATCGCGGCGACGACCTCGGGAGAGGTCTTCGCCGCGACCTCGTCGGCCGCCCGGCGGAGGTACGTCCGGCGGAAGGTCCGGTTGGTCACGAAGTCGGCGTACTGCTCGCGGGCGATCGCGTCGCCGCCCCATTCGGCGATCCGCTCGCGGGCCTTCGGCGGCAGGTGGCCGAGCAGGCCGTCGGTCTTGGCCTCGGCCACGAACGCCAGGCCCCTGGCCCCGGCGGCGGCCATGAACTGATGGAAATAGAACGGGTTGTTGGTCTCTTCCAGGTGCTCGTGGAAGAGGTAGGCGTCGTCGACGTCCTCCAGGAAATCGCCCTCGGCCTTCAAGATCGCGGCGTAGGCCGTGTTCGGGTCGGGGAGGACGTCGACGAGGTCCTTCAGGAAGCTCCGCGCCGAACGCGCCGAGTCCCGCATGGCCCCGCCGTCGCGGACGTGGAACGCCATCAGGTCGCGGGCCAGCCCCCGCGCGTGCCAGCCCGGGAACGTGTTGTAGCTGACGTAGGCCAGGCCGCGGGGGGCCAGGTTCTCGGCGAAGATCGACAGGATCTTGTCGCGGACCGGGGCGGGGACCCAGGAATACACGCCGTGGCAGACGATGAAGTCGAAGAGGCCCAGCCCGGCGTCGACGTCGGTGATGCTCATGGCGTGGAGCTCGACGTTGCGGAGCCCCAGCGACTCGATCGTCGCGCGGCCCTCGGCGACCTGACGCGTCGAGAGGTCGATGCCGACGAACCGGGCGTCGGGGAGCTTCAGGGCCATGGGGATGAGATTCCCCCCCATGGCGCAGCCCAGCTCCAGTACGCGACACCGCTCGGGAGGCGTCGGCGTCAGGCCGTGCAGGCTCGCGACCGTCGCCATGTGGTCGGGGTGGGTGTAATAGAAGCAGTTGTCGGTATACGGGAGCTCGTCGTACGTGCTGGAATCGGCCATTGAGGGCCTCCCGGGCGAAACGGCTTCGGTCCTGGTCAGGGCGTCGCCGGCGGCCTGGACCGCCGGAGTTTCGGAGACAGCAGCACGCCGATCCAGGTCGCGGCCAAGACCCCGAGGCCGGCCCAGGCGAGCCATCCCAGGCCGCTCGACGCGCCTGGGGAGACGGCCTGGAGCCGGGGGGCGATCGCCAGCAGCCACACGAGGGTCGCCAGCGCGACGCTCGCCGCGGCCAGCGTCAGGGCGGCTCGCCGGTATGAGCGGTCGACCCGCCCGGCCTCGCGGGCCCAGGTCGCGAGCTTCGCGTCGGCCGCCATCTTGCTCTTCGGACCCTTCAGCAGTCCCGCGACGAACGCCTGGTCCGCGGGCTCGGCCCCGCAGAGGGCGACGTAGCAACCGCGCACCAGGACGGGCTCGGCTCGCGCGTGGGTCGAGAACGCCGCCTCGACGAACGTGCCGAGCGCCGGCAGGTCACGACGCATGGCGGCGTTCAGCTCGACGAGCTTCGCGTTGCCTTCCCTCGCCGGGTAGTCCCCCGCCATCAGGCTCAGCGACCAGCTCTGGAGCCAGCGGACGAACCAGCGGAAGCCCTTCTCGGCCACGGCGTGGTCGAAGGGCCGCGACGCCGGGGTCGAGAAGCCGCAGCGGTTGTTGCGCAGCGCCGCGGGCATCCTGGCGGCGAACTCGCCGAACCCCGAGCGGCCGTCCCGCAGGCAGAATACGGCGATCACGGGGCAGCGGACCTTCAGCCCGGCCTGGATCACCTGCAGGTCGTTACGCAGGGGGCCGACGGTCTTCAGGGCCTCGGGCGAAGTCGCCTCATCCAGGGGGATTAGCACGGCGACGCCGCGGATCGGCGGCTTCTCCGGGTTGAGCCCGGCGATCCAGCCGCAGAGGCGTTCGAGACGCGACGTCCCCGAGCCGTCCGATCCGCCCCAGGACGCGGCCCCGGAGCAGCTCAGGAAGAGGCCGTCGGCCGAGGCGTAGGCGTGGACCGGCGCCTCGGCCGCGGCGGGGGCGGCGGCGAACAGGTTCATCCCCGAGGCCCGCACCATGTCGGCGGCCAGAGTCTCTTCGCGCGCCAGCAGCAGGAAGACTTCCTGGCCGCCGGCGTCGTATCGCGCCTGGCTCAGGCGGGCGTCGATCTCGTCGAGGGCCGATTCCAGGTCGCCGGCCGCCGCGCCCTCCTGCGCAGGCGCCTTCCGGCCGCGGCCGGCGAGGAGAGTCGAGACCAGGTGGGGGGCCAGGCCCAGCACGATCAGCCCCAGCACCAGGGCCCACGGCCGCAGCCAGCGGGCGAACTCGGCCGGGAGCCGAGGATCCAGGTCGAGGCCGTCGAAATCGTAGGTCGCGACCAGTCCGACCCAGCCGATCGCCAGCAACGCCAGGATCCAGCGGAACGGATGTTTGGCCCAGAGGAAGGCCAGGCCCGCGGCGACCGCGGCGAGGATCCCCAGGGCCACCATCAGCACGTGCGTCTCGAGGAGCGACTTGAGCAACGGAGCATCCCGCCTGGTCTGGACCCCGGCGCGGTTGGGATCAACCGGCCGAATAATAATCGTGATGGATCGCGAAAAGGTACGCGGCCAGCGTGAACAGGAGCGTGAACGCGGCCAACGCGCTGACCTTCACCAGCAGCGACGGCCCCCGGAGCGGCTGCAGGCCGGCGCCGGGTTCCTCTTCCGGGAACGGCCGGGACTCCACGGAGCCCCCCTCGCCGACGCGCGCATAGATGCGTTCGACCCAGTCGGTCATGCGATCGGGGTCCTGGGCCAACTCGCCCCGGAACCCGAGCGTGACGCACACGAGATAGGCTTCGAGAGGGTCGAAGGCCCCGCGGGCGTCCAGGTCCTCGGCGTGCTCGTAGAACCGCCACGCGCGGTCGTGGCTGCGGAAGGTGAGCCACTCCAGCACGTGCTGCTCGAAGCCCCAGCCCACCGAATGGCCCCACTCCGAATCGGTCAGCACCTCGTCGATCCAGGCGACGAGGCCGTATCGCGCCTCGTCGAAGACGCGGCCCAGCGTGGGATCGGTGACGGCGCGTCGGCCCGCCTCGTCGATCCACGACTGGACCTGGCGCATCGCGTCGTCGAGCGTGCGGGCCTCGCCGCGCTCCAGGCGCCGTCGGAGGTCGAGGACCTTGCGGAAGAGGGGCATCACCAGGTCTGCGAAGCCGTCCGTCATCGCCGTCCTTCGATCATTGCGACTTGACCACGAACACGGCGAACTGGAGATTCACCGTGCGTTGGGTCGTCGGGTTGGTGAGGGCCAGCATCTGCGCGCTGAGGAACTTGCCGCGTTCGAGCTTGAATCGCAGCCCGAGCATCCGGGTCCGCACGACGTCCTTCCAGGGCTCGGCGTTGCGGACGATCTCGAAGTAGACGACGCCCCCCGGCAGCGCGGGGGGTATCCGGTTCAGCGGCTTCATGCCCAGGCCGGCGCCGCCGCTCTTGAAGATGGTCTCGACCTGCTCGCCGCTCCCCAGCTTCCAGTCGGTCGACTTCATCAGGGCGTCGCACTCGGCGTCGGTCAGTTCGGCGGTCTCGACCCCGATGTAGAGCTTCGTCGTCTCCAGGGTCCAGTCGGGCTCGAGCGCGACCTGGAAGCGGGGCCCTTCCAGCTGGAAATACCGCCGCTCGAACGGGACGCGGCCCAGCGACCCGAGCAGGCGGCGGATCTCGGCGAGGACGACCGCGTAGCACGGGCCGATGTCGTCGTGGTCGTAGCTCGGCACCTTGACGGGCCGGCGGCTCTCGCCGAAGATCGCGAGCTGGCCGAGCAGCCGGCAGAGTTCGCCGTACATCGCCAGCGGGTGCAGCCCGCGCGTGAAGAGGAAGCCCTGCCAGGCGGCGTAAGCCGTGTTCAGGGCCGAGAGCCGCAGGATCCGCTCGGCGTCGCCGAGGACCTGGCTGTCGAACGCGATCTTGCGGCCGACGACCTGCGAGGCCTCCTGGTCGATCCAGGCCTCCACCTGCCGGAAGAGGGCCTGGACGTCGTCGTGCAGCGGCCGCCAGGCGTCGAGGCCGAGGACCGGCGGGACGTACGAGCGGTCGACGCGGGGCGGGGCCTGGTCGCTCCCGGCCCGCTCGATGCGGGCGATGGGGAGGGTCTCGAAACCGGGGGCGAGCTGATCCTCCAGCAGCAGCCGGGCCTGGAGGTTGCGGAACTCGATCTCCTCCTCGTCGCCGCCGGTGTTCTCGTCGGGGCACTCCAGCGAGCCGACGAGGAACCGGGGCGCGTCCTCGATCGCCTCGCGCTGGGCGTTGGGCCGGCCGGGCTGCCAGGCGGGGACGGCCAGGTAGACCATCAGCCGCTCGCGCCGGGCCAGGGCCGGGCCCAGCTCGACCGGGTCGAGCGCGGCCTCGTCGGGGATCGAGACGGTCGTGCCGTCCTTGAACCGCGCCTGGCACGAGGTCACCCGCAAGGTGCGGTTGGCGATCGCGTCGGCGTCGAACTCGATCGAGCGGACGCCCCAGTCGTGGGGCTGCAGCCAGTCCTCGGACTCGCGGATCCGCTCGCGCGTCCAGCGCTCGGCCGCCTGGAAATGGTGGGGCTTGAGGAACATCCCCTCGAACCAGTGCACGGGCCGTTTCGGCATGCCTCGCCCCCCGCTCAACCCGCGACTCGACCCGGCGACCGACGCCCGTTCGCACCAATGTGGATTCAATTTAGCATGCGACGACGACAGCCACGAGGGGCCAAGCGTCGGATCGCGCGTCTCCGCCGTCAACCCGGCCGCAGGACCGCGTCGGCGGCGTCGCGGTCGAATTGCCGGACCTTCAGCCAGGCGGACCGGCCGAGCCTCGCGGCGTCGGCGCCGCTCCCCACGCGGCAGGGGGGTACGTCCTCCTTCTTCAGCACGAGCTGGACGTCGAAGTCCATCTCGCCGCGATCGTAGAACCGGACGAGATCCGTGAGCCGCTTCGAGGCCGGGCCGTCGGGGAGGAACTCGTGGAACTCCTCCAGCGAGAGCGGCCCGACGCGGACGCGGAACTTGCTCTGCACGTCCCAGACCTTCCCCCCCGCGACGGCGTCGACCCCCAGCCGAGCGAACGACCCGCGGCGGCCCAGCCGGGTCCGCTCCTCGGGCCTGAGCCGCAGCCAGCGGCCGACGAACGAGAGGACCTGGAACGGCCGGCCGAAATAATCGACCAGCAGTCGTTCGAGCATCACGGCGGATCGATGCTGCTGCGCGAAGAGGCCGGTGTAGAACGGGAGCGAGTCGTCGCCGACCGCCATCCGGCCGCGCAGCGATTCGGGGCCGAGCCCCAGCAGGTGGAACAGCGACGAGGCGAAGGCGTCGCCGTCCGCGCCGGCGGCGGCCCGGTCGCCGTCATCCGCCACCCGGCCGTTCTCCCATTGCGAGGGCAGGTCGTACTTCTCCCAGGCCCGGAAGAAGAGCGAGACGAGGCGGTGGTGGAACAAGTTGAGGAACTCGACCGCCGGGCCGCGGCGGCGGGCCTGGGGGCCGATCAGCTCCTCGGTGTAGATCGTGGGCAAGACCCCGCTCGGCCCGAGCAGGCCGAAGAACGTCGTGGTCAAGGTCGGGGGCGGCGCGGGCCCGGCGTCGGCCGAGGCTGTCGACGGCCGCGCGAGGCCCTCGATCCGGTCGACCGCGCTGGCCGGGAACGTGAGCGAGACGTACTGGGCGAACCGCACGGCCTCGTCGCCGAAGGGGGCGTCGCGCCCGACCGGCGCGCGGTCGTCGGCGATCCGCGTCAGGAGGCGGACGGCCTGGAAGAAGTCGAATCGATACGGCTCCTCGCGGAGCCGGTCGATCAGATCAGCATCCGATCTCCGCTCCGAGCCGGCCATCGCCAGGTCCCCCGCCGTTGCTTGGTGGTCGCCACGAGCCGCGTGAAGCCGTTGATCCCGACGTAGCCGCCGAGGAACCGGTCGAGGACCGCCGCCAGCAGGAACGCCCGCGCGCCCGGGAACGCGTCGTCGTCGAGGACGAGCCGGATCTCCAGGCCCATCGACAGGGGCTTGCCCATCAGCCGCCGCCGTCGCGCCCCCGGTCCCCCCGGATCGTCGCCCGGGTCGGGATAGGCGACCCGCGCCGCGACCCGCTCGTGCGAGACCTCCAGCACGCCCCGGATCATCTTGGCGTTGGCGTCGTCGATCCGGTCGTCGCCGCTCGGCAGGGTGGCGAGCGCCAGCAGCTCGCGGAGCGCCTCGGCCCCGCCGGCCGACTCGCCGCCCGGCTCCGACGGCGTCAGCGAGAGGTGATTGAGCGCCAGCTGCGAGATCAGCCTCCACTGGACCGATCGGCCGACTGGGGGACGCAGGGGTTCGGTCGGCTGCATGAGCAGTCGCGCCCGACCCGCCGCGGTCTCGGTCTCGGCTTCGAGGAAACCCTGGTCGCCGCCGAACGGGAGCCTCGCCGGCAAGTTGCGGTTCGTGCAGGTCAGGTGGGCGGTGATCTTCTCGACGGCCGGCAGGAGGGGGTCGAAACGGGAGTCGACGAACGAGAGGAACAGCTCGGTCCCGCCGTCGATCGGCGAAGGCTGGCGGCTGGCGAGCCAGAAGGCCTCGCGGTCGGCCTCGCGGGTCCCGTGCCGCATGGCGTAGAACGGCTGGAAATCGTAGGAGCCTTCGAGGAACGAGCCCGAGCTGACGACTCGGTCGACCGAGAAGACCTCGAACCCGGTCGGGTGTTCGACGCTCGGCAGGATCCGGTATTCGGTCTGGAGTTGGGTCAGGGGGGTCGGCTCGGGGACCCAGCGGAAGAGGTTGACGGCGGGCGTGCAGCCCAGCCGGAAGTTCGTCGGCCGCACCGCCAGGTCGGACCGGGGCGCGGCGTCGAGCCAGAAGTGGACCTCGATCGTCGGGCCCAGCTTCTCCCGCCCGAGCGGCGGGTGCGTTCCCTCGTACGCCTCGTTCAGGAAGAGGTCGAAGAACTGGAACTTCTGCGGGAAGGCGAAGAACTCCTGGAGCAGCCGATATCCCGGGAAGGATCGGCCGGGATCGGGGTAGAGCGATTCGTCGGCCCCGAAGCCGACGGGCTTCACCGCCGACCTCGGCAGCACCCTGCGGAACGGCCCCCGGCCCTCGGCCGAGCCCGTGATCCAGACCTCGCAAAGGCGATCGAACAGGCATTCGTAGAGGACCGAGGCCACCGGCTCGCCGCCGTCCAGGTAGAAGCGCAGGGATTCGAGCCCTTTGACCTCGGCCCAGCCGCCCGACGCCTGGCATCGCAGCGTGAGCCTGAGCAGGCCGACGGCCCCGGCCGGCTTCCCCGCCTGCACCACGCGGTCGGGCGAGAGGACGGCGGCCTCGACCGTCACCGGCCAGAGCGCGACGGGATGCGAGGTCCGGAACCGGCAGCGGACCCCGTCGATCTCGACGGCGGCCGTGAGCGCCGTGCCGCGGGGGACGGTCCGGCCTTCGGCCGCCCCGGCCGCGTCGCCTCCGCCCTCGAACTGGACGACCGTCGCCGAGGGCAGGGGCCGCAGGGCGTGGGGGTAGGCGACCTCCAGCAGGGCGTTGGTGATCTCCGGGAACCGGTCGTCGAGCTTCTTGCGGATCCGCGCCGTGAGCAGGGCGAACGCCTGCATGAGGCGCTCGACGTGGGGATCCTCGCAGCGACCGGCCGAGAGCGCCAGCAGGCCGGCGACCGCCGGCTGGGCCCGGGCGAAGTGGTCTCCCATGTCGCGGAGGTAGACCAGCTCGCGGCTGTAGTAGTCGAGCAGCTCGTCGGTGACCTTCAACTCCGCCTCCGTCCGTCGCGGGGGGCCGCGGGGGCGCTCAACCGGGGCCGCGGACCTGGAACGCCCGGCCGCCCAGCTCCAGGACCGTGTCGAACAGGATGGGCTGGGCGATCGGCTTGACCTTGATCACGGCCGACACCCGGTAGTTCAGGGTCGTGCTCGCCGCGTCGCGGGCGGCGGCGTTGAACTCGACGCGGACGTCCTTGAGCCGGGGCTCGAACCGGCGGATGACGTCCTCGATCATCCGTTCGAGCTGGCCGCGGTCGCGGGGGTCGCCGGTGCGGAGGCCCGAGATGTCGGGCAGCCCGTAGCCGACCAGCGAGGAGCGGAGGATCTCGGACCCCTCGATCGCCGCGCCGACGCAGCATCGCGCGTTGAGGATCCACTCGACGTGGGCGAGCACCTCGCGCCGGAGCCGGTCCAGCCGCGACGTCGCCGTCGCGTCGGACGACTCGCCGACCAGCAGGTCGGGATTGGTGAGGCGGTCCCACAGCGAATGCGGGAACCGCGGCGCGGCCGGGATCTTGGCCATGGCGAGGACTCCTGGGACGGGCGATCGCCGCGAACGCGGAAACGCGGCCGTCCCGGGCTTCGGGGCGGCCGCGCTGCGTCGAGTTCCGTCTGGCCGGCCGGCGGTCAGACCTTCTTGTTGGCCTTGAGGTCGTAGCCGGCCTTGACGGAGCCGCCCAGCGAGCCGTCGGACTTCTGTTCCTTGTACTCGAACTCGATCTTCGAGAAGTTCAGGCTGACCTGGTCGACGGGGACGACCTCGCCGTGGCCCGAGCCGCCGGTCTGGTAGCTGGAGACGATCAGGTCTTCCAGCGTGACCTTCAGGTACTCCTGCTGGTCCTTGCCCGCCTTGCGGCACGTGAGCACGGCCTTCTTGATGTGCTCGCCGGTGGCGCACTTCTCGAACAGCTTGGGGGTGGCCTTGTTCACCCTCATGACGAAGTGGAAGTCCTGCATGGCGACCTTGCCGGCCCCCATGCCGCCGCGGGTCGCGGCGTCGCCGCTGTTGGTCTCGCCCCAGCTCCAGGACTCGACGTCGATCGAAGCCTTGTGCTTGGAGTCGGTCGATTCGCCGTCGACGCCGTCGATCTTCAAGAAATAGTCGACCACTGCCATCGTTCTCTCCTCGGTTTGGTCGCCCCCTCGGGGGCCGTAGGTCCACCCTGCACCCGGAAATCAAGAAACGAAGTCGGAGACGTCGCCCTGATCCCTCAGGGCCGGGAGCGCTCCCGATCGGGTCACTTCGAGGCCCCGGCCGGCAGCTCGGAGACCAGCCGCATCGAGACGGTCAGCTCGTCGAGCTGGTAGTGCGGCCGGAGCAAGGCGATGGCGCGATAGCAGCCGGGCCGGCGGGGGTCGTCCTCGACGTTGATCTTGGCGTCGAAGAGGGGCTTCTCGCGCTTGGTGTTCTCGGACGCCGTCTCGTCCGGCGAGACGTAGTTGGTGATCCACGTGTTCAGCCACAGCTCGCAGTCCTTGCGGCTCATGAACGAGCCGATCTTGTCGCGGGCGATGGACTTGAGGTAGTGGGCGAACCGGGACGTCATCAGGATGTACGGCAGCTGCGTCGACAGCCGGGCGTTGGCCGTGGCGGCGTCGGTGTCGTACTCGAACGGCTTCTGGCAGGACTGGGCCGAGAAGAACGCGGCGTAGTCCGTGTTCTTGCAGTGCGCCAGGGCGATGAACCCCAGGTCGGCCAGCTCCTTCTCGCGGCGGTCGCCGATCTGGATCTCGGTCGGGCACTTGTTGGCGATCTCGCCGTCGTCGGTGGTGAAGCTGTGGAGGGGCAGGCCCTGGACGAGGCCGCCGTTCTCCACGCCCCGGATCCAGGCGCACCAGCCGTATTTGGCGTAGGCGTCGGTCATTCGGGCGCCCATCGCGTAGGCGGCGTTGGCCCACAGGTACTTCTCGTGCGAGCGGCCGTCGACGTCCTCCTCGTAGTTGAACTCCTCGACCGGCACGTTGGCCTGGCCGTAGGGGGCCCGGATCAGCGTGCGGGGGAGGCAGAGGCCGACGTAGCGGGAGTCCTCGCTCTCGCGGAACGACTTCCACTTGTCGTACTCGCGGGACCGGAAGATCTCGGCGAGGTCGCGGGTGTGGGGCAGCTCCTCGTAGCTCTCCCAGCCGAACATCTGCGGCGCCGCCGCCGACAGGAAGGGGGCGTGCGAGGCCGCCGCGACCTGCGAGACCCGCTTCAGCAGGGCCAGGTCCTGCGGGTGCTTGCCGAACTCGAAGTCGCCGATCAGGGCCCCGTAGGGGGTCCCGCCGTAGACGTCGTATTCGGACGAGTAGATCTTCTTGAACAGGGCGCTCTGGTCGAACTCCTTGGCCCGCTCCAGGTCGCGCAGCAGCTCCTTCTTGGAGGTGTTGAGCACCCGGATCTGGAGCATCGGGCTGGTCTCGGACTCCTTCACCAGGTAGTGGAGCCCCCGCCACGAGCCCTCGAGCTTCTGGAACTCGGGGTCGTGCATGATCACGTTGAGCTGGTCGCTCAGCAGGGCGTCGATCTCGGCGATGCGGTCGTTGATCATCCGCTCGGTGTCGGCGGAGACCTTCATCTCGCCGGCCATGATGCTCTCGACGAACTCGCCGACGAGGTCCGAGTGGTACTTGCGCAGCTCGGGCTCGCCCTCGCCGACCCGGTTGGCCTTGAGGATCTCGTCGAGCAGGTTGGCGTCCCCCTTGGGCTCGACGGCGGCGGCCTCGGGGGCCGCGGCGGGGGCGGCCTTGCGTTCTTCGGCGGCGCTCATGAGCGGGTCTCCTCTTGGCTGGCGGCCGGGGCGTCGCCGCCGGTCTCGCGGCTGAGCCGCGAGAGCTGGTCGGCGTCGTGGATGATCCGCTGGAGCAGGGATTCGAGGCGGTCGTTGGTGACGACCTTCGACTTCAGCTCGGCGAGCTTGCGGCGGGCCTCCAACAGCTTGCGGAGGGGCTCCACCTGCTCGACCACCCGGACCGGCTCGAAGTCCTCGATCGAGTCGAACTTGAGCTCGACCCCGAGCTTGGTGCCGTCGCCCTGGATCGCATTGTCGACGCGGAGTGCGAGCCGGGGCTTGATCCCCTTCATCACCCGGTCGAAGCTGTCCCGGTTGATCTCCACGAACTTGCGCTTCTCGTCCTTCAGCTCGGGGAGCGGCGGCGCGTCCGGGTCGGGATGCCCCGCGAGGTCGGCGAGAACCCCCAGGACGAAGGGGAGCTCCTTCTTGACCTGGGCGCCGCCGATCTCGACGTCATAGGTGATCTGCACCCGGGGCGGGCGGACCCGGTCGAGCTTGTGCTGCAGACTCTCATCGCGCGGCATGACGTAAGTCCTCTTTAGTATGGGACCGTTCGGATCCGGGCCGCGGGACGAGACCGAGGCCGTCGGCCGTCGTCCCCGAGGCGAGCCCGCCGCGATATGGCGGGGCACGCGAGGCGCCGCGACATGGCCCGCCCGCCCACGATCCTCGATATCAGCATCCGGGCGACGCATCCGCGGCGATCGGCCAGGGGGGTTCATTCTGAGGCCGCAAGCACCGCGAATGCAAACGAAAAACCCGATCCGGACGGCTCTTCGACCGTTCTCTTCCACGGCCCACTTCGCCGTCTCCACCCGTCGCAGGAGAATGCGGGATTCGGGATCGATTGTGACAAGGCTTCCCGGCCGCAGCCTGCTTTTTTCGGAACATGCCAGCACGCAGACAACCACGACTTGGCGAGCGAACGGCTTACTTCACCCGAGATCAACCCGACCTCAATAATGGACTTAATTGCCGCTTTCAGGTTTTTTTGAACTTGGAGTCGATGTGTCGCGGAACGACCCACGTTGCCATCAAGGTCGACTCTCGAATCCGAACGTGGAGTGAACATGGGAAACCTGGGAAGATAGGGACATTCAACTTGTTCCGGCGAATTACGTCGGCTATCCTTTCCCGGAATCCAGACAGGCCGCCGCGCATCGTTTTAAATAAAACATTATGATCCAAATCAACACGGATTAAGCCTGCTTGCCGAGGCCTTCCCTCTCGCAAAGACGATTTTCAGGAATTTGTTTGCGGGCCCCGTTACCAGGCATTTAAATGCAATCACGCATCACTGCTCCACGATCGGGTTCAACATCTCGACCGATGTGAACCGCCCTCTCGACACGCCCGGTCGGCGGCGTCGAGGTCCGTCGCGCCCGGCCTTCGATCGTCGTCCCGAGCGCCGTCGGCAGCCGTAGGATCGCCCGAACGTCGACAGCATCTCGCGAGGTGGAGATTCCCATGACCTGGTCCCAGCGCAGTCCCCGTCGGCGGCCCGATCGCGCCTCCCAACGACTCCTCGCGAGGCCCGCGATCGAGGTCTGCGAGGATCGGATCCTGCTGACGGCCTTCCTCGTCCTGAACGGCGATGACGCCGGGCCGGGGAGCTTGCGGGACGTGATCCAGCAGGCCAACGCCGACGCGAGCGCCCCCCACACGATCGCGTTCGACCCCGCCGTGACGACGATCGACCTGCTCTCCGCGCTCGATCCGATCCAGCGGCAGGTCACGATCAACAGCACGAGCCGCACGGACGTCGCGATCGACGGCGGCGGCGGCTCGTTCGACGGCCTCACCCTGGCCGCGGGGTCGGACGGCAGCACGGTCCAGTTCCTGACCATCCGGGATTTCGGAGGGGCGGGCGTCCGCGTGAGGTCGAGCGGCGACCAGATCCTGGGCAACACGCTGGGCGCGGACTCCGAAGGCCTCGGCGAGGGCGTCTTCATCGAGGGCGGGGCGAACAACATCATCGGGGCCGCGGGCTCGGCCAACGTGATCGGCTTCACGACCGTCGCGGGGGTGCTGATCTCGGGTTCGACGGCCGCCGGCAACGTCGTGCGGGCGAACCTCATCGGCGCCGACGCCTCGAACGTCGCCCGCGGCAATCCGATCGGCGTGCTGATCAACCAGGCGGGGAGCAACACGATCGGCGGGTCGGCCGCCGGCTCGGGCAACGTCATCGGCAACAGCGCGACCGCCGCCGTGCAGGTGCTCGACTCGACGGCGGCGAGCGTGATCGCCGGGAACTTCATCGGCATGGACGCGTCCGGCGCCGCGCTCGGCAACGTCGACGGCGTCCAGGTCTTCCGATCCGCCAATGTGGTCGTCGGCGGCGACGCCGGCGACGGCAACTTCATCGGCAACAGCTCGCACGCCGCCGTCTCGATCGCCGGCCTGGGCGCGACGGGCAACACCGTGCTCGGCAACACGATCGGCTTCACCCCCGGGTCGGGGGTCGCCGCGTCCAACGCCTACGGCGTCGTGATCAACGACGCGGCGGGCAACACGATCGGCGGCACGACGCTCGGCTCGGCGAACCACGTCGACGCCAGCACTTTGGTGGGGGTGCAGATCTTCGGGCCCTCGGCCACGGGGAACACGATCCTCGGCAACGACATCGGCTCCCGGGGGAACGACGCGATCTCGGCGAACGAGTTCGGCATCCAGCTCAACGGGGCCGGAGGGAACACCATCGGCGGCACGACGAGCCAGGCCGCGAACACCATCGGCAACAGCAAGACGGCCGGCGTGCAGATCCTGGGGCCCAAGCCGGCAGGCGACCTCGTGATCGGCAATCGGATCGGCGTGGGGGAGGCCAACTCGGCCGTCGGCAACCTCTTCGGCGTCCAGGTCGTCAATTCCAACGACGACCGGATCGGCGGCACCGCGCCGGGCGAGGCCAACCTCATCGGCTTCAACATCCAGGCCGGCGTCAGCATCTTCTCGGGCGTGCGGAACCTCGTACAGCACAACCAGTACGTCGGCACGAACGGCGCCCTGCCCGGGGCCTCCAGCGACATCAACCTCGCCCCCACGGCCAACGGCGCGATCCAGCCGCCGGCCGTCTCCACGGCGTCGATCCTGGGCTCGGACCTCACCATCCGGTTCTCCCAGGACCTCGTCGCGGGCGACGTGATCGAGGTCTACCTCTTCGACCCGAGCCTGCCCGGGTCCCGGTCCTTCCTGGACCAGGGCGTGATCGTCGCGGGCTCGCTGGACGCGCTCACGATCCCCGCCGGTTCGCTCTCCAACGGCCAGTCGCTGGTGGTCACGGCGACGTCCGCGACCGGGACGTCGGCCTTTTCGAGCGTCGTGCTCATCGCCGACCTCTTGACGGTGACGAACACCTTCGACTCGGGGTCGGGCTCGCTGCACCAGGCGATCCTCAACGCCAACGCGCTGGGGGGCGGGAACATCGTGTTCGCCATCCCCGTCGGCTCGACCATCGACGTGCCCGCGAGCCTCCCGCTGCCGACGATCACCGCGCGGGTCGCCTTCGCCGCGATTGCCGCGGACCTGCTGGCGATCCAGGGGGACGGCTCGATCTTCGACGGCTTCGTCTTCGGGTCGGGCTCCGACGACAGCCTGATCGAGAACCTGACGATCCGAGGGTTCGGAGGCGCGGGCGTCCGCATCCTGTCCAGCGACACGGCCGTGCAGGGCGACACCTTCGACGCCAACGGCGTGGGTGTCGTCCTGGCCGGCGCCACAGGCGTCGTCGCCGCCAATTTCTTCGGGACCGAGGCCGGGGTGGGGAACGGGGTCGGCGTCCTGATCCAGGGGCCCGACAACACACTGGGCGGCGAGACGCTCGCCGACGCCAACTTCATCATCCGGTCCTCGATCGCCGGCGTGCAGATCAGCGGCCCGTCCGCGACCGGCGACAAGATCTTCAACAACGCGATCGGCCATGCGAGCGACCCCGCGCTCAGCAACGCGGTCGGCGTGATGATCGTCGGCGCCGGCGGCAACTTCGTCGGCGACGTCGGCAAGGGGAACACGATCCGCAACAACCGCCAGCAAGGCGTGTCGGTGCAGGCGGGGGATCAGAATACGATCCTGTCCAACGTCTACATCGCCAACGGCGGCGACGACGCGAGCAGCATCTTCATCGCGCCGGGGGCCAACAGCGGCCTTCTGCCGCTCGACGTCTTGAGCGCGGCGCGCGACGCGGACGCGCTGTCGATCCAGGCGACCGTCGCCCCGGGGCAGCCCGTCGGCGGCCTGTCGACGCTGGAGATCTACCAGTTCCGCAACGGGACGGGCGTCCTGATCCAGACGGTCACGGGCGTGTCGCTCGTCGCGGGCACGCAGACGATCGACGTCACGGCGCCCGGGATCGACGACGCCGACCCGATCCTGATCACGATCACGTCGGCGGCCGGCGACACGTCGGCCTTCTCCAACCCCGTAAGGGCCGTCCCGCCGACCGTCGTCGTCAACACGAACGACTTCGGCCTGGGGTCGCTGCGGAACGCGATCGAGTACCTCAACACCCATCCCGACGAGACGAACCGCACAATCACGTTCGACCTCAGCCGGGTCGAGAGATCGGGCGACTTCTGGGTGATCCCGGTAATCGACGGTCCTCTCGTCGTGCTGCTGCCGATGGTCATCGACGCCTGGGGAGGGGCCCCGTCGACCGATGGGTTTGAAGCGCCGGAGATCCGGCTGCGGCCGCAGGCGGCCGCGGAACCACCCCCCTTCGCCCCCTTCCAGGGCCTCATCTTCGGCGGCGACTCGGGGGGGCAGGCGCACGGGTACAGCGGGAGCGTGGTGCAGGGCCTCGGCTTCGACGGCTTCTTCGACGCCGCCGTGACGATCGAGACCTACCACGTCACCGTGCGGGGCAACGATTTCGTGGGGGCTACGGAGGGGGGGGCGTTCGGCGTCGGCGTGCGGATCGCCGGCGGCTTCCAGAACCTCGTGGGGGGGGCCCTGGAGAGCGAGGGGAACCACTTCGGCAGCCTGGAGGTCGGCGTCCTGATCGAGGGCCGCTTCATCGAAGGCCAGCCGCCGTCCGAGGTGGCCAGCCACGAGAACCAGGTCGTCGGCAACCGGTTCGGCACCGACGGATTCGAGGATTTCGGAAACACCTACGGCGTCTTCGTCTCTCAGTCTTTCGGGAACAAGATCGCCGCCAACTGGATCGGCAACTCCGAAGCGGCCGGAATCGAGATCTCGGGACCTGACGCGACGCTGAACCTGGTCACGGCCAACTTCATCGGGGTCGTCCCGACGCGGTCCGTCGACTACAAGCCGGGGAACTTCATTGGCATCCTGATCGACGGGGCCGGCTGGAACTTCATCGGCCGATCGACCGACGACGCCGGCAATGTCCTTTTGGATTCGGCCAACGTCATCGGCAACAACGGCGTGGGGATCGAGATCGACGGGGCCCCGACGGAGGACTCGACCCCTGCCGCCCCCCTCGCCACGTCTCAGTTCAATACGGTCGCGGGCAACTACATCGGCGCCGACGCCCTGGACCGCGACCTGGGCAACGGGATCGGGGTCGCGATTCGCGGCGGAGCGGTCAATTTCGTGGGCCTGCGCGGGGACGTGTGGGCCAACGTGATCGGCAACAGCACGAACGAGGGCGTCCTCGTCGATCTGGTGACGATCAGCCGGGAGGGTTCGCCCTCCTACACGATCCCCGCGGTGGGCAACGTGCTCCAGAACAACTTCCTCGGAACCAACCCCGACGGCACGTCGGCCCCCAACACCTACGGCGTCCGGCTGGCGAGCGCGCTGGGCAACGTGGTGGGCCCGCCCTCGGGGTCGGTTGCCTCGACCTTGCTCGCGAACGTCCCGGACGGCGCCAACGTCATCTCGGCGAATCGCGCGGCCGGGGTGTTCCTGGGGGCGGGCTCGGCGAACAACTTCGTGCAGGGCAACCTCATCGGCCGCGCCGCGACGCTCGCGACGGCGCCGTTCCCGGGGGTCTTCTTCGCCGGCAACCTCGGCAGCGGCGTGGTGCTCGCGGGAGGCTTCCAGAACGTGATCGGCGGCCTTGGGGCGCTGCCGGCCGGGTCGCGTGCGGCCGGCTTCGGCAACCTGATCCTGGGCAACCTCGACGGCGTCGACGTCGACGCCGACGCAACGTCCGGCGACTGGATCCGCGGCAACCAGATCTCGGGGAGCCTCCTGAACGGGATCGCCGTGCAGGGCGACCTGGGGGGCGCGACCCGGATCCTGACGATCGCCGAGAACTTCATCGGGACCTCGTTCGACGGCCTCACCACCCGCTCGGCGTCGGGAGAGCCCACGGCCAACGGCCTGAACGGCATCCAGATCGCCCCCACCGGAACGTGGTCGCCGGCGCTCCAGATTGCCGACCCCGCGGCGACGCCCGTGATCCTGGTCGCCTCCAACCTCATCTCGGGGAACGGTCTGAGCGGCGTCGCGGTGAGCGACCCCATCCGCTCGAACGCCTCGACGCTCCGGTACGCGAAGGTCCTGATCGACGACAACATCGTCGGCCTGAACCTCGTCGGCGATGCGACCGACGCCGCTGGGACGCCTTTCGGCAACGTGCTCGACGGCGTCCGGATCGCCAACGCGGGCGGCGTCCAGGTCGGGAAGGCCCCCACGATCGGCGATCCCCGCTCCAACGTCCTCTCCGGGAACCTGGGGCGCGGCCTGGAGGTCGCCTGGACGAAGAGCTTGCCGACGTTCGCCGACGCGGGCGACGACTTCGACGTGATCGGGGCCATGAAGATCGCCGTGCTGGGGAACGTCATCGGGGCCGACCTCGCCGGCGCGAGCGCGTCGCGGGACGGCCGCAGCACGGGCAACCTCTCGGACGGCGTCTTCCTGCTGGGGAACGTCGTCACGGTCGTGCAATCGAACCTCGTCGGCGGTAATCGCGCCTCGGGCATCCACGCCGCGGGGGTCGAAGGGGGCTTCACCGGCTGGTTGTTCATCGACGGCGACGACATCGGCACCAACACCGCCGGGGCCGACCTCTACAATGGCTCGGACGGCGTCTTCCTGGACGGCCTTGAGGACGCCGACACGTCTCAGGTCCGGGTCCAGATCCGGGGCAACAACATCGGAGCCAACCGGGCCAACGGCGTGCAGGTTCTGGCTTCCCGCGGCGTCGCGATCACCGGGAACCGGATCGGAGCCTACGGGCTGATCGCGGGGCTCGCCGGCGCCCAGGAACTCGGCAACTTCTCCAACGGCGTCTTCCTGAACGGGTCGACCGGGGTGACCGTGGGCGGGACGTCCGAGGCCGACCGCAACATCATCTCGGGCAATCGCGGCAGCGGCGTGGTGATCAACGGATCGCCCGAGACGGCTTCGGGCGGGAACTTCATCCTGGGTAATTTCATCGGCGCGTCGGCCGACGGCCTGCGGAGCGTGCCAAACCAGAATTCGGGGATCCTCGTCAACGGCTCCGCCGGCAACCGTATCGGAACCGCGACGGCGGTCGTGGGCGAGAACGGCGGCAACCTGATCTCGGGGAACCGCCTTTACGGCGTCCTCATCGCCGGGGCGGGCGTCGGCGCCAACGGCAACTCGGTCGCCGGCAACCTGATCGGCACGAATCGCGGCGGGACGGCCGCCCTCCCCAACTCGTCTGACGGCGTGTTCATCCTCAACGCCGCGGGCAACATGATTGGGGGCCTAACCGCGAGCCGCAACGTGATCTCGGGCAACGACGCGCAGGGGGTCCGGATCTTCGGCGCCGCCTCGATCGGCAACGTCATCGCCGGCGATTACATCGGCGTCGGGTCCGACGGCCGGACGGCGATCGGCAACCAGGGCAACGGCGTCATCATCGACAACTCCGGCCCCAACCAGGTGGGCCCGGACACGATCGTCAGCGAGGTGACCGCCTCGACGCAGTCGACTTCAGAAGGCCGCAACGTGATCTCGGGCAACGGGCAGTCGGGCGTCCAGATCTCCGGCACCACGGTCTCGGCCGCCGGGACCCGGGTCTTCAACAACTTCATCGGGGTCGATGCGACGGCGTCCTTCGCGGTCCCCAACCGGGGGCCGGGGGTGGTGCTCAGCGGGGTCTCGGGCGTCGTCGTCGGCTCCGACTTTCCGGTGCTCCGGAACATCATCTCGGGCAACGGTCAGGGCGGGGTCTCGTTGGTCAGCTCGCAGGGAGGCGCCCCGGCGACGCGGATCATCGGCAACATCATCGGCCTCGACGGGACCGGGACGACGGCGATCGGCAACAACGGCAACGGCGTCGCCTTGACGGGCGTCTCGGACGTGGAAGTCAGCGGCAACGTCGTCTCGGGCAACGCGTTCGACGGGGTCCAGGTCTTCAGCCCGTCGAGCCAGGCCTTCGCCGACGGCAACCGGATCTTCGGCAACTACATCGGGACGAACGGCGCGGGCTCGGCCGGGCTCGGGAACCGGGGCGGCGGGGTCGTGCTGATCAACGGCCACGGCAACGTCGTGGGCGGCGTCGCGGCGAACGTCATCTCGGGCAACGTCGGCAACGGCGTGGACGTGGAATTCCAGGCCGGCCGCGAGCGGGAGGGGAACGCGGCGCCCAATACGATCGCCGGCAACCTGATCGGCCTCGACGCCGGCGGCTCGCGGCGGGTGGGCAACGGCCTGTTCGGCGTGCTGCTCGACAACGCCGTCGACACGGTCGTCGGCTATGCGGCCGGGGGCGGCGTGGCGACGCTGCCGGGGACGCTGGTCCCGGCCGCGGGCGCGGCGAGCAACGTGATCTCGGGCAACGGCCTGGCGGGGATCTACCTGACGGGCAGGACGCAGGGGACGACGATTCGCGGCAACTTCATCGGCGTCGACGCCCAGGGACGGGCGTTCAACGACGCCGGACTCGGTCTCGACCTGTACAGCAACCTGGCCGGCGTTTTGGTCGACGCCCAGGCTTCGGGCAACTGGATCGGCGGCCTGAAGGACGACGAGTCGGGCCCGCTGGAGGGGACCGGCAACATCATCACCCAGAGCGCGGCGGGGCGCGTCGCCGGACTGATCGGCGTCCGGGTGAATTCGACCGGGGCCGTCGGCAACCACATCCAGTCGAACCTGATCGGCGTCGACTCGCGGGGGCGGAGCGGCTCGAGCGCGGTCGGGGTGATGCTCGACAACGCCCAGGCGATCCAGGTCGGCGGCTTCCGGCCGAAGCAGGCCGGCATCGACATGTCCTCGCCGTCGGGGAACGTCATCACCGGGAACGCGACGGCCGGCGTCGAGATCAGCGGCACGCTCGCCCAGAAGAACGTGGTGGTGGGCAACTTCGTCGGCACCGACGTCACCGGAACGACCCGGCCGGCCCCGCGGTTCGCGCCCGGCTCCGACCCGCGCTACAACCCCTCGCAGGCGGACGGCGTGCTGATCCTGCAAGGTTCGGGGAACGTCGTGGGCGCCCCCGGGTTCGGCAACCTGATCTCGGGCAACGGCAACGGCGTGAACATCGCCTCGCTCGACGCCAACGCCCCGGCCTCGAGCGCGAACCTCGTGGTCGGCAACACGATCGGCACCGACGTCGCGGGCTTCACGGCCCTGCCCAACTTCGGGCTGGGCGTCTTCATCACGGCGGCCGTCAACAACACGATCCAGGGGAACCTGATCTCGGCCAACGGCCTGGCGGGCGTGCAGATCTTCGGCGGCCGCAGCCAGCTCGGCGGCGCCGGGACGGCCGTCACGCTCGGGAACACGATCCTCGCCAACCAGATCGGCACCAACGCCGCCGGCCAGGTCGACTTCTCGGTGACCAACGGCACGCAGGTCATCCACTCGATCGCCGACCATCCCCAGGTGACGCTGCCGGACGGAATCGTCGTCACCTACGGCTTCCAGCAGCACGGGGTCGTCGTGATCGGGTCGTCGGGCAACCAGGTCGGGCTGCCGGGGCTGGGCAACCTGATCTCGGGCAACATCCTGACGGGCGTCTACATCAGCCGGCTCGACAACGCGCTCAACGTCTTCGCGTCGCCGGTGGGCAACTCGGTGCAGAGCAACCGGCTGGTCTTCGACGGCGTCTACGGCGTGTTCCGGTACGACGCGCCCAACGGCAACCCCGTGGCCGAGTCCCCCGCGGCGAACGCCAACGACTTCACCGGCACGCCGATCCCGATCGGCGACTTCGTGACGGGCGTCGACGTCACCACGCCGCAGACCACCACGGATTCGATCCTGCTGGGCCTGAACACCGGCCGGAGCGTCCCCAGCGGCCCCCGACGCGTCGGGCGGCGGACGCAGGCCGCGTCGGCGACGACCGTCCCGGCGCGGCCGGCCGCCTTGCAGCGGCCCGTCATGGCCCAGGCCGCCCGAGTCCGCGGCGGTCGCTGAGTCAACCTCGGGATCGCGACGAAGCCGGGCCCGACCTCGTCGGATCCCCGGCTTCGTCGTTGCACCTCTGCGATCGGCCGTCCGCCCGGCTCAGAAGACCGGGGGCTGGATCGGGATCAGGCCCGCTCGGCTGCGGCCGTAGAAGATGTTCAGGTAGACCGCCAGCTCGGCGTCGAAGGGCCGGGGGCCGGTCACGGGCGTCACCAGGGCCGTGCTGAGCAGGGCCGAGCGGCGGAACTGGAAGTTCAGGCCGTAGGTCAGGTTGACCATGTCGGCGGTGCCCGCGGGGTCGAGCCGGTTCTTCCAGTCGCGGTGCGTGAACGGCGAGTTCACGTGCACCTCGAAGTTGGGCGCGAAAGCGCTGAAGAAGGCCTCAGGATCGGCCGAGCGATAGAGATAGTAGCCGATGCCGATGTCGTTGAACATCAGCGTCACGTCGCGGACGTTCGAGGTGAACGCGAAGGCGCTGAAGCCCTGGATATAGAAGTCGCCGAAGTTCAGGATGTAGCCCACGAACGGCTGGAACGAGGTGTCGTTCAGGCCCGCGACGTAGGGCGCGCCCGCGAACCGGCCGGGGGCCGTCGGCGGGGCGACGGCGAGGCCGACGCTGGCCAGGCTGCCGGTCTGGCGGTTCTCCTTGAGGACGTACTTGGCGAACAGGCTCAGGTTGCCGGTCGCCGTGCTCGTCGGCGTCTGGAACCCGCGGACGTTGCTGTCGGCGGAGAGGGTCTCTATCGGCAGCCGCAGTCCGAACGAGCCGCGGCCCTCGTCGAACGTCTTCTCGAAGCCCAGGACGTGCCGGAAGACTTCCATGTTCCGAACAGGCGAGCGGTCGTAGATGTTCTGGGCCTGGCCGACCTGGCTGTAGTAGTTGAACGTGTAGAAGAAGCGGTCCTGGGGCCGGGGCGACTGGTTCTCCGACATCTTGAGGATCCGGATGCTCGGCGCGAAGAGCGTCGCCGCGCGGGCGCCGGGGAGGCCCGGCGGCCCGACCGACGGCGGGCCCTGCTGCGGCTGCGCGATCCGCAGGTTGACCGGCGCGAGGTCGCCGATCATGTTGGGCGGGAAGTTGGACTCGGAAGCTCCCGCGCCGCCGGGCCCCGAGAACCCCGCCAGGGCCGACTCGAACGCCCCGGCCCCCGCTGCGGCGCCCGCCGCGCCGGTCCCGCCTGCGCCGCCGCCTGCCGGGGCTCCCGGTCCGGCCAAACCACCGACGTCCGCCCCGGCCGCGGCGCCGAGACCCGCACCGGACCCGACCCCGGAGCCGGCGCCGGCCAAGCCGAGACCGGCGGCCGCGCCCATCCCCGTCCCGTCGGCGCCGTAAGGGACGACCGATCCGCCCTCCGCGCCCGGGGCGACCGCGGCGCCCGCCGAGCCCGGCGCGGGGCTGAGGCTTCCCATCCCGCCGGAGGTCGAGGTGTATCCGCCGACGATCGGCCCGGTCGGAGACTGGCCGGGGATCATTCCGTAGGCCGTGATCGTCCCCCCCTGGGGAGAGGCCGTCTGGGGCGTGGCCGGGACCGATCCATAGGGCGTGGCCAGGCCGCCTTGCGGCGAGCCCGCCGGGCGGATCGCCGCCGGAGACTCATACCCGCGGGGATAGCCCAGGGGGATGGCGATGGGCCCGCCGCCGGCCAGGGGTGCGACGTAACCGGGCGCGGGGCCGCTCTGCGGGCTCGCCTGCCCCAAGGCGGCGGAAGTCGCCGCCAGGGGCGCCAGGACCATCCCGGCGATCCGCCAGGTCCGATACGTTCGGTTCATCGCTTCACTCCCCGCCATACGGAAGCCGTCTCGTCTCGCCGCCTCCTGGACCGCCGGGTCGTCCGGGGTCGAGCCGACCCGATGCGATCCCACGACGCCGCCGGACTGGACGCCCGGCGAGGATCGCAACGGTTGTATCGGCCGTTCCGATAGCCCGAACCGCAGGGAATTTTGAATCTTTACAAGGCTTTCCGCCGCGATTCTGGAATGATGGGATGGAGCCGGGGACCCGCCGGGCGACGGCCCGCGTCACGGGCCCGCGCCGCTCGACGTAACACACGGTCGGGCCGGCCGTTGGCTCGACCGCATTCGCCTCCAGGCCCGAACCCGAACGATGTCATGATGCACGCCGACCGCTCCGGTTCCCGGTCCCATCCGTCCCCGCGGCGAACGAGGAACCTCGTCGCGTCGGCACGGGCGTTCGCGGTCGCCCTGGGAGTCGTCCTGGCGGGATCGGGCGGCTCGCGCGGCTTCGCCCAGACGCCTCCCGACGACTTCCTGAACCCCATCCTGACGATGAACGCCCTGGGCCACACCGACCTCATCCAGGCCCTGGCGTTCACTCCGGACGGCAAGCGGCTGCTCACGGGCGGGCGGGACAAGGTCGTCCATATCTGGGAGCTGGACGAGGGCCGGCCCCAGCTGGAGGGGTCGATCCGGCCGCCCATGCGACGTCGAGGCGGCCGGGTCTACGCGCTGGCGATATCCTCGCGCGTCGATGCGAACCACCAGCGGTTGGCGGCGGTCGCCGGGATGGGCGCGATCGGGGCCCGGGGCGGGATCTTGTTCTACCGGATCCCCGGGGCCGCGGGTCGGAGGGCCGGCGACCTGGCCTTCGAGCTTCCTCCCGGCCGGAGCGACGAGCCCGCCGCGACTCGCCGGGGCCACGCCGGGGCCGTGCTCGGCCTGGCCTTCTCGCCCGACGGCGGGCGGCTGGCCTCGTGCGGCGACGAAAACGACCGGACGGTCCGGATCTGGGACCTGGACGGGGAAAATCCCCGCAGCGTCGCGGTGCTGGAAGGGCATGCGGGGAGCGTCAAGAAGGTGGCCTTCCTCGATAACGACCGGCTGGTCAGCGTCGGCGGCGCCGGCGACGGCTCGGTGCGGCTCTGGGACGCGAAGACCGGCCGGTTGCTGCGAGTCGCGAGCCCGTCCGCCGAGGCGCTCGCGAAGGACGCCGGCAAGGCCGTGACGATCACCGCCCTGGCCGCGAGCCCCGACGGCCGGCACGTCGTCGTCGGCCGCGAAGACGGGAACCTCGAACGCTACGACGGGGCCGGCCTGGGCGGCCGCCTGCTCCTCAATCCCGAGAAGGGGCTCGCGAGGCGGCCCGTCGAGGCGTTGGCCTTCAGCCCCGACGGCAAGACGCTGGCCGTGAGCGTCCTCAAGAACGCGGCCACGGTCGAGGAGTTCCCGTCGAAGGATTGCGACGTCGAACTGCGGGAGATGCCCGCCGGCCGGCGCATCGAGACCGTCCGCACCGCCAAGGGCCTGGTCATGGCGCTGGCCTTCAGCCCCGACGGCCGATTCCTGGCGATGGGGGGCGGCGACCGGCAGGAGGTCGTGCTCCGCGACCTGCGCAACCCCGCGCGGGCCGACGCCGGCCTCCAGGCGGATGGGCCCGGAACCATGCTGTGGGACGTCGCATTCGTCGACGCGAAGCCGACCGTCGCCTTCCGCGGCTCGCGCGCGGCCGGAGCGGCCCAGCACGCATGGGAGGGCTTCGACCTCGCCGAGCGCCGGTTCCAGCCCGTCGCGGTCGATGCCGCGCTCCAGAGGTCGGTCGCGACCCTCGAAGGCTGGACATTCCGGCCCCGGGCGTTCGATCGGGTCGAGATCGTCCCGGCGCAGGGCGAGCCGATCGCGGTGGCGTTGAACCCGCTCGACGTCCGCTGGTCGAGTTTCACGTTCATCCCGCCCAGCGCCCAGGCCGGTCACGTGGCCCCGTGCGCGGCGATCGGCACGGAGGACGGCGGGATCCTCGTCTACAACCTCCGCGACCGCAGCCGGACGCGGCTCTTCCTGGGCCACGGCGGCGCGGTGCACGCGATGGCGCCGTCGGCCGACGGCCGCTGGCTGGTCGCGGCCTCGGCCGACATGACGCTCTCGCTCTGGAACCTCGCCGGCTGCGACGTCCGCACGCCGCTCGGGGCCGACCTGGGCCGCGACCCCCAGGGCCGCGTGGTCGTCACGGCCGTCCGGCCCCGCTCGGCGGCGGTCCGCCTGGGCCTGAAGCCGGGCGACGTGATCGCGAAGCTCCGGCGCAACAGCCGCCGCGAGCCGCTCGACGTCGCGAAGCTCGACGAGGCGGTCGCCGGGTTACCGCCCGACCTCGACGACCAGGCCGTGCTGGAAGTCGTTCGGCCCGGCGTCGCGGCCCCGGTCGGGATGGTCACGCCTCGCGCCGACGTCCCGGCGCTGAGCCTCTTCCCGGCGGCCGACCGCGAGTGGGTGGTGTGGATGCCCGAGGGTTATTACGAGACCTCGATCGCCGGCGACCGGCGGCTGCTGGGCTGGCACGTCAACCACGTCGACGTGACGAACCCGGCCGACTTCCGCTCCTTGCCGTCCGACTTCCACCCGATGTCGCGGTTCGAAACGCAGCTCCGCAGGCCGGCCGTGATCGACGCCCTGCTGCGTACCGGCGACCCCGTCGCCGCGCTGGCGACGGTGCAGGGGCCGCCGATCGTCCGCAATCCGCCCGTCATCCGTCTGATCGCCCCCGGGCCCGCCGCGCCCGGCGCCGAGATCGTGGCGGCCGGCGCGGACGCCAACCTCCAGATCGAGGCCGAGGCGTCGGCCGACCGCCGCATCCGCTCGATCGTCGTCCACAACGGCCCGCGACGGCTCACCGAACGCCTGGCCGAGCCCGCCGTACCGCTCTTCCGGACGGTCGAGGCGGTCCGGCTCGCCCCCGACCGCAACGTCGTGACCGTCGAGGCCGTCGACGACCTGGGCGTCCGGGCGATCCAGGACTTCACGATCCGACTCGCCGCGCCATTGCCGGCGCCGCTGGTGCGCCGCGATCCGCGGCTGGTGATCCGGTCGATCGGCGTCGAAGAGTTCCCCCGCGAGGACGTCGGGACCATCCGCAACGCTCGCCGCGACGCCGAGGAGCTGGCCGCGTTCTTCAAGGAGCCCGACGGCCGCTCCCACTTCGCCGATGGCGCGATCGACGCTCAGGTGCTGATCAACCCCGACTCCGGCGCGATCGCCGGCCTCTTCGACGGCCTCGCCGAGGGCGTGAAGGCCGGCCGGCTGAAGGCGGGGGACACGGTCGTCGTCGTCCTGGAATCGCACCTCTTCAAGGCCGGCGAAGGCGGATCGCTCGTGCTCGCGGCCGATTCCCGGGCGACTGACGCGACGCCGAAAGGGGCGTCGACCGGCGCGATCGCCGAGCGCCTGGAAGAGGTCGCGGCCCAGGGCTGCTTCGTTCTCGTCCTGGTCGACGCGCTGCACGCGGGGGCGTCGCCGACGGCGCGGGCGGCGTTCAAGGAATGGGCCCGCGACCTGTCGGGCCGGCGGGGCGTCGTCGTCGCGGCGGCGTCGAAGCACGACCCCAGCGAGCGGCTCGAAGACCACGGGGCCTTCGCCCGCGCCGTGCTGTCGGTCGCGACCGTCGCCGGCGGCTCGGCCGCGCGTTCCGACGCCGACGCCCCCATGACGCTCTACGAGTTCCAGGCCGGCGTGCTCCGGCTCGTCTCCGAGCTGACCGCGCGGCGGCAGTTCGCGGGCTTCTATCCTCCCGAGACCCTCTCGGGCTGGCAGAAGATCCGCCTCTTCGAGCCCCAGCCGACCCCCGGCGACGACCTGGTGCGCCGCTGACGGCGAGGCCTCGCCCGGTTCGTCAGGGCGCCGTGGCGGCGGCCGGCGGGGGCGTCGTCTTGATCAGCGGGAACGACGTCGTCTGCTCGGCGTCGCGCGAGACGGCGTCGGCGGCGGCCCGCGCGGGGCCGGGTGCGCCGCGGAGGACCAGCTCGGGGAAGGCCTGGGAGAGGGTCGGCAGGGTGAGGTCGGCGTACTGCCGCAGCTCCTCGGTCTCCACCCAGCCGTCGCCGTCGGCGTCGGCGGTCGGGCGCCGCTCGAACATGGCCAGGTCGGGCGTCGGGCCCAGGTCATTGCGGCCCATGCCGCGGAGGAGGGTGTAGGTGAGCAGGCCGTGCTTCAGCCGCTCGGCCTCGCCGGCGCGCTCGCCGCGGCGGGACGCGAGGATGTACGACGTCCGCGCCGGGTACGCATCCTCCTCGGCCGCGTTTCGGATCGCCCGCCGTTGCTTCAGGCGGACCACCGGGTCGTCGAACAGGGCCTCGGCCTGGCAGGCGTCGACGATGACCAGCCGCTGCAGGGCCTCGGCCGCCGCCAGGTTCTGGTGGATCAGGCCGTACGGCAAGAGCGTCCGGTCGCGGATCGGGTCGGGGCCCTTCGCCCCGCCGCGCGCCACGGCCTTCGGCTCCGCGCCGCGCATCGCGACGACCTCGGGCCCGGCGGGCATCTGGGCTTTGGGGAGGAGCAGGCAGAAGAAGCCCTCACGGACGTCGGTATGGCCCGCCAGGAAGACGACGATGCGATCCTCCGGCCGGCCCCGGACGCGGCGCCGGAGGGTCTCGAAGGCCTCGCCCAGGGAGCGCTGGGAGACGTCCTCGTTGAGCAGCACGATCGGCTCGGCGGCGTCGGCCCCGGGCTCGTCGCGGTTGGCGTGGAGGAACTCGGCGATCGCCCGCGCGTCGGAGTCGGCGTAGCGGAGCGCCTGGCGGTCGTACTTGCTGATCCCCAGCGCCAAAATGTGGGTGCGGCCGAGCGTCCGGCCCTCGAACCGGAGGTCGAGGCGGTTCGAGCGGGCGTCGACGCCCCCGGGTTTGCCGGCCAGCGCGTAGATCGAGTTCTCGCCGCCGACGAGCGTCACCGTGGCGCGGGCCTCGCGACCCTCCCGCTTCAGCTCCCCGGGGATCGGCACGCCGTTGTGGTAGAGGCGTAAGTCCTCGACGTCGGGGTCGCTGAGCCGGATCGCCAGCTCGACGCGGCGATCTTTCGGGCCGACCTCGGCGACGGGCTCCAGCTCGATCCGCGGCGGCTTGCCGACCGGGATCGCCTCGGGGGGGACGACGTCCTCGGCCCGGGCGAGCCGCTCGACCAGGTCGAAGACGTGGCGCTGGCGACGGACCTGATCGAGACGCGCGACGAAATCGCCGCCGTCCTTCGCGTCGAGCCGCCAGGCCACCCGGCGCTCCCCGACGGGCGAGGCGTCGTAGAGCCCATCTGGCGTGAAGACGACCCAGTCGAGGCCTTCGGCGGTCGCCGCCAGCGTGCCGATCAGCGAGCGATCGGCCAGCCGCCAGAGCCGCACCACGGCGTCGTCGCCGGCGCTCGCGAGCACCTTGCCGCCGGGCCAGAACGACAGGGCGTTGATCATCTCGAAGTGGCTGGGGCCGGTCCCCAATGGGATCGGCACGCCGGGGCGGGACGCCTCGATCAGGGCGATCCGGCGGTCGTCGCCGGCCGCGGCGATCAGCCGGCCGTCGGGAGAATACGCGACCGTGCGGGCGGATCCCGAGAGACGCGCGATCGCGTCGACGGGCTCGACGGCCCCCGGACGCCAGAGCTGCACCCGGCCGTCCTGGAGACCCGCGACGACCTCGCGGACGATTTTCGGCGAGGCGGCCAGCGACGTCACGGGCGACCGGCCCCCCGCGTCGTCCGTCCCCAGCGTTTGGAGCAGCTTCGGCTCGCGATCGGCGAGGCTCCAGAGCTTGACCAGGCCGTCGTCGGAGCCCGTGAGCAGCTCGGCGCCGGCGTTCGCGAAGGCCACGACGTTGATCGCGTCGTCGTGGCCGCGGATCGGCTTGCCGACGAGCGCACCGTCCTCGGACTTCCAGACGCACGCGAGGGGTCCGTCGCGGCTGCCGGCGGCGATGCGGCGGTCGGCCGCGACGGCCAGGCGGTGGAAGCCCCAGCTCGACGCCGCCGCACCGTCCTCGGTGCGAGGCTTCTCGAAGGCGATGGGCTTCCGCGCCAGCGTGGCGCGGTCGTGGACGACGACGAGCCCCTCGCCGTCGATCAGCGCCAGGTCGCCGTTGGGCAGGAATTCGCCCGTGGGCCGGAAGCCGGAGGCGCCGGGGATCCGCCGCGCGCCACGGCCCTCGCCGAACTCCCAGAGCAGGGCCTCGCCGCCGTCGCCCACCTGGAGTAGGGCTCGTTCGTCGGCCGAGACCGCGACGTGCCGGACCCGCCCGCGAGCGGCCGCGACGCCGACCTTCGTACGCCCCGCGGGGATCTCCCAGAGCCGGATCCCCCCCGCGCCGTCGCCGGAGGCCAGGGTCTCGCCCCCCGCCGCGAAGGCGAGCGAGAGCGCCGCGCCCGCCTCCTTGAGGTCGAGCGGGATCGGCCTCGCGATCGCCCCGTCGGCCGTCAATTCCCAGACCCGAAGTTCGCCACGGAAGGCGTCGCAGACGGCCACGAGACGGCCGTCGGCCGAGACCGCAGTCCGACCGATCGTGCGGTCGAGGACAAGCTCCGTCACCGCCTCTTCGCCCTGGGGCACGACGCACGCCTTGCGGCCCGCGGTCGCGATCAGCCACGACGGACAAGGCTGGATGGCGGTCACCGCGCCATCGAGCTTCGCCCGCGAACGGGTCGCGCCGCCCGGAAGCGCGATCTCGCTCACCGTGCCGTCCTCCCGGCCGAGGTAGGCGATGGCGCCGTCGTCGGCGAGGGCGAGGGCCGTCGGCCGCGGCGATGCGGCCGGCAGCGAGGCGATCAGCTTTCCCGAGGCGTCGAACGCCTGGATCCGCTCGACGCCGTTGCGGTCGGGGACGACGAGGGCGAAGGCGACGGATCCCGGGCGGGCGGCGACGGCCAGCAGCCGCGCCTTCGACTCGGCGACGGCGACCGCCAGCCGCATCCGCCGGCGGGCGAGGTCCCAGACGAGGCAGCCGCCCTTGTTGTCGATCGAGACCAGCCGACGCGAGCCGCGCTCGGCGTCGGCGGGGGTGGGCAGGAAGGCCGTACGTTCGACGGGGCCGCGGTGCAGGGCCGCGCGGCCGGTGGTGACGACCTCCTCGTCGATCAGGTCGTAGGCGAAGACCTCGCCCTTTCCGCCGCCGGCCGCGAGCATCCGGCCGTCGGGGCTCTGGGCCAGGCTCCAGACGCCGTTGAGGGCGTGCGGCAACACCCGGCCGAGACGGGCGTCGGCGACGTCCCAGATCCGGACGGTCGAGTCGAGGCCGGCGGTGAAGAGGCGGCCGCCGTCGCCGCTGAACGCGACGGCCGTCACGCGGTCGGCGTGGCCGCGCTGGAGGATCGGCTCCGCCTTGGGGCGGGGAGGGCGGACGTCCGACGGCCAGAGGCTGAGGTCGGGGCGGAACCCGCCCGAGGCCCGGAACCGCTGGGCCGCCAGCTCGGGCCTGCGCCGCAGCCGGTCGAGGCAGGCGGCCAGGCCGGCGGGGTCGGTCCGGGTCCCCAGCGATTCCAGGAGGCCCTTGGTCAGGAAGCCGCCGCCATCGCGAGGGTCCTGGCCCGACGGCTTGTCGCCGGCCGCGAGCCAGGCCGTCACGCCGGGCCAGCGCACGATGCCGCGCAGCATCCGCTCGCCGGGCTCGAACCGCGCGGGGTTGCCGAGCGGCCGCGGGGACTGGACCCGGCCGGCGGGCGAGGTGTCGAGCAGGCCGACGATCGAGTAGTCGCCCGTCGCCGCCAGGCCCTCGATCGCGTCGCCCAGCCGCCAGCCGGTGGCCTCGACGTCGACGCCGCGCGCGTCCATCGGCAGCAGCAGGTCGCGGTCGGATCGGGTCGCGTGGTCGCCCGCCCGCGCGGGCAGGCCCACGGCCTGGCCGGCGAAGAAGATCAGGATCGTGTCGCCGGGCCGGGCCTTGCCGGCGAGCCACTCGCGGACGCCCCGGTCCAGCTCGGCCCTGGTGGCGGGCCGGCGTTCGGGACGACGCGCCGGCTCGGCGAAGCCCAGGTCCTCGGCCTCGTGGTCGCTGAGCAGCAGGACGTGGTCGGCGGGCCATCCCGCCGCGTCGATCAGCCATCGTCCCAGCGCCGCGGCGTCGGCCGCCGCGCCACGGCAGCGCGGGAAGACGGTCGAGTCTTCGTAGCGCTCGATGCCGACGAGCATCGCCCAGAGCTGGGGCTTGCGAGGCGGCGGATCGGGCGCCTGGGCCCGCGCCGCGGCGACAGCGAGCCATCCGATCAGGAGGGCGAGGATCTTCGTCCGCCGCGCCGGGAGGCGATCCCTGGGCGTCGTCATTTCGCACGTCCTTCGTCGCCCGGCGAAGTCTTCGTCGCGGCGTCGGGCTCCAGCTTCTCGGCGATCACGACTTCGAGGACGAGCCGGACGCCCACGTCGGCGAACTTCTCGCGGTTCTTCGCCCGGTAGGCCTGGCCCGAGGAATCCGAGCGGTAACTCACGCGAGCCGTCTCCGGGAGCGTGGCGTACGAGCCGCCCCGGATGGCGAAATGGGGGTCTTCCGTCGCGCTCGCCGGGTTGACGACCGGGTCGATGGCGGCCGGCTTGTCGAGGTAGCCCGCCCAGACGTCGCGACACCATTCTCGGACGTTGCCGGTCATGTCGAAGACCCCTTCCAGAGTCCGGTCCTCGCTCCACGAGCGGACGGGTTGCAGCCGCTGCGTCAGGCCGCCGATGTTCGCGTATTCCATCGGGTTGGCGGCGTCGTCGGCCCAGACGAAGGGGTCGCGGCGGCCTCGCGAGCGGGCGGCGAACTCCCACTGGGCCTCGGTCGGCAGCCGGGCGCCGAGGCTGCGGGCGAACTCCTCGGCGACCGAGCGGGGCAGCTCGACGGCCGGGTGGTCCTCCGCCCCTTCGATCTTGGGGTACCCCACCTCGCCCGTCGCCGTGACGTACCGGTCGAGCTCGCCCTCGCGTCCCCGGCCCGCGCGCCTGCGGTAATCCTCGAACTGCGCGATCGTCGTCTCGGTCTCCTGGAGGTAGTACGTCGACAGCGCGACTTTGTGAAACGGTTTGTTGTCCTCGTTCTGGAGCTTGGGATCCTTCTCGCCCATCAGGAAGTCGCCCCCCTCGATCAGCCGGAAGGCGATCGGCGCGTGGCCGTTCGCGACCTTGACGGCCCGAGGCAGCCCCAGCGCGCCCTCGTCCCCCTTCGACGGGTCGGGGGCGGCGCCCTCGGGGAGGTAGACGCGGCCCTGGAGCGCCAGCCGTCGGATGTCGCGGCCCTCGCCGATCGTCACGGCCTTCGGCCAGCGGAGGCGGGCGTCAAGCTCGACGACGCCGACGTCCGGGTCGGGCGTATAGGGTCGACCGACGTACTCCTCTTTCAGGAACCGGACCACCTCGGGCGAGACGCCGGTGGCGGTCGGCGTTGGGGGCGGGGCCTGCGATTCCGCCTTCGAACCGTCGCCCCCGCCGCCGGGCCGGCCCCAGACCATGAGGGCGATCGGGATCGCGGCGGCGATCGCCAGCGGGATCGCCGCCAGGCGGGTCAGGCGGAACGGCCGGGCCTGCGGCCTCGAGGCCGAGGGCTCGATCGTGCCGTGGGGGTGGGGTGTGAGCAGCGGCAGGGGGGCCCGTCGGGGCGTGATCGCCGCGGCGTCGGCGGCCGTCTCCTCGTCGACGAGCCCGCGCTCGCCGACGGCCGCGCGGAGCGCGTTGTACAGCTCGGCGGCCGAGTCCGGCCGCAGGTCGGGGGACTTCTCCAGGCAGCGGAGCACCAGCTCCTCGACGGCCGGCGGGATCGCCGCGTCGGGGGCGACCTCGCGGAGCGGCCGGGGGGGCGTCTTGGCGTGCTGGTAGAGGACCTGGGTCCAGTTGCCCTTGAACGGCAGCTCGCCGGTGAGCATCTCGTAGAGCATGACGCCGAGCGAGTAGACGTCGCTGCGATGGTCGATCGCCGTCCGCGTGTTCTCGACGACGTCGACGCCGTTCTGCTCGGGGCTCGAATAGGCGGGGGTGCCCAGCACTCCCTGGGTGTTCATCGTCACCGCCTGCGCCGCGTCGCCGACGGCTTGGATGATCTTGGCGATGCCGAAGTCGAGCACCTTCACGCCTTGCGCGCCCGTCTCGGGGTCGGTCACGACCATGACGTTCTCGGGCTTGAGGTCGCGGTGGACGATCCCCCGGTTGTGCGCGAGGCTGAGGACGTCGCACATCCCCCGCATGACCCAGAGGATGAACGGCAGCCGGCCGGGCTCGCCGCGGTGGATCAGGCGTCGCAGGCCGTCGCCCTGGACGTACTCCATCTCGATGTAGGCGGTGTCGCCGACGATGCCCGTGTCGTGGACGGCCACGGCGCAGGGGTGCTTGAGCTTGGCGAGGATCCGCGCCTCCAGCTCGAACCGGGCGCGGGCGCGGGGGTCGCCGGCGATCCCTTCGCTGATGACCTTGAGGGCCCGGGGCTCGTCGAGGCCCAGGTGGTGGACGAGCCAGACGCTCCCCATCCCCCCTTCGCCCAGCATCCGGACGACCCGATACTTGTTCAGGAGGATCGAGCCCGGCCCGATGACCGGCGGGATGCCGACGACCCCGGTCGACTCGGCCGTGGGGCCGGCCTGCGGCGAGCGGAGGTCGGGCGTGCCGCGCTGGGTCGTGCCGCCGGGAGGGGCCGCGACCGACTCCTCGGCGGGAGGGGCCGGGGGCGGGGCGTCGCCGTCCGGATCGGGCGAGCCGAAGATCGCGACGGTCCGGTTCTTGGTCGGCTCTTCCTCGTCGCCTCGATGCATCGCTCTCCCCCTCGGCGGTCGGATCGGCCCGGTCAGGGGCCGCGGAATTCCTCGGGCTTGATCTGGTCGTTTTCGATCTCGGCCGACCAGGTGAAGGTGGTCGCGCCCGGGGTCCGCGAGTGGGTCATCCGGAACGACTGGCCGGGCAGGATCGCCGCCTTCGGGCCAAGGGACCGCTTGACGCCCTGGATCGTCGCGCTCACCTCGCCGCCGCGGATCGGCTCGCGCACCGGGTCGTCCGGGCTGCGGACGAACTTGACGATGAAGCACTCCTGGTACACGCCCTCGCTCGAATCGAAGCCGATCGACGGCAGGAAGGTCATATAGCTCTTGACGTCGATCTGGCGGAAATGGACCGACAGGGTCCTCGCCGAGTCCTTCTTCTCGCCGATCCGCCAGGCCACCCGCAGGTCCCGGGGCTTGTCCATGGGGACCTGGGCCGACGTGACCTCGCCGACGACGCTGCCGACCGCGCCGGCGGGCAGGGGGAGCGACTTCTCGGCCTCGTCGATCGGGATCTCGGGCTCTCCGCCTCCGGGTGCGACGAGCGTCCGCTTGTAATAGAGGGTCAGGTCGCGGAACGTGACGTTCTTGAAGTTCAGGCGGTAGGTCGCCGACTTGCCCCGGTGCATGTAGCCCGAGCCGGGGTGGACCTTGAACTGGTCCTCGACGAGCGCCGCGAGCTTCTCGCCGTAGGTCGCCTTGAGGGCCTCGGGGTCGAAGGCGACCTGCAGCGTCACCGGCTCGGCGTAGGCCTGGGGGACGACCTCGATCGGGGCCGACGCCCTGGGGTCGACCCGGCCGCGGTAGAAGGCCATCGCCCTCAGCTCGTAGGTCTCGGCGTTGCTCGCCGGGTCGAGCTGGCGGATCGCGAAGGTCTCGAGCTTCCCGGCGGCGGCGAGGCTCACGTCGCGGAGCGCGCCGGGGGGCGAGGCCGCCGGCGCGGCGCCCACGCTGAGCCCGTTCGGCGGGGCGGCGAGGCCGACGAACGCCCGGCCCGGCGGGATCCGGTCGACGTCGTCGTCGTCGCCGGGCCGGGCCAGCCCCAGCCGGATCTCGGCCTTGCCGTCGCCGCCGATCTTGAGCGGGGCGCCGGCCGGGGGCTCGGTCTTCAGCGCCAGCGAGTCTCCCGCCGCGAACGGGTCGCGCGGCTCTTGGACGTCGAGCACCCTGGCCCGGGCGATCACCTCTTGCACGGGCGCGGGGGCGTTCGCGACATAATCCAGGTGCAGGCGCTCGGCCTGGAAGGCCAGGGTTCGGAGCCGCGTCAGGCGGTCCCAGGCTTCGACGAGGCCGTCCTCGCGCGCGGCGTCGGCCTGGGCCTCGGCACGGCCGAGCAGACGGACCGCGCGGTCGTCGACCTGGAGGAGGGCCCGGAGGTCCTCGGGCGTCCGGGTTTCGCCCCCGAAGCGCGCCGATCGGCGGAGCGTCGCCGTCACGCGGAAGCGGTTCGCGGCCTCCTCGTAGCGGCGGAACGCGGCCGCGGCGGCGTCGACCACCTCAGGAGAGCCCGGGGCGTCCTTGGCGGCGGCCCAGGCCTGGTCGACGAACGTGCCGTCGGCGTCGGCGGCCGACGCCCCCCCGGCGATCGCGCGGAGGCGTTCGTCGAGCGCCGCCAGACCGCCGGCGAGCGCCCAGAATCCGGGGTCGGCCGGCCGCGTCGCCGCGAGGTCGAGCGTGGCGTGGTCGGGATCGATCCGGACCGGTTCGGCGTGCCGCACGACGGCTTCGAGCAACGGGCGGCGCGACTCGGCGGGGATCCACGGCGTCCCCAGCGCGGCGTCCATCGCGACCCAGTCGCGGGCGTCGGCGCGGGCGGCGGCGAGCAGTTGCTTCTCCAGCGACTCCAGCGCCGCCTCCGCCTGGTTCGTCGCCTCGTGGAGGGATTCGACGCGGGCCTGCATCGCCTGGCCGAAGTCGCCTTCCGTCGGGACCGGCTGGTCGAGCGCGCGGACGAGGGTCTCGGCGTGTTCCAGCGCCAGGATCACCTCCGGGGGCAGGGGATGCTCGTCGAGGGACCGGGCGTCCGGCCGGCGAGCCCGCGCGCGGACGGCCCACTCCGCGATGTCGGGCAGCTCGGCCGCGATCCGCTCCCAGGTCGTCCGCACCTCGTGGAAGGCCCGGATCGTCCGGATTGCGGGGTCGTAGTGGGCCCGGGCGAAGGTCGGGATCGCTTCCAGCATGACCTTGCCGGCCTCGCCCGTCGTCTGGTCGGGGGCGAAAATCTGGTCCTGGAGCCGCCGGCGCTCGTCGTCGCCCTTCGCGATCTCGGGAAGGATCCAGCCCAGCCCGCGACGATCGACGGCCAGGGCTTCCTCGGCGCGGGCGCGGACCTCGACGAGGCGATGGAGGATCGCGGACCGGCGATCGTCCTTGAAGTAATCCGGGACCTTGAATTCCTGAATGTAGCGCAGCCCCCAGGCCGGGAGCTGGAGTTCCAGGTAACGGTCCGGGAAGCCGCTCGGCAGGGCGTCGGCCAGGACCCGGGGGGGCTCGGGGCGGCCGGGAGCCGCGGGCTTGGCAGCCGCTTCGGGCCTGTCCTTCGTCTCGGCCGGGGGTGGCGCGGCGGCCGGCGGCGAGGTCGCCCGGAGCGTCGGGTCGGCGGGGCCGGAGCCGGTCAGGAAGGTCAGGGCCTCGGTCAGGGCCCGCTTTCCTACTTCATCGCCCGCCACGGGCCGGAACAGGATGCCCTTCGCGGCCTCGTCGGTCCTCTTGAGGGCGGCGACCACGTCTTCGCGCCGCTGGGTCGCCGCCCGCAGCTCTTCGCGAGCGGCGTCGAGCGAGGCGGGGTCGGACCATGCCGAACGCAGGCGGCGCTCGGCACGGAGCAGGGCCGCCTGGTAAGACCGGATCGCGGCCGGATGCGATCGATAGGGGCGAGGAACCTGCGCGACGAGCGCGTCGTGCTTCCTCCACTCGTCCACGACCTCTTTCATCAGGGCGACCCGGGGCTCGACGGCCGGCGGCTCGGGCTTCGCGGCCGCCGCGTCCTTGTTCTCGGTGGGGGCGGACTCTTTCGAAGGCCCGGGGGCGGGCCTGGGCGTCGCCTGGTCCTTGGCCGGGGGGGCCGGGGGTTTGGTCGCGAAGGCCAGGGCGACGGGGCGGCGGGACTCGCCGATCCGCAGCAGCATGGGGGTCTGGACGGAATCGCGGTACTCGCGAGCCCAGCGGGCGACGTGATGGTGGACGTAGCGGTGCAGGCCCTCGACCGTGACCCGCCCGGGGATCTCGGTCGCGTCCCAGCCGCGGGCGTCGCCGGCCAGCCCCTCGCGCAGGAAATGGGCGAAGACGGACCTCCCCAGCGCGTCGGACCCCCAGCTTTTCTGCGCCGGGGCGGCCGAGGTCAACACGAAGACGGCGTGGTCGCCCGGCTTGATCCCCTCGACGATCGCCGCGAGTCCCTGATAGGGGACGTTCCCGAAGACTCCCAGGTCGCGGTCGCTGTCGACCTGGGCCAGGTCGAGCGCCAGCACCACGTCGCACTTCGCCGACCGGACGACCCCCTCGATGAGGTCTCGCAGGCTCCGCGGCTCGAATCCGGCGCCCCCGAAGCGGGTGCCGCCGATGGCGTCGAGCATCGGGGCCGAGACGTAGATGAGGACCGGCCCGCCGGGCCGCGAGCAGGCGGCCCGCGTGGCGTCGAGGAGGCTTTCGGGGCTGGCCGCGCCGGCGACCTCGGGACCGCCCCCGCCGACGACCGCGCGCGCGTCGGCCGCCAGGAACGGGACCTCGGCCGACGTCAGGCGCGCCGGGCGGAAATACCCGGCCTCGACGCGAAGGCCCTGGGCGTGCCGGTGGATGAGCCAGAGCGCAAGCCAGGCCAGGAGCACCAGCGCCGCGGTCAGCACCGCGGCTTCCAGGATCGCCAGGGACTGGCGCGGCTTCGAGAGCTTGAGGCCGTGCCCCGTCGCGGTCGCCATGGCGTTGTGGCCCCTTCCGACCTCGGCTTCGAAATGGAGGACCGCTCGCGGGCGAGCGGTTTCTTCCGTAAACATACCGACGCCACGGCGTTCGGCTCAACGAAAAAAGCCGGGCGACGCGCCGGCGGCGGCGATCCAACCGGGATCGGCCGCCATGGCGCGCGACGACGCCCCGGGGGACGGGCCCGGGGCGTCGCGGATTCTTGCAATCTTCGGCCGGGTCGGCCGCGGTCAGCGAGGGCTCGCCGACCAGTCCTTCGGCCGCGGGATCTTGACCGGGGCCGGGATCTTGACCGGGGCCGGGGCCGCGACGGGTTCGGGGGCGGGAATCGAGGCCGAGGTCCGGGCCACGGCCGAGTCCACCGGTGCGTCGGGGGCGGGGAGCAGGTTCAGCGAGGTGGTCGGCGGGGACGTCGGCGACGGAGTGGGCGGCGTCGGGGGCGGCGTCACCTCGGGATTGACCGCGGGGGGGACCGCGTCGAGCTTGGGCTCGTCGGCCTTCGGCGCGTCGTCGACCTTGATGTCGATGTTCGGGCCTTCCGGCTGGTTCACCTTGATCTCGGTGTTGGGCTTCGGGGCCGGGGCGGGCTCGGGCTTGTCGGGGATGATCTTCACGTACTGCGGGCAGGTCTGGTTGTTGGCGATCTCCTCGACCTGGCGGAAGGTCATCACGCCGTTGAAGAAGACCAGGCCGTAGAGCGGGCCGGGCATCGACGAGCCGGCGGGCGGCGGCGGGCAGCCCGGCGGCAGGCTCGCGGCGGCCTGGGCGCGGGGGTCGACGCCGATCGCGTCGCCGCCGGCGATCGGGCTTAGGCCGATGTAGCGCCAGCCCTTGAGGACCTTCTTGGTCCCGTTCATGTCGAAGACCGACTCGTAATAGCCGATCGGGACGTTGGTCGCCGACACGACGTACTCGGGGATCTTCATCGGGTCGGGCGCGGGGGCGGCGGGCGCGGCGGCGGGGTCGGCCGGCTCGGGCGGCGGGGCCGGGCCGCCGACGGCGACCAGGTTCCAGCCGTCCTTGAGCTGGATCTGCGGGGCCTTCTTGCCGCGCGGCTGGATGGCGTATTCCTCGGAGAAGTCGGGCAGATATTCGAGCTTGATCTTCACCATGCGGCCGGTGGCGTCGGCCGGGGTGACGAGCAAGTAAGGCTTGGGCCGCCAGTAACGGATGCCCGGGTCGCCGGCGACCGGATACTTGATCACCGAGACGCCGGTGCACCCGACGCACAGGCCGAGGGCGAGACAGGCGAAAACCGACCGGGGGGTCATCATGACCGACTCCTTAAAACGCATCCATGCTTGCGGCGTGCGGCCTCCTGAGCGCCGAACTTCCTGGGCGCTTGGCCCCGGGCCCGTGGCTCGCTCGGAGCGAGACGAATCTTCGATTCCGCCGGCCGATTTCGGGGAGCGTCCCGGTTTCGGCCGACGATCCAGCGGACGAGTGCGTCCGCGACGCCGGTATTATCGGCCGGGCAAGAGATAGGGGTTCTTTGAATCCTCGGAATTCTTCCGAATTTCCGCGTCGCCCGTCTTGACGCTGGGATTCACATGTTTTCCAACCGAATCGCCAGGCCGATGTCGAGCTGGCAGAGGCGATGATGGATGATGGCCGCCCGGGCCTCGTCGCGGCCCCGCAGGCAGCGATAGAGCGACGAGAAGACGCGGGCGCAGAGGCCGGCACCCTCCCACTGGTCGAGCTTCTGGTCGTCGATGCGGGCGGCCAGGTTTTCCAGGATCGGCAGCGCCAGCGCGTCGCGGTTCAGGGCGAGGCACAATTCCGCCTGCTGGAGGGCGCGCAGGAACCGCTCGCGGCCGCTCTCGGCCTGCCGCGAGGCCCTGGCCATGACGGCGAGCGCCTCGGCGACCTCGCCGTTGCGCAGGTGATCCTGGGCGACGTCCCAGGCGTCGACCGCCGCGGCCGGCCGCGAGGCCGACGCGCCGTCGTCCTCCGCCGCGGGCTCGACGTAGGCCGGGCCGATGCGCGAGAGGTCGACGACGGGCTCCGACGCCGGCTCGCCGATCAGGCCGGTTTCGGTCAGCCAGGAGCGGGTGGCCGGCGAGGCGCAGGGCGTGCCGTCGCGAAGAGGGGCCTCGACCCATCCCTCGTGGTCCTTCAGGCATGCTTTCAAGAGCGACTTGCAGGCGCGCAGGGGGTCTTCCAGGCCCAGCCCGGCCAGCGCCGTGGATGCATAAGTGTGGAGGTCCAACCAACCGCGGCCTTCGGGACGCCCGAGCGCCTGCTCGGCCTCGTCGAGCATGGCCTTCCAGGAATCCTCGTCGCCTTCGCGCGAGGCCAGGAAGAGCTTCTCGCGGACCTCGCTGGAGGGCGGGGGGAGCCGCGACGGATCGAGGCCGTCGGGCTGGTAGAGGCCGCCCAGGGCCAGGGCGCGGACGACCAGATAGGGGGTCGGGTCGGCGGGGTCCTGGCCGCGGAGGAAGTGGGCGGCCTCGGCGATCTGGTCGCGGGCGTCCTCGGGCGTGGACGGCGCGCCGGCCGCTCGCCGTCGGGCCGGCCTGCGGGAGGGCTTCGGCGCCTCGACCTCGGACTCCGACTCGGACCAGCCGTACTGCGAGACCTCGGCGTCGTGCGATTCGGAGTCGCCCCAGCCGTCGTCGACCGCTTCCGGCTCGGTCTCGGGTTCGGGCGGCGGGCGGTCGTCGGGCTTCCTGGCGAGAATCTGACGGGCGAGCTTCTTACACCCCAGGAGCGCGGTCTCCAGCTTGCTGAGCCGGGGCCGATTCGGCCCCTTCCACCGGCCGGCGATGCCCTGGTTGATCTGCTCGACGACGGCGAGGCATTCCTCGCAGGTTGCGAGATACGTCTCGTAGAACGACCGCTCGGTCGCGTGCACGGCCTCCTCGAAACGCTCGCCCGTCAGGCGGCCTTCGAGGGCGTCGGCGCGGTGTTCTTCGTTCTCGAACTTGCTGTTGGCCAGGATCTCGGTCTTGCGCGAGGCCTCGTAGTCCAGGAACGTATACGTGTAGTCGGGCGCGCTGGGGACGTAGGTCACGGGCACGCCGCGCACCAAGAGGGGCAGGACGCGATCGTGGTCGATGAACTCGTAGACCCCCTCGCGCAGCTCCAGGTCGCCGCGCTCGGGGTGGAGTTCGTCCCAGTAGCGCTCCTGGAGGGCCAGGACCAGCCGCAGGCCGTCGCGGACGCCGACGAGGCCGTGCTGGTGGGAGCACGCCTCGGCGACCCAAGCGGCGATTTGAAGGTCCTTCGACCGCTCGCGGAGCAGGCGGGAGCCCAGGCTCAGGATCGCGCGCCAGTCCGAGGTCTTCTTATCGCGGGACCAGACGCCGTCGGCCCCGGCGTCCTCGTCGGCGCGGCGGGCTTCTTCCAGATCGGCGTACTCGTCCTCCCAGCGGAGGTACTCGCCGACGGCGTCGCTCTCGGAGATCGGCTCGACCAGCTCGTCGACGTCCAGCACGGCGGGTTCGCTCATGGTCGGTCCCCGATCGCGACGGTTCCGCGGGCGTCATCGCCCCCGGCGACGCCATCGAAGTGTATCGCGGCCGGGGGCGAACTCAAGACGCCGACGCGCGGGGGTCCGCCGTCGTCAGATCCCCCCGCCGGCCTGCGGGATGGCGTAGACCGGGGCCGCGACCGCCTGGCCCGAGGCCGAGGGCCCGTACACCGGCGCGGGGGCGACGCAGTTCCCCTGCGGCATCGGGCAGAAGCCCTGCGGGAAGGCGCAGTTCCCCGAGGGGAACGGGCAGTAGCCCTGGGGGTAATAGCAGGCGCAGGGGGCCGGGCCCTGGGCCGAGGCCTGCGGCGAGCCCAGCAAGGGCGGCGACAGTACGGGCGTCGGCGGCGGCAGGGGCGTGATCGCGATCGGCTGGGGCGTGAAGGGCGCGCCCTGATAGAGGACGGTCGGCGCCTGCTGGGGGACGCCGTAGACCGCCTGGGGCGAGGGCTTCGTCGGCGAGAAACCCTGGGCGCGGGCCGACGCGGCCAGGGCCAGGCCGGCGACGGCGAGGCAGGCGATTCGGAACGTCCGGCGGGGGAAGGACATGGACGCCTCCGGTGAGTGCGCGAGCGAGAAAGGGGGACACGTCGGTCGGGTAATTATAACCCATCCTTTCCGGCGAGGCGTCCCGTTCGCGGCGTCAGGCCCGCGCGCCGCCCGAGAGGAGCGACGCCCAGGCCCCGGGGCTGACGCGCGAGTAGTAGCGGCCGTCGGCGCGGACGACTTCGAGCGGGCACTGGTAGACGTCGGAGAGGAGGTCCGACCGCAGCACCGACTCGGGATCGCCCTGGGCGGCGACCCGGCCGTCCTGGAGCACCATCACGTGCGAGACGGCCGGCGGCAGCTCCTCCAGGTGGTGGGTGATGAGCACGACGGTCGGCGGGTCGGCCTCCTGGTGGAGCGACTGGATGGTGGCGAGGACCTGCTCGCGCGCCAGCAGGTCGAGGCCCGAGGTGGGCTCGTCGAGCAGCAGCAGCCGGGGCTTGCGCACCATCGCGCGGGCCATCAGGCAGCGGATCCGCTCGCCGCTGCTCAGGCTCATGTAGGGCGTCCGCAGCGCCGCGTGGAGGCCGACGGTCTCCAGCAGGCGTTCGGCCTCGGCGCGGTCGTGGGGGGTCGTCTCGCGGTAGAGGCCGACGGTCCCGAACGCGCCGGTGGTCGCGACTTCGAGGGCCGTCATCTCGGGGTCCGGCTCGGCCAGCCCCGTCGGCTGGACCAGGCGGAGCGACTCGCGGAGGTCGTGGAGGTTGACCGAGCCGAAGGCCTCGCCCAGGACCGACACCTCGCCGACGGTCGGCCAGAGGTAGCCCGAGATCACCCGCGTCAGCGTGCTCTTGCCGCTTCCGTTGGGTCCCAGCACCGCGACGCACGCGCCCGAGGGGACGGACCAGTCCACGTCCTTGAGGATCCAGCGCCCCTGGCGGTAGACGCCGACGTTCTGCGTACGGATGGCGAGGGAGTCGGGGCGGGAAGGCCGGGCGTCGGCTTGATCCATGGGGGCGGACTCGATGCGCTGGGGCGGGCCGGCTTGCGTCGTCGCCGGGAAAACGAACCCGCGCGCCGGGGGGCCGGCGCGCGGGCTTCTTGGACATTATAGAGGATCGAGCGGCCTGCGGGTTCGGGTCAGAACGTCGGGATGACGATCCGGTCGCCCCCCTTGACGGCCGACTCGTGGGCGCAGAGGCCGACCATGGTCCAGTTGGCCGAGGTCTCGGCGTCGGGCAGGGCGGGGCGGTCGCCCTTCACGGCGCTCAGGAAAGCATGGACCAGGTGGGGGTGCGAGCCGCCGTGCCCGCCGCCTTGCAGGAACGAGAGGTGGTCGGCGTCCTGGATCGCGGCCGGCTGGGTGAAGCGGCGGATCCCCTCGGGGAGCAGGTGGGCGTAGTCGGGCACCTTCACGCGCTTGGGAATCTCGGGCTCGGTGAGCGGGGCGCTTGCGGTGCTCTTGGTGTGGATGACCGGGTCCTCGCCCTCGACCTGCTGCCACTCGAACGACTTGCGGCTGCCGGTGGCGTCGAAGCTCTCGCGGTACTGGCGGGCCGTGTCGAAGAGGCTGCGGGTCACCTCGGCGACGACGTCGCTGTCCTTGATCTTGAACGTGGCGGTCTCGATCGCGTATGGGCTGTTGTACTTGGAGATCAGGTCCTCGGCGATGCGGCCCGAGCCGTGGCAGACGACGCTCTCGGCGTGCTTGCCGAGGAGGGCCAGGCAGGGGCTGACGCAGTGGGTGGCGTACCACATCGGCGGCAGGCCGGGCCAGTACTCGGGCCAGCCTTCCATGTCCTGCTGGTGGCTGCCGCGGAGGAACTGCAGGCGGCCCAGCTCGCCCTTCTCGTACAGCTCGTGCACGAAGAGGTATTCGCGGCTGTAGACCACGGTCTCCATCATCATGTAGACCTTGCCGCTGGACCGCTGGGCGTCGACGACCTTCTTGCAGTCCTCGACGCTGGTCGCCATCGGCACCGTGCAGGCGACGTGCTTGCCGGCCTCGAGCGCCTCGATCGACATCCAGGCGTGGTCGGGGATCGGCGAGTTGATGTGGACGGCGTCGATCTCGGGGTCCTTGAGCAGCTCGCGATAGTCGCTGTAGCGGCCCTTGATCCCGTACTTCTCGCCGACCTCCTCCAGGCCCTTCGGGTCGCGACGGCAGACGGCGGACATCTCGGCGCCGGGGTAGTTCTGATAGATCGGGATGAACTCGGCCCCGAAGCCGAGGCCGATGATCGCCACGCGGATGGGCTTGTCGCTCGCCATCGTCGATGATCCCCTGATTGTCGTCGCCTTCGACCCTGTCGCGAATGGACTCCGTGCGGAGTAACGTGCAGGATAGTGGGGCCCGAAGTCGAAGGCAAGCGCACCGCGAGGATTGATCGCCATGGCCGAGTTCTCCCCTTCCAACCCCGTCCGCGTGGGCTTCATCGGCGTCGGCGCCGTGACCGCGTACCACCACCTGCCGGGCCTCCGCCTCGACCCCAGGGCCAAGCTGACGGCGATCTGCGACGCCGACCCGACGCTGCTGGCGAAGCGTCAGGCCGAGTGGGGGATCGAGCACGCGACGACCGACGCGATCGCTCTCTGCAACGACGACTCGATCGACGCGGTCGTGATCGCCACCCCCAACGACACCCACCGGCCGATCGCCGTCGCCGCCGCCGAGGCCGGCAAGCACGTCATGGCCGAGAAGCCCCTGGGCCTGAACGCGGCCGAGGTCGGCGACATGTACGAGGCCGCGCGCGACGCCAGCGTCGTCCACATGACGGCCTTCACCTATCGCTTCGCGCCGGCCATGCGGTACATCCGCAGCCTGGTCAAGTCGGGCGGCCTCGGCGAGCCCCGCCACTTCCGCTCCCAGCGCTTCCTCGACTGGCCCGAGACGAGCTGGGGATGGCGGCAGTACAAGGACCGCGCCGGCGCCGGCGACCTGTTCGACATGACCATCCACCGCATCGACTTCGCCATCGACCTCATGGGCCCGATCGCGCGGGTCTGCGGCGCCGTGGCCCGCTTCGCCCCCCGCGACAAGACGGCCGACGGCCAGCCCTGCAAGCCCTCCGAGGTCGACGACTGGTCGTCGCTGATCGGCGAATTCCAGTCGGGCGCGACGGGCGTCTGGGAGGGGACCACCCTGGCCAAGGGCTACCACCGCGACGGCTTCGGCCACGAGTGGGCCGAGATCAACGGCTCGGAGGGCTCGGCCGTCTACCGCCTCCACGAGCCCAACGTCGTCCTGCTCGGCAAGCGCGGCCACGACCTGGCCCCCGTCGCCGTCCCGGCCGAGTTCCTCAAGCCCGCCGGCAGCCCCCGCGACGTCGCCGAAGGCGCGCCCGCCACCGTCTTCCGCTACGACCTGATCTGGGAGTTCATCTCGGCGATCGTCGAGGACCGCCCCGCCGTCCCGAGCTTCCACGACGGCCTCAACGCCCAGATCGTCGCCGACTCCGTCCTCGACTCCCATCGCCGCCGCGCCTGGGTCGACACCCCCATCGCGCCCCTCTAAGTTTCTCGACGGCGTCCATAAAATTCTAAATCGAGCAAAGGCATTACGCTCGAATATTTCGTAGGATCGTTATATTCTCGAAGCAACGCGTGCGACTTTAAAAAACCGCAATACGACGGAGTCAGACACGCAATGCAAGACGACGCAGGCCAACCTCAAGTTCAAGATTCGTTTCCATTACTTCAGTTCATCGAACTTTGGCAAAGCCTGGCGAACGAGCTTCTCGACGCTCGCACGAAAGCTCAAACGATACATCGAACCACTAGGGCCTGTTGACTGCCCGGGGGTTGATCCGGTAAAGGTTTAAGACGGGCCGCGTCCCAGGAGCGGCGTCGCCGGACCCGTCGTCGCTCCCGGCGACCGCCGTCGCGGGGAGGGGGACGAGGTCCTGCGGTCGTGGGTGCAGCGTAAAGCCTTCGTCGCTCGGGCTGTCAGGTCGGGGAGAAGGACGGGCGTATGGTGCCGCGAATGTTCTCGACCGCCGAGTGGCTCGCCACGCTGATGCGCCGGTGGGACCGCCAGGGATACACGCCGAACGTCGCGTTGACCGAGAATGGTGGGGTACCGCCCATCCGCCTTGAGGAGGCGGAACGGACGATAGCGCTCGTCCAGACGGCCGACGGCCGCCAGCTCGTCCTGACCAGCGATCGGATCGTCGAGGGCGATCGGACCGTCCTGAGGTACGGCGAGGTGAGCCGTTGTCATTGGATCACCGATCACGCCGACCCGTGGGAAGCCGCACGGCTAAAGCGAACGCATTGGCACCGATTGATCCTTGACCTGAGCGACGGTCGGAAAGTGGCGTTGGATCAGTTGGGGCAGGCGGTTTTCCCCTTGCTCCGGTTCTTCCAATCGATCAGCCGAGTTTCGGCCAAGTGAACTTTCCGACGGCCGTCCATTCAGGTTTCTAGGGCCTGTTGACTGTCCGGAGGCTGTTACGGTAAAGGTTTAAGGCGGATCACGACCCAGGAGGGGGGCCGACGCCGCCATGCGATACTTGATCACCGACGAGACTTGGTCCGTCTTCGGCCCTATGGTCGAGAAGTGCCGCTCGAAGCTGGGCCCCGAGCCGGAGCTGCCCGACCGCATGTTCTTCGAGGCGGTCCTCTACTGGGCGAGGACCGGCATCCCCTGGCGCGACCTGCCGGCCGAGTTCGGGGCGTGGGACGCCGTCTACAACCGCTTGCGCCGCTGGATCCACTCGGGCCGGCTCAAGAGGCTGTTCGAGCTGATGTCCGAGCGGGCCGAGTGCGAGGACGCCCGCCGGCTGATGATCGACTCGACGGTCGTGCGGGCCCATCAGCACGCCGCCGGGGCCGGGCGGAAAAAGGGGGCGGCGAAGCGCAGGCCCTCGGGCGGTCGCGCGGCGGCTTCACGACGAAGGTGATCGCCGTCGCCTGCGACGAGGACGGCGTCGTCGCCCTGGACGTGGCCGAGGGCCAGAGGAACGACGCCCCTTTGGCGAAAGGCGTGCTGATCGAGGCCCGCGACGCGGTCGGCGAGGTCGCCGAGGTGCTCGGCGACAAGGGGTTCGATTCCGACGCCGTCCGCGACGTCGTCCTGGACGACCTCGACGCCCTGCCGGTGATCCCGAACCGGAGCAACCGGAAGGAGCCCTGGCCGTGGGACGACGAGATGCGGGAGGTCTACAAGCAGCGGAACCGCGTCGAACGCGCGTTCGCGAAAGCGAAGCAGTTCCGCCGCTTCGCCACGAGATATGAGAAGCTGAAGGACGTCTACCTCGGCGTGGCCCGCCTCGTCTTCGGCTTCATCCACGTCCGGAGGCTCGCTCAATCCGTCAACACGCCGTAGTCGGCCGCGACGCATCATGAACGGTTCCATCCGTCGCCAGATCCTGATCCCGATCGTCGCCATCCAGACGGCGACGATCGCGGCGATCACGGCGGCGGGGGTGGGGCTGGCGGCCTCGCGGAACGAGCGGCAGAGCGTGGCGCGGCTGGCGACGGTGATCGACGTGCTGGAGCGGTCGACGTTCCCGCTCACGTCGCAGGTCCTGGAGCGGATGCACGGGCTCTCGGAGGCCCATTTCGTCGTCAAGGACGCGGCCGGTCGGACGTTCTCGGCGAGCGACGAGGGGCTCGCCGCGCAGGCGCCCGACGCCCGCGCCGTGCCCGATTTCCGCCCGCCCGACTTCGCGTCGTGGCGGCAGTGGCCGACGTTGAAGGTCGACGGCCGGACGTACTACGCGGCCAAGATCCCCGCGCCCGCGTCGAGCGCCGGGGGCGGGGCGACGCTGCTGGTGCTCTACCCCGAATCGAGCTGGCGGGCCGCCCTGTGGGACGTCGCCGCCGCGCCCGTCGGCCTGGGGCTGGCGGCGATCGCCCTCTCGGCGCAGGCCGCGCGGTGGTTCGCCGACCGGATCGGCCGGCGCGTCCACCGGCTGCGCGGCCAGGTCGCGCGGATCGCCGACGGCGACTTCGCCGAGATCGAGCCCGGCGAGGGCCGCGACGAGATCGCCGACCTGATCCAGTCGGTCAACCAGATGAGCCGGCAGCTCCGGGACATGCGCCGGGCCGCCGCGCAGGCCGAGCGCACCCAGCTCCTCGCCCAGCTCGCGGCCGGCTTCGCGCACCAGCTGCGCAACACCCTCACCGGAGCCCGGCTGGGCGTCCAGCTCCACGCGAAGCGCTGCGGGGCGACCGGGAACGACACCAGCCTGGGCGTGGCCGTGCGTCAGCTCGAACTCGCCGAGGAGCAGGTCCGCGGCCTGCTCACCTTAGGCCGGCTGGAGCAGCGCCCGCACGGCCCCTGCGACGTGGCGGGCCTGGTCCGGGACGTCGCCAGCCTGCTGGAGCCGACGAGCCGGCACGCCCGGGTCGCGCTCGAGGTCGACGCGCCCGACCGGCCGGCCGTGGCCGACGTCGACGAATCGAGCCTCCGCGCCGCGGTGCTGAACCTGGGCTGGAACGCGCTCGATGCGGCCGGCGCCGGGGGCCGGGTGCGCTTCCAGTTGATCGCGGCGGCGGATACGATGGTGATCGAGGTCGCCGACGACGGGCCGGGGCCCCCCGCCGACCTCGCGGCGGCGATCTTCGACCCGTTCGTGACGGGCAAGCCGGAGGGCGTCGGCCTGGGCCTGGCCCTGGCGCGACGAGTCGCCGAGGCGCACCGCGGGACGCTGGGCTGGCGTCGCGACGAGGGCTGGACCCGGTTCCGGCTGACCCTGCCGCGAGAGGCCCCGGACACGCCGCAGGCGGGGAGCGTCGATGAGTCGGGTCCTGATCGTGGATGACGAGGCCAGCATCTGCTGGGCCTTCGGCGAATACCTGGGCGACCTCGGCCACGACGTCGCCGTCGCGTCGACGGCCGAGGAGGGGCTCGACGCCGCCCGCCGCGGCCCGTTCGACGCCGTCGTGCTCGACGTCCGGCTGCCGGGCATGGACGGGCTCTCGGCCATGGGGGCCTTCCGCGACCGCCTGGGCGCGGCGCCGATCATCATCGTCACGGCCTTCGGCAGCCTCGACACGGCCGTCCGCGCGATGGAGGCCGGGGCCTTCGACTACCTCGTCAAGCCGTTCGACCTGGACCAGGCCGGCGCGGTCGTCCAGCGGGCGCTCGAGTCGGGGGCCGGGGTCCGCGAGGAGCCCCGTCCCCGGGGGACCGGCGCGGGGCCGCACATGCGGCTGGTCGGCTCGTCGCCGCCGATGCAGGCGCTCTTCAAGCAGATCGCCCTGGTGGCCGCCACCGACGTCCCGGTCCTCATCACCGGCGAGAGCGGCACGGGCAAGGAGCTGGTGGCCCGCGCGATCCACGAGAACAGCCCGCGACGGCCCCGGACGTTCCTGCCCGTCTGCCTCGCCGCCCTCAGCCCGGGGCTCGTCGAGGGCGAGCTGTTCGGCCACATGCGGGGCTCGTTCACCGGCGCGAGCCAGGACCGCAAGGGGCTGCTGGAGCTGGCCGCCGGGGGGACGGTTTTGCTCGACGAGATCGGCGACGTGCCGCTGGGCATGCAGGTCAAACTGCTGCGGGCCATCGAGCACCGCGAGGTCACGCCCGTGGGCGACGCCCGGCCCCGGCCGATCGACGTCCGGTTCCTGGCCGCCACCAACCGCCCGCTGCCGAAGCTGATGGCCGAGGGCCAGTTCCGCGAGGACCTCTTCTTCCGCCTCAGCGTCTTCCCGATCCACATCCCGCCCCTGCGCGATCGGCTGGAGGACGTCCCCGACCTGGCCCGGCACTTCCTGGCCCAGGTCGACCCGAGGCAGGGGGGGGAGGTCGCGCTCCGCGACGACACGCTCGCCGAGCTGCGGCGGCGGCCCTGGTCGGGGAACGTCCGCGAGCTGCGCAACGCCATCGAACGCGCCGCCATCATCGCCCGCGGCGGGCCGATCCTGCCCGAGCACCTGCCGCCCGAAGTCGCGGGCCACGGCCCCGAAGCCGGGCCCGGCGGCGAGGGCCTGGACGCGATGCTCGCGCGCTGGACCGAGACGCTGTTGAAAACCCTGCCCGACCCCGACGCCGAGGGGGCCGACTCGCTCTACGACCGCTTCCTGGCCCAGGTCGAGCCCCCCATGCTCCGCACCGTCCTGCGGCGGGAGTCGGGCAACAAGGCCCTCGCCGCCCAGCGGATCGGCATCCATCGCTCGACGCTCCGCCAGAAGCTCCGCAAGTACGGCCTGGAATGACACGACCCCGCCCGCCGAGGCCGGAATGGATACGCACCTCCCCGCGTCCGACGACCCCGCCGCCCCCGCGACGCGACGCTCGCTGCGATCGTACGCCCTCCTGACGATCGCCCTCGCCGCGACGGTCTTGATCGGCATCGTGACGACCTTCTTCGTCGTCGACCACACGCCGATCTGGGTCTACTGGGCGATCGGCCTGGGCTTCCTCTGGGTCGTCGACTTCGCCTATGCGATCGCGCTCGTCTCCTCCCTCGCGGCGCTCCCGCTCGTGATCCTCGGCCTGAAACGATCGCCCAGGCGGCGAGCCTGGATGCGCCTCGGCCTGCTCGCCGGCTCGGTGCTGATCGGGGCGGTCGTGCTGGAGGGGGCCTCGGTGCTGATCCTCGCGCGGCAGGGGCGGACTTCGGTGATGCCGGCGGGCGGGACGGAATCGAGCCGGGGCGAGCGGCTGATCCGCGGCAGGATCCCCGACGCCGTCGAGGAGGTCGAGCTGCCGACGACCTTCCCCGACCAGGAGGATCGCGTGAGCATCGCCGTCGTCGGCGAATCGAGCGCGGCGGGCGTGCCGTACGACCGCTGGCTGTCGATCGGCAAGGTAGTCGCCTGGGGCCTCGGGCAGGCGATCCCCGGGCGGAAGTTCCAGCCTGAGGTGCTGGCGCAGTCGGGCGAGACGCTGGAGCTCCAGCACCAGAACCTGGCGAGCCTGAAGCATCGGCCCGACGTCCTGATCGTCTATTGCGGCCACAACGAGTTCTCGGCGCGGATCCCGCACAAGCGAGACCTTGCTTATTACGCCGACGCCGACGAGCCCGGCCCCGTCGCGGCCCTGGCGACGAACGCCCTGGCCTGGTCGTCGTTCCACGCTCTGGTGCGCCGGAACATCGAGAAATGCCGGATCGCCATCCCGCCGCCGGCGAACGGCCATCGGGCCCTCGTCGACGTCCCGGCCTACACGGACGACGAATACGAGAGGCTTTTGGCGGACTTCCGCCGCCGGCTCGAAGCCGTCGCCGCCTACGCCGAGAAGCTGGGCGTGATCCTGGTGCTGATCGCGCCGCCGGGCAACGACTCCGCAAGCGACCCCAACCGGTCGTACCTGCCCCCCGAGACGCCCCGGGCCGAACGCCAGGCGATCGAGCGGGCCTACCTGGCCGCGAAGGCGCTCGAAGCAACCGATCCGTCGGCGGCCATCCAGGGATACCGCGAAGTGCTCAAGCGCGCCCCCGGGTTCGCCGCGGCCCACTGGCGGCTCGCCCGCCTGCTGGCGACGCGCGGCGACGCGGCCGAGGCCTATGAGCACGCCGTCGTGGCGCGCGACCACGACGGCTATCCCCAGCGCATTCTGACGGCCTTCCAGGAGGCCTATCGCGAGACGGCCCGTCGTCACGCCGGCATCTTCATCGACGGCCAGAGCTACTTCCACGCCGTCAGCCCCGACGGCCTGCTCGACGACCGCCTCTTCCACGACGCGATGCACCCGTCCTACCGCGGCCAGCTCGCCCTGGCCCAGGCCGTCCTGCGCGGCCTGCACGCGCGAAGAGCCTTCGGCTGGCCGGCCGACGCGCCCGAGCCGGTCATCGACCCGGCCGCGTGCGCGCAGCACTTCGGGATCGACCCGGGCGTCTGGCGCTACCTCTGCCTCTGGGGCATGATGTCGTACGAGATCACCGGCCCCGCCTCCTACGACCCGACCCTCCGCCGCCTCAAATACGAGGCCTTCGCCCGCGCCGCCGACGCCATCCAGGCCGGGACCGCCCCCGAGGCCGTCGGCCTCGCCAATATCGGCCGCCTGGAGCCGATCCCGATCGTCCCCTACGGCGGACCCGCCACGTCGGCCCGTCCCTGAATTTCTATCCCCCGATCCTGGGGTATGGTCTGGGTGTCGTCGACGAATGATGCAGGCGATGGCTGCGCGGGGGTCGACTAGAACATGGTGTTGTCGTTGGCCGCCTGCTCGGGCACCGTCTGGAGCACATCCCAGTGTTCGACGATCTTCCCGTCCTCGTCCAACCGGAAGATGTCGATGCCGGCCCAGTCCGGGCCGCCCGGCCAGACTTGATGGCAGTGCAGAATGACGTAGGGCCCCTCGGCGACGACCCGTACGAACCGTACGTGCTTGCCGGGGTATTCACGCGCCATCCGGGTGAAGTACGCGATGAAGGCGTCTTTGCCGTCGGCCACCATGGGGTTGTGCTGCGTGTAGGTCGCCCCGACGTACCGCTCGACGGCCTCGAACGGCCGGCACTGGTTGAACATCAGGTCGTAGAATTCCAGGACGCGCCGCTTGTTCTCGTCGAGCCGGTCGGTCATCGGGACGTCCTCTCTTCGACAAGGTGCAACTCCGCCGTCGAGGCGAACGACCTCCCGGATCCGCCCCAAGATGCGGAGGGGCCGAGGTTCTCCACGTCCATCGTCGGCCACACCCGATGGCCTTCTCGGGTGGCGCTGCGCAGTGGGGGCGACGCTCGCAGACCTCCCGAGGGGGGACACGGAGATGAGTTCGCTTTGCGTTTTTTTTTCGACCAACGAAGCCGATTTTATTTTCGCCTAAGTGATTTATAAATAGTAACTTTAGCAAAAATCGGCGCAGTCGGTCGCCCACGAAGGAAGCCGAAGCGAAGCCGGGAGATCGGCTCCGTCCGCGCGGCTAGATCGGGACGACGACCGTGTCGACGATGCGGTCGTGGGGGCCCCGGCCGGGGAAGAGGAGGGCGACGCCGACGTAGGCGGCCAGGAGCAGCAGGCCGGCCATCCAGAGCGCCCAGGCGGTGACCATGTACTCCGGCGTGTAGCGCTGGAGCCATCGCGAGCCGACGAACAGGGTCGCGGGGACGACCCAGACCAGCAGGGAGCGCAGGCCGCAGGCGAACCGGCAGGCGATGCGGCCGTCGTCGCCGACCAGGGTCAGGCCCGCGAGCGTGTAGCCGAATCCGCCCCGCGCCAGGACGGCCCAGACGACCCAGGCGAGCGGGATCCCGGCCAGGATCGGCAGGTCGAAGGGGATCACGTCGGGCCCCAGCTCCGGGCAGCTCAGGCCGACGAGGAAGAGCATCCCGGGCGACAGCAGGAAGCCCTGGATCAGGAGCTGGAGGGCGCGGCGGCCCGCGCCGACCTCGGTGGGCCGTTCCGCCGCGGCGGCCAGGTCGGAGCGCAGGTGGGCGAGGTGGGCGTACGGGGAGCGATGCCCCGAGAGGCGGTCGAGCAGGACCCCCGCCCGTTCGGGGACGGCCCCGCGGATCCGGCCCGAAGGCTCGTCGCGCTGGGCCCAGGCGGTCAGCGACAGGCGGCGGTGGGGGCGATCCCCCTCCAGGGCGAGCCGCGCCACGTCGCGGAGGAAGGCGAAGGCCCGCGTCTCCTCGCCGGCGCCGGGGCCGGTTTCGGGCGACGGCTCGGCCTCGTCGGGGCGGCCCCAGGCCAGGGGGTCGACGAGCTGGACGCGTTCGTCGTCCTGGATCCAGACGTCGTCGACGTCCAGCCGCGCCGGGAACGTGCCGTCGACGCGGGCGGCCTCCAGCTCCTCGGCGAGGTCGGTCAGGATCGGCAGGACGTCGCGCCACGGCAGCCCGCCCGTCTCCACGAGCCCGCGGAGGCGGCGGCCGGTGGGGGCGATGAAGGCGTCCCAGCGGGCGTCGGGCTGGTCGCCGCCGCCGATCCAACGGGGCCGGGTCAGGCGGCTGAGCGATCGCCGCGCGTCGTCGGGGGGGACGGCGCCGGGGTCGCGGAGGAAGAGCCAGGCCTGGCGGTCGAGCGACTCGTCGCGGCCCGCGAGGACCTCGCAGCCCTCGGCCGACGACACGGCCCCCTGGATCCGGTACGGCCCGACCTGGGCCGTCGGGTGGCCCTCGTCGGCCGCGATCGAACGAGTCTGCACCCCCGACGCCAGCCCGCGCCGGCCTCGCAGGCGGCGGTGCCGTCGGGCTCGGACGACCTGGATCACGCGCGTCCCGCTGATCCACTCGTGCACGCCGCGGAAGCCGGAATGCTGACGCATGGGCGCGATCAGGATCAGGAACCCGACCAGGTTCATCGCGGCGAGCAGGACGGCCTGGACCTTGTGGTTCGCGCGCGGGTCGGGGGGATACAGCGCGTCGTAGACCTCGGTCCCCAGCCCGAACAGCAGGACGAACGCCAGCGACCGGGCGAGCGCGCGGGGCAGCCCCGGGGGCTCGCCGTCGCCCGCCTTCGCGACCCGCAGGCCGACGATCCACTTGCCCACCGACGCCCCGAACAGGCCCTCCAGGATCGCGAAGTAGGCGATCCAGACGCCGGCGTCGATCAACTCGATGACCCGCCCATGCCGCTCGTTGAACGCCAGGGTCTCCAGCACCCGGCCGCGGTGCTGGAGGAAGCTGGCCGCGAAGGCCGCCCAGACCGCGATGTAGAACAGGGCCAGGTCCAGGACGTAGGCCCCGATCCGCAGGCCGATCGAGCCGATGTCGACCCGCTCGGGGACGAACGGCAGGAGCGCCTCGTGGAACTCGCGGAGGTCCCGCCAGCGCCGCGAGCGATCGCGTTCGAGGCCCCGGTGGATGACGACCTCGAGCGTCCGCGAGACCCGGGGGGCGAACGTCCGCAGCGGCGGCGCCGGCTCCGAGACGATCCGCGCCAGAGCCTCGGCCGCGTCCTCGGCCTGGACCGGGGCCCGGCCGGTCAGCAGGAAGTACAGGGTCGCCGCGATCGAGTAGACGTCCGTCCGCTCGTCGAGCGGCTCGCGCTTGATCTGCTCGGGCGAGGCGTAGAGCGGCGTCCCCAGGAAGGCCCCGGTCCGCGTCAGGTCGGCCCCCCCTTCCAGCGACTTCGACAGCCCGAAGTCGCCGATCTTGACACGGCCGTCCTCATCCAGGAAGCAGTTGGACGGCTTCACGTCGCGGTGGATCATCCCCAGCTTGTGGAACTCGGCCAGGCCCTCCATGACGTCCAGGATCTTGAGGATCGCCTCGGCCGCCTCCAGCGGGCCGCCGTCGTCGACGAGCGACTGGAGCGTGGTGCCCGGCATCAGCTCCATGGCGAGGTACGGGCGGCCCTGGTCCTCGTCGACGGCCCGCACGAAGACGCACCTGGGATGCGTCACGGCGCTCGCCGACCGGCCCTCCTGGCGGAACCGCTGGAGGGCCTCTTCCGACGAGAGGTTGCGGGGGGCGATCAGCTTGAGGGCGACGTGCAGCCCCTGCCGCTCCTCGACGGCCTCGAAGACGGTCCCCATGCCGCCCGAGCCCAGCCTGCGGATCAGCCGGTAGCCGGCCACCCGCTCGGGGAAGGGGCCGTCGGCGGCGTCGGCCGGCCGCCGCGTCGTGGGGTCGTAGTCGGTGGTCTCGTCGCCTGGGACGATCGTCCGCGTCGGCCCGGAGTCGGTGTCGGCGACCGAATCGGGGCCGAGCGGGGCCCCGCAGTAGCCGCAGAACCGCGGCGGCTCGCCCGAGAAGACGAGCACGCGCAGGCAGTTCGAGCAGGCGGCCCGCCCCTCGGCCTGTCCGGGCTTCTCCAGGGTGGGTTCGCGCTCCGACATGCTGGGCCTTCATCGGGTTGCGTGCGGACGGGGCAAGGGGCGGTCCGCCCGCGCGGGTCGTCTCATGCCATGGTCGCGACGGCCCGGACGGTCGTCAAGGGGACGCGGCCGATCCGGCCGCCTTCCACGCGGCGGCCTCCTCGCCGTCGACCCGCAGGGTCAGGCACTTGGCGCTGCCGCCGGACTTGATGAACTCGGAGAGTTCGAGCGTCCGCGTCGCGTAGCCCAGCCGTTGCAGGTCCGCCGCGAGGGCCGGGGCGCCCTGGTTGAGCACCACCGTCCGGCCGACCACGACGGCGTTGCAGCTGAAGCTCTGCGCCTCCTCGGCCCGGACCTCGATCAGCGTCGGGATCCGGCCCCGGATCACGGCGCGGCCGTAGTCGTCGAAGGCCCCGGGATAGTACACGGCGACGCCGGCTTCGAGCGGGCAGAAGCAGGTGTCGAGGTGGTAGTAGCGAGGGTCGACCAGCTCCATCGGCAGGACCTCGACGCCCAGCCGCTCGCCGACCCAGTGGTGGCTGCGGACGTCGCTGCGGAAGCGGTAGCCGGCGAACAGGGTCTCGCCGCAGAAGAGGGCGTCGCCCGCCCCCTCGAAGTTCATCCCCTCGGGCGGCGTGAGGACCTCGAAGCCCCGGGCCCTTCCCCAGGCCTCGAAGTGCGGCGTCTCCCCCTGGCGGACGCCGAAGCGGAACCGCGAGGCGATGAACGTGTCGCGATAGACCAGGCCGGCGTTGGCCGTGAAGACCAGGTCGGGCAGCCCTTTCTCCGGGGTCATCAGGTCGATCGCGACCCCGAGGTCTTCGAGCGTACGCTCCAGCGCCCGCCACTGGCCGGCGGCGCGTTCGGGGTCGCTCCCCTGCTGGATGCTCATCCAGGGGTTGATCTCGTATTCGATCCCGAAGTGGTCGGGGGGGCACATCAGGATCCGCGGATTCCCGGCGGTCGACACGGCGTAGCCCTCTCGGTGGATCAGGCGCCGGGGCCGGTCTCGGCCCCTCCGGCGGTCAGCTCGGCGGCGAGCGAACGGAGGAAGGGCTCGACGTCGGTGACGATCCCGATCGTCTGGAACGAGCCCCGGTCGGCCAGCTTGGTCACGGTGGCCGGGTTGATGTCGACGCAGACGACCTTCACCCAGGCCGGCAGCAGGTTGCCCGTCGCGATCGAGTGCAGGGCCGTCGCGATGCAGAGCGCGAACCCCACGTCGCGGACCGAGGCCCGCATCCGGTCCTGGGCGACCAGCACGTCGGTCACCACGTCCGGCAGGGGCCCGTCGTCGCGGATCGAGCCCGCGAGCACGAAGTCGACGCCCTGCTTCACGCACTCGTACATGATGCCCGAGGTCACGACGCCCTGGTCGACGGCGGCGCGGATCCCCCCCAGGCGGCGGATCGCGTTGATCGCCCGCAGGTGGTGCTCGTGGCCGTGCTCGATGGCCTCGCCTTTCGCGATCGAGACGCCCAGGCTGGTGCCGTAGAGCGACTGTTCGATGTCGTGCGTCGCCAGCGCGTTGCCGGCGAAGAGGGTCTGGATCCAGCCCTCGCGGATCAGCCGGGCGACGTGCGGGGCCGAGCCGGTGTGGACGATCGCCGGGCCGCCCACGAGCAGCACCTTCTTGCCGTCGGCGCGGGTGGCCCGGATGCTGTCCGCCACGCCCTGCAGGCTGACCGCCTTGGGCTTCTCGCTCGACACGTTGGAGCTCATGAAGCCGAAGAGCGAGGTCTCGCGGGACCGCTCCTCGGGCAGGACCCGGACGCCCGCATGGCCGACGACGATCGGCATGCCCAGCTCGACGTGGACCATCGGGATGCAGCGGGCCCGGCCGGCGGCGGCGTCGAGCGCGACGCCGCAGTCCATCTCCTGGTCCTCGACGTCGATCCAGCGGCCCTTCACCCGCACCTGGGTGCGCTGGTTGGTCGTGCTGTAGAAGTTCTCGGGGAAGGCCGCGGCGACGTCGGCCGGGACGGTCCGGACGTCCTCGGGGTGCACGGGCGAGGCGCCGTGCTCGACGAGGTCGCCGATGATCTCGGCGACGGCCTCGGGCGTGTCGGCCCGGATGCCGATCCGCGCGTAGCTGGGGTCGGACCGCTGCACGCCGATGCGGCACTCGCGGATCTCGAACGTCCCCCCCATCTGGAGGATCCGGTCGAGGATCTTGGGGAGCAGCAGCGAGTCGACGATGTGGCCGCGGACCTCGATCTCCTCGCCGGAACCGGCGGCCCTGGCCTCGGACGACTTCTCACGGCTCGCCATCGCGTCGCCTCCGTTCGGATCGGTTCATTCGGCCAGCCGGCCCAGGGCCTGCTCCAGGTCGGCCCTCAGGTCGCGCACGTCCTCGATGCCGACGCTCAGCCGCACCAGGCCGTCGTCGACCCCCCGCGCGGCGCGGACGTCGGCGGGGATGCTGGCGTGGGTCATGGTCGCCGGGTGCGAGATCAACGACTCGACGCCCCCCAGGCTCTCGGCCAGGCTGAACAGCCGGGTGGACGTCAGGAACCGCCGGGCCGCCGGGCCGCCGCCGCGCAGCCGAACGCTGATCATGCCGCCGTAGCCGTTCATCTGCCGGCCCGCCAGCGCGTGGCCGCGGTGGCTGAACAGTCCGGGGTAGTAGACCCGCTCGATCTCCTCGCGGCGCGACTCCAGCCACGACGCCAGCTCGATGGCGTTGGCGTTGTGCCGCTCCATGCGGATCGCCAGCGTCTTCACGCCCCGGAGCGTCAGCCAGGCGTCGAACGGGCCCGGCACGCCGCCCGCGGCGTTCTGGTAGAACTTGATCGGCTCGATCAGCGCCAGCGGCCCCATCACGGCCCCGCCGACGACGTCGGAATGGCCGCCGATGTACTTGGTCGTGCTGTGCACCACCAGGTCGGCCCCGAACCGGATCGGCTGCTGCACGAACGGCGAGGCGAACGTGTTGTCCACGGCCAGGATCGCCCCGGCGTCGTGGGCCGCCCGCGCGATCCCCTCGATGTCCAGGATCTGGAGCAGGGGGTTGGTGGGGGTCTCGATCCAGACCAGCTTCGTCTTCGCGTTCGTCAGGGCCGCGAACGTCTCGGGCTCGGGATCCTCGGTGTAGCGGGCGACGATCCCCATGGGCCGGAAGACCCGCTCCAGCAGCCGGTAGGTCCCGCCGTAGAGGTCGGCCGAGGCCACGACCTCGTCGCCCGGCCGCAGGGTCGAGAGCACGGCCGTCGACGCCGCCAGGCCCGAGGCGAACGCCAGCGCCTGCTCGGCCCCTTCGAGCGAGGCCAGGCAGGTCTCGAGCGCCGCGCGGGTCGGGTTGCCGCTGCGCGAATATTCGTAGCCCTTGTGCGTGCCCGGCGCCTCCTGCGTGTACGTCGAGGTGGCGTAGATCGGCACGACGGTCGCCCCGGTCGCGGGGTCGGCGTCCTGGCCGGCGTGGATCGCCCGGGTGGCGAAGCCCAGCGGCTCGGGGGTCGGATCCTGGCTCATGAGTCGAAGTCGTCCCGCGTCGAGAGGAGGATGATCGCAGAAGATAACCGTGTTCGGTTCCTGACGGCCTTCTCCCCCCGGGAGAAGGGGAATCCTCGAAGAATCAAAGCTTGCCGTCGCGGTTCCAGTACTGGACCAGGTCGATCCGGGTCACGATGTCGACCACGGCGCCGTCGGCCGTGGCGAGGACGCCGGGGCTGCCGGAGAGGAGGAGGCGGTAGGCCTCGTCGAGGTTCGTCCGGACGTCGAGTTGGGGCAAGGGGCGGGCCATGACCTCGCCGACCTTGATCCGCGCCGGGTCGCGGCGGTCGTGGAGGATCCGGGCGACGGTCACCTCCTGGATGCTGCCCACGGCCACGCCGCGATCGACGACGGGGAGCTGCGAGATGCCCGAGTCCTGCATCGCGTCGACGGCCTCGCGGACGGACGTCTCGGGGGTCAGGGTGGCCAGCGAGCGGGGGCCGCGGTGGCGGAGCAGGTCGCCGATGGAGTCGCGCGGGGCGTCCTCCCAGCTCAGGCCGGCGTCGTGCAGCCACTGGTCGTCGAAGAACTTGCTCAGGTAGTTGCGGCCGGTGTCGGGGCAGAGGACGACCACCAGGTCGTCGGCCGTGAGCCGGCGGGCGTACCGCAGCGCGGCGGCGACGGCCGTGCCGCTGGAGCCGCCGACGAGCATGCCCTCCTTGCGGGCCAGCTCGCGGGCGACGTGGAAGGCCTCGGCGTCGCCGACCCTGACCCACTCGTCGACGACGTGGCTGTTGAGCGTCTTGGGGACGAAGTCCTCGCCGATCCCCTCGACCTTCCAGGGCTTGGGCGAGTCGCCCGAGAGGACCGAGCCCTCGGGATCGGCCCCGACGATCCGGACGTCCGGGTTCTTCTCCTTGAGGTACTTGCCGACCCCCGACAGCGTGCCGCCCGTGCCGGCCCCGGCGACGAACACGGTGACGCGGCCCTCGGCCTGCTCCCAGATCTCGGGCCCGGTCATGCGGTAGTGGACGTCGGGGTTGGCCAGGTTGGCGAACTGGTTGGGCCGCCAGGCGTCGGGGATCTCGCGCGCCAGGCGGTCGGCGACGCCGTTGTAGCTCTCGGGCGAGTCGGGGGGGACGGACGTCGGCGTGACGACGATCTCGGCCCCATACGCGGCCAGCAGGCGGATCTTCTCGGCGCTCATCTTGTCGGGCAGGACGAAGATGCAGCGATAGCCCTTGACCGCGCCCGCCATCGCCAGGCCGACGCCGGTGTTGCCCGCGGTCGCCTCGATGATCGTCCCGCCGGGCCGCAGGTTGCCGCGCCGCTCGGCCTCCTCGATCATCGCCAGGCCGACGCGGTCCTTGATGCTGCCGCCCGGGTTGAGCGATTCCAGTTTCACGGCGATCGTGGGCAGGAGCCCCTCGTTCAGCCGGCGGAGAGGGATCAGCGGCGTCTTCCCGACGTGGTCCAGGATACTTCCCTGCACGATCGACCCCCCTCGTCCTGCCCGATCCGAGTCGAAGTCCGTCCCGACCTCATTCTAGCAAGTCGGGCCAAATGGGGGAGCCCGAGACTCGTCCGCCGACTCCCTTGCCCGTCGCGCCCTCGCGTGCGATGCCGCGCCCGGTCCGCGGGGCCTCAAGGCTCGGTCGTCGTGGCCCTCGCACGTCTTCAACGCGGGATGCGATCGTGAACGAGCTTCAACGACTGCTCGCGCGCGGGGTCGTCCGGCGGGCCGACGGGGCCTGGACCCTGCACTACGCCACGTCCAGCATCCTGAGCTGGTGCGTGGTCGTCGCGATCCCCCTGGCGCTTGCGCCGGCGTGCTGGATGCTCGCCCGACGGGTCGCCTCTCGGAGGACGGCCGCGACGCAACTGGCCGAACCGCTGAGGAACGCCGCGGCGGGCCTCGCCGTGTTCGGCCTCGTGATCGCCGCCGTGCCCATGCCCGGCATCGTCCGCCACGAGGTCCGGATCACCGACGACCGCCTGACCCAGACGTACGGCCTCTGGTACAGGCCGGGCCTCAAGGAGTTCCCGTTCCAGGACATGGCCGGCCTCGTCTGGACGACCCGGCGCAGCGACAGGACCACCGGCTCTCGCTGGCAGATCCACCACCACGACGGTTCCGTGGAACGCTTCAACCCCAGCGACCTCATCACCGGCAACGCCGAGGCGGTCGTCGCCGAGCCGAGGGCCCGCGGGGTGCGCGTCGTCGCCGACTTCTCGCCCGAGGATGAGGAAGAATAAGGGGGCGGCCGGCGGACGTCGCCCGACAGGTGGACAAATGGTATACTCAAGGCGGCCGGCGAACGGCTCGCGACGGCTCCAGTCCCGCGGAGGAGAGTCCATGGCTTCCGTGACCCGGACGTCCGCAACGATCGACGACCTTCGTCGCGAGAAGGGCAAGGCGGAGCTGATCGCCGGCAGGATCGTGCAACTCATGCCCACGGGTCGAAAGCCGAGCAGGGTCGCCTTCCGAATCGCGCGCGGCCTCGACGATTTCGCCCAGGCCGCGGGGCAAGGCGAAGCGTTCGCTGACAACACCGGTTACGCCGTGCCGGAACTCGGCTCGGGACGAAGATCGTTCGCCCCCGCCGCCTCGTATCACCAGGGCCCCCTCGTCGGCGATGACATGCGTTTCGTCGACGGCCCGCCGACCTTCGCGGTGGAAGTCCGGAGCGAAAACGACTACGGCGAGGCCGCCGAGGAGGCGATGGCGGCCAAGCGGGCCGACTACTTGGAGGCCGGGACCTTGGTCGTCTGGGACGTGGATCTGCTCGCGGCCGGCGTCCGGAAGCACCGGTCGGATTCGCCCGACCAGCCTGAAGTCTTCTCCGCCGGCCAGGAGGCCGATGCCGAGCCCGCCGTCCCCGGCTGGCGCATGGCGGTGGACCGGATCTTCGCCTGAGTCTGCCCCGTTGAGGACGCGGTCCTGACGCGGGGAATCCGATAATATTACAGCATCCTGTTCCAGCGGTCCGGCGGGGGAGCTTGGCCATGAATATCGGACCCGCCGGCGATTGCCCGGAGCCGATTCGGCTAGCCTTCCTGGACTTGCTGACCTGGACGCTCATCCAGATCCGGAACGAGCCCGCCGACGCCGCCCTCTGCCGCGCACCCGCCGACCACTCCCACAACGTCCCCGCGCTACTCTCCGCCTACCGCCCGCGTCTGCTTCGGTACTACTGGGAAGTCGAGCGTCCTTGCTTCCTGGAAGCCTTGCGGGCGATCGATCGAAACGTCCCAAACGCTTTCGACCAGCTTTGGAAGGTCGTCGAGAGCGAATATCATCAGCTTGACCAACCACCGAGCCCTTGACGACAACTGCGGCAGACGCGGGATCCTGGCGCGTCCTGAGTGGATGACAACTCGACTGTCCTCGTCAGGGCCCACGGCTCATGTCGGAGTTCGGCCGGTCTGGCCGAAAGCCCGACCGGTGGCCCATGTGGCAGGCCACCGGTCTTCCTGTCACGCCGACCCTCAGTCAGGGGGCGACGTGGAGCGTCGCCGTCAGGTCGAGCGGGGGCTCGCCGGGGATGTCGGTCGAGACGCGGAAGATGCGGCGGAGGTCGCCGCGGGTCGTCCCTTCCTCGGGCTTGTAGGCGACGGTCAGGATGTGCATGGCCTTCTTCGCGCCGTCGGGGGGGACGATCGAGAAGCCGTCGCCGGCCCCCTCGACGCCGGTGATGGCGAAAGGCTGGGAGGCCCGGATGATGAACTTGCCCTGCTTGCCCTCGGCCGAGGCGACCTCGCCCAGGGTCAGCAGCGAGGGCGACGCCGAGAGGTCGCCGCGGACCCAGCCGCTCACCATGACGGGGATGCTGCGGGTCTCGCGGTCGTTGCTCAGCAGCCGGATCTCGTCGCGGATCGGGCCGGCGGGGGCGTCGGGCTTGATGCCGACTTCCAGGCGGTAGGACACCGCGCCCGTCGCGTCGCGCTTGGTCTCGACGAGCTGGGCGGTGATGGCCCGGCTGGCGGAGATCATCCGCTCGAATTTCCAGTTCGCGCCGTTGATCCGGTCGATGGTCAGCGTCTGGGTCGCGGCCTGGCCCTTCACGACGGTGCCGAAGTCGATCGCACCGGGGTTCAGGACGATGTCGGCGAGGATGTGCGAGGTGACGTGCAACCGCACCTCGGCCTCGCGGCCGCTCGCCGTGACCAGGGTCGCGAAGAGGATCGTGGCCTTCTCGCCCAGGAAGTTGCGGGTGTCCATCTGGGCCTCGACGACCGCCGACTCGCCCGGGTTGACCGTCGAGGCGCTCGCCTTGCCGCTGGTGCAGCCGCACGACGGCCGGAGGTTCAGGATCGTGACCGGCTCCGCCAGCTTGTTCACCAGGACGAATTCGTGCTTCACCTTGGCCCCGCGGGGGACCGGGCCGAAGTGGTGCGACCGCTCGGCGAAGAGGGCGTCCGCCCAGTTCGCCGCCCGGGCGGACGTCGTCCCGACCAGCCCCGCCGCCATGCCCACCGCCAGAACCGCGATCATCCTGCGCCGAGTCATCATCGCCTCCTGCGATCCCAACCCCTGGCACCCTGGAAGGCCCTCGCAACCCGGCCTTCCCCACGCCCTGATGTATCGGCGCAGGCCCGCCCGGCGGTCCATCGTGCGGCGTGTCGCCGTCGCACCATTTGCTCCCCACTTCCGCCCTGTATCGGATGAACCGGTTGTAGGGGGTCCTCCGGGAGTCTTACGATGGGAGCCCGCCGCCGTAAAGAGCGACCGGCCGGGGTTCGCCCGCCGGCGGCGAAGGACCAGCCGACCATGAGCGCCCACGAGAAGCCCCGCGCCCCGCTGCCTGCCGAGGCGATGAGCCTCCCCGCGCGGTACTACCTCGACGAGGACCACTACGCGCGCGAGCTGGAGCGGCTGTTCCTGGCCCGCTGGTTCTACATCGGCCGGGCCGATGAAGTCCCGAATCGGGGCGACTACGTCCTCCGCGAGGCGGCCGACGAGAGCCTGATCGTGACCCGCGGCGACGACGGCCGGGTCCGGGCCTTCTTCAACGTCTGCCGGCACCGCGGCACCCGACTCTGCGAGCAGCCCTCCGGCACGTTCACCGGCGCGATCCGATGTCCCTACCACGCCTGGGCCTACGACCTGTCCGGCCGACTCCTGGGCGCTCCGTCGATGGACCAATCGCCGCACTTTCGCGCCGAGGACTACCCCCTCGTCGAGGCCCGCGCCGACGTCTGGGACGGCCACCTCTTCCTGAACTTCGCCGCCGCTCCGCCGCCGCTCGGCGATCAGCTCGGGGCCCTGGTCGCGAAGTTCCGGCCCTGGAAGATGGAGGAGCTGCGACTCGCCCACCGGATCGTCTACGACGTGGCGGCGAACTGGAAGCTCGTCATCCAGAACTATTCCGAGTGCCTGCACTGCCCGGGCGTCCACCCGGCGCTCCAGCGGCTCTCGCACTTCCTGAGCGGCGAGAACTCGGCACCGACCGACGCCTACCTCGGCGGGAGCATGGATTTGCGCGACGGGGTCGAGACCCTGTCGCGAGACGGACGCCTGGTCGGCGCGTGCGTCCCCGGGCTCGCGGGCGACGACCTGCGGCGCGTGCATTATTACGCTGTTCTGCCGAACCTGCTGCTCAGCCTGCACCCGGACTACATGATGACCCACCGGCTCCGGCCCCAGGGCGTGGGGCGGACGGAGATCGTCTGCGAGTGGCATTTCCGGCCCGAAGCGGCGGACGCCCCGGAGTTCGACCCCCAGGGCGCCGTCGAGTTCTGGGACCTGACCAATCGCCAGGATTGGCACGTCTGCGAGCAGATGCAGCTCGGCCTGGCCTCGCGGGCCTACCGCCCGGGGCCGTACTCGCCCCGCGAGGACCTGCTCTTCGCCTTCGATCGGCTGGTCCGCGGGGCGGAGTGAGCGCGGAGGTCAGTCGTCCTCGCGGATGGCCTCGACGGGGCAGGCTTCGGCCGCTTCGCGGTAGAGTTCCAGCTCGGCGTCGTCGGCGGGGGGGCGGACGACGACGCTGCGGCCCTCGTCCTCGTTGCGGGCGAAGAGGCCGGGGGCGGTCTCGTGGCAGAGGTCGCAGTCGATGCAGTTCTCGTCCACGTAGAACGGGCCGGGGGCGTTGACGGGGGCGTTCGAAGGCATGGCGTTGAACCGTCCGTGAAAGGGCGGCCCTCCCTGCGTCCCTCAGGATGGGTGGTCTTCCAGGGCCGGATCGAGGGCGACGTCGCTCTCGCGCTCGGCCCGCGCCTCCCAGTAGAAGAGGAAGAGCAGTATCGAGTAGAAGACGGCGAAGACGTCGAGCAGGCAGTCGCACAGCGCCCGAGTGAGGGGGCCGTCCAGCAGCCCCGCCCGGTCGGCGGTCTCGCCCACGAGCACCGAGACGACCCCGATGATCGCCAGCGCCGCCGCCCCGGCCCCCACGATGCGCCACGCCCTGCCAGATACCAGATCGGCGCTCCGCCGTCGAGAATCCAATATCGCAGTGTGTTCGAGGACGATCACCTCGTCAACCAGGCAGTAGCGCACCGCCAGCACGATCCCGGGGATGAGCAGCACCAGGCGGATGATCGGCGGCAGGTCCCGCAGCAAGATCCCGAGGCTGCCGGCGAGGAAGATGGACAGGCCGGCCAAAAGCCGGGCGGCGAAGACCCGCCCCCAGGCGTCGATCCCGGCGCGGGCCGCCTCCAGGAAGGTCGACGGCCGGCCGGCCATCCGGTCGGCCATGATGGTGAGCACGGCGGCCGCGTAGATGGGGCCGAAGAAGAGGTCGACCACCCCCTTGAGCATCAGGTTCGCGAGGGGGTCGGTGGGGCCGCCCTGGCGCGCGGCGATCAGCTCGACCGCCGCGTTGGACGGCAGCTTGATCATCAGCACCAGGGCCGCGATCAGCGGCAGGTTCTCGAAGAAGAGCCGCAACGACGCCGCCAGCTTCCCCGCCCCGGTCCGGGGGACGGCGATCGGCGCGAGCCGACGCCCCGCCGACTCGGCCGGGGGCGCGTCCGGATCCGCGAATTCGGCGGGGGGGCCGACGCGGGCGTCGCAGTAGGGGCACGCGCCCGCGGTCGATTCCAGTCGCTCCCGGGTCAAGAGGGCCCGGCACGACGGGCACTCCCAGTATCGCGGCATTGCGAGGGGGTCCCGGGGGCTCAGACGGTCTTGGCCTTGATCCAGGGCATGAGCGCCCGCAGCCGCTTGCCCACGACCTCGACCGGATGCTCGCGCTCCAGCTTCTTGCGGGCGTTGAAGTAGGGGCGGTTGGCCTTGTTCTCGAGGATCCACTCGCGGGCGAACTGGCCCGAGCGGATCTCCTTGAGCGCCCGCCGCATCGCCGCGCGGGTCTCCTCGGTGATGATCTGCTCGCCGCGGATGTAGTCGCCGTATTCGGCCGTGTTCGAGATGCTGTACCGCATGTAGTCGAGGCCGCCCTGATAGATCAGGTCGACGATCAGCTTCAGCTCGTGGACGCACTCGAAGTAGGCGCTCTCCTCCTGGTAGCCGGCCTCGACGAGCGTCTCGTAGCCCATCTTGAGCAGGGCGCTGAGGCCGCCGCAGAGGACGACCTGCTCGCCGAACAGGTCGGTCTCGGTCTCCTCGGCGAACGTCGTCTGGAGGACGCCGGCGCGGGCGCCGCCGATCCCCTTGGCGTAGGCCAGCGCGAGGGCCTTGCCCTGGGGCGAGCAGTCGTCGGCCGTGGCGATGAGGCAGGGGACGCCGCCGCCGCGGACGTACTCGCTGCGGACCAGGTGGCCGGGGCCCTTGGGGGCCACCAGGGCGCTGTCGACCCCCTTCGGCGGGACGACCTGGCCGAAGTGGATGTTGAAGCCGTGCGAGCAGAGGAGCAGGTCGCCGGGCTTGAGGTTGGGCTTCACGTCCTTGTTGTAGACGTCGGCCTGGACCTCGTCGGGGAGGAGCATGTTGACCAGGTCGCCCGCCTCGGCCGCCTCGGCCGCCGAGACCGGCTTGAAGCCGTGATCCACCGCCAGGTCGAAGTTGGCCGAACCCGGCCGCTGGCCGACGACCACGGTGCAGCCCGAGTCGCGCAGGTTCTGGGCGTGCGCGTGCCCCTGGCTGCCGTAGCCGATGATCGCCACCGTCTTCCCCTTCAGCAGGGAGAGGTCGGCGTCCTGTTCGTAGTACATCTGGGCGGGCATCGCGGTCTCCTCGGAGGCGTCGTCGGTCGCAGGTGAGGGGGAGGGAAAAAAACCCGGCGCCGGGCGTCCGGCGGCCGGGGTCGTCGCGGGAATCGCGTTCGGGGGGCCGGTCCGGGCTCAGAGTTCCGAGTGGCCGTGGACCATGGGGGCGGCGTCCTCGACGGGCGTGGCCGCGGGCTCGTCGGCGTCGTCGAACCGGGGGACGCCCCGGACCAGGGCGATCCGGCCGGTGCGGGCCAGCTCGAGGATCCCGTACTCGCGGACGGCCTCGATGAAGGCCTCGACCTTGCGCTCCTGGCCGGAGATCTCGATCATCACCGCCTCGGTGGTGACGTCGACGATCCGGCCCCGGAAGATCCCGACCAGCGACTGGATCTCCATCCGGTTCGCCGCGGTCGCGCGGATCTTGATCAGCATCAGGTCGCGCTCGACGTAGTCCTCGCGCGAGATGTCGTGCACCTTGACCACCGTCACGATCTTCTCAAGCTGCTTGCGGACCTGTTCGAGGTAGCGCTCGTCGCCCTTGACGACCACGGTGATCCGCGAGAGCAGCGGGTCCTCGGTCTCGCCCACCGCGAGGCTGTCGATGTTGTAGCCCCGCGAGGCGAACATGCCCGAGACGTGGGCCAGGACGCCCGGCCGGTTCTGGACCAGGGCGGACAGGACGTGGCGGTTGCCTCGCGTCTGGGACGGCTCCTTGCCTGACGATTTCGAAGTGTCGGAGCCGGATTCGTTTGCCATCGCCGCTTCCCCAAAACCGGCGGCGCGACCGCCGGTCCGCGTCGTCCGGACCTCCGGCGACGCTTTCCATGTGTGCAGGTTTCGATACGTCAGGGCTCGCGTGCCAGTGTACCATAGTCGCCCGTCGCCGACACGGAGCCCGAAATCAGAGCCCCCCGGCCGCCGCGAGGTTCGGCGTCGGGGGGGCGTCGATCCGAACGATCAGGGCCTCCGCCACCATAAGGGACCGCCGTCGCAGCGACTCCTCCTCCCCCCGGGAGAAGGCGGCCCGGAGGGCCGGATGAGGGTCGAGGCGCTTCGCAAAAGCCCGCGGATGACGGCGTCGACACCCCATCCGAACCCCGACGACCCTCATCCGCCGCTTCGCGGCGCCTTCTCCCGGGGGGAGAAGGGCGCGCGTCGGCGGCGTGCGTTCACTCGGGGGGCAGCCCGGCGCCGCCGGGGAAGCCGGGCGGGAGGCCGCGGCCGCCGGCGCCGCCGGGGAAGCCCGGCGGCAGGCCGCCGGCCGGGCCTTCGGGCTTGGGCTTGGGGTCGACGACCAGGGCGGCGCGGTCGAGGTTGATCGATCGGAAGCTGGCGCCCGGGGTGACGTAGTACCAGGCGGCGAACCGGTCGGTCAGCTCCTGGGCCCGCTTCTTGCCGTCGGCCAGCTTCTTCTCGTAATCGGCCTTCTCGCGCTCGGCCTTCTCCGCATCGGCCTTGGCCTGGGCGGGGTCGGGGGCGATCACCTGGTCGGGCAGCTCGCCCACGGCGGGGACGGACTTGTCGTCGTCCTTGGGGGGCGGGATCAAGGAGGGGTCGAAGGCGACCGTCACCATGAGGTAGCGGTTGTCGGCGGCGCCTTCGGGCTTCTTCTCGTCCTTCTTAGCGGCCGGATCGGTCGAGGCTTCCTTCTTCGCGGCGTCGTCGGGGAGGCCGGCGGTCAGCTCGTCGCCCACGCCGACGGCGACCTCGCCGAACCGCAGGGTGTAGACCACGCCGTCGTCGGTGAAGACCCGGACGTCCCCCTGGTTGGAGAGGAGCTGGTTGTCGCGGGTCATGTAGAAGCCCTTGCTCTGGAGCGACGCGACGGTCGACGCCGAGAGCGTGATGGCCTTGTCGTCGGCCTTCTTGAGGTCGCGGGTCAGGCCGGGGGGCTTGGTGCGGACGCCGACGATCTTGAGGTCGGCCAGGGCCGTCGTCAGGGCCCGGAGCTTCTCGTCGTCGAGCTGCTTCTTCTCGGGCAGGCCGCCGACGAGCGTCCAGGGGTCGGCCGAGCCCTTGCGCTCGACGTCGAGGACCTCGCCCTTCTGGTAGCCCTGCTCGAGGTTGACCTTGTAGCCGTCGAACTCGACCTTGCGGATCTTGGCGGCCTCGAGCTTGAGCAGGTTGGTCTCGATCCAGTCGGCGAACCGGGTGGAGGGCTCGGCCTTGAGGCTGACGCCGTAGATCCGCTTCTGGCCCGGGACGCGGACGTAGTACTGGCCCGAGCGGTCCTTGATCGGCTCGCCGATGATGAAGTCGGCGAGCGGCTTCTCGGAGGCGTCGCGGAGGGTGATCCGCTTGCCCCGGCCCTTGAGGGCGCTGGGCTTGGCGTCGAGCGGGTCGATGACCCCCATCGCCTCCTGGTCGTCGGGCGAGTCGGAGCGGATCGTGTCCTTGGTCAGGTCCATGAGCGCGGCGGCCGTCTTCGAGAGGCGGTCGCGGGCGTCGGCCGGGTAGTCGTAGTGGGACGGCACGACCCACTTGTTGTTCTTGAACTTGACCTGGAACCGCGAGGCGGTGGCCGTCGAGGGGTCGAATTCGACGACCTCCAAATCGGTGCAGGCCAGGGGGTCCTTGAAGTCGGGGAAGAACGCCTGGCCCTGGTCGTTGAACGCCTCGCTCCGCACCGTGCGGTCGCGGGTGGCGACCATCGCCAGGCTGACCAGCGCCAGCGCGACGGCGGCGAAGATCCCCGTTTTCGAAGTCTCGGTCATCGTCGGTCCTCTCGGGTCGGCTGCGTGTCTTCGTGGAGTCTCGTGGTGGGGCCCGTCGCCGGCGTCAGGCCAGCCGCTTGGGGCTGGCGCCGAGGTTCTCGCGGCGGACGCGGCCCAGGAGGACGAGCAGGCCCAGGATCATCGGCGGCAGCGGGGGGACGCCGGCGGCCAGGTAGCGGACCCGGTTCTCGATGGCGCGGGTCTTGCGTTCGGACTCGGCCCGCCCCTCGCGGATGCTGTTGAGCTTCTCGTCCTCGATCTTCTGCTTCTCGACGTCGAGCCGGCGCTGGGCGACCTCTTGCAGGTTGGCCAGCATGATCTCCTTGGTGCGCTCGTCGAGGTCGGTGCGGGAGCGGACCTGGTCGACCTGCTTGTCGAACGCCTTCTGGGCGTCGTCGAGCTTGCCCTTGGCGGCGTCCTCGGCGACCTTGGTCTGCTTCTGGAGGTCGTCCAGGAAGCTGCTGGTCTGGTTCTCGACGGCCGTCAGCGTGCGGTGCTGGGGCCGCTTCTTCCGCAGGGCCACGAACGACTCGTCGCCGGCCAGGACGTCGACGCAGTTGAGGACGAACGTGACGTTGTCGAAGTCGAGGTTCTCGATCTTGCGGCGGCGGATCTCGAAGAACTGCTCGGAGACCATGTCGAGGTCGGCGATGGCGATGACGTTGATCGTCGCCGGCTTCTCCTCGGCCTTCTTGGCCGCGTCCTTCTCCGCCTCGGGCTTCGCCGCGACGACCGCCGCGCCCTTGATCCGGGCGGCCAGGGTGTACGCGGTGCCGGAGGCGAGGTGGCGGCGGCGGGGGTTGATGCCGCTGGCCCCCATGAAGCCCTGCTGGACGGCCTCGGACCAGGCGATGACGCCCCCCTTGGCGCTCGACCGCAGGAGCGGCGTGAACTCGGGCCCCGCGCCGCCGTTCTTGGCCCGCAGCAGGCCGGGGAAGAGGGCGACGATCTCCTGGAGGCCGGAGGTCGCGGCCTGGTCGGGGTTGAACGCGTCGGCCTCGCCGCTGCCGCGGCCGATGAACACGACCTCGGGCGGCATGTCGGCGAGCTGCGGGTGCGGGTTGTAGCTGTTCCAGACGATCTCGGTCGTCGGCCAGTCGAGGTTGATCAGGTCGAGCAGGGGCGTCAGGTTCCCCTTCGGCTCCGGCGGCGCGCCGCCGCCGAACGGCCCTCCCGGGGGCGCCTTGGGGACCTCGGGGGCGATCTGGGGGTTGTCGACCGGGAACGGGTCCATCAGCAGGAGCGTCGCGCCCCCGCCCTTGACGAACGCGGTCAGGTTGTCGATCTGGGGCTGGGTGAGCGACGACGGCTGCGCCACCAGCAACACGCCCAGGTCGGCCGCGATCGGGGCGTCGGGCGAGACCGAGCTGACCTCGTACTGCTTCTTCAGCTCGGTGACGATCGACCACTCGGGCGTCTGGCCGAAGCTGCGCTGGTCGAAGCCGCCCATGACCTTGGCGTCGGTCGAGAGGATGCCGACCTTCTTGCGGTTGCTCCGCGAGACGACCTGGATCGAACGCGTCAGTTCGTACTCGACCGGCAGGCCGCGGTCGAAGAAGGGGATGACGACCTCTTCGAGGCCCGACGTGAACGCGACCCCCATGAAGATCTCGGAGGAGCTTTGCTTGGCCTGGTCGGCCGAGAAGACCCGCTTGGGCTCGATGCCGAACCGCTTCTCGGCGTCGCGGGCGGCCGTCGAATAGACCTCGGTCGGGATCAGGTTGAGCTGGATTTTGCCGCGGCTGCGGGCCTGGAACTCCTTGAGCAGGCCCAGCAGGTCGGTCCTCGTCTCGACGTACTCGCGGGGGACGTCCGGGCTGTAGAAGGCCTGGATCAGGACCGGTCGGTCGTCGGCGATCTTCGAGACCAGCTCCAGCGACTCGGGCGAGAGCGTGTGCAGGCGCTCGGTGCTGGCGTCGGCCCGGTAGCCCAGCAGGTCGACCAGGATGTTGCCGCTGAAGAGGGCCACAAGGACCGCCAGGAAGCGGACGGCCGCGTGCAGGCCCAGGCCCTTGCTGGCCTCGCCCCCCGCCCAGTGGCGGCGGCCCAGCAGCAGCATGTTCAGGTAGATCATCGCCGCGGTCAGCGAGACGAAGTAGAAGAGGCCCGAGAGCGGGATCACGCCCGCGCCGAAGTCGCGGAACTGGGCCGGCACCGACCAGCCTTCGAGCTGCCGCCGGAGGTTCCCGCCCGTCGGCGAGCCCAGCGACCCGATGAACAGGGGCGCGGCGCAGAAGAGGGCGCCCAGGATGAACGCCACGGTGACGTTCGACGACAGCAGCGACGCCACCATCCCCACCGCGATCAGCATCGCCCCCATCAGCCAGTAGCCGAGGTAGGTCGAGAACATCACCCCCAGGTCGGGCTTGCCCAGGTACGACAGCACCAGCAGGTGGCTCGTCGAGAAGAGCAGGGCGACCGTGTAGATCCCCAGGGCCGCGAAGTACTTGCCCAAAACGACGTCCAGGTCGTGGGCCGGCAGGGTGAACAGCAGCTCGTCGGTCCCCTGCCGGCGCTCGTCGGCCCAGAGGCTCATGGTGATGGCCGGGACGAAGAACAGCAGCAGGTACGGCATGTACTTGTTGAGCTGGTCGAGGTTCGCCAGGTTGTTCGTGAAGAACTCGTCCTGCCAGAAGGCGACGGTCGAGCTGATGAGCACGAACAGCGTGATGAACACGTAGCCGGCCGGGTTGCTGAAGTAGCTCTGGAAGTTGCGCTGGAAGACGGCCCAGATCACGTGGGGCCGGAACGGGCGGATCGCGGACCGGCCCGGTCGGGCGACGGCGGGCGCGGGCTGCTTGCCGGGTTCGGTTTGGAGCGTGGCCACCGCGGGTACCTCTAAGTGGGGCGTCGAACGGTCGAAACGGGCGCGGGGGTCGGGGCGTCGGCGACGTCCTGCCGGGCCCCCCGGGCCCTCCCTTGGGATGATTCAGGCGACGGCGTCAGACGGGCTGCGCGGTCAGCTTGTAGAACGCGTCCTCGAGCGAGCCGTTGCGCTTGGCGAGCTCGGCCGGCGCGCCGTCGAAGACGATCTTGCCGTCGTGGATGAACAGGACGCGGCCGGCGATCGGCTCGACCTCCTGGAGGATGTGGGTCGAGACCAGCACGGTCTTGGTCTTGCCCAGCTCGCGGATGAGCGCCCGGACGCCGCGGATCTGGTTGGGGTCGAGGCCGCTCGTGGGCTCGTCGAGGATCAGGACCTCGGGGTCGTGGAGGATCGCCTGGGCCATCGACACGCGCTGGCGGTAGCCCTTCGAGAGCTTGCCGATCGGCTTGTGGGCGACCGCGGCGAGCGCGCACTGGTCGACGACCGCGTCGAGCCGCCCTCGCAGCCGGGCGGCCGAGAGGCCCCGGGCCGAGCCGAAGAACCGGAGCAGGCCCAGGGGGGTCATATCGGGGTAGAGGGGGCCGTTCTCGGGCAAGTAGCCGAGGCGTTCGGCCGCGGCCAGGCGGTCGGTCTGGACGTCGATCCCGGCGATCCGGGCTTCGCCGTGGGTGGGGGCGGTGAAGCCCGTCAGCAGCCGCATCGTGGTCGTCTTGCCCGCGCCGTTGGGGCCGAGGAAGGCGACGACCTGGCCCTTGGGGATCGAGAACGACACGTCGCGCACCGCCAGGAACGACCCAAACTGCTTGCAAAGCCCATCGGCTTCGATCATGACCGGCGTAGACATGCCGATGCGTTCCTCCCAGGCCCTGGAATTCAGCTTCATCTTCATCACGGCCGGCCCGCGCGGACGCGGGTCCCGCGGACACGGGGGCGGCCGGCGGTCGAATGAGGGAACCGCCCGCCCGCCCCGCACGATCCTCATGCGCGGATGGATCGCGTAGACGCCCGACGTCCAGCATCGTTACGCGGAACCGGCGGAAGAGGTTCATTATGCGCGGGGCGAAGTCCCGACGCAACGGCGTGAAATTCGCCTTCCGGCCCGGACCGCCCCCGGGCCGGCCCGGTTGCCAGGGCCGACCGGCTCGCGGATACTGGCCGGTCGGGGCCGTGGGGGCCGGGCGACCGGCCCCGGTCCGCCGACCTGCCCGAGGCCCCGCATCCGTCCCGCCCCCGACCCGGTATCGAAGCGGCCCATGAACGACCTGGAACGCGCCCCGAGGCCGAACGAGCCCGGCGGCCGGCTGCGGCCGACCTTGATCTTGATGGTCGCGTCGGCGACGGCGTTGTTCCTGCTTTTCCTCGCGTGGGAATTCGGGCCGCCTCGGCTCACCGCTTTTTGGGCCAGCGTCGGCCGGTCGAAGCGGCGCGCGGCGACGGCCGTGTTCCTCAACGGCGTGCTTGCCGGCTACGTCCTCGTCTGGATCGCCCTGCTCGCGGGCGTCCTCGCCCTTCTCGGCTGGATCGTGGCGGCCCGGCCGTCGATCCGGGGCGCCGCCCGCCGCTGGACGCCCCGGCTGCTCCTGCTCGGCCTCTCCACGACGCTGGGACTCGCCGGACTCGAAGCGACCTCGGCGTTGTGGGCGGCCTGGCTCCATCGCAGCCCGACCGCCTCGGCCCCCGCGCTCGCCGTGCCGCCGCGCGCGATTTCGGCGGCCGACTCCGCGTCCCAGGCCGACGTAAGTCCCGTCCGGATCTTGGTGATCGGCGAATCGAGCGCCCGGGGGGAGCCTTACAACCCCTGGCTCTCGGTCGGCCAGATCGTTGGCTGGCAGCTCGAATCGGTGCTGCCGGGGCGCCGCGTAGAGGTGGAAGTCTGGGCGACGGGCGGCGCCACGCTCGAATCGGCGCACCAGCAGCTCGCCGGCCTGACGTACCGGCCTGACCTGCTGATCCTCTTCTCGGGACACAACGAGTTCCAGGCCCGCTACGCCTGGTCGCGCAACCCGCCGTATTACCTGGACGAGTTCGCCGCCCGGCCGGAACGCGACCTGGTGGAACGGCTGCTCCGGAGGTCCCCCTTCTGCGGCCTGGTGCTGGAGACGCTGGACCGCCAGCGCGTCGACCTGGTCCCCGAGGCCGTCGTCACCCGCCAGCTCGTCGATCGGCCGACCTGCACCGCCGACGAGGCTGACTCGCTCCTCGCCGACTTCGAGCGACGGCTGGAGGCCATCGCCTCGTACGCCGAAACCCTGGGCACTCAGGCCGTCTTCGTCGTCCCGGCCTCGAACGACGGCGGCTTCGAGCCCAGCCGGTCGTTCCTCCCCGTCGAGACGCCTCGCGAGGCGCGCGAGGCCTTCGCCGGGCGATTCGGTCGCATCCGCGACCGGGAGACGGCCGACCCGGCCGCGGCCGCCGCCGGCTACCGCGAGCTGATCCGCGAGCAGCCCGGCTTCGCCGAGTCGCACTTCCGTCTGGCCCGTCTGCTGGAGCGCGAAGGCCGTTTCGCCGAAGCCCGCGACCACTTCGTCGCCGCCCGGGAGGCCGACGGGACGCCCCTGCGGTGCCCTCAGGCCTTCCGCATGGCTTACCACGACACGGCCGAACGGCACCCGGGGCTCATCCTGCTGGACGGCCCCCGGATCCTCGAAGCGGCCAGCGCCCATGGGATCCTCGACGACCGCCTCTTCCACGACGCCCAGCATCCGACCTTTCGCGGGTACCTGGCGCTGGCGCAGGGTCTCCTGGAGATGCTGAGGGATCGCCGGGCTCTCGGCTGGCCCGAAGCGGTCCCGACGCCGACGCTCGACCCCGACGCCGCGGCCCGCCACTTCCGTCTCGACGCCGCCCGCTGGGCCGAGGTCTGCCGCCGGTCGGCATTGTTCTACCAGGTGACCGCTTTCATCCGTTTCGACCCTTCTGAGAGGCTGGAGCACCAGCGCCGATACCTGGCCGCCGAGGCGGCCGTCAAGGACGGACGGGCCCCCGAGGAGGCCGGCGTGAGCGGCCTGGGAGTCCATCCGGATCGCACGCCCTGATCCGGGCGGGCCGCGCGGCCGCAGGAACGGACGGAGCGGAGGCCACAATGCATCCATTGACCCAACGTCGGCTCCCCGAATAAAGTCGATGGAGGTCACGTCCCGAATTTGAAGTCGTAACGTAGGAATTGAACGAGACGCCGGGCCGACGCCGGGTCCTCGCATCCGTTCAACCCCGTCCTCGCCTCGCTTTCACCGTCGCATCCAGCCCGGCCTGGTCTCAGGGAGTGCCTTTCATGCCCCAGCGTGATGGAAGGGTCGACGCCCCAGCCATTCGTGCCCCCTGGCGCTCGATCGTCGCGGCCGCGGGCCTCGTGGCCGTCCTGGTCGTCGCGGCGCGCGGCCGCGCGGGCGACGAGCCGGCGGAGAAGTCGCTCGGCGCGAACAAGGCGGCCCCGGCGGCGAACGCCCTCGACCCCCTGCTGCGGCAGGCCTGGAAGGACGCCGGCCTCAAGCCGGCGACGGTCGCCGGCGACGCCGAGTTCCTCCGGCGCGCCTATCTCGACATCCTGGGCCGGATCCCGACCGTCGCCGAGGCCCGCGAGTTTCTGAACGCCAAGGCCGCCGACAAGCGGGCCCGGCTGGTGGACCTGCTCCTGGAGCACGTCGACTACCCCAAGAACTTCGCGACCGAGTGGACGAACCTCCTGATCGGCCGCGGCCGGCAGGAGCGGAACGTCGACCGCGCCGCGCTGACGGCGTGGCTCCGCAAGCAGTTTTCCGCCGACCGGCCCTGGAATGAGGTCGTCTACGACCTGGTGACGGCGAGCGGCTCGAACAAGGAGAACGGCGCGGTCAACTACACGCTCGCCCACCTGGAGACCGAGGCCGTGCCGCTGACCTCGCGCACGACCCGGCTCTTCCTGGGCCAGCAGCTGCAGTGCGTCCAATGCCACGACCATCCCCAGAACGACTGGAAGCAGGCCGACTTCTGGGGGATCAACGCCTTCTTCCGCGGCCTCAAGACTGAGGAGAAGCGGATGGCCGGCGCCGACGGCCTGGAGAAGGTCGACCACGTCGAGCTGACGGACGTCCCGACCGAGGCCTTCGCCCGCTTCGACCGCCGCAACGGCATGATGGGCGTCGCCTTCCCGAAGTTCATCGACGGCCGCAAGGTCGACAAGCCCGGGAAGGCCGTCCGCCGCGTCGAGCTGGCCAAGCTGATCACCGACCCCGAAGGCGACATGCTCCCCCGGGCGATGGTCAACCGGACCTGGGCGCATTTCATGGGCAAGGGTTTCGTCAACCCGGTCGACGACATCGGCCCCCACAACACGCCCGTGCTGCCCGAGGTCTTCGACAAGCTGACCGAGGAGTTCCGCGAGGGGGGCTGCGACGTCAAGCAGCTCATCCGCTGGATCACCTCGTCGGCCGCGTACCAGGCGTCGAGCGTCCGGCCCGGCAAGGCGAAGGCCGAGGACGACCAGTTCAGCGTCATGATGCTCCGGCCGATGTCTCCCGAGCAGCTCTTCGACTCGCTGTTGACGGCGACGGCCGCCCACCGCACCGGGGGCGGGCGCAACGACGACAAGCGCGAGGGCTGGATGCGTCAATTCCTCTTCACGTTCGGCAACGACGAGGGGGACGAGGCGACGAGCTTCCAGGGGACCATTCCCCAGTCGCTCATGATGATGAACGGCGAGCTGATGCGTGACGCCCTCTCCGGCAAGCCGGGCAGCTTTTTGTCCGACGCCGTCGAGCAGGCCGGCCGCCAGCACCGGTCGCCGGCCGGGTTCATGGTCGACCAGCTCTACATGGCCGCGCTGAGCCGGCACCCGTCGAACGCCGAGTCGACGCCGGCCGTCGCCTACCTGGAGTCGTCCCCCGACGCGATGTCGTTCCTCCAGGACCTCTTCTGGGCGCTCCTCAATTCCAACGAGTTCATCCTCATCCACTGATCCGACGCGGACGTCCCGAAGGAGCCCTCGCTCATGACGCCTTCGATCATCACCCCCCGAGGGATGCACCGTCGCCACTTCCTGGGGCACCTGGCCGCCACCACCCTGGGCATCCCGGCGGCCCAGTTCTTCGCGAACCTGCGGGCCAACGCGGCCGTGGCCAGGAAGAATCAGCGGAGCTGCATCGTCCTCTGGATGTCCGGCGGCCCCAGCCACCTCGACATCTGGGACCTCAAGCCCGACAGCGAGAAGAACGGCGGCCCGTTCAAGCCGATCGCGACCTCGGCGCCCGGGGTCTCGATCAGCGAGCACATGCCGAAGACCGCTAAGCAGATGCACCACCTGAACGTGCTCCGCTCGCTCGACTCCAAGGAGGGGAACCACGAGCGCGGGACGTATCTGATGCACACGGGATACGTCCCCAACCCGACCGTCGTCCACCCCGGCTGGGGCTCGACGGCGGCGTTCGAGATCGGCAGCCGGATGGAGGACTTCGACCTCCCGCACTGCGTCTCGATCAACACGCCGGGCCAGGGGGCCGGGTTCCTGGGGATGTCGTACACCCCGTTCATGGTCCAGAACCCCAACGCGCCGATCGCCAACCTCGCGCCCCCGGCGGACGTCGACGACCTGCGGCTGGACCGCCGGCTGCAGTTGCTCGGCCGAGTCGAGACGAATTTCATCAAGCAGCGCGGCGCGGCGCCGGCCGTCGACCACCAGGCCGTCTATCGCAAGACGATCAAGATGATGAACTCGAAGTACAAGGACATCTTCAAGCTCGACTCCGAGTCGCCCGAGGTGCGCGAGGCCTACGGCAAGCACTCGTTCGGCTCGGGCTGCCTGCTGGCCCGGCGGCTCGTCGAGCAGGGGGTGACCTACGTCGAGGTGGCGATGGGCGGCTGGGACACCCACGCCGACAACTTCGACGCTCTCTCCACCCGCCTGCTCCCCGAGCTGGACCAGGGGATGGCCGCCCTGACCGCCGACCTGGCGAGCCGCGGCCTGCTCGACACGACGATGATCGTCTGGATGGGCGAGTTCGGCCGGACGCCGCGCATCAACCAGAACGCCGGCCGCGACCACTGGCCGCGGAGTTGGTCGGTGGTGATGGGGGGCGGCGGCATGAAGTCGGGCCAGGTGGTCGGCTCGACCGACAAGGACGGGGTCGACGTCTCCGACCGGCCGATCGGCGTCATGGACATGATCGCCACGATGACCAAGACCATGGGCATCGGGATCGACACCCAATACACGACCCCGCGGGGCCGGCCGATGAAGGTGGTCGACGGCGGCAAGCCGATCGCCGAACTGGTGGGCTGAGCCCCGACCTCACCAGGACGCCGAAGCCCCCTCGCGCGGGGCCGGCGCCCGGGTGAGCCAGCCCCCGAGCACCGCGAGCGAGCAGGCGATCAGGGCCAGCGGCCCGCCCGCGACGGCGGCCAGCGACAGGCTGGCGGCGGCGATCAAGCTCTGGGCCCCCGCCTGCCGCGCCGAGGTCAGCCCGGCGAGCCCCAGACCGACCAGCAGGGCCAGGAGCAGCAGCGAGCGGGCGCGGCTCTCGCTGACGCCCACGTACTCGGCGGCCCGATCGGCCTCGACCGCCAGCCGCGCCGGCGCGTCGGCCAGGCCCGGAGAGGTCCCGGCGAAGAAGGCGGGGCGGCCGAGTCGGCGCACCCGTTCGCGGTCGGTCTGCTGGGGGACGGCCGCCCCCGCCTCGACGCCGGTCGGGCGTTCGAGCCCCAGGTAGTCGCGGGCCGCGGCGATCGGCTCCTCCAGCCCCGTGGAGCGCAGGGCCTCGACCATCTGGAGGCGCGACGCCTTGACGACCTCCAGGTCCCGCGCCGCGCGATCCCGGCGGGCCCGGTCGGCGCTCCGGGACGCGGCCAGGAGGGCGTGCTCGGCCTCGCGCAGGGCCGACTCGTGGTCGATCAGAAGCGCGACGAGCCGCGCGCGGTCGCGGCCCGACCCGCGATCCATCTCGGCGATCAGGTCGAAGACGCGCTGGGCGACGCGGTCGGCCCGGTCGAGCTGGATCCGCTCGGCCCCGACCGCCTCCAGCCCGCCGATCGACGGCTTGACCGCCATGTCGGTCGGGACGTACACGCTGACGAGCGCGGAAGTCCGGCCGTCGCCGGCGCGGGGGAGGTCGATCGCCCGGGCCGACGCCGCCTTCGAAACGTCCGGCCGGGCCGAAGTCCAGGTCAGGCTGACGAGCCGGGCCGTCTGCTCGCCCAGGGGGATCGTCCAGCGCGCGTCGGCGTCGAGCAGGGGGGCGACGGCCGCGCCGTCGACGGCGGCGCGGATCAGGCGGCCGCCGTCGGGGGGCGCCACGGTCAGGAACCGCCCGGTCCGGGGCTCGGTCCGATACGAGGCCGTGCCCAGCCCCGAGCCGTCGGCCGCCAGCACGTAGGCGACGTCCGCGGATCGCACCCGCGCGGCCGAGTCCTGCGCGCCGGGCCCGGCGTCGTCGCGCGGCGGCGCCTGGATCGCGAGCGTCCAGCCGTCGCGCTCGACGTGGTAGGCGCGGGCGGCCAGCTCGGTCGCCGCGCCGAACTCCTCGTCCAGGAACCGGCCGGCGTACGAGATCTGCCGGAGGCCGGCCGAACCGGACGTGGCCGGCACGGCGGCCGTGGCGAAGACGAGGGCGAGCGACGTGTCGACCACGCCCCGGCCCAGCGGCACGACTTCCGGGAAGAGGACCTCCTGGCCCGAGGCGATCGGGGTCCGCGACCGCAGCACCAGCCGCTGCGAGCCCCAGATAGGGCGTTCGGGGGTGATCGTCCAGAACGTCGACTGATCGCGGGACTCGGTCGTGAGCTGGTGGTCCTGGCCCGCGAGCTGGAGCCGGGCGAGCCCCGCCCAGGCCGAGGGGACCTTGAGATGGATCGCATCGAGCGGGCCGCCCGCCACCTCGTAGCGCAGCACGGCCACCCACTCGGCGGAGTCGGGATGGATCGTCAACTGGCTGCCTACCATCACGTTCATGCGCGGCGGCTGCGGCGACCAGCGCAGTTCGCCGACCTGGGTGGGATCGTCGATCCGGTAGGTCTGGCGGGTCCACGGGCCGCCGGGCGCGGCGGGGTCGCCCGTCGCATCCGAGCCGACGAACGTCGCACCCCCGGGGGCCGTCGCCAGCTCGACCGCGCCGCGCGAGAGGACCTCCAACGTCCCCGCGGCTCCCCGGCCCTCGGCGGCGTCGATCCAAGGCAGGCGGAGGCGGTGCTGGCGCGGCCCCGGGCCCGGGGCGAGCTGCGAGACCGGGATCCACCCCCGGACGACGATCGTGCGCCGCGATTTCAGGTCGATGCGGTCGAACCGGACCCGAAGCGGGCCCCCCGGCGTCCGGCTCCAGTCGGTCATCCCGGCGGATTCGACGTCGAGCACGACGAGTTCGTCGGGCAGGGCCGTCTCGACCCGGTCGAGGAGGCCCGTGATCTCGGACAGTTCGACCTCGTAGCGGCAGTCGACCCGGCCGGCCTCGACCTGGAGCCGGATCGCGGGCCTGCGTCGCCAGCGCGTCGGCGCCGGGCCGGTCCGGAACTCGACCGCGTCCTGGGCGTTGTGGCGGACGGTCCCGGCGAAGGTGAGGGCGTCGTCGGGGAGGGCGCCCCAGGCGCGGACGAAGGTCTCGTCTCCGAGGGGGTCGGCGTCCTTCGCGGGCTCGAGCCGGCCCGTCCAGTGACCCGGCCGGCGGACGGCGAGCAGGCCCGCCTCGCGATCGACCCCCAGGGGCTCGACGCGCGGGAAGCGACGGACCAGCGGGCCGGCGACGTCGGCGCCGCCTTCGCCGCGGAGGGGCCGCCAGAAGTCCAGGAAGATCGTCGTCCGGTCCGGGAGCGGCGGGTCGACCCGGGCGATCCATTCGGGATTCTGCGGCGTCCCCCCCCACGAGGCGTCGACGAGGCCGGGGATCTGCACCGAGCGGGGGACCAGGCCGGGCTCCAGGGCGATTCGGATGGTCGACATCCGCCGCCGCGGCCGGTAGGTCAGGCGGGCGCGGATCCGCTCGCCGGCGGGGTCGAGGTCCCACAGCACCAGGCTCTCGACGGTCGCGGTGGGCTGCTCGACGGCCGGGTCGGGCGAGGTCCAGCAGATCCCGATCCGGTCGACGGGGCCGAGCACGGCCTCGATCGTCTGGTCGCCCTTGGCGACGACCCGCCCCCGCGCGACGAGCTGCTGGACCGGCCGACCGCCCGGGGGCTGTTCGAGCGTCAGGCGAGCGAACGGGGCGCGATCGACCTTCAAGTCGAGCGTCTCCAGGGAACCGTCCCGAGTCGTCGGCACCGCGCGTCGGATCCGCAGTCGGCTGGTCCGGCCGCCGGGGACCATGACGACGGCGGTCACGCCGCCGGGTTCGACGATGACGGCCGCGCGGGCGTCGTCGAGGGTCGCGACGATGTCGTGCGCGTCGCCGACCGGGAATTCGAATCGAGCGGGGGGGCCCCCGTCGGCCCGGATCGAATAGTCGCTCTCGACCTGCAGCTCCTGTTCGGCCGACCGGGTCACTTTATGCTCGGCTGCGACGATCGACGCCCCCGCCTCGTCGGCCGGGGCCGCCGGCCGGGCGCGCTCGCGCAGGCGTTCGTAGTCGGCCTGGCGGAGGATCACGCGCGACGGGGCCGTCGCGGGGTCGAACTCGCCGTCGTAGGGGGACAGCGCGATGATCGGCGCGTCCGGTCCCGGGGCCTGGGATCCCGAGGCCCGCGACAGGCCGATCGCCGCCAGGGCCCACGCGGCGACCCGGACGCCGCGGCGCATCAGGGCCGTCGGCCTCGGCCGTCCCGGCGGCCTCGGGGTGCGGACGCCGAGGGTCTCTCGCAGGAGCCGCCCCAGGCGGACGAGAAGGGTGAAGAAGGCGCCGACGAAGGCCCCGGCGGTGAGCGCCGAGGGGAGCGCCGTGGACCAATCGTGGACGACCACGGCGACGATCATGATGAGCAGGGGTGCGATCAGCCCCCGCCTCGGCGAGACGGCCCGTCGCAGGCCGACGCCGGCGACCACGAGCACGGCCGCCCAGCCCATGACGGCCCGCGAGGTCCCGTCGGCTGTCGCGACGGCGGCGTCGGCTCGCGGCCACGAGGGCGACGAGAGCCGCCAGGCCGACCACCCGGGGGCGCGGGAGCGGCGGGCCGCCTGGCCGCTCGGCGCGGTGTCGCCCGCGGTCGGCTCGCCCCGCCAGCGGGCCGCGGACTGGAATCGGTCGGTCGCGTCGGAACCCCACAACAAGGTCTCGGCGATCGCCGACCGCCAGGCCGACGGGCCTGAGGTCGACCCGGCGGCCCGCCGCGAGGTGATGACCAGGACCTCGTCGACCAGGGCCAGCGTCAGCTCGTGCCGCTGGAGCGCCTGGATCGGCCTCTGGGCCGTCGCGGGATCGCGCGGCGTCGAGACGCAGCGGGTCCGGGGCCCTACGCCCTCGGCGGCCAGGGCCGAACGGTCGATCACGACCGGGGCGGCCCCCGAGTCCCATCGCGTGAAGACCTCGGCGAGCGTCAGGTCGTCGCCGGGGGCGTCGCCCAGCAGGTCGTCGAGCCGGCGAAGGGCGTCCTCGCGGGGAGTCCGCACGGCCGAACGCTCTCCCGGCCAGCGCCAGCGGGCGACGCCGAGCGCGCCGAAGGGCCAGGTCGGCCGCGGCTCCGCCGAGTCGACCACGAATCCGGGGCCCGCGTCGTCGATCACGACGCCGGAAGGGAGGGCCAGCTCCCAGCCGAACGAGAGGCAGGGTAGGCCGAAATCGGGGAGCGCCGGCCGGATCCGACGGGAGTCGACGGGACCCGAGGGCTCGACGCGATAGTCCAGCTCGACGGCCGTCGTCCGCTCGCCGAGCCCCCTGGGCAGCGGGATCGAGGTCACCCCGGCCCCCAGCGTCGGCGTCGCGGCCCGGCCGTCGACCCGCGCCGCGGCGAGGAGGCACCCGGCGGGCTGGCGGAAGGTCAAGGCCTCGGTCTGGTCGGCGGCGACCAGCAGCCGAAGGCGGTTGAGCGACCGCCCGTCCGCGAAGGCCTGGGTCGTCAGGCGGGCGTCCCGGATCAGGCCCGGGAGTGTCGCCGGGTCCAGCCCCTCCGTCGTCAGTTCCAGGCGCGCCCCGGCGGCGGAGTAGGTCAGGGCCTGCGAGGTCCAGCCCGGCCCGGGCGACGGGGCCGATGGGGCGGCCGCCCGAGTCGTCGACGACTCGGCGCCGGGGGCGAGCCGATCCGCCATCGACGCCTCGATCCGGCTCAGGCCCTCGCCCTCGATCCGGGAGCGGACCGCCTCCGGCGTCTCCAGCACCACCACGCCCCGAGGGGCGTGCGAGGCCGGCAGGCCGGGGAGGGGGACGCGGCCCCGGCCCTCCCAGGGGAAGGATGCGCGGAAGTCGACGGTCGCCCGTCCCGCCGCCGTGGGCTCCGCGGCCAGTTCGAGCGCCACGCCCGCGTCCGGGAATCCCAGCCGGCGACGTTCGGGCTCGGCGAGGATCGTGGGGGCGACTTTCTTGCCGGTCGCCGCGTCCGTGAACGACCAGGCCGCCAGGTCGCCCGCCTTGACGTCGAGCCAGACACGCGCCGCGGACGCCCCGCCCTCCGGCGCGGCGACCGTCGCCCAGCCGGCGACCGCCAGCCGACGGCCCCGGTCTTCGAGGCGGGCCTTGACGTGGACCCAGCCGCCGGGGCTGGGCTCGGCGAGCCGGAGGTCCACCGGGGCCTCGGCGTCGGCGGCGGTCCATCGCCAGGCCAGGATCGGCCTGAGATCGGTCGCGGGCGCACCGGCCGGCAAGAGGCCGGGGGCCTGGGCCGGGTCGATCCAGGCGAGCCCCCGCGTCGCCGCCGGCGCGAGCTGGATCCGCCCGACGGCCGTCGCCACCCAGGCCTCGTCGGCGACCCGCCCGCGCGTCGGCCGCAGCCGGGGCAGCGCGAGCCTCCTCGGGAAGTCGCTCGGCCCTGTCGCCGCGGCGCCCACCAGGAGCGTCCGCCCCTCGGGCGCGGCGTCCGAGGGGGGGACCAGGACCTGGAGGGCCGACGCGCCGTCGCCGCGCGTCGACTGGTTCCAGGGCGTCGCCCCGTCCGCCGCGCCGGCGATCTGGACGCGATCGACCGACCAGCCGCGGGGCAGCTCCAGCTCGTACTCCGCGACCGAGCCGACGACGCCCAGGCCCGCGACCTCGCACTCCATCCGGGCGGACGACTCCCTCAGGATGAGCCGACCGCGCACCGTCGAGATCGGTTCGACGCCGACCGGCCGGAACGTCAGCTGGGCCGCCGACCCCGGCGCGGCGGCTTCGAACACGAGGATCGGGGCCGAACCCGCCGGGTCGCCCTGGGGGGGCGGGACGCGGCGGCCGTCGCGCTCGCGGCAGTCGCGGACGACGTGGCGGTCGTCGAGCACGATGGTGGTCGTCCCCCCGGTCCAGGTCAGCGGCGACGTCGGCCTGATCGCCGGGACGTCCCACGCCCCCTCGGCGGGCACCCGCGCGTGGGCCTGGAACCGGACCGGCGTCGGCGCCGGGCCGGCCGCCGCCAGGGACACGACGACGCGGGCCGGAGCCCCCTCCTGGAGGTGGAATTCCCGGACCGACGGGCCCTCGACCGCCAGCAGCTCCAGCCCCGGGTCGAGCTCCACGGCGAACGTCCCGGCCCAGGGCTCGTCGGCCTGGAGCGACCAGTCCATCGTCCAGTTGGCCGGACGGGCCCCGAGTTTGGAGACGGCGTTCAGGTCGATCCGGGTCGCGCCGCCGACCCAGATCCGGGCGGGGTTTCCGGAGTCGCGGGCTTCGGCCAGGTTGGTCATCCGCAGGTCGCGGCCGTCGACGCGGCCGGCGAACCGCCAGGTCTCGCGGTCGGGTTCGTCGCCCGACGCGGGACCGTCGCGGCGACCGGCCGCGCCCGAGGGCTCCCAGCCCTTGGGGACGTCCAGCGTCAGGCTCGTGGTCTCGTCGCCGGGCAGCGAGAGGGCGAAGAGCCGGCCCCGCGAGTCCGGCCGGGCGCGCAGCTCCCACTCCAGGACGAGGGTGGTCTCGCCGGCGGGGGTGGCTTCGGCCTTCGGCTCCAGCCGGACGAAGGCCTTCCCCGAGGCCGACGCGGCGACCGTCGCACCGGTCTCGGGCCCTTTCAGGATCGCCGGGGTCCAGGGCTCGATCGAGACCGAGGACGGGCCGGGGGGCGCCGCCACCACCAGCTCGGATCGGCCGACGAGCAGCCCGGCGTTGAACCGCGCGGAATGGCGGGCGCGGACCAGGCGCGGGCCGCCGCGGGCTCGTTCGCGATCTCGCGCGTCGACCGCTTCGAGCAGGGCGTCGAACGCCGACGGCGTGAGCACGCGCAACGGCGTGTCGGGAGGGAACTGGGCCGCGACCTGTTTCGACGGGATGCGGACCCGGACCACGCCGTTCGACCCGTCGTCGCCTGCCCCGCGGGCCGCGGAGACGGCGGCCCCGAGGATCGCGAGGAACCCCAGAAGGGCCGCCAGCGGCGAGCGTCCGGTCGTCGGTTCGCGAGGGGTCATGGCCGTCACTCCGGCCTCAGCCCGCGTTGCAGACGCGAGCTGAGCGGGGCGTCCGGGACCGCCCCGGGCTGCGGAGAAAGGTAGTCCATGGTCGACGTCGTCCGCACCCGGATCGCCGTGGAGTCGTCGGAGCCGACGCCGGGAGACGAGCGCTGCGAGGATTCCGAGACCACGACGTTCGACCCTGTCGGCGTCCGCGCCGAGACCGCGGCGGCGGCGGCCTCGCGGATGGCGATGCGGCGGCCGGCGTAAACGATCAGGCCCATGAAGAGGCCGAAGCTCGCCGACTGGACGCCCAGCCCCAGCACGTCGGAGGGAAGGAGCATGGCCGCCGGCAGGCCCGCAACGGCCGCGGCCCCGAGGATCCAGGGCGCCGCGGCCGGGAAATAGGTCAGCCCCAGGGCCGCGATCAGCGCCAGCCCGGAGCAGCCGAGGACCGCCCAGGTGCGCGAGACGATCCAGGGGTTCATCGGCGACGGCGGCCCGGCCCGGCTGAACAGGAATCCGCGGGCCGCCTCGTCGGCGTCGAGCGCGTCGTCCAGCGCCACGGGCGGGGGCGAGGGTCCCGCCGCCCAGGCGATCAGGCGGGCCGACGCCGCGACCGGCCGGCGCGTCCAGGCGTAGACGTCCCACACCCAGCGGTTCTCGTCGGCCCATCCGGCCGGCGGGCCCGCCACGGCCTGGGTCCAGGGCACCTGTACCAGCCAGTAGGCCTGCAGGACCTCGGCCCCGTCGAGAAGCGCGGGGGGGGCCCAGGGGCGGCGGGCCGCGGCGGCCGGCGTGCGATATTCCAGCTCGACGAGCACGGCCCGGCCCGCCGATTCGGCCGGCAGGTCGATGCGGCTCGTCGTCCCGTCGGGGCCGACGTCGATCCGCTCGACGGCCCTGCCGTCCACCCGCGCCCGCAGCCAGCTCGCGCCCGCCGGCAACGCGACCGACAGCGACGTCGGGTGCGCCTCGATCGCGTACCAGGCGCTGACGCGGAGGTTCCCCTCGGCGTCGAGCGTGGATCGGATGAAGGCCCGCGAGGCCACCACGGGCGGCAGCGGAACCGTCTCGACCAGGCGGGCCGAGGCCGTCAGCGCCTCGGCGGCGTCGTCGCGGTCGAGGCGGTAGGAGCGGCTCGCGCGGGCGTCGGCGGCGGCCGAATCGACCCTGGTCCAGGCCGGATCGTCGACGGCGACCTCGACGTCCGGATCCGAGGCGAGCTCGACGAGGCAGCCCCCGGTCGACCCGGCCTCGACCGCCAGCCAGGGGATGCGCACGACCGTCGCGCCGCCTGGGTCGAGCGCGCGTCCCAGCGGCACGCGGTAGCGAAAAGTCAGCGTGGCGTCGACGACCGGGCGATCGAACAGCAGCCGGGAACGACGGACGCCGGCCGTGGGGGCCTCCAGATCCTCCTTGCGGATCGGTTGCTTCCCGTCCGAGACCTCCCAGTGCGTGGAGACGCCCTCCGGCGCGAGGACGGTCAGGGACGAGACGGCGCCGTGCCGGACCCGGACCTTCGTCTCCTGGCGGACCTCGACGGTTCGTCGGGAGACCCGCGCCGCCAGCCGCGTGTCGCGACGGATCTCGAGCGGCCGGCGTTCGAGCCGGACGTCGAGCGTCGCCGGGTTGCGGCCGCTGCGCAGCCGCAGGCTGGGCGCCGACGGATCCGCCTCCGACTTGGCCGCGCTCGGCTCGGCGGACGCGTCCTTGACGAGCGAGGCGTCGATCGGCTCCAGGCTCAGCTCTCGGCCGGCGAAGAGGGCGAACGAGGCGTTGGTCGTGACGGCCCCACGGGGGGCGAACAGGCCCAGCCGCACGTCGCCCGGCCCCGGGGCGGGCTGCCGGCCCGAGAGCTTCAGGCTGAAGGTCGGGCGGTCGCGAGCCTGGGGGGTCAGGCGGATTTTGAGGATCCGCGCCGACCCGGCCGGATCGGGACCGCCGGGCGCGGCGGCCTCGGCCTGGGGGGGGGTGGCGGCCTCCACGAGGTCCGGCGGCCCGACGGAGACGACCTTCAGGTCCGGCGGCACGGCGACCTCGATCTCGAAGAGGCTGCCGCGCACCCGCTCCACGTTGAGGGTCGTCTCGTTGCGGACGCCGTCGGGCTCGAAGAAGAGCCGCGCCGAGGCGTCGGCCTGGAAGAGCGGCGGCGAGGACTCCACGCCCAGGACCAGCGCGAAGGGCTGGTCCAGGAACTGCAAGGCGATCGTCGTCCCCGCCAGCCGCGTCTTCAGGGCCGTGGGCAGGTCGCGGGGGTCGATCCGCCGCAATCCCTGGGACTTGAGCACGTTGACGAACAGATTGGAGCCGTGGGCCGCCCCCAGGAACCCGGACTGCTCGCCCGCGTCGGTCAGCGGATATCCCGAAAAATTCAGGACCTTGCCCCCCGACGAGGGCCGACGCGTCTCCAGCACGAGCCGCCGAGACTCGCCCGACCGGATCGGCTCGGCCAGCGGGATCGTCAGCAGGCTGCCCCCGCCGGCGCGCTCGATCCCCGACCCCGGGAACTGGTCGTTGAGCTGCAGCCGCGAGACGACCTCGTCGTCCTCCAGGCGGATCTGCAGGCTGCGGGCGACGCCCCGCGCGCAGGCGATCGCCCACGACGAACGGACCACGACCCCCTCGGCGTCCACCTCGACGGCCATCTCGAGCTGGGCCGAGAGCAGGGGGGCGGCGCGCGGGCCGGCCGCGTCCTGTTCGCTCCAGCTCACCACCAGCGGCGACCGGGGCCGGACGTGCGCGGCGATCCGCACGCCCTCGCCGCCTTCGACGGGCGTCGGTCGGACCGCCGCCTCGCCGGTGCCGAGGTCGACGTCGTAGGCCCGCCGCGGCAGGACCAGGTCGAACGACGTCGCGGGCGCCTCGGGGATGGCCAGCTCCAGAGTCCGGCGCTCGGCGCCGATGCGGACGGGGACGGTCGCCTCGATCCGCAGATGATGCTCGCGAGCCCCTTCGAGACGGGCCTCCCAGAGGTTCCCGGCCCCCTTGCGAAGCTGCAGCTCCCGGTCCCCCTCCCGGGCCGCCAGGACGACCGGGGCGTCGATCCGCAGCGGGGCCCAGACCGGGCCGGGCGCCGTGAGGGCGCAGTCGACGACGAGCGTGATCCGGGCGTCCTCGCCCTCGACGACCCCCTTGACGTGCACCGAGTCGACGATCGCCCCCGAGGCGCCCGCCGGCCCGCTCTCGTCCCCCGCGACGCGTCCGGCGGCGGGCCGCGAGACGATCCAGTCCGGGGCGTCCAGCTTCTTCCAGAACTCGGCCGCGTCGGCGACGCCCTGGAGGATGATCACCTCCCTGGGCCACTTCCGCGGGGGCCGATCGGCCCCCGCCGTCGGGCCTGGTGCGCCGACCGGAGCCGTCGGCGGGGGGGCGGCTCCAGGGTACGTCGCGGGCGGGGCCGGCGTGGCGGGGGTCGGCTGCTGCGCGCGAACTGATCCGAGGCACGCCCAGATTGCGACGAGGAGCCCGACGCGCAAGCCCAGGTTGCCGGCCGATCTCGGTGTGGTCAACGCATCAACACTCGGTGGACGATCCGCCGCGGCGCGTGTCGATACGCCCCGGGTCGGACGCGACGGGGAGGCGACGCGCCGAACGAGTCGCCGCGACTGGAATATACCACGCAACCCGCCCCCGTTCCAGGAAACGCGGGCTCGCACCCCGCCCTCGACGAGGTGCGGGGCCCGGGCCGCTGGGGGCCTACTTCTTGGCGGCCGGCTTCAGCTCGCCGTCGTCAAGGAGTTTACGCCAGTCGGCGTAGCCTTGTTCGGGATGATCGGCGTCGTACGGCGGCGCGTTGCGCCCGGTCAGACGTCGCAGGTTGTCGACGGCCAGCTCGCGGAGGGCCAGCGACTCCTCGCGCGGGGAAAGGTCTTCGACCAGCTCCGTAAGCGTCTCGGGCCGGGCGGCGTCGGCGGGGGGGAACCCCAGCAGCAGCTTGCCGAGGCGGCCGCGGTCGGTCGCCCCGAAGTCGAGCTGGAGCTGGTCCCAGGCCCGGCGCGACGAGGCCTCGCCCGCCGTCAGTTCCTGGCGGATCGCGACGATGGCGGCCTGCCGCGCGGCGGGGTCGTTGGGACGGTCGAGGATCGGCGTCAGGAGCGACAGGTCGCCGAGCCCCCGCAGGGCGGCGATCGCCATGCGCTTGTCGTCGACGTCCTCGCTCTCGGTCGCCGAGACGACGTCGGCCAGGACCGGGCGGTCGTCGGAGAACTCCTTCAAATAGCGTTCCCGCCGGGCCGTGAGGTCGGCCGACGCCGGCGCGTTCGCGAACCAATCGGGCGGCGCGGCGTCCTTCAGCCGCTCGACGGCCCCGGCGGCGTTGAGCCGGATCGAGGCGGGCCCCTTGACCGTCTCCTTGGCCTTGACCGTCTTGAGCGCCAGCTCGCCTCCCGGGCCCACGTGGATCGTGAGCGTGGGCGCGACGGGCTCGGCCTGGCCGTAAGTCCAGCCGCCGGACGCTTCGAAGCCGACCGCCAGGTCCGCCGGCCGCTCCATGTCCACTGTCTGCCCCTGGAAGCCCACGTGCAGGGGCTTCGCGGCCGAGGAGGGTTCGGCGAGCAGGCGACCCCGCACCAGCTCCAGCGTGGGGCCGCCGTCGGGGGCCGCCGGCAGCAGCTTGACTTCCGAGTCTTCCAGCAGGTCGAAGACGCCGGGCGCGGCCAGCCGCGCCGCGAACGGCGGCGGGGTGAAGAGGCGGTCCTGGGCGCGGACGCCGTCGCCCTCGCGGGCCCGCACCCACTCGCGCTTCTCGCCGTCGTAGCGGAGCAGCATGCCCTCGATGCGGGCGATCGCCGCGGCCGCCCCGGCCGGGACCTCGACGGGAGCCGGCGCGGGGGCGGCCTTCGGCGCGGCCTCGGCCGGCGTGTTCTCGGCTACGCTCTTGGGAACCTCGGCCGCCTTCTCGGGCTCGGCGGGCGTGGCCTCGGCCGGCGGGTCGGTCGCATCGGCGACCGGGGCCTCGTCCCTGGTCGCGGGGGCCGGCGCGGGGCGGGGCGCCCTTTCCCCCACCTTGGCCGGGACGTTCGCGGCGACGTGGGCGGCGTCGGGGCCGTCCGACTTCAGACTTTCGTAGGCCGACCACGCGAACAGGGCGAACACGCCGAGGCAGGCCGCGGCCGGGCCGAACCGTTCCAGCCAGTTCCGGGCCGCCGGTCCCTGGACGACCCACGGCACGATCGGCTGCGTCCGCGGGTCGGCCGCGGCCGCCTCGCCCTCGGCCGCGGGGCCGGCGTGGGCCTCGCGTCCCTTGACCAGCAGATACATCCGCGACTTGGCCTCGGGCGGCACCTGCACCCGCTGCCCCAAGAGGCTGAGGATCTGGTGGACGCTGGCCGCCTCGGCCAGGTTGACGTCCGAGGTCAGGCAGCGCTTCTCGTATTCCGCCACCTGCTCGGCGTTGAGGTCGTTGTCCAGGTAGCTCGCCACCAGGTTCGGGTCGGTGGCGTCGGGGCCGTTCTTGCTCGGGACGGTCAGCCGCCGCTGGCGGGTCACGCGGTGGATCCGCTGCACCAGCTCCTGCGCCAGCGGGCTGCTCCCCACCTGCTTGCCGATCTCCCGCACCTGGACCGGCGGCAACGTGTCGTCGAGCCAGGCCAGCAGCGTCCGTAAGGTCAGTCGCATGACACCCATCCCCCGGGATCCGCACGAACGACCCGCCGGAACGGCTCGGCGATCGTCGCGCGGCGTCGTGTTTTCGCCCCTCACACACATGAGTGGCGACCGCCCGAGGGATCCGTGCGGAATTCGGGAGTTTTTTTTCGAGGTCGACCCCGGCCACCGGGCTCCCAGGGAGCCTGCGTCCCGGCTCAGCCGGCGAGACGCGAAGGCCGACGCTCCGAATCGGGCTCGACCTCGACGCAGGGGAGGAATGAGAGCCCTCGCTTGCGGGCGAGCGCGTAGAAGTTCTGCCGGCTGACGACGAGGTACGCCTGGCAGAACGCGTCCCAGCGAACGAAGACGGGAGGGTACGGATCGCGAGGGCCCAGCACGCCCTCCAGCATGTTCAGCTCGACGTCGAAGAATTTGGCCCGCGGCAGGTTCAAGTCCAACCGGACGTCCACGATCGGGATGTCGCGCACGTAGGGCCGAATCTCCCGACCTGACAACCTCTGGGCTTCGATCAACTTCATGGTCACCTCCTCCTTGAGAGACGGCTGTTCCCAGTGCGGGAAACCCGTTCGTCTCCAGGATCCTACCGACGCAGTCAAATCCCTGCGGGCCTTGATGCGTCGCAAAGGATTTCCCCTAATCACTTTGCTGCCCGAACAGAATTATGAAAGAATACAAAGAATCCGACTTTCCGGATCATACGGCGGTCGCGAACGGAGTCCGTTCCCGAACCGGGGAGCCCCACGGAGGGGCGTCGTCCTGGCCGATTCAACGGCCCGCGGCCGCGCCGGGCCGGACGCGGTACAGCCGGAACCAGGGGTCGCCTTCGCGGACGCCGTAGAGGGGTTCGAAGGTCTCGGGGTGGGCGTCGGCCCAGCCTCGCTCGACGGGGAAGCCATCGGCGTCGGCGACGTTGTGCGCGCCCTCGCCGGGGTTGACCCTGGTCACGACGAGGAGTTGGATCCCCTCGGCCGCCATGTTGGCGAGCCAGGCGTCGTAGTCGGGACGTTCGCGGTCCCAGCCTGGCCGTGCGTTGGGCCATGCTCCGCGGCCCTCGGCGCGGGCTCGGCGATGGAAGTCGTGCATCAGCCCATCCCGGGGGCCCTCGACGTTCACGTATCGGACGTCGTTCCGCAACCCGACGCCCATCAGGTAATACGGGATGTTCGTCCCCGCGTAAGCCACCCGCGACCCGGAGGGGCCGGAGCGGCCGTCGAGTTCCATCCAGCCCCGATAGAAGTCGCGGAAAGGCGGGAAGAACAAGAGCCGAGGGTCGCCCGCGAAGGGAGCGTTCTGCAAGACCCCCAGGCCCGTGACCAGCCCGAGCGCGACCAGGCCGATCGCCCAGGTCGCCCCGCCCCGCGAGCCTCGGCTCCATCGCGCCCAGGCCCAGACCGCCAGGCCCGCAACCAGCGCCGCCAGGGGGAGTTCGACCAACGCCAGGGCCTCGATGCGGCCGCCGGACGCCGCGCACCGGACGACTCGCTCCGCGAGCGGGATTATCGCGCCGACGGCGTTCGGGATCCGCGGGTCGAGATCCCAGGGGATGTCGGCGTCGCGCGGGCCGAAGGGCCAGGCCTGGGGCGTGACGACGTGCAGCGCCAGGATCAGCGTCGCCGCGACCGCCAGCCAGCGACCCCGATCGAGCCACCGCGCCAGCGGGACCACCGCCAGCCCGACCCCCTGAAGCATGAACCGTTGCTGGGTCCGGTACGGGATGAACAACCAGTAGAGCGCAATGTTGAGCAAGGCTCCCAGTGCGAAGGCCCAGACCCAGCCGTCGCCCGGCCGCCGCCGCCGCCCGATCGCCCACGCGCCGAAGAGCGCCGCCAGCCAGAGCGGCACCGTTCGATAGTCGAGCACCCCGACCAGGATGTCGCCGAGCGCCCGCCACTCGCCGACGGGGAGGTAATAGATGCTCTCGCGCATCGCGTCGGGCCCGTACCAGCCCGACAGCCAGGTCGTCCCGCCGAGCCCGACGGTCAGCGGATACAGCGGGTTGCCGGTCAGGATCGCATTCCGGGCGTACCAGAAGGCGGAGGGGATCGCCACCCCCGCAAACATCGTCGCGACGCCGGCGACCGTCGCCTTCAACTCCCGATTCCGACGCGCGACGGCCCAGGCCGCGACGAGCACGAGCGGCGGCACGAACAGGTTCCCGACCGACTTGGTCCCGAGGGCCTCGCCGGCCGCCAGGCCTCCCAGCAGCAACGCGGGCCAGCCGTCGCGTTCCAGGGAGTACCGCAGGAAGAAGTAAGCGGCCGTCAGGTAGCCGGCGACGAAGATGGTGTCGACGTTGGGCTCGAACGTGAACAGGATCAGCGGCCCGCCGGTCGCGAACAGCGACGTCGCCACCAGCGAGGCGGTCCGCCCCGCCCCCAATTCGCGGGAGCAGCCATAGCTGGCCAGGCAGGCCATCAGCAAGAAGGGCGCCTGGCCGACCCGCGCCAGGCGGTCGCCCCCCCAGGTCGTCATCAGCCAGGCGAACCAGAGGTCGCCGTTGGCCGGGAAGTAGGTCGCCGCGCTCTCGCCGAACGGCGAGGCGACCAGGAAGAGCCGCCCCGCCTTCCACCACCGCGCCGCGAAGTACAGGTGGTAGATCGGGCCGTCGCTCACGACCTTGACCGGGAGCAGCAGCGACGGCATCCCGAGCACGAGAGTCGTCCAAAGGGCCAGTGCGACCGCGAGCCAGCCCTCGCAGCCGGTGGCCTCGGGCCCCGAGGGCGGGTCGAAGGGCCGCTCGCGTCTCCTCAGGGCGATCCCCAGCCCCAGGCCCGCGGCCAGCAGCGACCAGCCCATCAGGTTGCCGATCGTGAGCAGCCCGATCGTCCCCAGGAGCTGCATCCCCAGGGTGATCCAGGCCCAGCCGAGCAAGGCCGCGGCCAGCATCCGCGCCGTCCCGCGCGGCTGCCTCAGGCCGTAAGTCGCGCCCCACCAGGCTCCCAGGAGCACGAAGGCGTTGCAGACGCCGAAGGACAGCACGTTCATCAACTCGGTCGATCCCGCCTCGGTCGCGAAGTCCCGGCCCCCGCAAGTCTATACTTTACACGTTGCGGAACCGGCTGCTATGATCCCGGCGCGGCGAGGGATCGGTTGCAGGGGCGGGACGGAGTCGCCCCACGCGGGAGGGAGTGGCGCTGATGCTGGGACAGACGCTGTCGGCCGGGGATTACCTGTCACGCGTGCGCGACGAGATCGGGCGGCTCGACGTCCCCTCGATCGAGACCGTAAGCGACGTGATCGAGCGGGCCTACGACGCGAACAAGTTCGTCTTCATCATCGGCAACGGCGGATCGGGAGCCAACGCTTCGCACCTCTGCGAAGACCTGGCCAAGTGCACGCTCTGCGATTTCGAGGACCAGAAGCGCCTCAAGGTGCTGAGCCTGACCGACAACACCGCCGGCATCATGGCCTGGGCCAACGACGAGGGCTACGAGCGGGTCTTCCTCGAACAGCTCAAGAACCTGGCCTCGCCCGGCGACGTCCTGATCGCGATTTCGGGCTCGGGGAACAGCCCCAACATCCTCCGGGCCGTCGAGTGGGCGAACGCCAAGGGGCTGGAGACCGTCGGCTTCACCGGGTTCTCGGGCGGCAAGCTGCAGGCGATCGGCAAGCACAACCTGCACGTCGGACTCGACGACATGGGGATCGTCGAGTCGCTCCACCAGGTCGTCTTCCACTGGCTGATCGACGACCTCCACCGCCGGTTCACCGCCAAGCATCGGTCGACCCCCCGCAACGGCGCCAGGGCGCACGCCTGACCTCCATGAGCACCACCGACGTCGGCTGGCTCCTCGGGATCGAGATCGGCGGGACGAAGCTCCAGCTCGGACTGGGCCGTCGGCCGGGCTCGATCGACCACCTCAAGCGCGCGACCATCGACCCCGCCCGGGGCGCGGAGGGGATCCGCGAGCAGATCCGCAAGGGGTTCCTGACCCTGCGCGACGAGGTGGGCCTCTCCGCCGGCGACGTCCGGGCGGCGGGCGTCGGCTTCGGCGGCCCGCTCGACGCCGAAACGGGGCGGACCGAGACGTCGTTCCAGGTCGAGGGCTGGACCGACTTCCCCCTGGCCGACTGGGCGCGCGAGAACCTGGAGATCCCGGTCGTCTCGGTCCACAACGACGCCGACGTCGCCGGCCTGGCCGAGTCGCGCCTGGGCGCGGGGGTGGGCTGCTCGCCGCTGCTCTACCTGACGATCGGCAGCGGCATCGGCGGGGCCCTGATCCTCGACGGCCGCATCTACCGCGGCGCCGGGCGGGGCGCCGCCGAGATCGGCCATCTGCGCGTGCCGGGCGTCGCCCCGGACGACCCCCTGGACATGCCCGAGCTGGAGGCCGTCGCCTCGGGATGGGGGATCGGCCGGCTCGCCGGCAACGTGGGCAAGGCGACGCAGAAGCGCGGCGATCGCTGGAGCGTGCTCGAAGCCGCCGGCGCCCCCGAGCGGATCACGGCGGTCGACGTCGCCGACGCCGCCTGGAAGGGCGACGAGCGCAGCCTGGCCATCCTCGACCGGGCCCGCGAGGCCCTGACGTTCGCCCTTTGCCAGGCCGTCGCCCTGATCGCGCCGCGGCGGATCATCCTGGGCGGCGGCGTCTCGCTGATCGGCGAGAAGCTCTGGTTCCGACCGATCCGCGAGCGGGTCGACGCCCAGGTCTTCCGGCCGTTCCGGGGCTCGTTCGACATCGTCCCCGCCGCGCTCGGGGAAGAGGTCGTCGTCCACGGGGCGTTGGAGCTGGCCCGCGACGCCCTGGCCGCGTCGTGACCCTCGCCCTCGCCCGGATCAGCGGCGGCAGGCCGCCTGGTCGAGCAGCTGCATGACGTAGGCGTGGTCCGCCGGCTTGACGACGTGGTGGTCGAAACCGGCCTTCTCCGAGCGGGCCTGATGATCCTCGTCGCTGTACCCGGTCATCGCCACCAGCATGGCCTTGTCGAGCGCGGGGATCCGCCGCAATTGCTCGGCGACGCGGTACCCGGTCATGTCGGGGAGGCTGATGTCGAGGAAGACGGCGTCGGGGGTGAAGGCCTGCACCGATTCGATGGCCTGGGCCCCGTTGAACGCCGTCCGCACGTCATGGCCTTCGAACTGGATGAGCATGGCGAACATGTTCGCCGCATCGACGTTGTCGTCGACCACCAGGATCTTGAGCCCCGCGGCCACCGCGGACTTCCCGGCCGAAAACTGATCCACGAGTCGTCTCCGAAGGCTCTCGATACCGTCGATCATCGGCCGCGGCCGGCGAGTCCGCCGTCACCGGGGGGCCGTGGGAGAATTCGCCCGGAAGCCGTCGCGATGGGAGTCGTCCGCCCCGGATGGGCGGGAGTCGTGCGAGAGGAGCTTTCGACGCGCGGACCTCGGTCCGACCGTGTGGAATGTTCGCCCTGAACCGGTTCGGGTGAGGAATTCGAAGTCGACGCCGCGCGTGCCCGGGTGGTCGCGTGACGAGGTACGCCTCGGAACGCAGGACCGCACGTCCCGACGCCCGGTTATCTTACCCGAAATTTGCTTGGCCGGCAACGTCTCGACGTCGCCTCGACTCGGGAGAGGCGAGGCGACGTCGTGCTGAAGGAGTTCGGCGTGACCGGCCGGCAAGGTCCGGCGATCAACCAGGCGGAATCTGGGGGTTGTTGGCGGAGCCGCCTGCGCCCCCAATGGGCTTCGGCAGCGGATCGGGAAGGCCGCCCGTCGAAGCCGACGGACCCGACGTCTCGATCCTGTCCGTGCGCGTCGTCGGGGGAGGGATCGTGACTTTGTCCGGCGACGGCGTCGAAAACGAGTCCTGATCCTCGTCCTTGGCCGCCGAGGGCGTCGGCGGCGGGGCCGGGACCGCGTCCGGAGTGGGCGTCGGAGGCGGGAAGGGGCTCATCTCCGCGGAAGGCGCGGGCGGCGGCAGCGGCCCCCGCGCCACTTCCGCGACGGGATGGGCGTGCTTCCAGAACATCCACTTATGGGGCTGCAGCGGCTGCGGGACGGGGATCGGCAGCAGATAGTTGCCGCCGCCGAGGGCCCGGTACGTCTGGACGACGGCCGACAGCTGCTGTTGCTTGGTCTCGACGATGACCGTCCTGGCGTCCCGGAGGTCCCGCTGGGCGAAGAGCACGTCCACGTAATCGGCGCGGGCGAACTGGAAGAGCTTCATGGCGACCTCGACGGACTCTTCGAGGGCCGCCAACTGCTGCTTCTTGACCTCGATGCTGTTGCGGTAGTTCTCCACCCTGGCCAGGTCGTTGACCACCTGGATGAAGGCCTCCAGGACCACGCGCTGGTAGTTGTAGACGGCCTGCAACTGCCGAGCGTTGGCGCTGAAGTACTCGGCCTTGATCGCCTTCCGGTTGATGAACGGCGTGACCAGGTTGCCGGCGACGTTGACGATCAGGGCCTCGGGGGTGACGAAGAGGTATTTCGGATCGAAAGCCTGGTAGCCGATGCCCGAGCTGATGAACCCCTGGGGGTAGAAGCGTTTGCGGGCGACGAGCACGTCGAGCCCGGCGGACGCCAGCTCGCGCTCCGCCTGGCGGATGTCGTTCCGGTTTTCCAGCAGCTCGGCGGGGAGGCCCACGCTCAGCGAATGCAGCGTCAGGTCGAGGAAGTTGCCCTTCATCCGCTCGACGCGCTGGGGGTTGCGCCCCAGGAGGAAGTTGATGCGGTTCTCGGCCTCGATGATGTCCTGGTTGACGATCAGCTTCTCGCTCTGGTTCCTGCGGACCTCGGCCAGGAAACGCTGGACGGGCAGTTCCGTGCCCCTGGCTCCTTCCTTGATGGTCCTGGCGACCTGGAGGCTCTGCTCCTGGATGGCGATCGTCTGGTCGAGGATCTCGATCCGCTGGTCGAGCGCCATGAGCCGGTAGTAGTTCTCGGCGATCTCGGCGACCAGGCCGGTCACGAAGTAGTTCCGGCCCTCGGCGGCGGCGTAGTAGCGCGCGGCCGCGGCGTCCTTGGCGTTGTGCAACTGCCGCCAGATGTCCGGGGTCCAGAAGAACGCGGGGCCCAGGAGGTAGTTCGGCAGCGGGTTGGGGAGGAACCCCGACCGGCCCAGCCCCGGGCGGAAGGGGTCGTTGAGGATGCCGGCGCCCGGGATCGTGAAGCTGCTGTACCGGTCGATCCCGGCGGCCGCCCCCAGGGTGACGAACGGCAGGTACGCCCCCTGCCTGGCGAGGATCTCGTTGCTGGCGATCTGGACGTTCTCGGACAGGATCCGCAACTCCTGGTTGCCGTCCAGGGCCTGATACATCAGGGCGATGAGCATGGGGTCGCTGAAGAACTCTTCGAGCTGCAGCCGCGCCGAGTTCTCCGCGCTGTCCGCCGCCTCGAAGACCTCCGGCAGGTCGGATTGGGGATCCTCCTTGCGGAGGTCGTAGCTCTCCTTCAGGCCCGGCCCCGGCATGGGGCGACGGAGTCCCGGGATCCAGCAGGACGGGAGGACCAGGAGGCAGCCGCAGGCGACCAGGATCGCCACGGCACGCTTCTTGTGCTTCGTGAATGACAGATTTAACGACTGGTTCATCCGCTTCGTCCTTGAAAGTCCCGCCGAGCCGGTGTCGCCACCGGCTGCGACGGGAGCGGAACCGTTCCCGAAACCTCGGGCGTCCCCACCCTCCTGGCGGGGATCGGGCCTCGTGCAACCGTCACCTGCGTTCGTCTCGCGCGTCGAATCCCCCCGATCGAGGTCCGACGCGTGGACGCGAGCTTTTGCACATGAGAGCGAGCGAAGATGGGATCGAGGCCCGACTCCGGGGCGAGATCCGCCCCGCGGAAGACCTGAGATTTGTTCGTCGTACCTCGTTTAGACGATTCCCGCGACGCCGTCAAGCTCCGTTTCTCAGACCTCGCCGAGCTTCGCGACGGCGGCGAACGGTCGGACCTCCCTCCGCAAGCACGCCCATGTTTCGACCGATCTCGCCGAGGCTCCGAAGGCCCGGCCGGCGATGCGGACGGACGTACGTACGCGCCGGTCGTCAGGCTCCTCGTCATCAATGCTTGACGATCTCGCTCAGCGGCTCGTCCACCTCGTCTTCGAGGAGCTTCTTGCCGTCGGCCATCTTGCCGAACAGGTAATAGAGCCCGGGGATGAACAGCACGCCGATCACGGTGCCCACGAGCATGCCGCCGACCGCGGTGGTGCCGATCGTGCGGTTGCCGATCGCCCCGGGGCCGCTGGCGCGGACCAGCGGGATCAGGCCCGCGATGAAGGCGAAGGACGTCATCAAGATCGGCCGGAAGCGCAGCTTGCCGCCCTCAATCGCCGCCTCCTGGATGCTCAGCCCCTCGCGGTGGCGCTGCACCGCGAACTCGACGATCAAGATCGCGTTCTTGCCCAGCAGGCCGACCAGCATGACCAGGCCGATCTGGGCGTAGACGTCGTTGGACAGCCCCATGGCCTGGAGGAACAGGAACGACCCGAAGATCCCGATCGGCAGCGACAGGATCACCGCCAGCGGCAGGATGAAGCTCTCGTACTGACCGACCAGCACCAGGTACACGAAGATCACGACGATCAGGAAGATGAAGATCGCCAGGTTCCCCTTGTCCGCCTCGTCGTAAGAGAGGGCCTCCCACCCCAGGCCGTATCCGGGGGGCAGCGTCTGGGCGGCGACCTCCTGGATCGCCTTGATCGCCTGGCCGCTGCTGAAGCCGGGCGCCGGAGCCCCCTGGATGGCGGCCGATGGATACAGGTTGTAGCGGTTGATCTCGTTGAGGCCCTGTCGCTTCTTGAGAGTCATGAACGAGGAGTAGGGGACCATCTCCCCCTTGTCGTTCTTCACGAACATGTTCTGGAAATCTTCGGGGAACCGCCGGAACTCCGGCAGCGCCTGCACGAAGACCTTGTAGAACTGGCCGAATCGGATGAAGCCCTGCTCCCAGGTGCTGCCGACGACGATCGACAGGTTGTCCATCGCCTTGGCGATCGACACGCCCTTCTGCATGGCCACGTCGTTGTCGATGACAATCTCATATTGCGGATAGTTGCTGGCGAAGAAGGTGAACAGCCCCTTCACCTCCTTGCGCTTCGACAGGGCGGCCATGAACTTGTCGGTCACCTCGCCCAGCTGCTGGTAGTTCATCGAGTTCGTCTTGTCCAGCACGCGCGTGGAGAACCCGCCGGCCGCGCCGAAGCCGGGCACCGCGGGCGGCTCGAAGAACTCGAGCTTCACGTTGGACATCTTGCTGCATTCCTCTTCGAGCCTCTCGATGATCTGCTTCGAGGTCATCTTGCGGTCGGCCCAGCTCTTCAGGTTGATGAGGCAGGTCCCCGCGTTCGAGCCGCGGCCCTCCGTCAGCACCTCGTAGCCGGCCAGCGAGGAGACGGAGTTGACCCCCTCGATGCTCTTGGCGATCTCCTGCAGCTCGTGCGACTTGGCGTTGGTGTACTCGATCGTCGAGCCCGGCGGCGTCTGGATGATCCCGTAGATCATGCCCTGGTCCTCCAGCGGGATGAAGCCCGACGGGAGGTGCGTGTTCACCAGGAAGATGCCGACGCCGAATCCCGTGATGACCAGCATGGTCAGCATGCGGCGCGTGACCACCGGCCGCAGGAACGCCGCATATCCGCCGGTGACCTTCTCGACGGCGCGGTCGAAGAGATGCAGCAGCATGCCCAGCGGCCCGCGCTTCGTCGGCTGGCCCGTGTGCGGCTTGAGGATCATCGCGCAGAGGACCGGCGTGAGCGTCAAGGCCACGACGCCGGAGAGGACGATCGACGTGGCCATCGTGATGCCGAACTGGCGGTAGAAGGTGCCCACCGGGCCCGTCATGAAGGTCACGGGGACGAACACCGCCGTCATCACGAGCGTGATGGCGATGATCGCGCCGCTGATCTCGTGCACGACCTCCTGCGTCGCTCGATAGGGCGATAGATGTTTCTCGTGCATCTTGGCGTGCACGGCCTCGACCACCACGATCGCGTCGTCGACCACGACGCCGATCGCCAGCACCAGGGCGAAGAGCGTAATGAGATTGATCGACAGGCCGAACAGCTGCAGGAAGAAGAAGGTGCCGATCAACGACACCGGGACCGCCAGCGTCGGGATCAGCGTGGAACGCCAGTCGCCGAGGAACAGGAAGACCACCAGCGACACCAGCACGAAGGCTTCCAGGAGCGTGTGCAGCACCTGCTCGATGGAGGCCTCCAGGAAGCTGGAGACGTCGTAGCTGACCTCGAACGTCATGCCGGGGGGGAAGGACGCCTCCTTGATCTCCTTGAGCTTCTCCTTGACCTCCTCGATGACGACGGCGGCGTTGGTGCCGGGGAGCTGCTTCAGGACGATGGCGGCCGAGGGATGGCCGTCGATGTCCGAGTAGATGTTGTAATACGAGGCGCTCAGGTCGACCTTGGCGACGTCCTTGAGCCGCAGGATCTCGCCGTCGGGATTCGCCTTGAGGATGATGTCCTCATACTGCTTCGGCTCGCTGTAGCGGCCCACCCACGTGAGCACGTATTCGACCGATTGCGACTTCGTGCCGGTCGCCTGCCCGAGTCGCCCGGGCGAGCCGATCATGCTCTGCTCGCCCACGGCCTTCATGACGTCGTCGGCGGAGACGTTGTAGGCCCTCATGCGGTCGAGGTTCAGCCAGACCCGCATCGCGTACTGGCGGCTGCCGAGGATCGTGGCGCTGCCGACGCCCCGGACCCGCTTGATCTCGGGCAGGAGATTGACGAAGGCGTAGTTGTAGAGGAAGTTCTGGTCGTGGCTCTCGTCGGTGCTGAAGATGTTCACATACATGAGCATGCTCGTCATGGCCTGCATGACGATGATGCCTTCCCGCTCCACCAGGGGTGGAAGCCGGTTCTTCACGGTCTGGATCCGGTTCTGCACGTTCAAGACCGCCACGTTCGGGTCCGTCCCGGGCTCGAAGATGATCATGATCGTGGCTTCGCCGGCGCTGGTGGCGGCCGAGGCCATGTAGCGCATGTCCGGCACGCCGTTGATCGCCTGCTCCAGGATGACCAGGACCGAGTCGACCAGCACGTTCGCGCTGGCGCCGGGATAGGCGACCGTGACCACCACGCTGGGGGGCGCGACCGAGGGGAACTGGGAGATCGGCAGCGTCTTGATCGACAGCCCCCCCAGGAAGAGGATGATGATCGAGATCACGATCGCCAGCGCCGGTCGATGCAGGATTTTTGCGAACATGGCACTCGGAGGGTCGGGTTTGGGTCCGTACCGAAAATCGGGTCCGTCCTGGCTCGTCTACCCGGGAAAGGAGGTCATTCCGCCCGGTTCTTGAGGTTAGCCATGACCAGCTCGGGCGGGTTGAATTCGTAGTGGACCTCTTCGCCGTCGTGGACCTGCCGGATCCCCTCGAGGACGATCTTCTCCCCCGCCTTGACGCCCTTGTTGACGACGAAGATGTCGTCCATTTCGTTCTGGATCGAGATCTCGCGCTGGTGCGCCTTGCCGTCCTCGCCGACCACGTAGACGTAGCGCTTCGCCAGGATCTCGAAGGTGGCCCGCTGGGGGATGACGGTGACGTCCTTCGACACGCGGCTGAGCAGGACGGTGCCGGTCTGGCCGTGACGCAGCAGGCGGTCCGGGTTCGGGAAGTCGGCGCGGAAGGCGATGTTCCCGGTCTCGTTGTTGAATTTCGCCTCGATCGCGCCGATCTTGCCGACTTGGGGGAACTTCCGGTCGCCCGCCAGCATCAGCTCGAGCTTCGGATCCTCCCGGTGCTGATTCAGGGCGGCCATGTAGTCGAGGTACTGGGCTTCGGGCACGTTGAAGTACACCCACATCACGCTGTTGTCGGACAGGGTCGTGAGGATGTCGCCCTCCTTGATCAGGCTGCCGAGCTGCTCATGCAGGCGGTCGATGATCCCGTCGAACGGCGCCCGGACGTTGGTGAAGTTCAATTCGGCCCTCGCCAGGCTCGCCTTCGCCTGGGCCTTCGCCAGCTTGGCCTGGAGCAGCAGCACCTCGTTCTGAGAGACCACCTTGGAGTCGGACAACATCTTCGTGTTGTTGTATTCCAGCTGCGCGAGGTCGGCCTCGGCCTTCTCGGCCTCCAGCTTCGCCTGGTAGAGGACGGGCACGATCTTGAACATCAGATCGCCCTTCTTCACCGCCTGACCTTCCTTGACGAAGATCTCCTCCAGGTATCCGCCGTCGAGCGCACAGACGTTGATGTGACGCTGCGAGTGGATCTGGCAGACGTATCCCTCGGTGATGGTGACGTCCCGGGCCTGAGGGCTGGTGACCACGATCTTGTGCTCTTCGTGGTGGACCGCCTCCTCATGCGTCGCAAAGTACTTTTCATACTGAGCGACGAGGTACGTTTTCGCCTTCCTGGATCTCGCGATCAGGTCGTCGGTATGGGTGCGTAGTCTTTCCGAATACGGCGGCGGGAGGACGTCCACACCCTTCTTCGTCAAACCCACGACCGTGCCGCCGATCAGCGCGACCAGCAGGAACAGGGTGGTGATGGGTCGCCGGACGGCGAATCGGAAGGGTCCCAAAACGGTCGAGACGATGCGCTTCATGGCCTTCTCTGCTCCTGGCCGCCTCGCGGCCGATCGACACCCACAGGTCGGGCGAGAATTCCCCAGCGGTCGAGGCTCGTCCCCGAACGATCGGGATGGAACGGGCGACGATGCGTCGGGGAAGCGGAATCACGTGCATCGAACTTCGGTCGGACCTGCGCGCCTTCACATCAACAAGGCGCAGGGCGAGCGTCCGGGGTTTGGGGCCGGTTGAAGACGGACACGGGACCTGGGAGGGGGAGGACCCACGCGCCGGGGCCTTGTGGGAGGGAGGCCGGGGCGCTTTCACACACCGAGCCGCCTTCGACGAGGCCGATCCTGCGAGCAAGAGGCGTCGGTCTGCTCAGATATGACCGAACAGACGCCGACGTCGGGGGGAGGATCTCAGCAGCGGAGCGGTCTTGACGCGAGCGTCATGGCAGGGTTGACCACTGCGGGCTGAGACTTCCGACGGGGAGAGGGGAAGGCGTCGAAAGGCAAGGCGGCCGGCGGAGAGCCTAGCGTCAGCTCATCCTCGATCTCGGCTTCCATCTCGTCCTTGAAGTCGGACGGGACGAAGGCCGCGTCGACGAAGCAGGATCGGGAAGGTGACTCATCCACACCCTTCGACTCATGAGCGAGAGAGCGATCGTGGAGCGGGCGCGGGCTGGGAGCGGATCCGGTCTGGCGGAAACCCAAAGTGTGCCGGATCGGCGAAGAAACCACCGCAAGCAGCAGCATCACGGCCGCCAGGATGGGGATCCCATGATTGAGGAGACGTCCAGTCATTGGCCTTCTGACTCCGACCCAAGTTAATTGGTTTTAATATCATAGGCAGGTGGAGATCGCTCGTCAACTCGACAAAGTGGCGGGCCGTCGACAGGCCTTATAACCGTGAAAAGCAAGGGCTTTTCCGCAGCGGGGAGATGCGGAGACGCCGCCGTTAGGGCCTCGCCATGCCCTTGCGGCCGGTCGAAGATGGGACGTGCGAAATCAATCGCCCACAATAACCTATGATTTCAGAAAACACTGTTAAGACAGACATGACGAGCATAAAAGGCCGCAATGTGTCATTCTCTGTAATAATCGACGGTGGTCGGGGTCGGGGACTTCCCGCGCCAGACCAGGCGACTCCTGCTTGGCTGACTCAATGGGAGCAGAACGCTCCAGGAGGCCGAGGACCGGCGGATCATATCAACTCGACGGTTCAGGGCGAACCGAGAGCGGGACGTCGTGAGCGACGCGATCACGAGCTACGCCGACCGCCGCGACCGGATCGGCGAGATGCCGACGGTCGGCGTGGGCGCGCCCATCGTCGCCCGCTCGGCTATGATCGAGCGAGCCTGTGGGCGTTCCTGCAACCGAACCCGCCGGGACGCCCAGGCGTGGCTGGACGGGGATCGAGAGGAGAGGGCTTTGAAGTGACGGACATCCAAGCGGAAGAAGAAACTTGCAACTTACGAAAGGCTGTGTTCGACCGCTCCGTTGCTCGAGGTCCTATCCAATCGGCTCATCCTTGATCATCGGTCGAATTGAAATCCCATGCATTTTTCCGCCATGCGTCCGATTCAATTCAATCCGAGGATGCGCCTCACTTGATCTCGAACCTCGTCACGTCGCTCCTTCGGCACGGCGAAGTAGTTCGTCGTCCGCCGAGGGTAGAGATGACTTTCGATGAATCCCTCTTGAGTCAATCCGGGATCATTGTGCGCCACCCGATTTGGGACGAGCACGGCGTAGTTTCGATCGGAGAACCATTTCCACATCGCCTCTTTCGTGTAACCCAACCCGTCGTCCTGTTGCGGCCCGCTCTCAAACATAATCACAGGCCTGCTTCGTTCGATCAATTTTTCGCCGCCGATCAAGACTCCCAATTCCGCACCTTCGACGTCGATTTTGATCACCTCGACGTGATCCCCCTGAACGAGGGAATCAAGCGTCTTCAAGGGGACCTTGATCTCCGCCAGGTTGGACTTGCCGGCCTGGGCAGGCTTGCCCAGGGAGCTGAAGCCCGATTTCTCGAGGTTCACGAAGAATGACACTTCGCCCTCGGAATCCCCCAGGGCGCATCCATGGCATTCGACGTGAGGAAACTTGCGCCGAAGATGCTCGACCTTCTCGGGGATGGCCTCGAAAGAAATGACCTTGCTCTTGGGGCAATCGTGGGTAACATGATCGATGACCGACCCGATGTGGGAGCCTACGTCGATGAAGGTCCCCCCCTCCTTGCAAAGCTTGGAAGTAATCGATCCGGCCAGGTGGTCGTTGGCAATCATCCCGGCGTTCTCAGGGCGTGCCAGGACCGTTGCAACCATGTCATAGGACTCTCTGGCGGATAACGCCAGCCTGCCGCACATGGTTCCAACCAAAATCCGCTTGATGCTCATGTTAGTCCACCGACCAAACTCATGCCTCGAACGAGGAGGCTCCCAACGCGAGCCCCTGATATACGGTGAGTTGGTTGCCGGCGATTTTAAACGCGTAGCAGTCGGAGTGCAAGCCAACGAGACCGGGAAACCGGCTCGCCGCGTGGTCGACTCGTCGACCTGGAAAACCGCGAGTCGCCGAGATCCGGCTTGAAGAGCGGGGTGGCCCCCCGACTTCCAGGCCACCTGGGCCCGCGCCGCTCATCGCACGCGACGAGGAACGCCGTGAGACACTCCGGGTCTTCCGGGGGGATCATGGAGAGCCTCGCCGTTCATCGGCAACGAGGCCCGACATGGCGTCGACGAGCCACGCCCCCTCGCTTGCGTGGCTCCCGCGGCGAGCGAAGCAGGTCGAGTAGGGCCCTCGTTCGATCGCACGAGCGGCGACGGAGGCATGGTCCCTCATGCAGGACGCGGTCGTCAGAGATACCGGATGCATCCCCAGGTAGGGAGCTGAGAGAGGCATCACGATCGCCGGGGACGGCAGCGAAGGCTGACGTAAGTTGTTCTGACGGCGTCAGCCGTAGCGGAGGAGGTGGGATTCGAACCCACGGAACCGCGTAGCGGTTCACCGGTTTTCGAGACCGGCCCTTTCAACCACTCAGGCACCCCTCCGGTGTCGTGGCTGGTCATCGCAGTTTAGAGGAATCGCGGCGTTCGTGGAAGAACAGACTCAGGATTTCGCCGCATTCCCTGGCCAGGACCCCGGAACGGGTCGCCACGCGGTGGTTCAGGCGGCGGTCGTCGGTGAGGCGGTACAGGCTGCGGCAGGCCCCGGCCTTGGGGTCGGGGGCGCCGTAGACGAGCGTCGCGACCCGGCTCTGGACGATCGCCCCCGCGCACATGACGCACGGCTCCAGCGTCACGTAGAGGGTGCAGTCGTCGAGCCGCCATCGCCCCAGGGCGCGACCGGCCAGCGTCAGGGCGAGCCGCTCGGCGTGGGCCGTCGGGTCGCGGAGGGTCTCGCGCAGGTTGAACGCCTGGGCGACGATCCGCCCCTCGCGGGCGACGACCGCACCCACGGGGACCTCGCCCAGCTCGGCCGCATGGCGCGCAAGGCCGAGCGCGTGTTCCATCATGCGACGGTCCAGGTCGGCGTCGGCGTCCGGCTCGCGAGGGCTCGACATCCCCACCCCACTGGAAATCGCCGACGGCCGCCGGATCAAATAGGAGGGACGAGGCGGTCCCCAGGTCGGCCGCCGCCATCGACGGCTAACGGGAGGCTCGCGCGGCCATGTCGCAACTCGTCGAATTCTACCGCGGGACGGGCCGGGACGCCGAGGGCCGGACGCTGGCCGACGTCTGGGCCTTCTCCGACGACGAGATGGAGTTCCATCACGACTTCATCCAGTGGCTCTTCCCCCTCGAAGTCCCCAGCCAGTTCAACTTCCGGGCGCCGGTACTCTCCGAGGAGGACGTCGCGGCGTTCCACGAGGAGCCGGCGCTTCGGGAGAACCTGCTGAGGTCGTTCGACCGCTTCCTCGCATTCCTGGGGCTGAAACGGGAGGACGGGCGGGTGGTCCCGGCGGCCGATTTCGAGGCCAAGCGCCAGGTCTTCCTCGCGCCCGACCACAACTGGCTGCGGATCACCCGCGTGTTGACGAGCCTGCGACGGCTCGGGCTGGCCGAGCCGTCGCAGGCCTTCTACGCGGGACTGCTGGAGCTGATGGAATGCGGCCGGGCGCGGATCACCGCCGACACCCGCCGCTACTGGAAGGACGCGACGTTCCCCGAGGAGGCCGACTGAGCGGCCGCCGCTCAGGTCAGGCCGCGATCGTGCGGTCGCCGCCCAGGTCGAGGGCCTTGAAGAGGACCGCCGCGACGGCGCCGCCGGCGAAGTCGGCCGCGAGCGGGATCCAGATGTTCTCCCACTTGGCCAGGTCCATCACCGCCGCGCCGACGGCCACGGCCGGGTTGAACGCGCCGCCGGAGACCGGCCCGACCGCGAAGGCGCCCACGACGACCGTGAATCCGATCGCCAGGCCGTAGAAGGAGTTCCCGTCGGTCCCCTTGGCCGTCGCCACGTTCAGCACGACGTAGACCAAGGCGAAGGTGAACAGGAACTCGACGAGGAGCTTCGCCGGCACGGTGTACTCGGCCGCACCCGGTCCCGCCGGGACCCCGCCGGTCGCGGTCCCCTTGATGAAGTTGACCGCGGCGGCCGCGGCGACGGCCCCGATGATCTGGGCGATCCAGTAGGGGACGGCGTCGGCGAAGCTCAGCTTGCCGCGGAGCGTGACCCCCAGCGTGACGGCCGGGTTGTAGTGGCCGCCCGAGAAGTGCCCGCCGGCGTAGACCATGATCATGAGCGCCGAGCCGATGGCCAGCGGCGCGAGAGCCGCCGCGTCCGGCGACTTGACGGTCATGCCGACGGTGAAGACGAGGAAGAAAGTGCCGATGAATTCGACCACGAGCTTGGCGACCAGCATGGTGTTCTCCTTGGTTTCGAAACGAGGCGTCGAGGCTGCTTGGGATCGTGACGGAGAGGGGCGAGACGATAGGCGCCGCGGACGACGTCGTCCGGCGGACGCATGGGTCCGTCCTGAGATCGAAACGGACGTGAAGACAATGTTTGGCCATCAATGTATAATCCGGAGATGCCCTGTCATACAGGGTGGCCGGTTATTTTTCGGCGCGTCCGCAGCCTATCCGGCCTCGTCGGCGCGAATGGCGCGGCGAGGCCGATGTTTCGGGTTTTCCGGAGAGGGCCGCTTTTTCCGGGGTTGCCGCCCTGTTATAAAGAAGGGTGGGCACGGTGAAGCGGTTTCGTCCGATTTCCTCGCCTTCGATCGAGGCTGAGATTCGGATTCGAAACCTGATCCGTCCGCCGACCTCATTTCGGGCGACTTCCCGACCTCCGGAATCCCCATGCGCCTCCGCCTCCGCACGATACTCCTGATCTCGTTCGTGGCGAGCCACGCGGCCGTGCTGACGGCCGGCCCGTCGCTGCACGCGATCCTCGGGGTCGAGCACGGACTGTCGGGTTCGGCGAACCCCGGCGGCGACGATCGAAGCGGCGGCCCGGCCCATGCGCCGGGGCACGCGTCGCACGACTGCGCGGCGTGCCATCTGCTGTCGCTCACCCCGCACAACCCCGATTCGGTCGTCGCCTTTTCCGCCCATTCAACGGGTCGCGTGCTGCTGCCGCTGCGCGTCACGCCGCCGCCGCTCGAGGCCCGCAGCGACTCCCCCTCGCGCGCCCCGCCCGCATCCCATCCCGACGCCCGCACCGCCTGAGTCCGACGCGCCGCGCCAGGCTCCCGCGCCGCTCGCATGCGAGCCCGAGCGCGTCGACTCCGTCCTCGCGCGAAACGACCGCGCACCGCCCCTCGACGTCCGCGTGCCGCGCCATCGTCGCGGCACGGTCGGCATCGGGGTGCAAAGACCCCAGTCGCGGGGCGTCGCCCCTTCAACATCCCCTCGTTCGAAGATCCTTCATCCCCGTCATCCCCGCTCGGAGTCCCTTCGCGATGCGCATCCCTCGTCGCCGGCCCGCGGCCGGCTTCACGCTCATCGAGCTGCTGGTGGTGATCGCCATCATCGCCGTCCTGATCGCGCTGCTGTTGCCGGCCGTGCAGTCGGCCCGCGAGGCCGCCCGCCGCGCCCAGTGCACCAACAACCTGAAGCAGATGGGCCTGGCGATGCACAACTACCACGACGCCCAGGGGCAGTTCCCCGCCGGCTACCTGACCCTGATCGGGGGGAACACATTCATGGGCGCCCCCGACGCGCTGACGCGCGACACCGGGCCGGGCTGGGCCTGGGGCTCGATGCTCCTGCCGTACATGGAGCAGTCGACGCTCTACGCCGCGTTGAACGTCAACCTGCCTTGCTGGGACGCTTCGAACACGACGGGCGCCCGGGTGTCGGTGGCGACTTATTTGTGCCCTTCGGTCAGCGACGCGTCGCGGGTGTATGACGTGAAGAACCAGGCGGGGACGGTGCTGACGACGTTCAGCCGGTCCCACTACGGGGGGAATTCGGGACGCCAGGAGGCCTGGGCCTTCGCGACCGACGACTGGACTTCGCTGTCGGACGGGCCGATCTACCGCAACGCCAAGGTCCGGATCGCCGGCGTGACCGACGGCCTCTCGAACACCGTCTTCGTCGGCGAGCACTCCGCGGCGCTCAGCGACAAGACCTGGGTCGGCGTGGTCCCCGGCGCGGTCGGCTGCCCCACCCGCAAGTTCGCCTTTGCCGCGTGCGACGTCGCCGCGACCCAGGTGCTCGTTCACAGCGGCCCGAACCCATGGGAGACACCGCCGCTGGTCCATCCGCCCAACTCGCGGCTCGCCAAGATCTGCGGCATGTACGCCGAGCACCCGGGCGGCTGCAACGTCATGATGGGCGACGGCAGCGTCCGATTCGCCAGCGCCAACATCAGTCAGCTCGTCTGGCCGGCCCTGGCGACCTGCGCCGGCGGCGAGATCATCAGTTCCGACCAGTACTGATCCCCGGAGCGTTCGCCATGCACGACCCTTCGAACGGGCGGGGCGCGCCGCCGCGCCGGCCCCTCCGCCGCTCGGCGATCTTGCTCGTCGCCGTCCTGTCCGCCTCCGCCCCGGGCTGCAGCCGGGGGACCCAGCTCTCGGGCGAGAATCGCGAGCTGATCGTCTCGCTCGCCACCGCCGTCTCGACCCGCGAGCCGAAATGGCTCGAAGAGAACGTCGCGCTGATCGAGAAGCGCCGCGCCGAGGGCCATTGCCCCGACGCCGAGTACGCCGCCCTCAAGGACGTCGTCGCCAAGGCCAAAGCCGGCCAATGGGACGCCGCCCAGGAGGCCGCCTACGCCCTCCGCGACGCCCAGGAGCCCACGGCGGAGGACCTCGAAAACCTCGACCAGCGCAAGCTGTCCCACGAGCCGAGGACGCTCGGCCCCCCGAGGAAGACGGCGAAGAAATCCTGAACCCGACCGGAGGCCCTGCGTGAAATCCTTGCGTCGCCGTCTCGCCGCCGTGATCTTCCTGGGGGCGTCCCTCGCCCCGACGCCCGCGACCGCAGAGGAGCCGACGGCCGAGGAGTTCGCGACGGCACGGACCTGGATCGACTCCCGCTTCACCGCGAGAGCCGAGCCTCGACCTCCTTTCTCCTTCACGTATGGCGACGAACGTTCGTCCGAACTGTTGCCGACCTGGCGCAAGGATTACGCCGAGCAACCGATCGACGCGGCCCGGACCGAACGGGCGATGCGATTCACCGACCCCCGCACGGACCTCCGAGTCGAATGCACGGCCACGGTCTACCGCGATTTCCCGGCCGTCGACTGGGTGGTGAAGTTCACCAATGCGGGGACGGACGACACCCCGATCCTCTCGGCCGTCCTGCCGCTCGACGCCATGGTGGTCGCGTGCGGCCAGGGCATGCCGGGGGTGCTCTTCCATTCACGCGGCAGCAAGGCGCGGATCGACGATTTCGAGCCCTTGCGCACGGTGCTCGCGAGCGATGAAATCTGGTCCGGATCATCATTCGGAGGCAGGTCGTCCGACGGTGTGCTGCCGTTCTTCAAGCTGGTGGGGCGGGCCGCCGGGGCGTCGATCGACGTCGGCTGGTCGGGGGACTGGTCGGCCGAGTTCCGGGTCTTCTTCCGGGGGCAGGCCGTGGCCCGCATCGGCCAGCGGACGTTCCATGCGAAGCTTCGGCCGGGCGAGTCGATCCGGACGCCGTCGATCGTCGTCCATTTCTGGGATAAAAAAGACCCGGAGCGCGGCGGCAACCTGCATCGTCGGTTCCTCAGGAAACACTTCACGCCGACGGTGGCCGGCCAACCCGTCGACCCGCCGATCGCGGCGTCGCCGCACGCGACGATCGGCTTCGAGAAGACGACCGAGGCGAACATGCTGCGGCAGATCGCCAACGTGGCTCGCCACGGCGTGGGGTTCGACTACTGGTGGATCGACGCCGGCTGGTACACCTGCGGCGACAACTGGGCGCGTTACGTCGGCAACGTCGATCCCGACCCCGCGCGGTTCCCCTCGGGCCTGAAGCCGGTGGCCGACGCCGCCCACGCGGCGGGGATGCGGTTCCTGCTCTGGAACGAGCCCGAGCGGGTGATGCCCGGAACCTGGCTGCACAAAAATCATCCCGAGTGGCTGATCGCCCCGCCCGAGGGGATGCCCGCCGACCTCCAGTATCAGCGGAACGACGGCTTCCACCTGCTCGACCTGGGGAACCCCGAGGCCCTGGCCTGGTCGATCGAGCACTACTCGAAGATGATCGCCGCGACCGGAATCGAGTGCTTCCGCAACGACTTCAACATGTATCCCGGTTTCTACTGGAACGCCGCCGAGCCCGCCGACCGCGTCGGTTTGCGCGAGGCCCGCTACGTCACGGGCCTCTACCGGCTGTTCGACGCCCTGCGCGGGCGGCACCCCGGCCTGATGATCGACGACTGCGCCAGCGGCGGCCGGCGGATCGACGTCGAGATGCTGCGGCGGGCGCTCGTGCTGACCCGCAGCGACTACCTCTGGGATCCGGTCGGGCAGCAGGCCCACACCTTCGGCCTGGCGCGCTGGATCCCGATCACCGGCATCGGCGCGGCGAGTGTGGACGTCTACAGCCGTCGCAGCGGGCTCGGCAACCATTTCACGCTCGCCGCCGATTACGACTCCCAGGAACCGGTTGCCTGGGACGCCATCAGGGCGACGGTCGCCGAGTATCGGGCCCTGAAGCCCTATTACGAGGGCGACTTCCATCCGCTCGGCGCCTACTCGGTCGCCGAGGACGCCTGGATGGCCTGGCAGTTCGACCGGCCCGAGCAGGGCGACGGCCTCGTCCAGGCCTTCCGTCGCAAGGCCTGCGAGGTCGACGCGAGCATCTACAAACTTCGGGGGCTCGAACCGGACGCCGAGTACGAGGTCGTGAATCGCGACGCGGCCGATCGCACGGTCCGCAGCGGACGATCGCTCCGCGACGAAGGGTTCAAAGTCACCATCGCCGAGAAGCCGGGGGCGGCGGTCTACTCTTATCGGAAGGTCGGCCGCTGAGCGACGGCCGCGGATTTCGGCGGGCCATCATTCCGCAATGCGCCTTTGTGTCCCATGGTTAACGGGGATTTGCATCCAGCGAGGCGGGCTCTTGACGACTTTGAAAAAGACAGTCGGAATCGCGGCGAGAGGGACGAAAATCATGAGGCGACATCGACGACGAAAGCCGACGAAAATCGCTTCAACCGACTGTGATTCCAAGACTTAAACCGATCAAAGAGTTGGCTTCGATCGCAAACGAAGCCGATTCAAAGCCGTTAGGCGAGCGGCGGCCGACCGAGAGGCGGCTCCCGTCAGAGGATGTAGCGGCTCAGGTCCTCGTCCTTGGCGACGTCTTCGAGGCGGGCCCGGACGAGCTGGGCGTCGACGACGGTGCGCTCGCCGGCGCGGTCGGGGGCCTCGAAGCTGAGGTCTTCGAGGACGCGTTCCAGGATCGTGTGGAGGCGGCGGGCGCCGATGTTCTGGGTCGTGCGGTTGACCTGGAAGGCGAGGTCGGCCATGGCCTCGATCGCGTCGTCGGTGAACTCGACGGTCACCCCCTCGGTGGCGAGCAGCGCCTCGTACTGGCGGAGCAGGGAGGCCCGGGGCTCGCGGAGGATCCGGGCGAAGTCGTCGCGGGCGAGGTCGTGCATCTCGACGCGGATCGGGAACCGGCCCTGCAGCTCGGGCATCAGGTCCGAGGGCTTGCTGCGGTGGAAGGCCCCGGCGGCGATGAACAGGACGTGGTCGGTCTTGACCGGGCCGTGCTTGGTCGTAACCGTCGTCCCCTCGACGATCGGCAGCAGGTCGCGCTGGACGCCCTGGCGCGAGACGTCGGGCCCACGCCCGCCCCCCTCGTCGCCGGCGACCTTGTCGATCTCGTCGATGAAGACAATGCCCGACTCCTGGGCCAGCTCGAGGGCCGCCTTGTTGATCTTCTCGGGGTCGAGCAGGGCGTCGACCTCATGCTGGTGCAGGATCGGCCGGGCCTCGCGGACGGTCGTGCGGCGGGTCTGGGTCGACTTGGGCATGAACTTCTCGAACATGCCCTGGACGTCCAGCTCCATCTGTTCGAGGTTGCCGGCCCCCATGATCGAGACCGGGGGGGCCGAGCGGCCGGGGATCGTCACCTCGACCTCGCGGTCCTCCAGCTCGCCGGCGGCGAGGCGGGCGCGTAGCTTCTCGCGCGAGCGGGCCCGGCGCTCGGCGGCCTCGTCGACCGCGCCCGGGGGCGGGGTCGGGTCCCACGGCGAGGGCGAGGGCGACGGCGAGGCCCCCCCGGCGGCCGGCAGCAGCAGGTCGAGCAGGCGGTCCTCGACGCGGGCCTCGGCCTGCTCCTGCACCCGCTTGCGCTCGGTGTTGCGGACCAGCAGGATCGCGGCCTCGACCAAATCGCGGATGATGCTCTCGACGTCGCGGCCGTAGTAGCCGACCTCGGTGTACTTCGAGGCCTCGGTCTTCACGAACGGGGCGCCGACGAGGATGGCGAGGCGGCGGGCGATCTCGGTCTTGCCCACGCCCGTCGGGCCGATGAGCAGGATGTTCTTGGGCGTCACCTGGGCCCTCAGCTCGTCGGTGAGCTGCCGCCGCCGCCAGCGGTTGCGCAGGGCGATCGCCACCGCGCGCTTGGCGTCGGCCTGGCCGACGATGTCGCGGTCCAGCTCGGCGACGATCCGTCGGGGGGTCAGCTCGGGCTCGGGCACGGGAGTTCCTCCACCGTCAGGTTCGTGTTCGTATAGATGTCGATCCCGCCGGCGATCAGGAGCGACTCGCGGACGATCTCGCCCGCCGAGAGGGTCGAGTGGGCGATCAGGGCCCGCGCCGCGGCCAGCGCGTAGCCGCCGCCGGAGCCGGTGGCGAGGATGCCGTCGGTGGGCTGGATCACGTCGCCCGAGCCGGTCAGCAGCAGGCTGTGCCGGGCGTCGACCACCAGCAGCACGGCCTCCAGCCGCCGGAGCATGCGGTCGGTCCGCCAGAGCTTGGCCAGCTCGATGGCGGCGCGGGGGACGTTGTTGGGGTGGTCCTTGAGCTTGGCCTCGAACCGGTCCAGCAGGGCGAAGCCGTCGGCCGCGGAGCCGGCGAAGCCGACGATCACCTGGCCGTCGAGCAGCTTGCGGATCTTCACCGCGTCGGCCTTCATGACCTGGGTGCCGAGCGTCACCTGGCCGTCGCCGCCGATCGCGACCTTGCCCCCCTTGCGGACCGAGAGGATCGTCGTCGCATGCCACTTCAAGGGGGTCGCCTCCTGGTCGCCGATCGCGTCCGGTCCCGCCGCCACCCTTCATCAGACGGCTCGGGACGGCGGGATCGCTCGGCCTCCCCGAAGATACGGGATCGCCCGAGTTCGTGCCAAGCGGCGGCGCCCGGCGCCCAGGGTGAGCTAGTTCTTCAAGCTGCGTAGGTTCACGACCAACTCGTGGACCCTGGCGGCGTTGCGACGGAGGGCCGCGGCGACGTTGGTGACGCCCTGGAGGCGGAGCCAACTCACGGCGAGGTTCCGCAGGACGGCCAGGGCCTGGGGGCCGGAGCCGGTGCGGGTCCGGTTGGCGTCCTCGCCCAGCGTGACGTCGCGGACGTAGTGCAGCCCGTTCTCGATCGCCCAATGGCCCCGCGTCCAGGCCAGGAGCGTCGCGGCGTCGGCCCGGGATCGTGGGACGCTGGTGACGATGCATTGCACCTCGACCGTCGTCCGGCCCGCGGCCGTGATCGTCCGCTCCAGGCGGCCGACCTGGGCGGCGTGGGGCCAGTCGAGGTAGCCTCCCAGCATCGTCGTGACGGTCAGCCGTCGGCGTTCGACCCGGTCGCCGTGCTTGTCGACCGTGGTCGCCTCATCGCGCTCGGCGGCGGCCCGCCGCCGGGCGTAGGGGGGAAACCGGCGGCTCGCAGGCCGCCGCGACGTCCGCCAGGAGGGTCGGCTGGTTGGCGTCGACCTTCCAGAGGAAGTGGCCCCCGGCCTCGACGACCCGGCGGCTGAGGTCGCGTTGGCAGAAGGCGGCGTCGCCGGTGACGACGCGGCCCTCCAGGGCCAGCCCCTTCAGCAGTCGCAGGGCCGTCTTGTGCTCGTTGGTCTCGGCCGGGACGCGGGCCTGGGCGAGGACGCAGCCGGTGGCCTGGTCGAGGGCCGCCAGCAGGTGGACCGCCGGGGCGGCGCCCCGACGGCTCCCTCGCGAGGCCTTGCCGTCGATCGCCACGGCCCGCAGGCCGTCGGGGTCGACGTCGGGCAGGACGTGGTCGACCCAGCGGGCGACGGCCGCCTCGAAGGCGTCGGCGTCGAGCCGGAGGAAGACCTCGCGGACGGCGCCGTAGGAGGGGGGCCGACGCAGATAGCCCAGGCGGTGCATCAGCCCGATGGGCTGGTCGCGGCCCCACTGCGCGATCGCCGCGTAGCCGCGGCAGCCGCAGAGGATCGCGCAGCACGCGTGGGCGAGGATCGCGGCCAGGGGATGCCGCCGCCCCGACCGCTCGCGCGGGTCGGGGACCTCGGCCAGGAAGTCGTGCAGGCGCAGCGGGCGTCGGTCGTCCATCGGCGTCGACTCCAAAAAGTCGACAGCCTACCACAAATTAACGAACCGACTCACCCTGGCCCGGCGCCCGGGCCGGGTTTCCGGGCGGATCGGGCTTTCGGAAGCCTGACGGCGTCCCGTTGGAGGGTGCCGCAGGCAAGGCGCGTGGCGGACGCAGGGCCGTTCGCCGGCGCAGGCCCGCGCAGGCGGTCGACGATGTGGAGGGGCTGCGGGCGCCTGGGGCTGCCGCGGCGGGCGGCGAGGGCCGCGCCGTCCTTTGCGGCGGCTCCCGGGACGCCGGGCGGATCCGGCGCGCCCTCGAACTGGAGAGGGGGAAGGCGCGGGTCCGCCCGGTCGTTCAGGCGTTCGAAGGGCCGCAGGAGTGATCGGAGGCGGGTAGGCCGAGATCCGAAGGCGGCTCGGGGTCGAAAGCCGGACCTGACCTCACTTCATCAAGCGGATGAAAGCCTTGCCGTCGTGGACGTTGATGTCGGCCTCGAGTTCGGCGTCCTCGGGCAGATCGATGTCGATGTAGTCGTAGTCGGCGTCGTGCCACCGCGTAATCGACCGGTCGAACCGCTCGACGGACTCCAATCCATCGCCCTGGCCGGCGAGCTTCTCGAGCAGTTGGAACATGAGCTGGATCAGGAGCGGCTGGTCGTCGAGGGTCATACGGCGAAGCCCGCAATCGTCGATCGTGATATTCTTGGACATGAAGGCTCTCCCTGCGAGATGGGCCCGGCGGCCGTCGATCTACGGACGAGGTACGATGAAACCGGTAAACGCGATGGACATCTAAACTAAGGGCCGGCGCCGGCGGACCGCTTCGAGCATCAACTCCACTCCTCGCCGGCGCCGGGCCCGGGCGAGAGGTCTGCGATCACCCGTCGAAGTTGATCGGCGAGTAGCGATTTGCTGAGGAAAACGCGAGCGCCCGCGGCCAGCGCGGCGTCGCGGTATCGGGGCATGTCGTGGACGGTCATGATCACGACCGCCGGGGCGTTCGGACGGGCCACGATCCTCCGCGTCGCCTCCAGGCCGTCCATGTCCGGCATGGTCATATCCATCAGAACGAGGTCGGGTCGCAGTCGGTCCACCGCCTCGACGGCCTCCCGGCCCGAGACGGCCTCCCCGACGACCTCGACGCCCGGGATGGTGGCCAGCAGCCGCTTGACGATCTCCAGGAGTTTCGGATGGTCGTCGACGACGACCGCACGCCAGGTCCGGGACACGCGATCCCGACCTTTCCGGCCCATCGGCCCGTCAGCGAGGGCTCCGAACAGGGGAAAAGCGGGAGGTGGACGGGGCGGTTGCGGGAGCGTCGGGAGGTGGAGCGGGATCGGCCGCCTCGTCGCGGTCGTATATCCCGAACCGGGGCCGGCCGCGTCGCCGACCCATCGCCTCTCCGACCTGGGACGAGCGTCGTCGCCGCCCCATGTTCCCGTTCCCCGCATCGCCGACCTCCCGCCGACTCGCCTTCCCGGTCGCGGCCAGCGACATCGGTCGCCGCGTCCGAGTTCCCAACCTCTATCACGATTGTGCGTCGAGGACGGGTCCTCGACCATCGGGAGTTCACCCTAGGGAAGACTCGGCAATCACCCCACGGCGGCCGCTCAGGCCTCGTGATCGACCAGTCCGGTGCGGATGGCGTAACGGACGAGCCCCGCGATTTCATGGATACCCAGCCGCTCCATCAGCTGGACGCGATGCGTGTCCGCCGTCTTGACGCTGATGTCCAGCCGGTGGGCGATCGCCTTGGTGGTGAGCCCCGCGGCGATCAGCTTCAGGACGTCGCGCTGCCGCGGCGTCAGGGGGCCGGGGTCGTTCGCCTCGGCCTCCGCCATGCGGGCGTATCCGGCCACGACGTGTTTGGTGACCGCCGGGCTGAGATAGGATTCGCCGCGGGCGACCGCGCGGATCGCCAGCTCGATCTCGGCGGTGCCCGAGTCCTTGACCAGATAGCCCGCCGCGCCGGCCCTCATCGCCTTATCGGCGTAGGCCCGCTCGGTGTGCATCGAAAGGATGAGGACCTTGGTGGGGGCGGGACCGCGAGCCACGGCCGCCGTCAGCTCCAGGCCGTCGATCCCGGGCATGGAGATGTCGGTCATCATGACGTCGGGCCGCAGCGATTCGACCAGCTCCAGCGCCTGGCGGCCGTCGACCGCCTCGCCGATCACCTGGACTTCCGGCAGCGCGGCCAGCAGCCCGCGGAGGCCGGCGCGGATGAGGGCGTGATCGTCGACGATCAAGACGCGGATCGGATCCCTTTCCATCCCGTCCTCCTCCCTCATCCGACCCGGTCGACCCTGTGCGACGCGAGCGGGGCGGCCGGCAAATCAACCTGGATCTCGGTGCCTGTCGAAGCCGCCGAGGTGAACTCGATCTGGCCGCCGACCAGCTCGACCCGCTCCTGCATCCCCGAGAGTCCGAGGCTGGCCCCGCGCGACGCGGCCCGGAGGGCGGCCGCCGGGTCGAACCCGATCCCGTCGTCGCGGACGACGAGCCGCAAGCCCGCGGCCCCCCCGCGCAGCTCGACGCTGAAACGGGAGGCGTGCGCGTGCCTCGCCACGTTGGTCAACGCCTCCTGGGCGACGCGGAAGCAGACGGTCTCGATCTCGGGATCTGCGCGGACGTCTTCCGGCTCGGCGACGAATCGGCCCTTCAGGCCGGTGCGCTGGACCTTCCGCTCGACGTACCACTCGAGCGCCGCGACCAGCCCGAGGTCGTCGAGGATGGAAGGTCGCAAGTCGAGCGCCATGCTGCGGACCTGCTGGAGGGCCTCGCCCACGATGGCGATGCTGTCGTCAAGCCGTGCGGGCCCGTCGGCGCGGCCCTCCCTCGCCTCCTGGAGGTTAATCTTCAGGGCGGTCAGGGCCTGGCCGATCTCGTCGTGCAGTTCGCGGGCGATGCGGCGACGTTCGTCCTCCTGGGCCCGGAGGACCTGTCGCGACAGCGTCTCCAGCCGTTCCGCCCAACCTTTCAAGGTCGCTTCCACCTGCCGCTGCTCGGTCACGTCCTGGCAGGTGCCCACCACCCGGGACGAGAGACCGTCGGGGTCGGCCAGGATCTCGGCCCATTCGTGGACGATCCGCTCCGATCCGTCCGGCAGCGTGATCCGATGCTCGATCTCGTACGGGTCGCCCGTCGCGATCATGGCCCTCATCGCGGCCGCGATCGGATCGCGGTCGTCGGGATGGACGGACTTCAGGAACAGGTCGTTGTCGACCCGGACCTGGCCCGGTTCATATCCGAAAATGCGGCAGCACTCGTCGGACCACCGCAGCGCGTTGCGGGCGAGGTCTTCGCGATCGTCGAGGTCCAGCTCCCAGCTGCCGACGTGGGCCATCGCCTGCGACTGGGCCAGCATCCGCTCGCGGTAGCGGAGCCGCTCCTCGGCGACCTTCATCGCGGTGACGTCCTCGTGCGAGACGACGACGCGCCGCGGCCCCCCCCCGACGAAGGGGGAGACCCGCCCGAGGAACCAACGCCGCCGCGACGGCGAGTGGCAGGGATACTCGAACTCGAACGCGCCCCGACGCGCGGCGAGCACGTCCCGGATGCCCGCGGCGACGGCCCTCGCCGAGGGACGAACCTCCCCAGTGGCCGCGTTGCAGACCTCGAAATAGTCGGCCCCCTCGTCGACCCGCCCGACGGCCCCGTTCTCCTCCGCGAACCGACGCCACGCCCGGTTGACGACGAGGATGCGACCCGCCTCGTCCACGACCGCGATGTTGTTCGGGAGCGATTCCAGGACCGATAGGGCCAGCCTCTCGAAATCCCGCTTCGCCGACTCCGTCGCCACCAGGTCGGTGACGTCCATGAGGAACCCGTGCCAGAGGACGCTCCCATCCGGCTCCGCCTGCAAGGCGGCGCGACCTTCGATCCAGCGCTCGCCCTTCACGGGGTGGCGGTAGCGGAACCTTGAGTACCAGGGCGTGGACCGCCGGAAGGACTCGTCGACGTCTTCGCGCAAGACCCGGGCGTCGTCGGGATGGACGTTCGCATAGACGGGGCTGAAATCCTCGGCCAGCACGCTCGCGGGGATCCCGTAGAGGTCCTCGACGGCCGCCGTCGCGAACGGCATGCAGGAACTGCCGTCCGGCCGCATCCGGAAGGAGTAGACGACCCCCGGTACGCAGGCGGCGACGCCGGCGAATCGAGACTGAAGCTCGAGCTTCTCGATCTGCTGCTTTTCGGCCCTGCGGCGCTCCGATATGTCGCGGGCGATCTTCGAGGCCCCGACGACCCGCCCCACAGCGTCGCGGATCGGCGAGATGGTCAGGGAGACCTCGATCAGGCTCCCGTCCTTGCGGCGGCGGACCGTCTCGAAGTGGTCCACCGCGACGCCGCGACGCAGCCGCCCGAGGATCTCCGACTCCTCGTCCAGGCGGTCGGGCGGGATGATCAGCAGGACCTCCCGGCCGACGATCTCCCCGGCCGCGTAGCCGAAGAGCCTCTCGGCCGACGCGTTCCAGGAGGTGACGACGCCGTCGAGATTCTTGCCGACGATGGCGTCCTCGGACGACTCGACGATGGCCGCCAGGCGGGCGTTGAGCTCCTCGGCGCGTCGGCTCTCGGTGACGTCGGTGTTGGTCCCGAACCATCGAACGACGCGGCCCTCGGCGTCCTTGACCGCGTTGACGCGGGTGAGGAAAGGCCGGAACACCCCGTCCGCCCCCCTTAGGGGGAGCACCATGTCGAACGGCTCGCCGGACGCGAGCGACTTCGACCACCGTTCCATCACCAGCGGCAACGTCGCCTGGTCGTGTACCGATCGCCAGCCCCCGCCCCGCATGTCCTCGAACGTCTTCCCGGTGTACTCATACCATTTCTTGTTGTACCAGAAAGTGTTTCCGTCCGGATCCGCGGTCCAGACCAGTTGCGGGACGGCGTCGGCCAGGGTCCGGAACTCTTCCTCGCTCTTACGCAGCCGGTCGCGACGGGCCTCGGCCCGTCGCGAGACCTCCTCCACCCGTCGCCGGGCGGCGTGCAGGCTCTCCATGAACAGGCTGACCGCGACCCCCTGCAGGCAGAAGAGGACGAGCTGGAACTGGTCGCTCGGGCTATCGACCCGGACGGATCGGTACGGCGGAAAGTAGAAATAGAAGCAGATCAGGGCGCTCAGCGCCGCGCCAAGGAGCCCCGGCCCCAGGCCGCCGATCCAGGCCGCGATCGTCACGGCCGGCACGAAGAAGATGAGAGGCTGTCCCGGCCCGACCAACCGCTCGACCGGGCCGATGATCGAGACGACGGCGGCGACGACCGCTGCGGCGGCGACGTAATTTCCAACGGGCGATCGCTTCATGGGATCACCGAGCAGATTTGTCCATCGAGCACGACTTCAGACCTGGGTAGACGACCTCGAGAGGCGGCCGAACACCAGGCTGTTGATTTGCAGGGACCTTGCAGGCACGACTACACCATCCCTACCATATCATCACCAATTCGACATCAATGGTCTGTCCTATAAATGACATACCTTCACAATTTAGCAAGGGACGAACCCCGATCGCCAACGGAATCGCGGAAGCGATTAGCATCAGAGGACTTGGGAGGATCAATTTTAGGCTGTCATCAAGGCGCGACCTCTCGCCGCTCCATCCCGGGAATCGGAGTCCACGTCGAAACTGCCCGATCCGACCGGGCGCTTCTAGTCGCGCCGTACGGAGTGGCGTTTCGAGCCCACCTCGGGCGGCGGCGAGTAAGTCACGGCCTGGCCCTGGAGCCGCTCCCGGAGCCGGAGTCGCTCGTCCGCCTGCTCCTTCGTGTACTGGAACGGCAGGGCGATCCGCTGTTCGTTCAGGCGGAAGATGCGGACCCGTCGCACGGGCTCGCCGCGGCGCGTCACCTCGAAGTCGTCGAGGGCCTCGCAGCTCCGGAACCAGCGCTCGTAGAAGCTGAACGGGGTGTAGTCGTCGTTGATCATGACGAAGACGCCGTCGCGGCCGAGCCAGTCGGCGGGGGCGCTCCAGAAGGCGAAGCCGCGGGCGTCTTCCAGGTTGTAGCAGACCACCGGCCGCCGCATCCCGATCGCGTGGGCGACCTGGGCCGACTGATACCAGTTCTTGGTGAAGACGAACGTCCGGGGGTCGTCGAGGAGCCCGAGGCGGTCCAGCCGCGCGGCCACCTGGTCCCAGCCGTACAGGTCGGCCGTGGGGTCGGTCTTCGCGGTCAATAGGCCGAGCCCGCCGGCCGGGCCGCGTTGGAGCCATCCCCAGCGATACTCGGCGACCGTCGCCGCCAGCAGGGCGGCCGAGAAGGCCGTCGCGAACGCGATCCGGCGTCGCGTCAGCCGCGGGTCGGCCTGGGCCCTTCCTGCCAGGGCCCGCCCGAGCGCCGGGAAGAGGGGCAGGACCCCCACCAGGCCCCAGTGCGGCAAAACCGGCCGCAGGCAGGCGACCGCCGTGAACGTCGCCAGAGGCGCGACGCAGAGACACAAGGCCAGCCGCTCGTGCTCGTCGTCGCGATCCCTCCAGCCCGCGATCAGCCGCCAGCCCACGACCATCAGGGGGATCCAGATCCAGGGGAACAGGTAGGCCGCCTGCGACCCGATCGCCGCGAGCAGCGCGTCGGGGCGGAGCGACAGCCCGCCGACGGCCCGCCCCCCCTGGAAGGCGAACGACGCCCAGCCGTTGCGGGCGTTCCAGGCGATCACCGGGCTGAAGATCAGCAGGCCCAGGCCGATCGCCAGGTACGGTCCGGGCGATTTCAGCAACCGTCGCCGACCGGGCCGCAAGAGGAGGTACAGGACCGTCCCGACGGGCAGGAAGACCGCATGATACTTGCTCAACATCGCCAGACCCCACGCCAGCCCGACGGCCGCCCAGGGCCGCAGCCGCGCCGGCTCTTCGAGCGCCAGGTCGATCCGGTCGAGGGTGAGCAGCCAGAAGAAGAGCAGGGGGCCGTCGGGCAGGGCGAAGGAGCCGACGGCCAGGCCGTAGTAGCCCGACAGGTTCAGGGCGAGCGCGGCGAAGAACCCCGGCCACTCGCCGTACCATCGCCGGGCGATCCGGGCCATGAGCCAGGTCGAGCCGGCGAAGAGGGCGATGAATCCCAGCCTCAGCCCCAGCGGCGAGAAGGGGTCGCCGACGATCGCGAGCCCGACCGTCTCGACGGCGGCGACCATCGGCGGGTGGTCGAAATAGCTCGGAGCCGGGTGCATGGCGTAGAGGAAGTGGTAGGCTTCGTCGTTGCCCAGCCCCAGGTTCCAGGCGGCCAGCAGCCGCAGCGACGCCGTCGTCGCGATCAGCGTCAGCAGGGCGAGCTTGGGAGTCATGAGCGTCCTCGCTCCAGCAGGATCGATGCGGATGCCGGCGAGGATCGTCTTACCCGGCGAGAGCTTCTCGGGCGAGGTCAAATGCCCCGCCACGCCCACCCCGGTCCGGGAGTTTACTTCCTGGGCAGGGGTTGCCCGTAGAAAGTGCAGAAGTTGACAGAAATTTCTGAAGGCGCGGCACTTTCTGCCATCTCCCACCTCCGGCCGTCGATGCGGAGGCCGGCGAACCTCCATCTCCAGGACGGTTGTCAGGTCTGTCTTCTGATCTGGACCGAAGCCCCTGGGGCCGCCGCCTCCGCAGCCCCAAGTGCTTTCCCGATGAGGATCTAAGGAGATCGACGCGACCTGGTGAAGGCTCTCGAACGCCGTTGCCGGCCGAGACCCGGCGGCGTTCCGAAGCGGAGGGGAGAGTGCCGAAACGACGTCTTCGTGAACTCCTGATGAACTCGGCCCTGGTTTTGCTCTAGGCAAAAACGTGGGCCCTCGGAATCCTGAAGAATCGTGGGGACCGGCCTTGGCTCGGGAGGGATGTAGGTTACATTTCTTTGGGGGCGCGGCCCTTAATGGAATGGGAGGTCTCGCGGGTCGCCGCGAACATCTCCGGCCTTTCGGACGTCTGGATATCAGGGGATTTGTAACGAGGAGAGGAAAGAAGCCGTCGCATCGTCGCCGATCGAGCGAATGGATCCAGGATCCTGATAGAAGGCTCGGACGCGACGAGTGGAGGATCGAAAGACGCCCGACGGCTGCGTCATGACCGTGGTCGACTATCCAAAAATCGGAAACGAGGAACGCCATGACCGCGAAACTGGCTGAAACCCAGCTCTGGCAGCACAACCTGGTCTCCCTGATCCGCTCGGGACTTTTCCTCCGAGCTGAGGCCCGGCAGTGTAACGGCCTGTACACGGTCGTCGGCGTCTATACGGACGAGACCACGTCCGCCCCCCTGGCGAAATATTCCGACCCTCGACGCGCCGACGACGCCGCGTACATCGTCAACCGCCTCGCCACCGTATCGCCGCTCGTCGAGGCCAACTGAGCCGACCGGCCTCCGCGCGACCCGATCGAATCGAGACGCATTCCAACCGCCGCTCCGATCCCCCCAGGGTCGAGCGGCGGTTCGCGTTTCCCGGCTCCGACGACCCCTCTCCAGCCGGGAGAGGGTGGCCCGCAGGGTCGGGCGAGGGTCGTCGGGTCTACCGAGACAGCCCGGGTGCCGGATTTCACAGATCCGTCGTGATCTTTGTGTCCCGGCGACCCTCACCCGCCGAAGCGGCGGCCCTCTCCCGGGGGAGAGGGACGAATCCAGCCTCAGCGGACGCTCTCGACGGCCTCCCAGCTGGGCTGGGGGGCGGGGATCGCGGGGGCGCGGGCCGCGGTGGGCTCGACGGAGAAGCGGATGCCCAGCCGGCGGGTGAGGTTCACGAGCTGGTCGAGCAGGGCGTAGAAGACCGGCGTGACGAGCAGGGCCAGGATCAGCGAGAGCATCTGGCCGCCGATGATGACCTTGGCCATGCTCGCCCGCGCCCCCGCGCCCGGGCCCCTGCCCAGGGCCATCGGGACCATCGCGGCCACCAGCATGACCGTGGTCATCAGGATCGGCCGCAGGCGGGTGTTGTTGGCCTCCAGGATCGCCTCCGTCCGCGGCATCCCCGCGGCGCGCAGCTGGTTGGTCGCGTCGACCTGGAGGATGCCGTTCTTCTTGACGATGCCCACCAGCATGAAGAGCCCGAACATGGCGTACAGGTCGAGCGGGGTCCGGAAGAAGTAGAGCGAGAGCAGGCCGAAGGGGACCGTGACCGGCAGGGCCATCAAGATCGCGATCGGCTGCGTCCAACTCTCGAACTGGGCGGCGAGGATCAGGAACATGAAGACCACCGACAGCCCGAAGGCGATCGCGAAGTAGTAGCCCGTCTCGGCCAGGGTCTTGGCCTGCCCGGAGAGCACGACCGAATAGCCCGGCGCCATGTCGACGCTCTTGATGATGTCCTGCGCGAGCGCGACGGCGTCGCCCAGGGCGAGGTTCTCCGGGTTGCCCAGCACGGTCACGATCCGCTCGCGGTTGAGCCGCTCGATCTCCGTCGGGCCGCGTTCGTCGACGAGCCGGGCGAGGCTGGAGAGCTTCACCAGGCCGGCCGTGGGCGAGGGGAGCGTGAGCTGGTAGATGTCCTCGATCGACCCCCGCAGGGCGGCGCCGGCCCGCAGCCAGACGTCGTACTGCTCCTCGCCGTCGCGGAAGCGGGTGACGGGGAGGCCGCCGACGAGGACGCGGAGGCTGTCGGCGATCGTGCCGACCGGCACGCCCAGGTCGCTGGCGGCCTCGCGGTCGACGATCACCTGGACCTCGGGCTTGCGGAGCGAGAGCGTCGTGTCCAGGTCGAGGATCCGGCCGTCCTTCTTCAGGCCGGCGACGAGCTGGTCGGCGTACCGCGAGAGCTGGCTCAGGTCCGGCCCGCCGAGATTGAGCTGCAAGGTCTGCGGCCGACGGCCCCCCTGGAAGGCCGAGACGTCGTTGACGCTGGCCCGCAGGTCGGGGTAGTCCTCCAGGAACTTGCGGGCCTCCTGCTGGACGACGAACTGGGTGTAGTCGCGCTCCTCCAGGTCCTCCATCTGGACGTAGATCGTCGCCCGGGTGACGTCGCCGGCGCCCTTGACCGCCCGGGCCCCGCCGGTCGAGCCGATCGAGGTGAAGATGTGCCGCGTCCCCTTGAGCTTCCGGACCCGCGCCTCCAGGTCCTTCATGAGCGTCGAGGTTCGTTCGAGGCTGTAGCCCTCGGGGGTGGTGACGCTCACCTCGTACTCGCTCTGGTCGTCGCGGGGGATCAGCGAGAAGCCCACGGCCTTGCCGATCGGGATCGTCGAGCCGATGGTCAGGACCGCCAGGATGATGATCACGAACTTGAACCGGAGCGCCCCCCGCAGCAGCGCGCCGTAGCCGCCGTCGATGACCCGCCAGACCGGGCCCGACTTCGACTTGGCCTCGTGGCCGTGCTCGGCCGGCTCCAGCTTGAGGAACCGCGAGCAGAGCATCGGCGTGAGGGTGAACGAGACGAAGAGGCTCATCGCCACGGCGAAGGCCACCGTCCCGCCGAAGCTGGAGAAGAAGCGGCCGACGATCCCCCCCATGAAGGCGATCGGCAGGAAGATGACGATCAATGAGAGGCTCGTCGCCATGACCGCCAGGGCGATCTCGCGGGTCCCCTTGCGCGAGGCCGTCATCGCGTCGAGGCCGTCCTCCTCCATGTGGCGGAAGATGTTCTCGTGGACCACGACCGCGTCGTCGATCACGATGCCGATCGCCAGGATCAGGGCCAGCATCGTGATGTTGTTGAGCGTGAACCCCATGTACCGCATGAACATGAACGTCGGGATGATCGACGTCGGGATGGCCAGCGTGGCGATCAGGGTCGTCCGCCAGTCGCGGATGAACAGCAGGATCGTCAGCGAGACGAGGACCGCCGCCAGCATGAGGTGGAACTTCACCTCCTCGATCGACTTCTCGATGAACCGCGACTGGTCGCGGATGATCTCGGTGGCGACGTCCGGCGGCAGCGTCTCGCGCAGCGTCGCCAGCCGCTCCTTCACGTCGTGGACGAGCTGGACGGTGTTGACCCCCGACTGCTTCTGGACGACGAGGCTCACCGCGATGTCGCCGTCGAGCCGCGCGAGCGAGCGCGGCTCCTCGATCGAGTCCTCGGCCCGCCCCACGTCGCGGACGCGGATCGGATAGCCGTTGCGGTTGGCGATGATCAGGTCGTTGAACTCGGTCTGGGTCTTGAGCCGGCCCAGGGTCCGCAGGACCAGCTCGCGAGGCCCCTGGTCGACACGGCCGCCGGGGACTTCCAGGTTCTGCCGCAGGAGCGCCATGCGCACGTCCTCGACGGAGAGGTTGAAGCCGGCGAGGCGGTCGGTGTCGACGACGACGTTCATGGCCCGGGTCCGGCCGCCGACGAGGTTGATCGAGCCCACGCCGGGGACCGTCTCCAGCCGCTCCTTGATCTGCTTCCGCGCCAGCTCGGTCACCTCGCGGAAGTCGCGGCGGCCCGAGATGGCGATCGTCATCACGGGCATCGAGCCGGTGTCGAACTTGTCGATGATCGGCGGGTCGGTCCCCTCGGGGAGGTCGCCGAGGATCGTGTTGACCTTGTCGCGGACCTCCTGCGTCCCCACGTCGCCGTTCTTCGCGAGCTGGAACTGCACCGTGACGATCGACACGCCCTCCTGGGTGGTCGACCGCAGCTCGTCGATTCCCGAGACCGTGTTGATGATGTCCTCGATCGGCTTGGTGACCGTCGACTCCATCTCCTCGACGCTCGCCCCCTGGAGCACGGTGGTCACCGTGCAGACCGGGAAGTCGACGTCCGGGAACAGGTCGACCCCCAGCTCGGAGTACGAGACCGCGCCCAGCACGAGGGGGACGATCACCAGCACCCAGGTGAAGACCGGGCGGTTGATGCAGACGTCGGACAGCGTCATGTTTCGGGTCCAGTCACGAGGGGGATCGGTTCCGACGCGAGACGGGGAAGCGGCGCGGTCACTTGACGGCCGGCGGGGGCTCGGCGGCCGGCTTGGGCGCCGAGGTGGGCGCCGCGGCCGGGGCCGGCTTCTTCGCGGCCTCGGGCTCGGGCTCGCGGACGACCACCTTGGTGCCGCCCGCGAGCTTGGACTGGCCGGTCGTCACGACCATGCCCGACCGGGGCAGGGACTTGCTCTCGACCTCCACCCAGCCCGAGCCCTCGTTGAGCAGGACGACGTCGTCGACGGAGCGGACGACGTCCCCTTCGAGGACGAACAGCTTGGTGACGCCGGCGTACTGGACGATGGATTCGATGGGGACGACGGACGCGTCGGCCGCGGAGTCGGTGACGATCACGGCCTTGGCGAAGCCGCCGGGCCGCAGCAGGCGCTCCTCGTTGGGGGCCACGGTCTCCACCTGGAACGTCCGGCTGGCGGGGTCCACCGACGGGTTGATCCGCGAGACCTTGCCGTCGAACGTCCGGTCGGGGTGCGAGGCGACCGAGATCCGCACGGCCTGCCCCTCGTGGATCCGGTCGCTATAGCGCTCGGGGACGTTGGCCCAGAGCCGCAGCGGGTTCTCGACGACCAGGTCGAACACGGCCTCCCCCTCCTTGATCATCTGGCCTTCCGAGACCGACCGCGCGGCGATCGCGTAGACCACCTCGTCGGTCCGCGTCTTGGTCGGCGGCGGCTGCTGGGGGTGGGGCGCCAGGATCGTCAGGTCCTTGAGCATCTGCTCGGACTGGTCGCGCGACACCCGATTGGCCAGCGCCACCGCGATCGCGTTCCGCGCCGTGGACTTGGCGTTGTCGTAGGCGGCGACCGACGAGCGGTAGTCGCTCTCCTGGTCCTCGAGCTCCTGCGCCGTCCCGGCCCCCTTGCGGCTGAGGTTGCGCTGGCGGGCGAGGTTCTGGGCGGCCTTTTCCATCGTGACGCGGTACTGCACCACGGCGGGGACCTTCTCGATGACCTCCTCGGTCTGGGGGCCGGTGACGAGGGTCTCGCTGATGCCGTAGCGCTTGACGAAGTCGTCCGCCGCATCGGAGCTGATCCCGAGCCGGACCAGCTCGGCCAGGTAGCGCGACTCGGCGACGCTGTAGGCGAGCCGGGCGTCGACCGGGTCGATCTGGATGAGCGGCTCGTCGGGGCGGACGCGATCGCCCATGTCGTGGAAGACCTTCAGGACCCGGCCCGGCCGCTTCGTGCCGGCCGTGACCTGCTCCCAGCCCCGCAGCGAGCCGACGGCCTCGATCGTCCGCTCGATCGCCCGCCGTTCGATGGGCGCGACGGTGACGGTGACCGGCGCGGGGACGTCGGACTTGGCCTCGGCCTGCCTGGCCGCGGGGGCGCATCCCCCCTGGCCGGCGGCGAGGCATCCCAGGCCCAGTATCGACGCGAACATCCGACGGTTCATGGGCGACCCTCCGGGCCCGCGGGGGGGCGACGGCCCTCGAATCCCCGGAGGAGCGCCGCGACGAGCACGCGCGCACGGTCCCCCCCGAGCGGTTTGTCGTGATAGAGGAAATCGATGATCGAGACGATCAGCACGCCCCGGAACATCGTCGCGAACGCGTCGACGCTCTCGGGGTCGAGGAGGCCGGCCTCCACGCAGCGGCCGAACGCGGCGGCCGTCCAGTCGTGGAGGTCGCCCTTGCGGCATTCCATCATCAGGGCCAGGCCCGCCTCGGGCGGGCCGAACCCGACCGCGAAGAAGAGCCGCGAGCGGTCGGGCTCCTCGCGGCAGAAGGCGAAGTGGGCCTCCAGGACCTGCTCCAGCACCCGGACCGGGTCGGCCTCGTTGCGGATCACGTCGCCGAGGCGCTCCGCCAGCGCGTTCAGGGGGTCGGCCAGGAGGGCCTTCGCGAGCCCCTCCTTGCTGCCGTAGTAGTAGTAGAGCGTGGGCTTCGCGACCCCCGCCTCCTCGACGATCTCGCGGATGGACGTCGCCTCGTACCCGCGGCGGGCGAACAGCCGGGCCGCCGCCCGCGCGATGTGCCGCGCCACCTCGCTCTCCTCGGCTTTCGCGGCCGTCGTCATCCGCTCTCCTCGCCCCGACTCCGGGGCCCTTGCGTCCCTGCCTACCTACCGGTCGGTATTCTGCCGACTCCGGTCTCCTACGTCAATCGCAGATAGGCGGAAATCGACCGACTCTTGCCGGGGCGGATCAGGCCGTACAATGGCATTGCGGGGCCGAGAGCGCGGGCACCGTCGCCGAACACCTCTCCGGAAATCAGCACCTTGAGGACGTCGTCATGAACCTGGAACGGCCGATCACGGACCGGATCACGATCGCGGACCAGCCCGAGGAGGCGGACCTGGCCCGGTTCCGGGACGACGGCTACGGAGCCGTGGTGAACCTGCGGCAGGACGGCGAGCCCGAGCAGCCGATGGATATCGCCGCGGAGGGTCGCGAGGCGGCCGGCCTGGGGATGGCCTATCACCACTACGCCGTCGGTCAGCCGCCCCTGGCCGACCCGGGCGTGGCCGAGGCCTGCGACTTCATCGATCGGGAGTCGGCGAAGGGCAAGGTCCTGGTGCACTGCCGCAAGGGGGCCCGGGCCGCCGCGATCGTCCTCATCCAGCAGGCCCGCGCCCACGGCTGGAAGCCCGACGAGGCCGTCGCGAAAGGACGCGCGATCGGCATCGAGCTGGAGCCGCCGCTGCGGGCCAAGGTCGAGCAGTACCTGAACGCGCAGGCTTAAGCCCCGTCCGCTTGACGCGGCGAAAGTCCGCGTCCTAGAGTGGACTCCGGTGCCGGCGCGTCCCGCGCAACGACCTCTCCGACGCAGTGGGGGAGCCTTCTCATGCCCCGTCTCGGTCCCGGATCCGTCGGCTCGTTCATCGCGTGCTTGGGCGTCGGACTTCTCGGTTCGTCCCCCGCGCTCGCCGCCGGCGAGGACGCCCGGACGGCCGAGACGTTCCTGCTCGGGCTCCGCGAGCGGGGCTATTACGACCTGGCCTCCGAGTACATCGACCGCCTCCGATCCGACCCCGGGCTCGGCGAGCCCCTCAAGGGCCTGCTCGACTACCACGAGGGCCGCGCCCTGATCGACGAGGCGTCGCGGACCGTCGACCTGGCGCGTCGTCGCGAGCTGCTCGACCGCGCGGGCGGCCGGCTGGAGGCGTTCGTCAAGGGTCGCCCCGAGGACCAGACGACGATGGAGGCCGTCCTCGAGATCGCCCGCAGCCTCTCGGAACGCGGCCACCTGGCGCGACTCGTCGGCGAGGACGCCCCGGAGGCCGAGAAGAAGCGGGCCAAGGTCGACGAGGCCCGCGCCATGTTCCGGCAGGCGGCCGACGCCTACGGCCGGGCCGCCGATCAGCTCGCCGCGGCCTACAAGGCCAAGGCCGGATTCCTCCCCAAGGGCGACGCCCGCCAGGAGGACCGCGGCCGCATCTTCGCCTCGATGCTCGACGCCGCCCTCAAGCGTGGAATCGCCCTTTACGAGGAGGCTCAGACCTTCCCCGCCGACGCCAAGGAGCGGGGCGAGATCCTCAACCAGGCCATCGCGCGATTCGACGACCTCTACAAGAACTACCGGACCCAGCTCGCCGGCCTGACGGCCCAGATGTTCCAGGCCAAGTGCTACGAGGAGCAGGGGAAGATCGGCGAGGCGATCGGCATCTACAACCAGGTCCTCAGCCAGCCCGACCCCCGGCTCCGCGACCTCAAGCGGAACGTCCACTACTTCTACATCGTCGCCCTGACCAAGCGCAAGCAGTTCGCCCTGGCCGCCGACGAGGCCGTGAAGTGGCTGCAGACCTACGACCGCCGCGACGAGCGACGCTCGATGGAGGGCCTGGGCGTCTACTTCGAGCTGGCCCGCAGCCTCGACGCCCAGATCACCCCCGAGACCCCCAAGGCGGACCGTGACCAGGCGGCGAAGAAGATCGTCGAGGCCCTCTCGCCGGTCGTCCGCACGCCGACCCCGTTCAAGAACGACGCCCTGGCGATGCTCAGGAAGTACAAGCCCAACGCCGCGATCCAGGGCCGCGAGATCGCCCGCCTGGGCTTCGACGAGGCGCTCGGCCAGGGCGACGAGGCGCTCGCCGGCCGCGAATGGGACCGCGCGATCGCCCTGCTCCGGGCCGCCGTCTCGAAGGCCGGCCCGCGCCAGGCCGACCGGGTCGACCTCGCGCGCTACAACCTGGCCTACGCCTGCTACATGAACAGGTGGTACCCCGAGGCCGAGGTCCTGGCCGGCCACCTCGCGCGCCGCCACTCGCGCTGGGAGCACGCCCCGCCGGCCGCGGCGCTCGCCATGCAGGCGATCCTCGACGAGTACAACACACCCCAGCACGCCGACCGGGCGGCCGACCTGGAGCGGTACATCGACCTGGCGAAGTTCACGGCCGAGACCTGGCCCGAGCGCGAGGAGGCCGACGACGCCCGCATCAACCTGGGCCAGATCCACCAGGGGCGCGGCGAGTACGACCTGGCCGTCGCCGACTTCGCCTCGGTCCGCGAGCGCTCGCCCCGGCGGCTGGAGGCGCAGACCCGCCTCGGCGGCGCGCACTGGGCCAAGAGCCGCAACCTCGCCCGCGCCGGCGACGAGAAGAAGGCCGAGGCCGACGCCGAGGCCGCGCAGGCCGTCACGGTCCTCCGCAAGGCGCTCGACGACCGCAAGGCCGCCGGCGCCCCGGCGGGGGACGCCGGCTTCCTCGGCAACGCGGCCGACCTGGCCGCGGCGCTGACCGAGTCCGGCAAGGTCGACGAGGCCCTCGCCACCCTGAAGCCGATCGTCGACGCCCAGTCCGCGAAAACCGGCCCGGCGTACGGCCGGCTGATGGAGGCGTACCTCCTCGCCCAGATCAACTCCGGCCAGGTCGAGCCGGCCATCGCGTCGATGCGGGCCGTCGAGCAGAGCGGCGACGGCGCGAACCGTACGCAGCTTTATTACAAGCTCGGCCGGCTCCTGGAAGGCGAGCTCGACCGCCTCCGCAAGGCCAACCAGCCCCAGAAGCTGGCCCAGACGAAGGAGGCCTTCCGCACCTTTCTGCTCGCCCTGGCCGAGAGTAAGAAGGGGCAGACCTTCGAGTCCCTGCGCTGGGCCGCCGAGGGCCTGCTCTCGCTCGACGCCGGCGCCGAGGCCGAGGCCGTCCTCCGCAAGCTCGTCGACGAATCGGCCGCCGACCCCGAGTTCCTGAAGCAGAAGGGGGCCGCCGACCGGCTGCTCCGCGCCAAGGTCAAGCTCGCCGCCGCGCTCCGCGTCCAGAAGAAGTACGACCAGGCCGCCTCCCTCCTCGACGAGCTGACCGCCGACAAGGAATACCGCCGCTACCTCGACCCGCTCCTGGAGAAGGGCGAGTTGCTCGACGTCCAGGCCGAGGTCGGCCTGGGGACCTGGGCCGCTTCCTGCGCCCACTGGCAGGACGTCGCGAAGCGGCTCGACCGCGCCCGACCCCGGCCCGAGACCTACTTCGACGCCTGGTATCGCGCCGCGATCGCCTACTCCAAGCAGCAGCAGCCCGCCAAGGCCCGCCAGACGCTCACCGCCGTCATGCGTCTCAACCCGGGGGTCGGCGGCCCGACGATGAAGCAGAAGTACGAAGCCCTGCTCGCGACCCTGAAATAGAACGGGAGTCCGCCCCCATGTCGCCGCTGACCCGCAGTCGAAACGGACTCGCGCTCGCCCTCGGCCTCACGCTCGCCGCCGCAACGGCCCGCGGCGACGTCGTGCAGCTCATCGCCGGGTCGGCGTTCAAGCCGTCCCAGGGAGGCGCGGTGCGAGGCCAGGTGACCGCGGAGTCGCCGACGGAGGTGGCCGTCTCGCTGGGGGCCTCGACGGTCAACGTCCCGACCGACCAGATCGAATCGATCGAGTACCAGGGCCAGCCGGCGGCCTTGCAGCTCGGCGAGACCAACGCCGCCGCCGGCCGCGCGGCCGAGGCGATCGCCCAGTTCCAGAAGGCGGCGACCGAGGCCGCGGGCAAGCCGTTCGTCATCGAGGCCGCCAAGTTCGGCGAGGCCACGCTTTTGGGCGAGCTGGCCCTGACCGAGCCCGACCGCGTCAAGGAGGCCCTGACCAGGCTGACCGGGTTCCTCCAGGCCTATCCCAAGGGCCGCCACGTCGTGGCGACGCGCGAGTCGCTGGCGCGGCTCCAGCTCCACGCCCAGGACTACAAGGGGGCCGAGGCGAACATCGCCGAGCTGGCCAAGCTCGCCCCGGGCGCGGGCCGGGCGGCCGTGCTCAAGGCCCGACTGCTCCTCAAGGAGGGCGACTTCCAGGGCGCGGCGGCCGACCTCGACCGCCTGATCGCCGCCGCGCCCGAGAACTCCGCGCAGCAGGTCGAGCTGAAGCTCGTCAAGGCCGAGACCCTGATCGCCGCCAGCAAGTACGACGAGGCCGAGTCGCTCGTCCGCCAGGTGATCGCCGCCGCCCCCGCCGAGGACGCCGCCGTCCAGTCGAAGGCGTACAACACCCTGGGCGACTGCCAGAACGCCGCCGCCCGCCCCAAGGACGCCTTGCTCGCCTACCTCCACGTCGACCTGCTCTACAGCAAGGACAAGGAGGAGCACCCCCGCGCCCTGCGGCGGATCGAGCAGCTCTTCCGCAAGATGGGCCAGCTCCCCCGCGCCGACGAGTACGGCCAGCGGCTCAAGCAGGATTACCCCAACAGCCCCTGGGCCAAGCAGCCGCCGGGCTGAACGGCGTCAGGACGGATCCTCTTCGCCGCCGTCGCGTTCCTGGCGCTGCAGGGCCGCGTTGAAGTTGAGGACCGTGCCGGTCAGCCAGAAGACGAAGCCGACGGCGACGATCGACCAGACCTGGTTCGACGTCATGCCGAGCCAGTGGCCCGTCCCGTCGCGCGAGGCGAGCGCGACGGAGGAGAGGCCGAACATCTCCATGAGCAGGCCGAGGATGCGCAGGATCTGGCCGGCGTGGGCGGGCATGGCGGGGGTCTCAAATCGGGTCGAGGCGACGCCGGGCGGGTCCGACGTCGTCGGCCCGCCCGGCTTCGCGACTCATGCGACGCGTCCGATCGTCAGATCTGGGGAAGCTCGTAGCCCTTGCGGGCCTCGCGGCCGAGCAGGGCGTCGGCCTCGGGGTCGTTCTTGAAGCGCTCGGCCTCGACGTCCCAGTTCAGCTTGCGGCCGACCTTGTAGGCGATGTTCCCCAGGTGGCAGGTGTTCGTCGACCGGTGGGCGATCTCGATGTCGGCCGTCGGCTTGGCCCGCGAGGCCAGGCAGTCGAGGAAGTTGCGGACGTGCGGCGGCTGGCCGTCGTCCCCCTTCTCCTTCGAGGATTCGAGCGTGATCTTGCGAGTCTCGCGGTCGCCGTGGACGAGCTTGATGCCGTACGGCAGCGAGACCTGGTCGGGGAAGACCTCGTAGCCCGAGCGGTCCAGCAGCAGGCTGCCGTCGGTGCCGCAGAAGAGGATCCCGTAGTCGTGGCCGTTGAACTTCAGGCCGTTCCCCTTGCGCATCGAGTACGTCAGGGTGGCGGTGGGGAACTCGTAGACGACCTGCAGCGTGTCGGGCGTGTCGCGGTCGTCGTCGGTGGTCTCGACGCCGCCGGTCGCGTACACGCTGTTCGGCCCCTTGGCGTCGAGCGCCCAGAGCACGATGTCGTTCAGGTGGACGCCCCAGTCGCTCATCATGCCGCCGGCGTAGTCGAAGTACCAGCGGAAGAGCAGGTGGAAGCGGTTGAGGTTGAACGGCCGCGCCGGCGCGGGGCCCAGCCACTTGTCGTAGTCGACGTACGGCGGCGTCTCGACGTCGGCGACGCGGCCCATGCCGACCGGGCTGATGTTCTCGTAGTTCCAGGTCTGGACCCAGAAGACCTTGCCGAGTTTGCCGGACTGGACGATCTCGACGGCCTTGCGGAAGTGGTTCGACGACCGCTGCTGGGTGCCCACGGCGATGATCTTGCCGGTCTTCTTGCCGGCCTCGATCATGGCCCGGCCCTCGGCCACGTTGTGCGCGACGGGCTTCTCGACGTAGACGTCCTTGCCGGCCAGCACGGCGTGGATCGTGGGCAGGGCGTGCCAGTGGTCGGGGGTGGCGATGATGACGGCGTCGAGGTCCTTGCGGTCGAGCATCGCGCGGTAGTCGCGACTGACGTCGGGCCGCTCGCCCTCCTTCTCCTTCTTGATCCGGTCGGCCGTCTCGTTCGCGTGGCGGTCGTCGACGTCGGCCACGGCGACCAGGTCGACGTCCTTCTCTTTCAGGAAGGTGTCCAGGAGCTGATTCCCCCGGCTCCCCGCGCCGATGATCCCCAGCCGCTTCCGCTCGCTGGGCGCCGCGGCGCGGCCGACGGCCGGGGCCGCGAACGCCGAAGCCGCCCCCACGGCGACGCCCGCCGTCCCCACGAAACCTCGCCTCGTGACATGCTCGTTCTTCATGCTCGTTCGCCTCGCCTGGACGTGGAGGGATGGCGCCCGTGCGGCGGAGATTCGCCGAAGGCCCAGGAAGCCGATCGTACTGCGCGCGGGGGGCGAATGATAGGGTCGGGGCATGCGACGTGCGAGCCTCCGTAGCCCGAGGCCCGACGCCGCCGTACAATGCGCGGAGCCGCGAGGGCGGGGGTGCGCCGCGACGCTCCTCGCACGCCTCGCACCCGTCTCCCGGCCGTCCGGTCCCTTTCGAGGCTTCCTCCCCGAGTGCGAGGGCTCCCATGAATCCACGCTTCCGACCGCTCGCCGTCGCGTGCGCCCTGGCCGCGCTCGAAACGATCGCCCGGGCGCAGAGCCTTCCGACCTCGGCGACGATCGACGCCGAGCCGTTGACGCTCACGGCCCCCGAGCGGTTCCAGGTCGTCTCCACGCTGGAGCCGATCCGCCGGATCTCGATCGTGGCCCCGGCCGACGGGACGGTGCGGAGCGTCGACGCGACGATGGGCTCGCCCGTCACGGCCAACCAGCAGGTCGCCGAGCTGGACCGCGGCGAGGCCGCGGCCCGGCTCAAGATCGCCGAGGCCGAGCTGCGCGAGAAGCAGGCCCAGATCGCCATCCAGCAAGGGCCCGCGGCCGTCGCCAAGGCGCAGGTCGAGGCCGCCGAGGCGCGGGTCGAGCTGGCCCGACTGGAGCTGGACCGCTTGACGCTGCGTGCCCCGTTCGGCGGCCGGATCCTGGCCACGCCCGTCTCCTCGGGACAGTTCGTTTTGAAGGGGACGGTGATCGCCGAGCTTGCGGACGTCACGACCCTCAAGGCGCTGGCCCCCGTCGACCGCCGCGCCGCGAAGGCGGGCGGCGAGGTCGCGATCTTCATCGAGGAGCAGGCGCAATCCGCCAAGATCCAGTCGATGGGGCCGCTCCCCACGTCCGAGGATTACGGGCCCCTCCGCGAGCTGGCCGCCCCGTTCGCCGCCGCGTGGATCCAGGTCCCCAACGTCAAGGGCGAGCTGGAGCCCGGGCTCCGGGTCCGCAGCGCGAGCCTGCCGTCGTCGCCGGTTGTCGTGGTGCCGCGCGCGGCGATCAAGCCCCCCGCCGCCGGCTCGCCCGACGCGACCGTCCAGGTCATCCGCGCCGAGCACGTCGTCGACGTCCGGATCAAGACGCTGGGGGCCGTCGGCCCCGAGCGGGTGCAGGTGTCGGGCGCGTTTCGCGGGAGCGACGCCCTGATCGTCGCGTCGTCGGTCTCGCTCCTGCCGGGGACGTTCGTGCGCTTCGGCGCCGAGGGCAAGGTCGAAGGCGCGCCCCCCGACCGCAATCAGCCCGGCCAGGCCGCCTCGGTGGCCCCGGCCCCTGCGGCCGAGCCCGCAACCCGGCCAGCCGCCAAGGCCACGCGGCGGCCGACCGCGCCGCCGCCGGCCAATTCCGCCGGCGCGACGCCGTTCTGAATGGGCATCCCCGCCGACCAACGACGGCCTCCCCCCTCGCGAGGGAAGGCGTCGAGTCCAACGGCCGCGTTCGTGATGGACGTCAAGTTGCCGCACCGAGGGCTCGCCGCAGCCGCGAGCCCGCGTCAGGAGGCCGGCTTCGAAGCCTTCCGCCGGTTCTTGAGGTGGGTCCAGACGTTCCGCCCCTGCTGGCCGATCTGGCTGACCACGCGACCGACCTTCGAGCGGTTCGCGGCGGCCTGGAGGCGGCGCAGCAGGGCGGCCCGCTCGGCGCGGTGGATCTGCGCGGCCAGGGCCGGCAGGACGTGCTCGACGATCCCGAACGGCGAGGCGTCCGGGAGTCCGGCGGCGGCGAACTCGGCGAAGGTCGGCGGCAGCGAGGCGCGGAGCGAGTCGAACAGGCCGCGTACGGCCGTCTCGCGCACGCCCTGGCCGGCGGTCCAGTCGTAGGGCGGCTGCCACGACGGGCCGAACTCGGGTCGATCGACGCCCGTCACCACGACCATGGCCGGGGGCGCCTCGCGGTGGGGATGCTGGAGGAAGTAGCCGTCCCAGGCCTTCGCGAAGGCCACGTCCGACGGCTGGAGGCTCTTGCGGCCGTCGACGATCAGGACCAGCATGTCGGCGTCGAGCGACGCCTCGACCGCCGCCTCGCGCGACTGCCGATCCGCCCGCGACTCGCGCTCGGCCGTCCCCTTCGACGTGTAGCCGGCGACCTCCGTGTACTTGACGTTCTTCAGGCGGTCGACGAGCGACGGGTCGAGACCCATGCCTTCCAGACGGGCGCGGATCGGCCGATCGTCGCCCTGGAAGACCTCGCGGACGGACTCGATCAGCCGCGATTTGCCCGACTCGCGCGCGCCGACGACGCAGATCGAGAGCGGCTCGTCGGGGTCGGTCTTGAGCGACGACATCGGCCGCCGGCGGGTGAGGCGGCGATATTCGTCGACGCCGATCGCCAGCCGGCCGCTGAACAGCTCGATGAGGTGGACGCCCATCCGGTTGACGTACGCCTGGAAGAACCAGCGCAGGACGTTCTGCTGCATGTTCTTCCAGGCCGGCTTGACGATCAGCTCGCGGGTGCCGATCCGCGTCAGGCCGCTGAGCGGGTTGAGGAACGGCGAGACCAGGGCGTACAGGTCGTTGGCCTTGGAGATGTAGTTCGCCATCTGCAGGGCCTTGCGCCAGTGCGAGAGCGTGATCATGTCGCCGCCGGGGACCTGGCGGGTCAGCTTGGCGAGGTCCTCCGCCGCCAGCTCCAGCGCGCTCAGCAGCTCGACGACCGGGACCTCGTCGAGCGGGTGCTTCGACTCGGGGTGGTAATGCTCGGCGAGGTGCTTGATCAAAACGCGCCCGGTCTCGATGTAGCGGTCGCCGTCGATGAGGGCCTCCATCGCCAGCGCCTCGGACGCCTGCGCCTCGTCCTCGACGATCTGCCAGGCCGCGCGGTCGTGCGGCGAGAAGGTCCGGGGGGCATCCCAGTCGAGGGGCGGCAGGACCGTCCGGACGCTCGTCGTCCACCGCGCGGCGAGGATCGCGAACAGGCCGCCGGCCGCGATCCAGGCCAGGACCCCGACGATGATCCATCCGTGCTCGTACAGCCAGAGCGTCCCCAGCAGGATGTAGACCCCGAACGGCCCGAGGAACAGCAGCAGCAAGACCCCGGAACGCCACTCCCGGAGGAGCAGCATCAGGTTCGCCCGCCACAGGCTGAGGGTCTCTCCTACGGCCGCCATCAGGTCCCTCTCGCGCTGAGAACCGAATTCCCTTCTCCCCTGGTGGGAGGAGGTGGCCCGAAGGGCCGGAAGAGGGGGACCATCAGGGCTCGTTCACCCTCGACGGCTCCCGGTGCGTCGCCCATTCATCCGCCGCTGCGCGGCGCCTTCTCCCACGAGGGGAGAAGGACGACTCGCGGCGGCTCGAACGACGACTTTCGCAAGCTGCGCCGGCTCCGACGACCCTCATCCTCCGTCTCAATACGGACGCTCGTCGGCCCCGGCTTCGCATTTGTCGCGAATCCCGTGCCTCACGCCCGCAGGGTCGCGCCGAGCTTCCGGGCGCAGGCGTCGACGACATCCTTGACGGCGAGTTCGACCTCCTCGCCGGTCAGGGTGCGGTCGTCGCGGCGGAAGGTCAGGCCGAAGTGGACGCTCTGCTTGTCGTCGCCGAGGTTGCCGCCCCGGAAGGTGTCGAGGTAGTCGGCCTCGCGGAACGACCCGCCGGCGGCCTCGCGGACGACGCCCGCCAGCTCGGCCCACGAGACGTTGCGGTCGAGGACCAGCGACAGGTCTCGGACGACGGCCGGGAATGTCGGCAGCGGCTTGTGCTGGGCGACCGTCCGGGCCTTGTCGAGCAGCACGCCCAGCTCCAGCTCGGCGGCCGCGCAGGCGGTGCGCAGGTCGAACTCCTGGATGCGGGCCGCGTCGACCTCGCCGATCCAGCCCAGCCGGGCCTCGCCGACCGACAGCTCGGCGGCGCGGCCCTCGGCGAACAGCGGCGACGAGACGGGCTTCGCCTCCAGGGGCTCGGCGATCAGCAGCCGTCGCAGGAGGGTCTCGACGACCCCCTTGAGGCCCCGGAAATCCAGGCCCGCGACGATCGCCAGGCGGGGGGGCTCCTCGGGCAGGCCGCCCGCTTCGCCCGGGAGGTAGACGTCGGCGATCTCGAACACCCGCGCGTCGGCGACGCCGTGGGCCTCGTTGTGGCGGCGGACGGCGAGCAGGCTGGGGATCAGGCTGCGCCGCAGGGCGTTCTCGCGGCGGCGGCTGGAATGCGAGACCCGGAGCGGGGCGAGGTCGGCCCCCGCGGCCGTCACCGGCGCGGCCAGGGCGTCCTCGACCAGGCTGAACGTCACGGCCTCGTCCAGGCCGAGGGCCGTCAGCGTGTCGCGGATCGCGGACTCGACCCGCTCGCGACGCCCGCGCGGGGCGCTCGTGACCGGGATCGGCCGGTTCTCGACGATCTTCTCGTAGCCGTGGATCCGGGCGACCTCCTCGATCAGGTCGATCTCGCGTTCGAGATCCGCCCGCCAGGTCGGGGGCGCGACCTGGATCGCAAGATCGGTCTGGTCGACGACCCGCAGCCCGAGCGCCTCCAGGATGCGGCGGACCTCGACCGGGTCGACCGAGATCCCCAAAACGCGGGGGATCTGCATCAGCCGCAAAACGATCGGCTCGCGCGGCGGCGTCGGGCCGGCGACGTCGATCACCCCCGGGTGCAGCACGCTGCCGGGGCAGAGTTCCAGGATCAGCTCGGCGCAGCGGCGGCTGGCCCAGTCGGCGACCTCGGGGTCGAGGGGCCGCTCGAAGCGGAAGCTGGACGGGCTGAACAGGCCCAGGGCCCGCGAGGTCTTCCGCACTGACATCGCGTCGAACCGGGCGGCCTCGATCAGGATGTTCGTCGTCCCCGGGCCGATCTCGGTCTCCAGCCCCCCCATCACCCCGGCCAGGCCCACGGGCCGCGCCGCGTCGGCGATGACGAGCATCTCGGGTTCGAGGGCGTAGTCGCGGCCGTTGATCGCCTTGAGCGACTCTCCCTTGCGGGCCCCGCGGACGATCAAGCGGCGGCCTTCGAGCTTGTCGAGGTCGTACGCGTGCAAAGGCTGGCCGCACTCGAACATCACGTAGTTGGTGACGTCGACGATGTTGCTGACCGGCCGGACGCCCAGGGTTTCGAGCCGGCGCTTGAGCCACCAGGGGCTCTCGCCGACCTTCACGCCCGTCATCACCCGCGCGGTGAAGCGGGGGCAGAGGTCGGCGGCCTCGACCGTCACCCCGGCGAGCGACTCGACGGCCGCGCCCGAGGTCTTCGGCGCGGCGGCCGGGATCCGCAGGGGCTTGTCGAACAGGACCGAGATCTCCCGCGCGACGCCCAGGTGGCCCAGGCAGTCGGAGCGGTTGCTGGTGACTTCCAGGTCGATCGCCAGGTCGCCGCCGACGTCGTCGGTGGACTCGTGGTTGAGCCCGGTCAGGGCCAGGCGTTCGGTCAGGGCCTCCACGGGCATGTCGAGGCGGACGTAGTCGGTGAGCTGGTTCCAGCTGACGATCATCGGGCTATTCGCTCGCGGGCTCGGGGCTCGGCGTGGGCTTCGAGGACCTGGCCGTCGTGGCGTCGGGTCGGGCCCGGTCCCACCAATAGTAGACCGGCAACCCCGCCAGCACGATCAGGAAGCCGACGCCCGAGGTCATGGGCTTCAGGTACAGGAAGTCGACCACCAGCAGCGTCGCCAGGACGATGTAAACGGCCGGCGGCACGGGATACGCGAACGTCTTGTAGGGCCGGTTCAGGAACGGGGCCTTCCGCCGCAGCACGATCACCGCCGCCACCATCACGATGCAGAAGAGCAGGTCGACCGGGATGATGTACTCCAGCAGCTCGCTGTAGAGGTTCCCGTACTTCGGGACGCCGGTCTCCTTGTGGACCGTGACCGTCGCGGGGAGCGTCAGCAGGCAGGCCCAGATCCCCTGGGAGTAGAGCGCCACGGCCGGCGCGTGGTGGGCGTTGGTCTTCGCCGCGGCCTGGAAGAAGAGGCGGTCGCGGGCCATCGCGTAGAAGACCCGGGCGCCGGCCAGGATCAGGCCGTTCACGCAGCCGAACGTCGAGATCAGGATCGCCCCGGCCATCAGGTAGCGCCCGCTCGGGCCGACCGCCGCCTCCATCGCGGCCGTCCCCACGCGCTCCTGGGGGGCGTCCTGGATCGACGCCAGCGGGAGCGAGACGAGATAGGCGACGTTGGCCAGCAGGTAGAGGGAGATGACCACGGCCGTCCCCCAGAACATCGCCCGGGGGAGCGTCCGGCCCGGGTCGCGGGCCTCCTCGCTCACGAACGTGACGTTGTTCCAGGCCGACGACGAGAACAGGGGGCCGACCATCGCCAGGCCGAGCAACAGCAGCACGGCCCCGTAGCCGTCGAAGGGCAGGGCGGGCGCGTAGTGGGAGTTGGGGGTCCAGCCGTTGGCCCAGGGGTCCCACCACGAGGAGGTCCAGGCCGCGGCCTGCTCGCTCCGCCCCAGCAGGATTCCGGCCAGGATCAGGCCGATGAGCGCCGCGGTCTTGGCGAAGGTGAACGTGTTCTGGATGAGCGAGCCGAGCTTCAGGCCCCGCGTGTTGGCGACCGTCAGCGCGACGATCACGGCGACGGCGACGAGCTGCTGGGTGGAGACCCGCAGGGCGTAGCCGCCCAGCCCGACCGCCGGCAGGGCGTTCTCGGCCGAGATCGCCGGGACGAACACGCCCAGGAATTTCGCGAACGCCACGGCGACGGCCGCGATGGTCCCCGTCTGGACGACGAGGAACATCGACCAGCCGAACAGGAAGCCGACCAGCGGCCCGTAGGCCGTGCGGAGGAAGTAGTACTGGCCGCCCGCCTTGGGCATCATCGCGGCCAGTTCGGCGGCGGAGATCGCGCCGGCGACGGTCATCAGGCCGGCGAGCGCCCAGGCGGCCATGAGCCAGCCCGGCGCGCCGACCAGGCGGGAGGACTCGGCCGACGTGATGAACACGCCCGAGCCGATCATCGCCCCCATGACGAGCATGGCGGCGTCGAGGGCGCCGAGGTCCCGCACGAGGGCCGGCGCCCGGCGGGGCTTGGAGGGCTTCGCGGGGACGGCGTCCTCGGTCGTCATGGCGGGTGCGCTCAGCCTTCCCGCTTGCAGTATTCGCTGACGTCGGTGATCGCCTTGGTGAGCGACTGCCGCCGCCAATCGGTGAGCGCGGTGTCCATGGCCGCCGCCAGCCGGTTCCCCAGGAGCGCCGCGGCCTCCTTGGTGGACTGGCCCTCGGCGCGGACCTCGGGGAAGTCGTGATGGTGCACGCAGACGCCGTGCGCCGTCGCCCCCGCGGTCACGATCACGGTGTCCTTGACGTCGTTCATGAGAGAGGCCCCTTGCTCGTTCGTTCGGTGTGCGATGCGACGGGACTCGGGGGATCGGGGCGGTCGGGCCCTAGAACTGGTCGAGGAAGCGGACGTCGTTCTGGTAGAGAAGCCGGATGTCGTCGATGCCGTGACGCCGCATGCAGAGCCGTTCGATGCCCAGGCCGAACGCGAAGCCGGTCACCCGCTCGGGGTCGTAGCCGACGGCCTTGAAGACGTTCGGGTCGACCATCCCCGCCCCACCCATTTCAACCCATCGGCGGCCGCCGTGCCAGAGCATATCGACCTCGACGCTCGGTTCCGTGAACGGGAAGAACGAGGGCCGGAAGCGGATCTGCACGTCCTCGCCCAGGTAGCTCCTGGCGAAGAGGCGGAGGACCGTCTTGAGGTCGCCCATCGTCACCCCCTCGTCGACCATCAGGCCCTCGACCTGGTGGAACATGAACGAGTGGGTCGCGTCGACGGTGTCGGGCCGGTAGACCCGGCCGATGGCGATCACGCGGACCGGCGGCGGCTGCGACTCCATGACCCGGATCTGGATCGTGCTGGTCTGGCTCCGCAGCATCGTCCCTTCGGACAGGTAGAAGTTGTCCAGGGGGTCGCGGGCCGGGTGCACCGGGGGGATGTTGAGGGCGTCGAAGTTGTGGCGGACGTCCTCGACCTCAGGGCCGCGGGCGACGGCGAAGCCGAACCGGCCGAAGATGTCGATCAGCTCGTCGGCGGTCTGCGCCAGCGGGTGGCGATGCCCCAGCCGGGGGGCCGTGCCGGGCAGGGTGACGTCGATCGCGTCGTCGGCGACGGCGCGGCGCTCGACGCGCGAGCGGGCGGCGTCGAGCGCGGCCTCGAGGGCCTGCTTGACGCCGTTGAACCGCTGGCCGTAGGCCTTCTTGGCCTCGTTCGGGAGCGTCTTGAGCCGCTCCTGCGCCGACTTCAGCCGGCCCTGCTTCTGGCCGAGGTATTCGACGCGCGCGGCCTCGACGTCGTCCGGCGACCCGGCCGAGGCGAAGGCGCGTACCGCCCGGTCCTGAAGCTCGTCCAGCTCCAGGAGGGCGGGTTCCAGCGATCCGGTGGGGGTCATCGCGGCTCGATCCGGCTCAGGCGGTCTTGACCTTCGGCTTCTGACGGGCCTTCAGCTCGGCGTCGACCCGGTCCAGTTCGACGCGGGCCTTGGCGACGATGGCGTCGAAGGTCTCGGAGTCGAAGATGGCGATCTCGGAGAGGCTCTTGCGGTCGAGGCCGATCTTGGCCAGCTTCAGGCCGTGGATCAGGCGGCTGTACTTGAGCCCGCGCATCTCGGCGGCGGCGCTCAGCCGGACGATCCAGAGGCGGCGGAAGTCGCGCTTCTTGGCCCGGCGGTCCCGGAACGAGAACATGCCGGCGCGGAGGAGGGTCTCCTTGGCCGACTTCAGCAGCCGCCCGCGGCCGCCGACGAATCCCTTGACGGCCTTGAAGAGCCGGTTCTTGGCCTGACGGCGGGCCGCGCCTTTTCTTGCACGCATGATTCAAAATCTCGCTGGGGGCGCGACGGCGACCGGCGCCCGTAGAGCTAAAGGACTCGGAAATCCGCTCGGGAGCGGTCGGCTTCGGTGGTCACTCGGCGACGGGGGCGGCCGCTTCGGCCTCGAGGGCCTTCTCTTCGGCGAGCGCCGCGAGCTTGGCGGCCTCGACGGCCAGGGGGTTGGTCGACATCCGGACCCGGAGGGCGTTGCGGACGCGGCGCGACTCGGCCGAGACCCCCAGGTAGCACTTCTTGCGAAGCCGGCGGATCTTCTTGCCGCTCTTGTGGCTGTTCAAGTGCGACGACCCGCACCGCTTGTGCGACACCTTGCCGGTGGCCGACACCTTGAACCGCTTCTTCATCCCCTTGTGGGTCTTCATCTTGGGCATTGCACTACCGTCCTGTTCCAGTCCAGTATGATTCGGCCGCGGGCCGGTCGCCGCCGGGGGCGCCTCGCCGTCGCGGAGTCGGGCCGGCCCGCGTCGAGATGCATCGACGCGGGACCGACATGGGGTCTCGGCCCACCCGGGGGGACGCCGATCGGGGGCCGAAAGCGGGCAAGCGGCCCATCGTAGCAAACGGGCCCCGCCCTCGTCCAGCCGGGCCCGCCCCGCCTGCGCACGAAATCAACGCCGGTCGGGCGGGGGGCGGAGGTCCGGGGTTACGCCCGAGGGGCCAGGATGGCGGTCATCCTACGGCCTTCCATCGACGGCGTCTTCTCCAGCTTCCCCACCTCTTCGAGGGCCTGCAGGACCTCGTCCATCACGCGACGGCCCTCATCGATGTGCGCCAGCTCGCGGCCCCGGAAGAGCACGTTGACGAGCACCTTGTCCTTGGCTTCCAGGAACTCGCGGGCGCGCTTGACCTTGACCTCGATGTCGTGGTCGCCGGTCTTGGGGCGGACGCGGATTTCCTTGATCTGGACCTGGTGCTGCTTCTGCTTCGTCAGGCGCTTCTTCTGGGTGTACTTGAACTTGCCGTAGTCGATGATCTTGCACACCGGCGGCCGCTCGTTGGGGGCCACCTCGACCAGGTCCATCCCCGATTCGCGTGCGGCCTCGAGCGCCTTGTTGGTCGGCATGACGCCGAGCATGCCGCCTTCGGCGTTGATGACCCGCACGGGGGAGATGCGGATCTGCTCGTTGACCCTGAGTCCTCTCTCGATCGGTCCGATGACGTCCTCCTCGGGGACGGATGACAGGTATCGCCTCGTGGCGAGAGGGGCGGACGCGGGCCCGCTCGGTCGAGCGGCTCGCCGTCGCCCCCGAACGACCCCGGATCCGGCCCCCGCGGCCGTCCAACGGGTCGTCACAAGGCAAACTAAACGATTACGTCGCCGCCGTCCACCTGTCAAGGTCGCCGGCGGGAGTTGTTCGCCGAATTTTTGCGACCGGGACCGACGTCCCGACCGGGTCGTCCGCCTCGCCCTTACGGCTCGGGAAGCGCGAATTCGGCCGTCGATCGCGCCTCGGAGGCTTGCGAGCCGGCCCCCGGGGACGGATAACAAGGTCGACCGCGCCCGCGTCGGCGGGTCGAGAATCAGGAAGTCCGGGGATATCGGCCCGCCGCGGGCCCTCGCCGGATCGTCGCCGAAACAGGAGAGAGCCGGTGAGGGTGTTGATGACCGGGGGTTACGGCTGCATCGGTTCCTGGGCCGTCAAACGGCTGATCAAGGCCGGCCACGAAGTGTCGATCTTCGACCTCGTCGAGGATACGCACCGGATCGACCTCATCCTGAGCCCCGAGGCCCGGACGGCCGTCCGGTTCCTGGCCGGCGACGTGTCCGACCCCGCGGCGGTCCGCAAGGCGGTCGAGGAGACCGGCGCGACGCACATCCTCCACCTGGCCGGCCTGCAAGCCCCGACCTGCCGCGCCAACCCGATCAAGGGGGCGCTGGTCAACGTGATCGGCACCCTGGCCGTGTTCGAGGCGGCGGCCGACCTCCGCGAGCAGGTCGCGCGGGTCGTGTACGCCAGCTCGGCCGCGGTCCACGGCCCGCCCGAAGAGGGTTCCAAGGGCCCCCTGGCCGATCGCATCCGCCTGGCCCCGCTGACGCACTACGGCGCGTACAAGGTGTGCAACGAGCTGAACGCGCGGGTCTACTGGCTGGACCGGGGCGTCGTGAGCGTCGGCCTGCGGCCCTGGACGGTCTACGGGGTGGGCCGCGATTTCGGCATGACGAGCGAGCCGACCAAGGCGATCAAGTCGGTCGCCGTGGGCCGGCCCTACCAGATCAGCTACGGCGGCTATCAGGACCTGCAGTACGTCGGCGACGTCGCCGGCACGTTCGTGCGGGCGCTCGAGGCCCCGTTCGAGGGGGCCGAGTCGTTCAACCTGCGGGGGGCCGTCGAGCCGATCGAGGCGTTCGTCGAGACCCTTGTGCAGGTCGTCCCGGCCGCCGGCCCGCTCGTCGGCCACGGCGACCGGCAGCTCCCCATCGCGCCCAGCCTGGACGACTCCCGGCTCCAGGCCGCGCTCGGACCGATCCCCCGCACGTCCCTGCGGCAGGGCATCGCCGAGACCTACGAGCGGTTCGCCGCCCTCCATCGCGAGGGACGGCTCGACCTCTCCGACCTGGGCTGAGCCCCCGGCCGCCGCGCGGCGGACGGGCTCAATCTTCGGGGGTGAGGAGGTCGCCGAGCCTGACGACGCCCCCTTCGATCACGCTGGCGCCGATCCCGCACGCACGTCCCAGGAGGCGGTAGATTTCGGGCCTCCCGGACGATCTCACGATGTGCTGGCAGGGAGGCCAGACCTTCCTCGCGAGGAGGATCGCGCGGTCGCCGACGCGGAAGCGACGGCCGACGAGCGAGTGCAGGTCGACGCCGGCCGTGACGAGGTTTCGGCGCAGGTCGACCGGGTCGAGGATCGCCCCATGCTCGGCGGCGACGGCGTCGAACGGCTCGCGCCGGATCAGCGTGACGTGGGCGTCCCACTCGGCGACGCCGCTGTAGAAGCCCCGGCCCGTCGCGTAGCGATCGCCGGCGATGCCGAGGCCGGGCAGGAGTTCGACGGCCTCGTGCGACTCCATGGGAGTCCCGCAGGCCCTGGAGGTGAGGATCAATTCGATCCGGCCCATGGAAGCCTACCGATCGTGCCCCGCGGGATGGGGAGAGGACGGGCCCGGGCCTGTTGGGAAGGAAGTCGAGAGGAGGGGAGCCCGCCCCCCCTGTCCGAGGGGGCGGGCCGGCTTCGTCACGTCGAGGTCACTTGGCCTTCGGCGCGGCCTTCTGGGCCGGGGTCGCGGCCTTCTGGGCCGGGGTCGCGGCCGGCGCGGGGGCCGTGGCGGGGGCCTGGGCGGGCAGGTTGGGGAAGAGGTCCTTGGGGAGCGGCTTGACGTCGATCTTGGCCGCCTTGCGGGCCTCCATCAGCAGGTTCTTCTGCAGCTCGGCGGCGTAGGCCGAGGTGATGTAGGGCTTGTTCTGCTCGAAGTCGGGCAGCTTGCCTTCCTGACGGTCGGTGACCTGGATGAGGTGGTAGCCGTAGGGGGTCTCGACGGGCTCGGAGATCGACCCCTTCTTGAGCTTGAAGGCGACGTCGGTGAACTCGGGGATGAACCCGCTGTTCAGGTTGAAGAAGTCCAGGTCGCCGCCGGCGCCGCCCTCGTTGGCGGGGTCCTGCGAGTACTTGTTGGCGGCCTGGGCGAAGGTCATCTTGCCGTCGTCGATCAGCTTCTTGACCGCGACCAACTGCTGCTTGACCTTGGCCTTGTCGGCCTCCGAGGCGCTGGCCTCGGTCTTCAGCAGGATGTGGCTGGCCCGGACCTTGGTGCCGCTGAACAGGTCCTTGTGCTCGGCGAGGAACTTCTTCAGCTCGGCGTCGGTCGCCTTGGCCTTCACGTACTCGATCCAGCGCAGGCGGTCCTCGATCTCCTTCTTGATCTCGTCGAGCGAGAAGCCGTTCTCCAGCAGCGAGGTGGCCAGGTCCTTGCCCTCGGCCTTGAGGCCCTGTTCGAGCTTGCCGATCTCCTCCTGCACCTGCTCGGGCTTGATGACGATCCGCTGGCGGTTGAGGAACTGGGTGACCAGCTTCGTGTTGACCAGGGTGTCGACGGCGTCGCGGTAGACCTGCTCGCGGTCCTCGGTGGGCGGGATCGGATACCGCGTGATGATGTTGAAGACCTCGCCCTTCGTCACCTTCTCGGTCGCCCCGTTGTAGGCGACCGACGCGACCTCCTCGGCGGGATTGGCGATCGGCAGCGGGGCCGGGGCGGCGGCCTTGCCCTGGGCGGGGGCGCCCTGGGCGGCGGCCCGGCCGGCGGCGAGGTTCCATCCGAGGGCCGCCGCGGCGACGACGAGGCTGGCAAGGACTATCCTGCGCATCAAGGGATCTCCCTCTCGAATCCATGGCGACGGACCGGCCGACGTTCGCGGCCGCGATCCGGTCGGGCCTCCTCCTCGGCCGTTCCATCACGCGCAACGACGAGTCGGCCGATTTTTTGGATTATAACGATTTCCTCAAGTTCCGCCGCGCGAATCGAGCCAGAAACCCTCAGGGCCGCCCGAACCAGCGAAACAGCCCGACCATTGCCGACAGGACGACCGAGACCACGATCATCGACGTGATCGGCGCGAAGACGCTCACCCCGGGCCGCTCGACCCGGATGTCGCCAGGCAATCGCCCGAACCATGAGAGCGCCCCCGACCAGACGACCAGCCCCAGCGCCACCAGGCCGAGGCCGACGAGCAGGATGATCGGACCGAGCGACGTGTTCGAGGGCATGGACAAGCTCCGAGCGCCGGGGTTGCGTGGGCGTCAGCCGTGTTCGATGATGGCGAGTCCGATGAGGAAACGCCAAGTGGTCGCATGGCGACCGGACCCAGGGAGTCGATCGGTGTCCCAGACGTCATGGAAAGCGGGCCTCGCCGCCTTGCTGTTTGCGACGGCCGCGGTCCCGACCGTTCGCGGCGACGACCCGCAGCCCCCGAAGAGCCTCGACCAGATGATGGAGGCGATCGGCCCCGGCGTCCGCGTGGGGATCGTCGTCACCGGTCCACAGAAAGCCGAAGGCGAGGCGACGGCCATCAGGAAGAACGCGGAGGCGGCCCTGCCGACCGCCAGCTCGATCAAGACGGCGATCATGATCGAGCTGTTCGCGAAGTTCCCGAAGGCGCTCGACGTCCCGCCGCCGGGCCTGGACGCGATCCTGAAGGACGACCACCCGGCCGTCGCCCACTTCGAGCCGGGCCCGCGCCGCGAGATCCGGGCCGGCCTGGCCGGCGCGAGCGTGCGACGGATCGGCCGCGTGATGCTGGGCTCGGAGGCCGCCTCCAACCACGTCTACAACGCGGCCTCCAACGTGGCGATCGCCCTCCTCGGCGGCCCGGACGAGACGACCCGCCTGATCCACGCCCGCGACCCGGCCTTCGCCCCGATCATGGTGCGGCGGTACATGCTGACCGACCGCAAGGCCCGGGGCGACAACGAGTCCAGCGCCGAGGCCCTCGCCGCCGTCCTCGGCCGGCTCGCCGCGCGCGAGGTCCCGGGCCTCGACGCCGCCGCCGTCGAGGCCTGCCGGATGGTTGTCTCGGTCTCCGACGACCCGGCCCGGGGCCGCCGCCGATTCAAGGACGGCGCGCTCGACTCGACGCCCATCACGCGCGTCGCCACCGGCTGGTACGAACGGCCCGACGGCCCGCCCCTCGTCTACGTCGTGATGCTCGCCCAGGACGACCCCGGCCCCACCCCCGTCGCCGAGGCCGCCGCGAAACTCGAAGCCGCCGCCACGCGACTCGCCGAGGCCGCCGTCGATCCCCTGCTGGCGAAGGACCGGGCCGCGCCTTCCCGGTGAACGACGCGGCTCGGCTCACGCCCCGATCTGGAGCAGGAAGGCCAGCGTCCAGGCGACCGTCCGGATCCAGTTCGTCGCGACGAGTCGCCGGATCACGTCGGCGTCGTGGCCGTCGGCCTGGAGTGCGTCGTGGGCCGGGACGGCGAGGAAGGCCGTGGCGAGCCAGGCGACGGCCACCGCGGCGGCGGCGAGTCCCAGCCGCGGGCTCGGGCGGTCGTGCAGGAGCCAGCCCAGGAGGGCGACCTGGGAGAGCATCAGCGGCCCCACGATCCAGGTGATCGCGCGGGTGTAGCGGGCGTGCCAGGAGACGAGCCGCTCGGGGGCGATCGGGTCGAAGCCCGGATAGACGACGAGCTGCACGATCCAGATCAGGACCACCAGCCCGAACGAGACCAGCCTGCTCGCCTCGGCGATCGACATCGAACGTCCTCTCCGCCGGTTCGTGACAACCGGCCGGCGGTCAGGGCCGCGAGCGGTCGGGGAAGGGGGCGGGGAGGCGGAAGAGGGTGGACTGCTCGACGGGCTCGAATTCGAGGGCCTCGTACAGGGCGAGCGCCGGCTCGTTCTCGGTCAGCGTCTGGACCTCGACCGTCTGGAATCCGCGCTCGCGGGCGTCGCGGAGCACCTCGCCCAGCAGGTACCGGGCGTAGCCCTTGCGACGATGCTCGGGCTCGACCTCGACGCCGAAGACGCCCAGCCGGGCCCGGCCCTCCTCGCGGCCGAACCAGCTCATGTCCCAGGTCCAGGCGCGGGCGACGACCGCCTCGTCGCCGCGAGACCGAAGCTCGGCCCGCATGGGGTGGAAGGCGCCCAGGGCCGCGTTCTCCCACCAGGTCGACGGCAGGGGGTCCTCCTCGAACGCGACGTCGAACTGGCGGCGCAGGACGGCCGCGCGGGGGTCGCGGGGGTCGGGACGGCCGAGGTCGAAGTGCAGGTGGACCGCCGTGCTGATGGGCTCGTAGCCCAGCGTCGAGAGGGTCGCCGAGAACTGGGAATGGCTCGACGGCACGCCCGACGCCTCGCTGCCGGCGTAGAGCCCCCAGTAGAAGGGGTTCAGGGGGAGCCGCCCGCCGCCGTAGAGCACCTTGGCGCCCTTGCGGCGCAGGTAACGTTCGGCCTCGACGATCAGCCCCTCGGTGATCTCGGGCCGGTCGTCCGCCGGCCCGACGGCCAGCATCGCGATGACGCCCATCTCGGTATCGAGCTGGAAGGGCCGGTCGGGGGCGGCCTCGTCGGGGCCGAAACCGGCGTGGGCGAAACCGACCGGGCGGCCGTCGCGCTCGGCGACGATCAGGCCCTCGCGGTCGAAGATCACCGGGTTGAAGGCGTGGTCGTCCAGCTCGTGGACGCGGAGCGGGCGGGCCGACGCCGACTCGGGGACCGCGAGGTTCCAGAGCTGCACCAGGGCGGGGGGATCGGAGTTGCGAAAAGGTCGAAAGTGGATCACCGGCCGTCGTCGCGAGGGTCCAGAGCGTCGGGGAATCGGGCCCGTCGCGGCGCTGAGCGCGAGGGCCCGAGAGTTCGCGCGGAGGTCAAGGGACGAGCACCAGGACGTCGTCGCCTTCGACCTTGACCTCGAAGACGGAGAGCTTGATCTTGGGCCCCAGCGGCGTCTTGCCGGTCTGGACGTCGAACTCCCAACCATGCCACGGGCAGGCCACCATGCACCCCTCCAGCGGCCCGTCCACCAGCGGCCCCCCCTGATGCGGGCAGATGCCGTCGACCGCGGAGATCCGGCCGTCGACGTTGAACAGGGCGTAGACGCGGCCCTCGTATTCGACCTCCTTGGCGGCTCCCGCGGGGAGTTCCCCGCAGACGGCCATCTTCACGAACTTCGGCATGCGAGCGGGCCCTTCGGAAACTCGACGATCGATCGCGGCGGCTTCCCCGTCCCGTCGTCGTCGAAGCACGAGCGCGCGACGTCGGGTCGGGTCGAGGCGACTAGGAATATGTACGCGGAATGAGGTCGTTCGGTCTGGGATCTTTCACGGACGCGGCGGCGGCGAGGCGGACGACCGCAGCGCGGGCGCCGCGGGCGGACGTCCGATCTTACCGCCGCAGCCGTAGATGGAACACCAGCCGACGAATTCCCAGCAGTCGCGATGGTGGGGCGCCCCGCACTTGGCGCAGACGACGACCGGGACGCCGTCGGCGACGAGCTCGCCGCAGACCTTGCAGACGGGCGGGCCCTCGGCCTCGTCGGCCCGGCCGTCCCCCTCGATCAGGGTGACGCCCTCGCTGATCCGGCGGCGCACGCCCTCGCGGAGCATGCGGTAGATCGTCAGGGTCTCCGCGACGGCCGCGAACAGGGCGTCGTCGTCCTCGCTCAGGTTGCGGTCGATCTGGACGAGCATGCGTTCGGGGCTGATCGCCAGCGACAGCCCCCCGGGCGGCGCCAGCCGCTGGAGGCCCTGGAGCGACCGGCGCGACTGGGGGCCCAGAAAGTCGCGGGCCATGTCCGGGTCGTTGGCCCGCACGGCGAAGGCCCCGTCGAATTCGCGGTCGCCCAGCCGGACGGGCTGCGTCCCCTTCGCGGCCATCCGGATCAGCGGGGAATCGAACGCCGCCAGGTCGAGCCGGAAGGGGATGCCGTTCCGGAAGCGGACGACCACGCGGGTGCTGATCACCCCCGCCCTGCGGGCCGACGCCGGGGCGAGGCCGACCCGGACCACGTCTTCCCCCTGCGGGAAGCTGACGATCGGGGAATCGGAGAGGCCGCGAGTCTCGTAACGGCCCCCGAACCGCGACGCCAGGCGGCGGAAGGCGCGGTAGCGCGAGCCCGACGCCCAGGCGATCGCCCGGGCCAGGAACCGGATCACCCCGTACGCCACCAGGACGCTCAACGCGAAGCCGAACAAGCTCATGCGCAGCGCTCGCCACCGTCGGCTCGAAGAAGGGAAGATCGCCGAGTCGAGGCCCCCATCTTAGAGCCGGCGACCCCGGGCGGGCAACGCGACAATCCCCGAAACTCGAAACCGCCGTCAGCCCCCCGCGACCGCCAGGGCGGCGACGTATCCCGGCCGCGGCGAGGCCTCCCAGAGCCTCCAGCCCTTGACCTCGGCCAGCGGCGAACAGGGCCGGAAGGCCTCGCCGGGCGTCGCGGGGCCGAACAGGGTCTCGAACTCGGTCGCCAGCCCGGCGAGTCCCACGCCCTGGGCCTTCACGACGGCCTCCTTCCGGGTCCAGCCGCGGATGAAGGCCGCCGCGCGGTCCTCCTCGGCGAACCTCAGGAATTCGGCGACCTCCGAGGCCGTGAAGTACGATTCCACGATCCGCCCGGCCTGCTCGATCGGCCGCGTCTCCTCGACGTCGACCCCCAGCTCGCGCGACCGCGACACCGCGATCAGCGCCAGCTCCCCGGAATGGCTGACGTTGAATTGCAGCGGAGGGCCCGCCTCGTCGTCGGGCCGCAGCACGGGCTTGCCGCCCGGGCCGGCCCGGAACGCCACCAGGACCGGAGGCCGGCCGAGCAGGGCGCCCAAAATCGTCCGCAGCGCGCCGCGGCAGCGCACGAAGCGGCGGCCGTCGCGGGCCCGCACGAGCCTCTCGGCCCGCCCCCGCTCCTCGGGCGTCAGCAGCGTCCATTCCGCCATCTCGCGGAAGGCGTCGCCCTCGGGACCGGCCGACAGGTCGACGCGGTAGACGTGCACGTCCCCCTCGTCGGGCGGTCGGCCCAGCGCGGCGAGATCCAGAATCAGGGGACGCGGCGCGGGCTCGTTCGGCATGGGTCGATCGACGAGGTCGTGAGGGACGGCCGGCCTCCCGCGGGCGAAGCGGCGACGGCCGGGCGCGTCGGGTCACCCCTTGTATCAGATCTAGCGCGTGGTATTCAGTGGAAGTCGAGCCGGAGGACGGTCGAGCCGACTTCAACCGCGAGGATGCGCATGGACTGGAACCGAGGAAAGATCAGCGTCGCGGCCGCGGCGACGGCCGCGCTGGTGGGCCTGGCGGCGCAGGGGCAGGAGGCCTCCAAGGGGAAGGTCGACCCCAAGATCAACGAGCCGTTCCAGAAGAAGGGGAACGTGAAGGGCTTCATCGAGCGGTTCGAGTCGCACGACCGCGAGGTGTTCAACCAGCGCGACGCCATCGTCGCCGCCCTCCGACTCAAGCCCGGGATGGCCGTGGCCGACGTCGGAGCCGGGTCGGGACTCTTCACCCGTCTGATGGCCGAGAAGGTGGGGACGAACGGCCGGGTCTACGCCGTCGACGTCTCCCGTGACTTCCTCAAGCACATCGACGAGACGTCGGCCAGGAAGGGCCTGAAGCAGGTCAAAACCGTCCTGGGGGCGCAGGACACGACGAACCTGGAGGCCGACTCCGTCGACCTGGCGTTCCTGAGCGACGTCTACCACCACTTCGAGGACCACGAGAAGATGCTGGCGTCGATCCGCCGGGCGCTCCGCCCCGGCGGGACGCTCATCCTCGTCGAGTTCGACCGCGTTCAGGGCAAGAGCGCCGAGTTCGTGCTCAAGCACGTCCGCGCGGGCCAGGCCGAGTTCCTCAAGGAGATCGAGGCCGCCGGCTTCAAGCTCGACCCGGACGGGCCGAAACCCGCCCTCGAGGAGAATTTCTTCGCGCGCTTCACCAAACCCGTCGAGCCGCCAGCCGCCCGGCCGTGACCGAATCGGCCGGGCCGCTCAAGAGGCCCGGTCGGGATCGGCGAAGCCGCCGGCGTGACGGAGCTGGTTCCAGACCTCGACGAAGGCCTGGGTCTCGGCGTCGCGCCAGGCCAGGCCGCCGTCTTCCAGCTCGTTCGACCGCCGTCCCCAGCGCTCGCGGGCGTCGAGCGACCAGGCCGCGACGACGCTGCGGTACGCCAGCGGGTGGAAGACCGGCGGCGGCGGCCGGCGGTCGGGCTTCTCGATCGCGGGGGCGGGCGCCGGCTTGCGGGGCCGGCGATATCGCACGCCCGAAACCCCCTCCGCGGGGCCCGCCGGAGTTGCTACAGTGAGGCCCGTTTCGGCCGTCATGTCCAGTCGACGCTGCACGCCCCGACGTCGGGAAGGGCTGGACGGTCGCTGCAACGCACCGAGTTCGCTCATCGAACGTCTCCTAGTTGGTGCCGCGGTTCGTCGTTCATGACGCCGATGGCGTGTCCCTCGCCACCCCGATTCTACGCCATCCCCACCATAGGGTTCAAGTGTTCACTGGGCCGCTTTGGGCTCCTGTAATAAGAATACATCCGGGTGGGCGAACTTTTACGTGAAGAGTACGGGAATCTCGATGTCTCCACCCGACCCGCCCGCCGGCCGCGACGATCTTGCCGATTTTGACGACGTCGCACCCAAGATGCCCGCCGAGTTCGGCCTCTGGATGGCGGTTTTCGTCGTCGTGGCGAGCATGGTCGGGACGGGGGTGCTGACGACCTCGGGCTTCACGATGGCCCTCGTGGGGAGCAACCAGCTCATGCTGGCCCTGTGGGTCCTCGGGGCCCTGATCGCGATCTGCGGGGCGCTGACCCTCGCCGAGCTGTCGGCGGCCCTGCCGAAGACGGGCGGCGACTATGTCTTCCTGTTCGAAGCCTACGGCCCGCTGGCGGCGTTCATGTCCGGCTGGGTCTCGTTCCTGATGGGGTTCTCGGGCCCGAGCGCCTCGGCGGCCTACGGGGCGGCCAAGTACGTCCTGGCCCCGTTGCGGCTCACCGGCCAGAACGCGATGCTCGCCGAGCGCGGGCTGGCGACGCTGGCGATCCTGCTCTTCGCCGCGATCCACGTCTCCGGGAGGCGGCGGACCTCGCTCGTCCAGGGCTGGATCACAGGGCTGAAGGTGGCCGTGCTGGTGGTCCTCATCGTCGGCGGCCTGGCCGTCGGCTGGCCCAACTACGCGAACCTCCAGGATCGCAAGCCGATCGACCTCGACCTCGCCAAGACGATGCTCTTCTCGCTCGTCTTCATCTATTACGCGTACACCGGGTGGAACGGGGCCTCGTACCTGGCGGGCGAGATCCGCGACCCCCAGCGCGTGCTGCCGAGGGCGATCCTGATCGGCACGGCGATCGTCACCGTCCTCTACCTCGCGGTGAACGTCGTGTACGGCCTGGCCCTGTCGGCGAAGGACGTGCAGGCGATCGTCTCCGACCCCGCCAACAAGGACGGCCTCGGCGCCGTCGCCCCCATCGCCGAGCTTGCGGCGCGACGGCTCTTCGGCTCGAAGTGGTCGGACCCGCTGAGCGTGGCGATCGGGCTGATGATGCTCTCGTCGCTGAGCGTCTACATGCTGCTCGGCCCGCGCGTCATCTACGCGATGGCGAAGGCCGGCCAGTTCCCGAAGGCCGCCGCCAAATTGCTCCCCGGAGTGGAGACGCCGGGCGTGGCGACCCTCTTCCAGATCGTCGCGACGCTCACGCTCCTGTGGTCGGGTTCGTTCGAGAACCTGTTCATCTACGCCAGCGTCGGGCTCTCGATGTTCTCGCTGCTGGCGATGAGTTCGATCTTCGTCCTGAGGGTCAAGCAGCCCGACCTGCCGCGGCCCTTCCGCACGCCGGGATATCCGGTGACGCCGGCCGTCTACCTCGCGCTGACGGGCATGCTGCTCGTCGCGGCCTTCGTCAGCTCGCCGGTGGTCTCGTCGGTCTCGCTGGCCAGCCTGCTCGTCGGGGTGCCGATCTACTACCTGACGCAGCCGGGCCGCAAGCCCGCCTGATCACTCGACGACCTCGGGGACGTGGACGTCGGCCGTCATCGCGACCGGCAGCCGGCGGACCGCCGTCCCGAGGCGATCGGTGAAATAAAGGCTCGATTCGGACTTCGCGCGGGCGTCGCCGTCGGCCCAGATCGCGTAGAAGTCCGGGTGCGCCGCGATGGGGCGGCGGGCGTAGGTGTGGTTGCGGGCCCTGTCAGATGTGAGCTGCTTGACGCGGGTCCACGACGCCCCCTGATCGGCGCTCGTCCACATCACCATGTCGCCGCCCGTCCCGAACGGCTGCGCGCCGGGCTCCGTCGGGGCGATGACGCGCCAGAGGCCGTCGGCCTCGATGTACAGCGAGCCGTGGTCGTAATTGTGGTCGGACATCGTGAACGGTCGGTCGACCCAGGCCTGGCCGTCCCAGCGCGACGTGCGCCACTCGTGCGGTCCCTGCTCGGGCCCGGGCATGTGGCCGCGGCTCGTGAGGTAGAGGACGACCGGGCGGACCTCGGCGTCGAAGTTCAGGTCCTTCAAGTAGACGAGCTTCCCCTCCGACCGGTAGTCGTGAATCAAGGCCGGGTTGTCCGGCTCGACGAGCGGCAGCGCGACGGTGCGGCCGTCGGCCCGCTTCCAGGTCGCGCCGAAGTCGTCGGTGGCGAGGAAATACAGGTTCGTCCGGGCGTCGAGGCCGAGAGGGCTGGGATGGAATTCGAAGACGGTGGCGACGGTCTGCCCGCGCGCCCCGGTCACCTGGTAGTCTCCCTGGTCGATGTGGGCCAGGGGAGAGGGTTCGGGCCAGGTGCGGCCGTCGGGACTCGCGGCGAACCGGAGCCCGCGGCCGGCCTTGTATTTCGTATGCAGGAACAGGAATCCGCGGCCGGGGACAAACCGGGGATGACCGTACGAGAAGTTGGTCTCGGCGACCTTCTCGAACGCGTCGATCGACCGGGGCGCGACGCTGCGGTGAATGAAGGACGGCCGCGCCGTGCCGTGGGCGTTGGAGAAGACCCAGAGGAAGCCCTCGTCGTCGATCGCCAGACAGGGGTTGTCGTGGGCGTCGTTGGTCTTCTTGTCCAGCAGGATCGCCGGCCTGGGGACGGTCCCCGTGGCGTGGTCGTAATACGAGACCATGTGCAGGATCGACTTCCGCGCCGGGTCGGCCCCGCCGTAGACGAAGAACGTGCGGTTCGAAGGCGCGTCGTAGACGGCGATCGGCGACTGCTGCTGCGGGTACGTCGCCAGACCGCCGCTGTACTTGTAGCGATACGCGTTCTTCGTCGCGCCGATCGAGTACCAGCAGCCCACGTAGCCGCCGGCGCGGGGGAGGGCGTCAGGTCCGTCGGCCGCGAGCAAGGCGGTCAGCAGCAGGATCGGCAGGGGGCTCATGCGTCGTTCCCGGAAGTCGGGAGGCCGGAGAATTGGGACGCCGTCCGTTCCAATGGTCGATCCTGGCCCATCCTTATTTTATGAGGACGTACGCGCGTCCTCGGTCGAGTCGCCCTTAGGCCTGCGTCGCCGAGTCGAAAAAGAGAAAAAAAATAAGGCCAACGAAGCCGATCCCCGGAGCCCGAAAAAGATGGCTAAATCGATTCCAGGATTCCGGTTACGTCGATCGGATTCCTTGGTCGTTCGCCGCGAGCGGACCCAATAGGGAACCCAACTTCGGACGAGGGCGAGGACGTCGTCCGCCCTCGATCAGGTCCGGGCGAACTGGTACTCCCGCGGCGATTCGTAGCGGACGGCCAGCTCGGGCGTGTCGAGCGGCTCGTGGTGGTTCAGCCGGGAGTCCAGGCAGCGGTCGAGCATGCCGCAGACGAGCATGGTCCGTTCGACCGGATACGCGGCGCGGCCGGTCTCGATCATCCGGACGACCTTGTCCATGAGCTGCGCCGAGTAGGCGACGTTCGGGTTGGGGGGGAGCAGGAACTGCATCGAGAGCGGGTCGGGCCGGCCCTGCACCCGCACGGCGAGGTTGTAGTCGGCCAGCACGCCGTTGAGCATCAGGAGCGTGGCGCGGGTGCCGTCGACGTAGTCGATGAAGTACGCAGCCGGGTCGACGGCGATCCGGGCGATCTCGGCCCCCTCGGCGAGGGCCTGGGTGCGGCCGTCCAGGACGGAGAGGCCCTGGAGCGAGTCCGACCGCGAGAGCGCCGCGCCCAGCAGCTCGCGCGACCAGCGGCCGGCGTCGGCGGCCTTCCAGACCGCGTCGCCCTCGATCATCTGGACGCGCCGGACGCCCGTCTCGCCCCCCTTGCGACGCTCCAGGACGCTCTGCATGGCCTCGAGCGCGTGGTAGTCCATGGGGTCCGAGCCGCCGACGCCGACCATCAGGGCGTCCTCGACGACCGCGCCGTACGGCAGGTCGACCGAGGGGAGCCGCCACGTCACCGGCAGCGACGACCCGGCCAGGAACGGGAAGCCCAGGCGCTTCGAGGCGTCGACCATCGCCTTCGCCTTGGGGTAGCTGTACGACAGGTGCTTGTCGTTGAAGACGGGGACCGAGCGGCCGTCGGCCTCGAAGACCTGGACGGCCTGCTGGAAGAACTCGAAGCGCGGGTAGAGGATCTGCCCCTTCTCGTTGCGCGGGTACTCGCCGTGCTCGCCGATGATCAGGACGGCGTCGACGGCGAGCTTGTCGCCGCCGCAGCGGAGGGTCTCGGCGATCGTGGGATAGACCTTGAACCCGAACGAGGCGGCCCGCTCGGCGCTCTGGTCGTCGGCCGGCTTCTGGTCGACGTAGAGCGAAACCACGTCGATCGCCGGCTTCTTCCAGGCCCCGTCCAGCGGGTAGCCGACGAGGAAGCGGTCGCCCATGTGCTGGGCGTGCGAGAGGAACTTCCAGATGGTCGTGACGATGGCCAGGCGCTTGCGCGGGGCGGGCTGCGACGGCGGGGCGTCGTCGATCGGCTTGCGGCTTCGCATGGGTCGGGCTCAGCTCCTCATGTACTGCGACTCGCGGGGCGCCCGGTAGGCGATCGCGGCCAGGTCGGGGGTCTCGGCCCGGCGCCGCTTCTCGGCCATCAGGTCGACCGCCGTGCAGACGACGCCCGAGGTCAGGAGCGTGCGCTCGACGGGGTAGGGGGCCGCGCCGGTCAGGAACATGGCCTCGATGTGGTTGGCGAGCGGGCTGAAGAAGTTGGGGAGGGTCTGGTTGGGCGAGATCCCGCAGAGGTAGAGCTGCGTCGAGCGGATCGCCGGGTCGCCCTCGACCTTCATCGCGACCGTGAAGTCCGCGACCAGGCCCGACATCATGAACAGGCTGCCGACCAGGCCGTCGTTGTAGTGCAGGCGGTAGATGATGGGGTCGGGGACGACGGCCGCGGCCTGTTCGAGCGTCGGGAAGGCGTTGCCGTAGCCCGGCGATGGCGAGGTCAGCCGGAAGCTGCGGCATAGACAGGCGTCGAAGAGGGCCCTCGTCCGCGCCGAGCCGCCCGCGGCCGGGTCGAGGGCCTTCCACACGTCCGGGCCTCGCAGGATCTCCACGGCCTTCACGCCCGTCTCGCCGCCGCGACGCCGCTCGGCGAAGCACTGGAGCGATTCCAGGCCGTGGAAGTCGTAGCTGTCCACCCCGCCGTACCCGACGCAGACCGCCTCTTCGAGGACCGCGTCGGTCGGCGTCTCGAACTCGGGGATCCGCCAGGTGACCGGCAGCGACGAGCCGGCGAGGAACGGGAACTTCAGCTCGCGGGCGGTGGCGACCATCTCCTTCGCCCAGGCCCAGTTCCACGACAGGTGTTTGTCGTTGAAGACCGGGACCGACCGGCCCGACCTGCGGAAGACGTCGACGACCTGCTGGAAGAACTCGTAGCGCGGGTAGTGCGTCCGCCCGCGGTCGTCGCGGAGGTACTCGCCGTGCTCGCCGATGATGACCACGCCGTCGACGTCGAGCGCGGGCCCGCCGCGGGTCAGGGCCTCGGCGATCGTGGGATAGAGCTTCAGCCCCGGGTGGCGGGCCAGCCGGTCGTCGGCCACGTCGGTCTTGGGCCGCTGGTCGATGTAGAGCGAGACCACGTCGAGCGCCGGCCGGTGGTGCCTCCCCTGCCAGCCGTAGCCCTCGATGAAGCGGTCGGTGATCCCCTGGCCGTGCGAGGTCTTCCAGTAGCAGGTGGCGATCACCGCGATCCGGGGCCGAGTCTTCGACTCGGTCGCGGGCGCCGGCCACGCCCCGGCGCGAGGCCCGGAGGCGGCCAGGGCGCCGGCGGCCATCGCGCCCATCGCGGCGCGTCGGGTCCATTCCGCGGGCTCGTGCTCGTGCTCGTTCGGGTCCATGCTCGGTCCTCTCGCGGCGGGGGATGTTCAACGCCTGTATAACAGCCGGCCCGGCCCGAGTCCAGGACTCGCCCCTCGCCGCCAAGCCGCGTTGCCTGAAGCGGCGTTAACGGTTATGGTGCCGCCCGCGTCGTCGACGCGACCCGAGGAGCGGTAGCCATGGAAGATGCGCAGACGTCGATCGTTCGACAGGCCGGAAACCGGACCCGCCGCGACGGCCCCGAGGCCGCGCCGCCGCGCCGCCGCCGGCTCGACCGCCGCAAGCGGATCGCCTTCGCGGTGATCCTGCTGGGCATGACCTGGGGCTTCTGCGAGCTGGCCGCCTGGCCCCTCTTCCGGGTCGCAACCGGCAAGCCCTTCTCCTGGAGCGCCTTGCAGGAGGAGCGTCGAGAGCGCGCCAACCGGCCCGAGGGGATCGGCGGCGCGGTATTCGCGCAGGTCCACCCTTACGTGGGATACGTCCAGGAGCCGGGCCCGAGCAGCGGCGTGGTCCGGCAGCACGACGGCCGGACGATGCCGGTCTCGGACTTCGGCTACGTCGACGACAAGCCGCCGATCCAGAAGCGCGAGCCCGGCAAGGTGATCGTCGGGATCTTCGGCGGCTCGGTGGCCTCGTTCTTCGGGGTCAACGGCGTCCACCGGCTGGAAGAGACGCTCAAGGCCTCGCCGGAGTACGCGGACAGGGAGTTCGTCTTCGTCAACGCGGCGCTCGGCGGCTACAAGCAGCCGCAGCAGTTGGCGACGCTGGCGTACCTGACGGCGCTCGGGGCCGAGTTCGACGTCGTCGTGAACATCGACGGCTTCAACGAAGTCGCGCTCTATGAGCTGGAGAACGCGCCCCACCACGTCTTCCCGGCCTTCCCCCGGAGCTGGCACGCGCGGGTCGGCATGAACGACCCGACCCTCGGCGCGGCGCGGGCCGAGCTGAACGGCCTGGAGGACTCGCGGATCGCCTGGTCGCGGTGGGCCTCGGCGTCGCCCTGGCGCTGGTCGATCCTCTGCAACCTCGTCTGGAAGCTCCGCGACCGCCGGCTCGAATGGGACTCGTACAACCTCGTCAAGGGCCACCAGGAGCTGAAGGACCGCGGCGGCCCCTACGTCGCCACGGGCCCCCCCCGCGACTTCGCCGACCGCGAGGCGCTCTTCGAGCACCTGGCGTCGATCTGGTCGAACGGCTCGTGGGCGATCCACGGCCTCTGCCGCCAGAACGGCGCCCGCTACTACCACTTCCTCCAGCCCAACCAGTACGTGGCCGATTCCAAGCCGATGGACGCCGCCGAGAAGCGCCTGGCGTACAAGCTCGACCACCCCTATCGCAAGGGGGTCGAGAGCGGCTATCCGATCCTCGTCCGCAAGGGCCGCGCGCTCGGCGAGCGGGGCGTGGAATTCCACGACCTCACCGGCGTATTCCGCGACCGCCCCGAGTCGCTCTACATCGACGACTGCTGCCACTACAACCAGAAGGGCCTGGAGATCCTCGCCGAGGCGATCGGCCGCGCGATCCTCGACGACTCCCCGGTCGCCGCCCGCTGAGTCCGGCCGTCGGGCGCAGGGAGTCGCGTCGGGCGTCGTGCGACGGTAAGCTGTTCCTGGCGGCGGCCGGAGACCCCTCCGGACGCGCCGGAGAATCGACGTACCGGAGGATGACGATGCGACGTCGCGACACGAACTCGCGCCGAGGTTTCCTGAAGTCGACGGCGGCCACGACCGCCGTCACGGTCCTGTCCCGCAACGCCGAGACCGAGGCCGCCGCGGAGGCCCTCGCCGCCCCCGGCCCCAATGACAAGGTGCGGATCGCGACGATCGGCATGGGGATCATCGGCTTCATCGACACCGACTGCGCCCTGAAGACGCCCGGCGTCGAGCTGGTCGCCGCGGCCGACCTGTACGAGGGCCGCCGGACGCGCGTGAAGGAGAAGTACGGCGACCACGTCTCCACCCACGTCGACTACCGCGAGATCCTCGACCGCAAGGATGTCGACGCGGTCCTGCTCTGCGTCCCCGACCACTGGCACTCGGCGATGTCGATCGAGGCGATGAAGGCCGGCAAGCCGGTCTACTGCGAGAAGCCGATGGTCCAGACGCTGGCCGAGGGGCCGGACGTCATCAACGCCCAGCATGAGACCAAGGCCGTCTTCCAGGTCGGCAGCCAGTTCGCCAGCTCGATCGTCTTCGACAAGCTCCGCGACATGATCGCCGCTGGCGCGATCGGCAAGGTGAACGTCGTCGAGGCCCGGTACAACCGCAACTCCTCGCTGGGCGCGTGGCAGTACACCCTCCCGCTCGACGCCTCACCGGATACGGTCGACTGGGACCGCTTCCTCGGCAAGGCCCCCAAACGGCCCTTCGACGCGACCCGCTTCTTCCGGTGGCGGAACTACCAGGACTACGGCACGGCCGTCGCCGGCGACCTGTTCGTCCACCTGCTCACCGCGATCCACCACGCGACCGGCTCGCACGGGCCGACGAAGGTCGCCGCGATGGGCGGGCTCCGGTACTGGGACGACGGCCGCGACGTCTACGACGCCATCCTCAGCCTGCTCGACTACCCGGCCACCCAGGCCCACCCCGCCTTCACCGTCTCGCTCCAGTGCGACTTCGAGGACGGCGGCGGCGACGCCACCTCGTTCCGGTTCATCGGCGACGAGGGGGTCATCTCGACCGACCTCGACTCGCTGAAGCTCGAGCGCAAGGGGATCTCCTGGCCCACCGCCGAGCAGGAGCTGAAGGGCTACAACTCGGTCCAGACCTTCTCAAAGGCCCAGCAGGAGGCGATCGCCGCCAAGCTGGCCAAGGAGCCCAGGAAGGCCTCCGCCCGGACCGCCTATAGCGGACCGGAGACCTTCAAGCCCCCGGCGGGCTACGACCCCCGCTACGACCATTTCGTCAAGTTCTTCACCTCGGTCCGCAAGGGCGACCCGGTCTACGAGGACGCCGTCTTCGGCTACCGCGCGGCCGCCCCGGCCCTGCTGTGCAACGCCAGCCTGTACGAGTCGAAGCTCATCAACTGGGACCCGGTCAAGATGCAGGTCGTCGGCTGATTCCTGCGGTTCGCGGGCTCCCTCCGGATCGCGGGGGGAGCCCTCGTCGAAGCTGCTGCCGGAAGACGACATCGCGTGCAGCGGCGGTTAGACGACCTCTCCGATCGAGCCCGCTCCGGTGCGGCGCGGGGTGCGCCGCCGGAGCCGTGGACGGCCGCGGAGCGTTCGTCATGCCGCCAAGCCCGGGGCAGATCCGCAGAGCGCTCGCAGACGTCGACGCCTTCTCGCTCAGGCAGCGGATCGACCTCGTCGGCTCGACGGCGAACCCGACGTCGGCCGACTTCGCGTTCGAGACCGTCTTCGACGCCGTCCCCCTGCTCGAGATCTTCCGCTTCACGCCGCGAGGCCCCGCGGCCGACATGACGCCCGAAAACCTCGTGGCCGTGCGGTTCCCGCTGTTCACCCCGCCCCAAAGCTCCCATCAGATGCGGGTCGACGGCCTGCCGCAGGACACACAGCTTCGCTACCGATTGACAGCGACCTCCACCGTCCTCCAGGGGGACCTCGCCGTCGTGACCGGACGGTTCTACACCGGGAGGCGGTCGAGGGTCCTCTTCATCAACGAGATGCGGGCCTGGAACGACGGCGATCCCGCCGGCAGCGGCGAGATGGTCTTCCAGCTCGCCGCCTACGGGCTCGACCCCGCCACGCTGCTGGCTTCTTTTCGATACCCGGAGGACGGCGAGGCCGACATCCGCGACGGCAGCGTGGTCGTCCTCCCGTTCGGCTCGCCGGTCCTGACGGTCAACCACGCGCCCGACTCCATCACCCTGTTCGCCACGGGCCGCGTCGACCTGTTCGCGACGGCCCCCGAAGGAAACGTGACGCACGCCTGGTGGGACCGCTCGCGCCCCGACGACTCCGCCGCGCGCTGGGCCGACCTCGGGGGCCGGTTCCGCGGCGACGTCGCGGCGATCCGATCGGGGACCGACCACATCGACCTGTTCGCCCTGATCGAGGACGGCTCGATCCACCGCCTACCGCTCGCCGGCGACCGCGAGGGCTCCTCGAAGGGCCGCTGGCAGCCGCTCGGCAATAAGTCCGCCGGCCCGCTCGCGGCCGAGCGGACCGAGGCCGGCGAGCTGATCCTGGCCTCGATCGGCGAGAGGGGCGTCGTCGCCCTCGCGCGGCTCGGCGACGACCCGAAGGCCGAAGCCCGGTGGGAATCGCTCGGCGGTCGCGAGGCCGTCGCCGTCGCAATCGCCCCGGCGGCACGGAAGGGGTTCGCGATCGTCGCCGTCCGCAGCGACCGCTCCGTGTACGCGAGGACGTGGGACGGCCACCTCTGGTCGCCGGCCGACGGCTGGGAGACCCTGGGCCAGCTCGACGACCTGGACCCGCCCGTCCTGGCGGCTCCGCCCGAGGTCCCGCCCACGCGGGGGGCCGCGCCGACGACTTCGCCCGCGACACGCCCGCCCCGCGGCGCCGCCCGACGCGGCGACACGGACGGCGGGGCCTCTCGGAGTTAGCGGACTCGCGTTCGACGGGCCCGGATGCTCTCGGGGAAGAGGCGTTCCTGATCGAGTCGGCCCTCACCGTCGAGCGGGATCGGGAGGAAGTCGGTCTCGATGGCCAGCTCGGGATGGCGCTCGACGTCCCCGGCCAGCGAGCGGGTCACCCAGAGCGTCGTCAGCTCCAGGGTGTTGGGGATCAGGACGAGCCTCGCCTCGGCCGGGTCGATCCGCCAGCAGGTGTCCAGGCAGGCGGCCAGGACGTCGTGGTCAGTCGCTAAGGCAAGGGGGACGCGGGCGCGCGCCAGGAAGTTGCTGGTGAAGCTGTTCACCCGCATGGGCGTCGGGTCGATCGCGCGGACGAGCCGCTCGGTCGTCAGGTCCGCGAAACCGACCCCGAGCGCATTGCCGCACGACTCCTCCGAGACGTCCAGCACGGCCAGCCGGGTGATCACCGGCGACGGGTGGTCGGGCATCGTCTCGACGCGGAGCCGGCCGATCACGCCCGGGTCCATCCCGGTGCCGCTGTAGTTCTTGCCCAGCTCGCCGACGACCAGGACGTCGAGCTGACCGAACGGCAGCCCCGGCATAAGCCTCCGCGCTTCTTCGAGAAGGGCCGGCTCGACGTCCAGGATCTCCTCCGGCTCCAGGACTTCGACCCGCGCCACGCGGTCGGCGGCGTTTTCGAGGATCGCCAAACCAAGCGCGACGGGGGTTCGCTTCAGTAACAATGTACCGACTTCGGGCAGCAGCTTGATTAAACCGGGCAAGCCGAGCTTGTGGACCTGGGCGGCCCCCTGCCGCTTACCCAGGCCGATGGCCAGCATCTTCAGCAGGCCGCTCTCGTAGCGGCCGGTGAACGAGGTGTGGGGCTTGATCCGGTTCAGGAGGATGATGCCGTCGGCGTCGTAGGCGTTGGCGTCGAAGTGGATCGGCAGGCCGAACGCGTTGGTCCCCAGGACGACGGTGTCCATCTCGCAGCGGACGGGGCAGCCGGCGCTGCGCTCGGTCACGCCCAGCTCGGCCAAGAGGGCGCGCTGGCCGTCGGCCGTGCCGCCGCCGTGACTCCCCATCGCGGCGACGACGAAGGGTCGGAATCCGAGGCCGCGGACGGCGTCGACCGTCGCCTTGACGATCGTCGGAAGCTCGGCGAGACCCCGGCTGCCGACGGTGATCGCGACCCGCCCGCCGGCCGGGACCCGGGCCACGAGGGCGCTCGAGACCACGCCGCGGGCGATGGTCCCGGCGAGGTCCTGGACCTCGGGCTGGTCGAAGGTCCGGCGGACCCTGGCGATGGGGGGGAGGTTCATGGGGCTGGACGCTCTCGCCGCCGCGGGGTCGACCCGCGGGACCGATCATTATACGCGATCGCCGATCGGTTCGAAACGGCGAAGCCCCTCGCACGTCCGGGGGGACGGGGCGAGGGGCTCCTGGATCTCGTCGCGAGGCCGTCGTCGCGTCAGACGGCGCGGCGGCTGCGGCGGCGCTGGACGACGCCGGCGGCGGCGATCATGCCGGCCCAGGCGAGGACCGTCGACGGCTCGGGGACCGGGACCTCCTGGATCGGCCCGCCTTCGGAGGCGTAGGCCGAGGGGTACACGATCTGGGGGTTGGCGTTCTGGAGGCTGACCAGCTTGTTGGTCCACTTCTCCGTGGTCAGCACGACGATGGTGCCGCTGGTGGCGCCGGCTCCGAGCGGGTCGGTGCTCTTGGTGGCGTCCAGGTACTGGAAGGTCAGGGCGCCGGTCTTGTCGCCCGGGAGCCAGGCGATCGAGCTGGGGGCCTGGACGACGCTGCCGGGCGAGGCGGCGGGCAGGCTCAGGCCGCCGACCGTGCCGTCCTTGACGACGAACACGGCGCTGCCGGGGCCGCCGGTGCCGAGCAGGTCGGCCCGGGTGGGCGTCGCGTTGAACTGGAGCGAGGCGCTGTTGACCGAGGTCGGCTCGCCGCTCGAATCGGTGACGTTCTTGACGCCGAACTGGTAGGCGTAGGCGTAGACGCCCGCGTAGGCGCCGGTCCCTTCGAGGACCTGCGACTGCACCACGCCGGTGAGCGGCGTGTTGATGAACCGGTACTCCGCCGTGATCGGCGGGGCCTCGGCGATCGGCTTGAACAGGCTGTTGAACGCCGAGGCCGAGATGTCGGGGGCGTCGAGCTGCTGCACGATCGGGGTGGCGTGGGCGGTCGGGGCGGCCGCGCTCAGCACGAGACCAGCCCCCATGGCGAGAGCGAGAGTAATCTTGTTCATTCGAGTCGATCTTCCAGGGTTGATCCAGGCCGCTCGTCGCATCACGAGCGGCCTCGTGCGAGTCGATCCGTAACTCGCCGACCGGAGAACGTCTCCGGGCGGTACCCGCGTGCCGCCGTCGGGTCGAAGCGGGTCGGGAGGGATCGATTCGGCGATCCCCGCCGCGACTCGCCTCTCACTGAGGCGGGCCGTGGTCCCGGCGACGTCGTCTCGAGACTGGCCGTCGGAGACGAAGGCGGAACCTACCAGGATCACACCATGCGGTCAACACGACTTTAGGCGCCCGGATCGGGCCCCGTGACGACCGGACGCATGCTTATCTTGGACGCCCTTCGCGAGCGCTCCGAGCACGGCTTCAGGCGCGGCTGAGGGGGTGGGATTCGCTCTCCAGCGGGGCGTCGAGCGGCGAGGGCCGCGGGGCCGGGTCGGCGGGATACGTCGGCGTCGCCGGCGGCTCGCCACGGTCCGCCGCAGGGGCCGGGGGGGAGGGGGGCGGCGACGTCGCGACGGCTTCACGTCGCGCGGCGTCCGCGGGATCCGGCTTCGTCCGGAGGTCGTCGAAGGGCAGGGGGAGGTCGTCCGAGTCGAGGACGGGCGGGCCGACGGGGAGGCCGGCCCGGAGGTGCGCCTTGTAATAGCGATGGATCAGCCAGACCGCGACCCCCGCCGCGATCGCGATCGCCACCCACTGCTGGGCCTCGTGGAGCCCCTTCTCGATCTGGTCGGCGAACAGGTAGCCGAGCGCGAACATCAGGCTGGTGCTCAGGAGCGCGGCGAGCACGTCGATCACCAGGAGCTTGAGCGGGGGCAGCTTGAGGATGCCGGCCGTCAGGTAGGCGGCCGTCCGGAAGCCGACCGCGAACCGGCCCAGGATCAGGATCTTGAAGCCGTGGCGGTGGAAGTAGCCCTTGATCTGGGCCTCGCGCGGCTTCGTCAAGAGCCGCCGCGTGAAGCGGTTGCTGAGGACCCGCTCGCCGAATCGGTATCCCAGCAGATAGACGAGGAAGTCGCCGAGCAGGACGCCGATCATGCACGCCGCGAAGGCCAGCGGCCCCCACATCTTGCCGTTGCGGGTGAGGATCGCCGCCAGCAGGACGGGGGCCTCCTCCGGGATCGGCAGGCCGAAGCCCCCCAGCACCAGGATCAGGGCGATCCCGATGTACCCGAGTTGTCCGATCAGCTGCTCCGTCAACCTCGACTCCTGACTTCCGACCCGCTCCGGTCTCCGGCGTCGTCGACGCCTCGCCCTCAACCACAGGTATCACAACGCGGCCGATGCGTCGAGGCCCTCCTCGCGCCCGGGGCGGCGGTCGCCCGGACGACCGGCCCCGACGGCCCCGAACTGCTTGCCGGGCGTGGCCCTGCGACGTTGGTCGGTCGCGAGCGCCGGGGCGACGCGATCGGCCCCGACCTCGGGGCCCGCGGCGACGGGCCGACCCGCCTACACGCAAGTTTCATTTGCGTTCCACCGGGGGCCTCTCGATACTTGCGGCCGAACTCGAGCCGCCCGGCCGAACGCCCGAATCCCGCCAGGACGACCCGCCCCATGAAACGCCCCATCAATCGCGGCTTCACGCTGATCGAGCTGCTGGTGGTGATCGCCATCATCGCGGTCCTGATCGCGCTCCTGCTGCCGGCCGTCCAGGCCGCCCGCGAGGCGGCTCGGAGGATGCAATGCACGAACAACCTGAAGCAGTTGGGGCTGGGGGTCCACAACTACGAGAGCATCGCGGGCGCATTCCCGCCCACCTGCGTCCTTCGAGGGTCGGGCTCCACGGTCGCGATGTGGCTCGGCTGGAGCGTCCAGGGACGGATCCTCCCCTTGCTGGAGCAGGGGGCGATGTACAACGCCATCAACTTCGATTTCTCGGGCGAATCGGCCGTCAACCTGACCGTCTCGACCCAGCGGGTCGACATGTTCATCTGCCCGAGCGAGGTCGACTCGTCGCCGGTCCCCGGGGAATCGGGGGTCGTCGGGACGTACGGGTTCGTGATGGGAGACTGGCTGGTCTGGGGGGGATTCACGGGACCCGTCAACCGATCGGCTTTCGGTCCCAACGCGAGCCGGCGGCTGGCCGAGTTCCGCGACGGCCTCAGCCAGACGCTCATCGCTTCGGAGGGCAAGGCCAAGCAACCGCTCCTCCGCGACTGCGGAGGCCTGGCGAACATCAACCGGCCCGACTCGATCCCGCCCCCGAACGCCGCCCCCATGACCGTGGCCCCCGAGTACGCCGGCGGCTCGTGCCAGCTCAACCGCGGTCACACCGAGTGGAGCGACGGCCAGTCGCACCAGACCGGCGTCACGACCGCATGGCCTCCGAACTTCCGCACGCCCGGCTACTCGGCCTCGCCTCGGCCCGATCTCGACCTGGTCGGCCAGCGCGAGAAGAAGGGGGGCCCCACCTATTCGGCGGTCACCGCCCGCAGCTACCATCCGGGAGGCGTCGAGGGCCTCTTCGGCGACGGCAGCGTCCGATTCATCAGGGACGCCGTGAACGGCGAGACCTGGCGCGCCCTCGGGACCATCGCCTCGGGCGAGGTCGTCGGCGGCGACTCTTACTGACCATCACGGTCGCTCGGGCTGGCCCGCGGACGGGCCCCGCCCTGCGACGGACGACCGACCGCTCAGGGGGACTCGACTCTCATGATCTGGCGAAAAATCGGCGCGGTCTCGGTCATCACGTCGGGCGTCGTCTCGACGAGCCTCTTCCTGGCCCGCGCCCAGGAGCCGACGGCGGCGAAGGAGGCCGCCCCGGCCCCGGCGCCGGCGCGCTACGCCGGCCCCACCGAGAAGGGGTTCCTGCTGCCCAACGGCTGGACGCTGACGCCGGCCGGCGATCACGTCGAGCTGACGGACCTCCCGCTGAACATCATCCCCCTGGCCGACGGCCGGCACGCCCTCGCGGCCACGAGCGGGTTCAACACCCACAACCTCTCGCTGATCGACCTGGAGACCCGGGCCGTGGTCGCCGCCGAGACCGTGCGCCAGAGCTGGTTCGGCCTGGCCCTGGAGCCTAAGGCGGGCAAGGTCTGGTGGTCCGGCGGCGGATCGGGCCTCCTCCACACGTTCGACCTGAACGGGGACAAGCTGATCCGGACGAGCGAGCCCGAGCCGACCCCCGCGCCGGGCCAGGCCAAGGCCAAAGCGAAGGCCAAGGGCGAGCCGGCGCCCCCCAAGCACTTCCGGAGCGGCCTGGCGCTCGACCCGGCCGGGCGGACCCTCTACAGCCTGGACGTCGCCGCGGGCACGATCACGGCGACCCCCGTCGACGCCGGGGACGGCCGCAAGCCGATCACCGCGCCGGCCGGCGCGCGACCCTACGACGTGGCCTTCGGCCGCAACGGCCGCCAGGTCTACGTGTCGGACTGGGCGAGCCGGGCCGTCCTGGCCCTCGACCCGGCCGACCTGCGGGTCGCGGCCCGGATCCCGGTCGGCGAGCACCCCAACCAGATCGCGGCCCACCCCAAGGACGACCGCATCTTCGTGGCCAACGCCTCCAGCAACAGCGTCTCCGTGATCGACGCGCTGCGGGGGGTGGTGATCGAGACCATCGTCACCTCGCTCTTCCCCCTGGCCCCCGAGGGGAGCACCCCCGACGCCCTGGCCGTCGCGCCCGACGGCGAGACGCTGTTCGTCGCCAACGCCGACAACAACTGCGTCGCCGTGATCGACGTCCGCGTCCCCGCCCGGAGCCAGGTCAAGGGGTTCATCCCGACCGGCTGGTATCCGACCTCGCTCGCCGTCACGCCCGACGGCGGCCGGCTGCTCGTCGGCGTCGGCAAGGGGAACCAGACCCGCCCCAACCCCCCCAGCGAGGCCGACCGCAGGCGCATCGAAGAGATCATCACCAAGGAGAAGGTCGACCTCCCCTCCGACGTCGTGAAGGAGCTTCGCAAGTTCCCGTACATCGGCACGACGCTCTCGGGGGCGCTCACGATCGTCCCCGTCCCGGACGACGCCAAGCTGGCCGAGTACACCGCGACCGTCTATCGCAACTGCCCCTACTCGGACGCGCGATTGGCCGGGTCGCCCTCGGACGTCAAGACGGCGATCCCGACGAAGGTCGGCGACCCTTCGCCGATCAAGTACGTGATCTACATCATCAAGGAGAACCGGACCTACGACCAGGTCCTCGGCGACATGCCCCGCGGGAACGGCGATCCCGCCCTGACGCTCTTCGGCGAGCAAGTGACCCCCAACCACCACAAGCTGGCCCGCGAGTTCGTTCAGCTCGACAACCTTTACTGCAACGGCCACGTCTCCGCCGACGGCCACCCCTGGTCGACGATGGCGTACAACACCGACTACATCGCCCGGAACTGGGCCCTGACGTACTCGCGACGCACCGGCATCGACGACGACGATGACGACCTGGCCAGGGCCCCGTCCGGCTACCTGTGGGACGCGTGCGCCCGGGCCGGCCTCTCGTATCGGAGCTACGGCGAATACGGCAAGCGCGTCAGCACCGGCGAGGGCCGGACGAAGATGGAAGGACGCGTGCCGGGCCTGGTCGGCCACGTCTGCCCCGAATACGGCCTCGACCCCCGCGACACGCAGGACGCCGAGGTCTTCCTCAAGGAATACCGCGAGTTCGAGAAGAACGGGACGATGCCGCGTTTCATCGTGATGAGCCTGGGAGAGGACCACACCACGGGCACCACCCCCGGCACGTTCACCCCCGCGGCCTGCGTGGCGAGCAACGACCTGGCGCTGGGGCGGATCGTCGACGCCGTCAGCAAGAGCAAGCTCTGGCCCGAGACCGCCATCTTCGTCATCGAGGACGACGCCCAGAACGGCCCCGACCACGTCGACGCCCACCGCACCGTGGGGCTGGTCGTCAGCCCCTACACCAAGCGGGGCTCCCTCGACAGCACCCAGTACGGCACGGTCGGCATGATCCGGACGATGGAGTTGATCCTCGGCCTTCCCCCCCTGAGCCAGTTCGACGCCGCGGCCACCCCCATGTTCAGCAGCTTCACCGACGCGGCCGACCTCACCCCTTATCAGCACGAGCCGGCGCGCATCGACCTCGAAGCCAGGAACACCGCGGTCGCCTACGGCGCGGAGCGTTCGTCGAAGATGGATTTCAGCGAATACGACAAGGTCGACGACTTCGAGCTGAACGAGATCCTCTGGCACGCCGTCAAAGGCGAGGACGCGCCGATGCCCCCGGCCGTGCGACGGGCGATCGCCTATCGGGTCGGCCCCAGGGATTGACCGCTCCCGCCCGGGCCGAGGCGCGACGGACGGTCGCGCCTCGGCCTCGCCCGGCGATGCGCGGCGTCGTTAAGAAGACCACGCTCCTCCGCGACTCGCCTTGACCGGGATCGGCGACGCGGCTATTTTGCCCGGAAGCCCAGGATGGGTTCAGTTCGAATCAGCCGGATCGCCCCCTCCCCGTCGCCAGTCAAGATGAGGGGGCCGGTCGACGGCGAAGGGGCCGCCGACCCGTGCGGGGTACGGCCTCGCCGAATGCTTCTCAAGGAGGAGGACGAGCATGTCCGACAAGCGACGCTCCGAGGGACGTCGCCGCGCCTGGGGGCGCGGGCCGATCATCTTGCGATTCGACTCCCTCGAGAAGCGCGAAGTCCTCTCCGCGACGGGGCAAGCCTTGCCCGACCTCGTGGGCTCCTCGCTGGTCATGGTCCAGGACGCCGACTGGGGCGATACGGTCACCGCCACCGGCCAGATCACCAACCAGGGGGACGGCAACGCCGCCGGCCCCTTCAACGTGGCGATCTACGCCGGCAGCCGGTCGACCATCGGCCGCTATTCGGTCTACCTGGGCGAGGTGACGATCCCCAACGGCCTCGCCGCCGGCCAGTCCATCCCGTTCACCACCGACGTCAAGCTGCCGGCCAACCCGGTCCCCGGCCTGGGCACGTCCGGCCTCCTCCAGGTGGGGCTGAAGGTCGACTCGCAGAAGCAGGTCGCCGAGTCCAACGAGCGCAACGACAGCGGGATCGGGCCGGGGTACGACCAGGCGATCATCCAGATCGCCCCCTCGCAGCCCGCCCAGTTGATCGCGGCGTCGGTGGGCGTCTACCCGGGTACGGCCACCTGGGGCAATAATCTCGCGGTGACGAGCCAGATCACCAACAAGTCCTACGGCGCGGCCCCCGCGACCCGGGCCCAGATCGTGCTGACGCCGGCGGGGATCGCCCAGGGGACCGGCTCGGACGTCACGATCGGCAGCATCAACGTTCCGACGATCCAGCCCTGGCAGACGGTGAACGTCGAGAAGTCGATCGCGCTGCCGGCGATCCCGCCCGTGCTGCTGGCGGGCTACAGCCAGTTCACCATCACGATCCTGCCCGACGCCGATTTCCTCACCAACCCGGTGGGTCCGCACTACGCGATCGGCGGGACGGGGATCGACCAGGCGGCCGTCGGCATCTCCCTGCCCGCGGACGTCGCCACCACGCCGATCCAGACGAACCTGCCCGACCTCGCGGTGGGGACCGTCGCGCCGTCGACGGGCGACCTGGTCTGGGGCGGGAACTTCGACGTCAGCACGACCGTGCAGAACATGGGGACCGTCGACCCGGGCCCGTTCCGCGTCCGCTTCATGCTGGTCGGCCCCAGCGGCAACACCACCCGCACCATCTTCCTGAGCGACGTCATCGTGCCGGGCCTCGCGCCGGGGTACGTCCAGGCGATCTCCCAGACCGTCTCCCTCCCCAGCCGGCTGCCTTCGGGGATCCTCCTCGACGGGATCGGGACGGCCAAGATCGTCGCCATCGCCGACCCGGAGAACGGGCTCAACGAGACCTTCAAGAACAACAACACGGCGACCTCGGCCCCGGTCTCGCTCCGCCTCCTGGGCAGCGACGGTACGACCTTCGTGCCGAACACGCCGGCCCCGGAAGTCCTCCTGACGGTCAACCGGCCGAGCATGGCGAAGTATCAGAAGGCGCAGAAGTTGGCCCAGGCGGCGGCCGCCACCCAGAACGGCCAGGCCGCCCCCAGCAAGAAGCTGTTCCGGCGTCCACCCCCCAAGACCAGCAGCAATCAGTCCCTCAACGTCTTCCCGAAGTCCGTGACCAACTTCTTCGACAACCTCTTTTGAGGCCTGATCGATCGAGCCTTCGCCAACCCCGGTCTTTACGCAGGCCGCCCATCCGCCGGACGAGCGGCAATCGACACAACCCTAGCAGATTCCACGGATTCGGCGGTCCTTCGGATCGCAATCCGGGAAACTTGAGACAAAATGGAAAATAGTTAGGCGGTTTGTTGAAGAGCGGTAAGATCGCGGCTATGCTTGCCTGGTCCACTCCCTCCTTCATCGTGGGAGGGTGTCGCCAGGCCCGCCGTCCGGTCTCCGCCCAGGGTCTTCGGCATCGACCGCATTCCCTGAAGTCTTGCTCACTGAGGATTTTACGATGGCCCAGGACCGGACAGACGCCCAGGGTTCTTCGACGACTCCGCGGACGGCGGCGCTCGTCGACTCCCGCTTCGTGCCGCGGCAGTATGAACCCAACTATGCATACCCGCTCCTGGTCCTGCTCCACGGCAAGGGGGCCGACGAGGATCAACTCATCCGGGCGATGCCGGCCCTGAGCCGACGCAACTACGTCGGCCTCGGCCTGCGAGGGCCGGCGACGGTCTTCAAGCATGATCGCCCGGTTGGATATTCGTGGGGCCCGGAATTCGAAATCCCCGAGCGGAGCAGCTTCCGCAACGTCCCGATCCTCAGCGAGGGCGATCGGTTCCGCCGCGCCATGCGTGAGCCCGAGCTCGACTCGATGATGCGGCTGGAAGAAGGGGTCTTCGCCGGCGTCCGCGAGATCCGCAGCCTGATGCACGTACACTCCGAGCGGATCTTCCTGGTCGGCTGCGGCGAGGGTGCGGCCGCGGCCTATCGCCTCGGCCTGAGCTTCCCGGAGCGGTTCGCCGGCGTCGTCGCGATCAACGGCTGGTTGCCCTCCGGGTTCCGGCCGCTCTCCCGGTTCCACGCCTGCCGCGACTTCCCCGTCCTGGCCGTCCACGGCGCCTGGAACGCCCGCGTCCCCCTCCACCGCGCCCGTCGCGACGTCGCCACCTTGCGGGCCGGGGGCTTGCGGGTCGCCTTCCAGTCCTACCCCTGCAATCACCGCCTCAACTCGGACATGCTCTCCGACGTCGACACCTGGATCATGACTCATTGCACGGGCCAGCCCGTGGTCTGACTCGCCCATCGCGTCCGGGTTGGTGTAGAATGAAACGACGCGCTTCGTTTCGTCCCGCCCAACCTGGAGAGACCCACCTGACATGGACGGCGAATTCGCCTGTCCGGAGTGCGGCCAGACCGTCAAGGTCAGACGCGCCGGCCCCGGCCGGCAGGTGCGGTGCGAGTTCTGCAACAGCCTGCTCGAGGTCCCCTTCCTGCCACGCGTCGACGGGGCGTGGCGGCGTAAACGGTTCGAGCGGCCGCGATGGGTCCCCTGGGCCTGGTGGGGGGTCGCCCTCGCCCTGATGGGGATCATCGCGACGGCCGCCATCCAGACGCTGATCCGAGGCGAGCGCGCCGGGCGGACGCGGGCGATCGAGCGGCTGATCGCCTCGTCGAAGGCGCACGAGGCCGAGGGCCGGCTCGACCTGGCCCTGATCGACCTCGACTCCGCGCTCGAGGTCGCCCCCACCACCGACGTGCCCGTCGAGGCGCCGGAGGCGATCCGAGAACGACGTCGCGGCCTCGCCCGGCGCGATGTGCACCAGGTCCTCGGGAAGCTGAAGAGCGACGGTCGGGACTCGCAGTCCCTGGGCGACTGGCTGAATCTCGTCGCCCGGGTCGGCGCCGACCGCGACCTGGCCCCGGTGCGCAAGGACGTGGAGGCGCGGTTCGTCGAGACCCTTCAACTCTGGATCGACGACCTGGCCGCCCGGGCGGCGCGAGAGCCGAATCCCACCGCGGCCCTCGCTCTTTGCGGAGAAGGAGCCGACCTGGCCGGCCACCTTTCGCAGCCCGACCGGGGCCTCGCCCTGGAGCGTTTCCGCACCATCGCGGCGAACCTGGTGGACCGTCGCGGGGTTGCGATCGACGTCGTCCCCGGGGCCTACATCCTGGGGACGCCCGCCGGCTACGAGCGGGCCTTCCAGGCCATGATCGTCGAGGCGCTCCGGTCCAAGGGCTACCTCGCCCCACCGGCGACGGCCCGATGGCGCGACCTCTGGTCGAATCCGCCTTATCGGTTCGGCTACGCGATTCGCGAGTCGCAGGAGGGGACGTATCTGGGGACGCAGAACCGCCTGTCGCGCATCGAAGTCCAGCTCGCCCTCCACGACCGCGGGAGGGAGATCTTCAAGACCACGCCCCACGCCCGCACCATCGTCCCCGTGCCCGGCCTGCCGTCGTACCTCGCCGGCCGGCTGGCCCTGAGCCAGGACCGCGTCGACGAGGCCGAGAAGATGCTCTACGACGACGCCTTCTCCCAGGTCCGCGACAAGTTCCAGCACAGCCTCGCCAACCTCCCGGCCTGTCCCGCCGCGAATCCTTCGGCGAGCCTCGGCGGCCGGTGAGGCGGCCCTTCGCCGGCCTCGCCCGCCGCGGTATGATGTTTTGACCGAACGCCATACCGTGGTTTATGATCTCCGGGTGCCGCTCGCGCCGCCGCCCCTCGGGGGGCCGGGCCGACCCGGGCCGGACCGAACCAGGACCCGCCATGCACATTCCGGACGTGTTGATCGATCCCAGGGCGTCGATCGCGACCATGGCGATCGGGGCGGCGGGCCTGGCCTACGGCCTGCGTCGCGTCGAAGAGCGTCATGGAGAACGGGCGACCTCGCTGATGGGGATGACGGCGGCGTTCGTCTTCGCGGCCCAGATGGTCAACTTCCCCGTCGGACCCGGCGTCTCCGGCCACCTGCTCGGGGGCGTGCTGTCGGCGGTGATCCTGGGGCCGTGGGCGGGGGCCGTCGTGATCGCGGCGGTCCTGATCGTCCAGTGCCTGCTCTTCCAGGACGGCGGCGTCACGGCCCTGGGCGCGAACTTCCTCAACATGGGCCTGATCGGCTCGGTGGGCGGATACGCCGTCTACGCCCCGATCCGGCGAGCCCTGGGAGGGAGGCGGGGGATCTTGATCGGCTCCATGATCGCGGCCTGGTTCTCCGTCCTGCTCGCCGCCGGCGCGTTCTCGATCGAGCTGGCCGCCGGGGCGGGCCGCGAGGGCTTCTTCCGGATCCTGAGCTGGATGGCGCTGGTCCACGCGGCGATCGGCGTGGGCGAGGCCCTGATCACCGGCCTGGTGGTGCGGTTCGTCCTGCTGACGCGCCCCGAATTGATCGAGGACGAGGCGGAGGCGCCGGCCGGCCGGCCGACGCGGTGGGCGGCGACGGCCGTCGCGGGGCTGGGGATCGCCCTGGGAGTCGCGGTCTTCGCCTCGCCGTTCGCCTGGGACGCGCCCGACGGCCTGGAATTCGTGGGCGCGAAGTTCGGGTTCTTGCCCGACGCCGAGGCGCCCCCGATCGTCCAGGCTCCCATGCCCGATTACCAGGCCCCGCTGCCGACGGCCCTCACGCCGTTTGACCAGGTGAAGACGGCCACGGCAGCCGCCGGGCTCGTCGGGACGCTGGTCGTCTTCGCCTTCGCCTGGTCGATGGCCCGGGTCTTCGCGAGCCGGGACGCCGACGCGGAGAGGATGCTCGTCGATGCCGCCTGACGGCCCGCTCCATCGCCTCGATGCGCGGGTGAAGCTCGTGGCGGCCGTCGCCTACGTCGTGGCCGTGGTCGCCGCGCCGCCGGGATCCTGGCGGCTGCTGGGCGTGCTCGCGGCCCTGCTCGTCGCCGTCGCGGTCGCCGTTAGGATCCCGCCGCTCCGACTGCTCCTGCGCTGGCTGGGCTTCGCGGCCGTCGTGGGCTTCCTCGCATTTTTGCGGGCCGACGGTCTGGCGGCCCGGACGGGGATGGGCCGAGGGCTCGTCGTCCTGGACCTCCTCGCCCGCAGCAGCCTGGCGTTCGTCATGATGATGGTCCTGGCGCACGCCACGCCCTGGACGAAGCTCCTGGTCGCGATGCGGCGGCTGGGCATGCCCGCCGCGCTGGTGACGACCCTAGGGCTGATGTACCGCTACCTCTTCGTCCTCCACGACGAACTCGACCGCATGACGACCGCCCGCCGCGCCCGCAGCTTCCGGCGGTTCGGGCCAGGCTTCGGGACGCTCGCCAGCCTGATCGGCGTCCTCCTGTTCCGGGCGATGGAGCGCGAGGAGCGGGTCTTCGCGGCGATGACGGCGAGGGGATGGGACGGCACCCTGCGGACCCTGGACGACTGACCCGTGGCGACGACCGACGCCGAAACGCCCCCGCCGGCCGTCCGCCTGAGCGGCCTGACGTACGACTATCCCGACGGCCGCCGCGCGCTCGACGGGGTCTCCCTGGAGATCGCTCCCGGCGAGTCGACGGCCCTGGTGGGCCCCAACGGGGCGGGCAAGAGCACCCTCCTGCTGCACCTCAACGGCCTGCTGCCCGGCCGAAGGTGGAGCGGACGTCGATCGGCTCCGGCCGTCTGGATCGACGGCCTGGACGCGGCGCACGACGCCGTCCAAGTGCGTCGCAAGGTCGGCCTGCTGTTCCAGGACCCCGACGATCAGCTCTTCTCGACGACCGTGCTCGAAGACGTCGCCTTCGGCCCCCTCAACCTCGGCCTGGCCGCCGACGAGGCGCGAAGGCTGGCCCTCGAATGCCTGGAGCGGGTGGACCTCGCCGACGCCGCCGACCGGGCGCCGCACCGCCTCAGCTTCGGCGAGCGGAAGCGCGTCTGCCTGGCCGGGGTGCTCGCCTGCCGGCCGTCGGTGCTGGCCCTCGACGAGCCGACCGCCAACCTCGACCCCCGCGGACGACGCCGCTTCCTGCGACTGATCGCCTCGCTCGCCGCCACCAAGGTGATCGCCACTCACGACCTGGAGATGGTGCTGGAGGTCTGCCCCCGGACCATCCTCCTGGACGCCGGCCGGGTCGTCGCCGACGGCCCCTCGCGCCGGATCCTCGACGACGAGACGCTCCTGGAAGCCCACGGCCTCGAACGTCCCCTCAGCCTGCTCATCGGCCGGCGCGACGGCTCGGCCTCCTGAGGCGATCAGCGCGCGACGGCCGGCCGCTCCAGCGCGGCCTGGTAGTCGGCTCGCTCGCGAAGGCTCGCGAGGTCGGGATCGGCGGCCGCGGTCGTGGCCGGGAAGCCGGAGAGGAGAGATCGCTCCAGCAGCTCGACCGCGCGGGCCGCGTCTCCCAGGATCGCCAGGGCGCAGGCGGCGTTGTAGAGGCGGTTGGCCGTGGGGTTCGCGACGAGCCGGTCGACGTCGTCCCGCGCGCCGCGGTCGCCGCCGCGGGCCCGTTCGAGCGCCCGCAATTCGACGGCGTCGTACATCTCGGGGTCGGCTTGCAGGGCCTGGTCCAGGTGGGCCAGGGCGGCGGCCCGGTCGCGGCCCCGGAGCACGCGGGCCAGCCCGTAGTGGGCGAGGGGGTGGCGGGGATCCTCGGCCAGGACGGCGTTGAAATCGTCGGCGGCCGCTTCGAGATCGGTCCGGAGCCGGACGACGCCCCGGGCCGCGCGAAGGCCCGCGTCGCGGGGCGAACGGGCGAGCAGGTCGTCGAAGAGGCGTTCGGCCTCGGCCGCCTTCCCCTGGCGGGCGAGGGCGTCGCCGAGCGCAGCCGGCACCCGCGGCTCGCGACGCGACCGGGCCAGGGCGATGCGGAGGTCGTCCTCGGCCCGAGCCGGCAGGTCCAGCTCCAGCTCGACCAGGCCGCGGTCGACACGAGCCTCGGCGAAGTCGGGGTCGAGGGCGAGCGCCCGGTCGTAGGCGTCGAGGGCGTCGCGCGGCCTCCCCGCGCGGGCCAGCGTCAGGCCCCTATTGAAGTGGCCCCAGGCGAAGTCGGGGCGGGCGACCACGCAGGCGGTGAAGTCGCCGACCGCCTCGCCGAACCTCCCTTGCTCGTAGTGGCAATGCCCGAGCGCGAACCAGGCCCAGAACGACGTCACGTCGATCGCGATCGCCTCTCGCAGGGCCGGCTCGGCGGCGGCGACCTCGCCGTTCGTCAGGTGGAACATCCCCAGCGCCGTCCAGTCGTTGCCGGTCGCCGGCGGCCGTGCCGAGGCCTCCGCCTGGTCGGCGGCCGCGCCGTTCGCGTCGCCGAGGGCCGCCCGGTAGCGGGAGCGGCGGCGGAAGAGGATCGACGGGACGTCCTCGCCGCCGTCCGCCAGGCGGTCGAGCCTCGCGACGGCCGCTTCCATCGCCTCGCGACGTTTCGCCTCGTCGCGGCCCCGGCCCGCCAGCACGACCCGGGCGTGCGCATCCTGGAGGATCAGCTCGACGATCGAGCGCCGCACGTCGCTGCGTTCCGACTCCGCGAGCCGGCCGATCCAGGCCCCCCCCAGGCCGCGCGCGGCGGGGCTCGACTCGTCGACGCCCGCGGCCGCGAGCGTCGACGCCGCCAGGTCGATCCCGCGCCGGATCCGCGCGTCGTCGTCGCCGAAGGTGTTGAGGAGGAACTGACATTCCATCGCGTCGCGCTGGAACTTGCGGAGCTTCAGCCGGGCGTGCAGCCCTTGCATCGCCTCGAAAACCTGCATCGAGCCCAGCAGCACCAGCCCGATCAGGATCACGGCCCCCACGGCGGTCGAAGTCGAGGAGCAGGCCGCGGGGTGCCGCCTCGCCCATTTCCGGCCCCGCTCGACGAGGCTCGGTTCCGGGCCGTGCTTCATCGGCAGGTCGTCGAGGAACCGGCGCAGGTCCTCGGCGAGATCGCCCGCCGAGCGGTGCCGCTTGCCCGGGTCGGGGTCGAGGCACTTCGTCACCAGCGCGTCGAGGCTGGGCGGGACGTCGGGGACGTGACGGCGGAGCGAAGGGGGGGCGAGCCGCCGCCCGGCGAGCATCCGTCGGAGCGCCTGGAGCGGGCCGCCGAGGGTCGTCGGGCTCGGGTAGGCGGGCTCGCCCGCGATCATCTCGAAGAGGATCAGGCCCAGCGAATAGAGGTCGGACCGCTCGTCGACGGCCTCGGGACGGGCGCTCCCCTGGGGGTCCAGGGCGTCGAGATGCTCGGGCGCCATGTAGGGCAGCGTGCCGCCGAGCGTCGCCCGCTCGATCGAGGCGTCGGCGCCCTCCTCGCACGCGGGGGTTTCGACCGAGAGGTTGAAGTCCAGAAGCATCGGCGTTCCGTCGGCCGCGATCAGGACGTTCGACGGCTTCAGGTCGCGATGGAGCAGCCCCCGGGAATGGGCGTGTTCGAGCCCCTCGGCCAGCCGGGCGACCACCCAGACCGCGGCCCGCACCGCGTCGGCCCGGCGGAGGAACCGACGCGACGGCAGCATGTCGTCCTCGGCGTCGACCGTCGGGCTCGCCGCTGGGGCGTCCGGGCGTTCCAGCATCCAACGCAGCGGCGAGAACCGCCGAGAGGGTCGCTCGGGGCCCGAGCCGGCCGACGGTGACGCGGAGGGGGTGATGTTCGCGGGAGGGTCGAGCCGCAGCGAGCGGCCGTCGCGCGACCGCGACCGTGACGGCCGCCGGCCCGCCGCCAGGCTCTCGGCGGCCAGCGGCGGTAGGCGGCGCGAGAGCTGATCGAGGGCTTCGACCAGGCTGGGATCCTTGGCGTCGACGCCGCGAAGGGCCCACGCCTCCTCCAGCACCTGCGCCAGGTTCGCCCCCCCCAGGTACGGCATGCAGAGCAGGCGGAGGCCCGTCGCCGGGTCGTCGCGGACCGAGTGGACCGGGACGATGTGGGCGTGCTGCAGCCTCGCCAGGAGCTGGGGCTCGTCCCCCTCGGCCGCCGAGACCTTCAGCGCGACCGGCCGGCCGCCCAGGCTCGCCTCCTCGGCCAGGAAGACGCGGGCGAAGGCGCCGCGGCCCAGCTCGGCGATCAGGCGGAAGCCGCCGACCTCGTCGCCGGGACGGGGCAACTCCCCCCGCGCGGGCGAGGATGCGGCCTCGGTGGAGCCCTCCTCGCGGTCTCGGCCATAGAAAACGCACGTATCCGGGTCCGAGCCGCGCGGCGACGCCGACTTCGACGGCCGGTCGCCGTCTCGCGGGCGATGCCGGACGGCCGGCGGCGTCGGCCGGAACGATTCCAGCGAACGGTCGGACTCGATGTCCCAGTCGGCGAACAGGGGGTCGTTCGAGCGATCTTCGGCCATGCGCGTCTCAACCTCGCCCTCGGGTTCCCGGCGCTCGTCGGTGCGAGCCTCCATCCAACTCGCTAGGCCGGGAAGCGGCCCGTGTCCACTAGGTGTGGCGTCCCGACATCAGGCCTCGGGTCTTTCCCGACGCGTCCCCGGGACGTGTCCTAGATTGGTAATGACGACGTTGAAGCGCCCATTCCTGGGCATGAGCGACGGGCGAGGGGGAGGACTGATCATGCTTCCGGTAGGCTCCGAGCAGACGCAGTGGGCCGGCCCGAAAGGGCCGGGGCAGGAGCCGGGAGGGAATCCGGACGACGACCTTGCGAAGGCCGACGGGGCCGCCAGCGATCCCGGGGTCGAGGCGTCCTGCGACGAGGGCGAGCACATCGTGATCGGCCGCCTGATCCGGCGGCTGAAGATCTCCGACGCCCCCTTGCGGTTCCAGACGCTGGCGACCAACGTCCTCCGAGCCTCGCTGGGGGTGGAGGCCACCGCGTGGATCCCGACCGAGGAGCTGGAGGACGTGGTCGTCAGCGGCGAGGTCGCGGGGCTAACCGTCGCGGCCTGCCGCCTGATGGCGACGGCGCTCGGCCGCGAGCCCGTCGTGGTCGCCGACGACCCCGACGCCGCGGCGAGGGCGCACGCCCCGGCCTCGGTCCGGCGGTTCGCCGTGGTGGCCGCCGGCACGTCGGGCGCCCTGATCATCGTCAACCCGCCGCCCGGCCGGCCCCTCGGGCCGCTGGAGGTCGAGCGGGCGCAGTACGTCGCCTCGCTGATCGCCACCCAGGCCCACAACGCCCGGATCTACGCCGACCTGAAGGACCTGCTCTTCGGGATCATCCGCGCCCTGACCGCGGCCATCGACGCCAAGGACCCCTACACCTCGGGCCACTCCGAGCGGGTCGCCCGCATCGCGGTCCGGCTGGGCCAGGAGCTGGGGATGCCGTCGCAGAAGCGCAGCGACCTGTACCTGGCGGGCCTCCTGCACGACATCGGCAAGATCGGCATCGACGACGAGGTGCTCAAGAAGGGGGGCCCGCTCACCCCCCAGGAGTACCGCCGGATCCAGGAGCACGTCGAGATCGGCGTGACGATCCTCCAGGACCTGCGGAAGCTCCGGCACATCCTGCCGGGAGTCCGCCACCACCACGAGAGCCTCGACGGCACGGGCTACCCGGACCACCTCGAAGGCGACGAGATCCCGTTCGAAGCCCGGATCCTGGCCGTCGCCGACTCGTTCGACGCCATGTCCAGCAACCGTCCCTATCGCAAGCGGCTCTCGCCCCGGCAGATCGACGAGATCCTCATGAAGGGCCGGGGCGTGCAGTGGGACCCCGAGATCATCGACGCTCTCCTCGCCTGCCGGATGGACGTCGAGGCGATCCGCCAGAAGGGCCTGGGCGAGAGCCTCATCGGCGCCGTCGACCTGACCCTGGGCCGCCGTTGAGACCTCGCGCGACGCCCCGACCCGCCCCATCGAAACGGGGCGGGCCGGGGTCGCCGCGTCATCGGTCGCGTCTCAACGGAACTCGCCGGCGGCCGCTCCGGGGGCCTGTTCGGGCGGGACGACCTGGTAGCGGTTCTGGAGCCGCTGGATCTGCTTGAGGTTGTTGCCCCGGTTCAGCAACTTGATGTTGGCGTCCAGGGCCTGGTTCGGATCGGCCGGCTTGGCCGGCGCGTCCTGGGGCTGGCCGGGGGCGTTGGCGGCCTCCGGCGGGGTCCCGAGGTACGTCGCGCCGCGGTGGAAGGCGTACTCGGAGGCCCCCTTCCGGACGACGACCGTGGCGGCCCCGTGCAGGCCCTCGACCGCGTAGACGCCCCGCAGGTCGGTCTCGCCGGAACGGAACTCGGGGTCCGCCGCGCCCACGACCTTCACCTGGACGCGGCTCGCCGGGGCCTTCGAGCGGGCGTCGCGGACGACGGCCCGGAGGCGGCCAGACGCGGCCTCTTCCAGCACGTCGACCTCGAGCGGCGAGACGAGCACGACGCCCGATGCGTAGAGGTCGCCCCCCCGGATCATCACGAGATACGCCCCGTTCTTCGTCAGGGGGAGTTCGATGGTCCTCGTCTTGTCCTCGTAGTCGTCGCCCGACCCGAGCGAGACCGACTGCTCGAACAGCGGGGTGATCCCCGCCAGGTCGACGCCGGCGATGGCGTCGAGGTTGCGGCGGGCGAGGTAGAGCTGCATCAGGTCGACGGGGTGGACGGTCACGTCGACGCGGGCGATGTTGCGATAGGTCAGCTTGATCCGGGCCTTCCCGTCGCCGGCCGGCGGGTCGTCCGGCGCGAGGCCGACGTTTCGCAGCCCGCCACCGGCCACGATCGGTTCGGCCGGCGGTCGGACCACGGTCACCTCTTCGATGTGCAGCGACTTGCGGGTGTAGTAGGCGATCGCGTCCGCCGCGTCCGTGAAATGCTCGGCCGACTGGCGGTAGTATTCGAGCGCCCGGCCCGGCATCCGGCGGGCGTCGAAGATCTGGCCGAGGATGAAGACCGCCTGCCACTTGTTGGGGCTGGGAGACTCCACGCCCGCCGCGTCCTTGTAGGTCGCCTTGGCGATCGCCTCGGCCAGCACCACGGCCTCGTCGTTGCGGCCCAGGTGGAAGTCCGCCAGGGCCTGGCTGTACTGGAAGCTGTCGAGGAACGTGCTCTTGGGATACATCGCGGCGTAGCGGGCCGCCGCCTTAACGACGGCGGGATAATCCTCAAGCTCCAGCAACGCCCCAAGCAGGGCGAGGCTGGCCTCGTCGGCCGTGGGATTGGTCGGCGACTGCGCCAGGAAGGTCTGGATCATGCGGACCGCGTGCAGGAGCAGGCCCGACCGCGTGTAGCCGGCCGCGGCCATCTTGCGGCGCAGGAGCGGGTCGTCGATCGACCGCGCGGCGGCGTCGGCCACGACCTGGGACAGGCCGAAGAAGTCGGTCTCGATCGACGGCGTGTCGGGGTACTGCCGCCACAGGTCGACGAGGTAGGCCGCGGCCTCGAGAGGCTCGCCGCGCTGGCGGAGCAGCTCGCCGACGCGGGCGTCCTCGACGTAGCTGGCCTCGATCAGGCCCCGCCAGACGATCATCGCCCGCTCGTGCTCGTCGATGTCGCGGTACGCCCGGCCGATCACCTGGAGCTGGTCGAACGACAGGATCATCTCCGGCGACCGCTCCTTGACGATCTCGAAGTACCGCACGATCTTGCGGGCGTCGTAGTTGGCGACGGTGATGAGCAAGAGCATCCGCGACGCGTCCTTCGCCGCGTCGTCGCGGAGCGTCCAGTCGTTGAACAGGGTTTCGAGAGCAGCGCCGGCCTCGGCGAACCGGCCGGCGTCGAACAGGGCCTTGCCGCGGGCGTAGAGTTCGTCGGGCGTGGGGCGGATCTTGTCGTCGTTCGGCTCGCCGGGCGCGAGGACGCCGAACGAGCCCGGCTCGCCGACGTGGAACCTGCCGGGCTCGTCGGCGCTGCGGACGGATGCGGGGAGCGTCCGGTAACGGCCGGGGAGCCAGCCGTAGACGTCGTACTGGATGCCCCCGGGGTTGACGCCGGGCGCGAAGTAGAAGGTCAAGACGCCGTCGGCGTGCGTGTACGAGGCGGCCGACGAGACGACCGAGCCCTCGATGAGCGTCGTCCCGGCCGGCAGGCGCTCCTCGACGATCAGGAAGTCGCGATCCCACTCGGGGGTGTCGTCGGGCACGTTGCGCCAGACGACCAGGCCGACGCGGGCCTTGCCGCCGAGCGCCGCCTGGGTGGCGACGTTCTCGAAGGTCGACGGGTTGACCGCGACGCCGAAGCCGACGGGGAGCTTCTTGCCGTCCAGCTCGGGGTCGGTCGGCCAGTAGACCCGGCGATCGACCCAGGCGGGGCGGTTGTTGCGGTCCTGGTCGGGGCCGAACTCGCGAGTGAAGCCCGTCAGCGCCACGGAGTAGTGGAACGTGCCGCGGCCTTCGAGGGTGAAGGCGACGCGGTTGGCGTCGTTGGCCTTGACCACGTCGGCCGGGACGGCGATCTCGGTCGCCTCCGCCGCGTCGGCGACGGCGATCTCGGAGACCTTGCGGTCGTTGACGGTGATCGTCAGCCGGTAGCGGTCGCCGCTCCCCGGGGCCTTGCCGTGGAACGCGGCGAGCGCGGCGACGGCCGGCCCCTTGGCCTTCAGGGGGTTCCAGCCCAGTCCGAACCGGTGGGCTTCCAGCCAGTCGACGCCCTGGGCCAGCTCGGCCGCCTGCGGGCGGCTGCGGGCGTAGGCCAGGCAGACGAGGGCCGTGGTCTCGGACGTGGCGCGGAGCCCCGCCGACTGGCCCGACCCTTCCCACGAGAGCCGCGGACGGCGTCCGGGCGCGGGCGTCTCGACCTTGGCGCGGGGGCCGAGGATGGCCAGGGCCTCGCCGGCCAGCTCGGGGCGTCCCAGGTTCGCGAAGGTCAGGGCGAGGTACGCGAGGCCGCCGTTCGAGAGGTTCTGGCGTTCGCGGTTGAGGCTGTTGGCGGCCTCGAAGCCGGCCCGCTTGCGCAGGCTCAGGGCGTGCAGGATCGCCGCGCGGGCGTCGCGGTCGCGGGGGTTGGTCGTGCTCATCGCCGCCTCGAGCCAGGCCGCCGCCCTGTCGCAGACGCCGGGGTCGGGGAGCAGCCCCAGGTCCTCGGCCGAGGTGATCGCCCAGAAGACCGAAGCCGTCGTGAAGCGGTCGCCGCCCGCCACCTGCTTGTTGTTCTCGGGCCGGTCGGGGGCCGCCGCCATCCAGCCCCAGCCGCCGTCCTCGCGTTGGGAGGAGGTCAACTGCGAGACGAGTCCCTGGATCCGCCCCACCAGCCGGCGGGCGTCCCCCGAATCTCCGGGCCGGGCCCGGCGAACGTAGCCCAGGGCCGAGGTCGCCGCCAGCAGGTCGGCGGCGCGGTCGGCGGTGGTCGCGGGCGGGAAGCACGTCCAGATCGCGGCCCGCTCGAACGAGACCCCCAGGGGACGGACGTCGCCGCCGAGCGCCAGCTCGACGATCATCCGCTCCAGGCTGGGCGAGACGACGATCCGCATCGACGGGTTCTCATACGATCGTCCCTGCGGCAGGGCGACGAAGGCCGTGGCCCCGTCGCCGCTCGAACCCGAGGCCGACGCGAAGGCCTGCACGCCCCACGGTCGCACGAGGACGTCGGCGGCGACCTTGTCGGAACGCTCGCCGAGCGTCGCCGTGAGCGTCAGCTTCATCGGCCCGTCGGCGGCCTCGATGGGCTCGAAGAGGATCTCCTCGACGCCGTCGCCCTTGATTTCGACGGTCCGGGGGAGCACCTGTTCCCGGCCGCCGTTGGCGATCGCGAGCTTGAGCGCCACGGGGCCGGCGACGCCCAGGTGATGCATCCGGGCGATGAACCGCGGCTTGTCGCCCTGGGTCAGGGCGGGGGGGGCCTTGAGGTCGACGAAGAAGTCCTTGCGGACCTGCACGCTCGAGGTCGCCTCGCCGACGAGGGTGTCGGCGCCTGTGACGCCCCGGGCGGTGATCTTGTACTCCGAGAGGGCCGAGGGGGCAGCGAACGTCACCCGCGCCTTGCCGTCCGCCCCGGTGACGACGGCCGGGTTCCAGTAGGCCGTCTCGACGTGGCGATCGCGCGGCGAAGGCGCCTCGAAGTCCTTGGCGTCGCGGCCCTCGGACAGGGCGCCCCACAGGGCCAACGAGCCTTCCGCCCGAGTGCTCAGGGCCCTGTAGTTGGCCTTTTGGCCCGCGACCACATCCTCGACTCCGAGATCCTCATTCTGAGTGATCTCGTCGGACGCGACGGCGCCGTTCTGCGACCGTCGCTTCCGATCGACGGCTCTGCCCAGCCTCACGCCGGCGATCGTCTCGCCGGGCATGCCGCCGCCGCCCATCCTGCCGCCGCCCATGCCGCCCATGCCGCCGCCCATGGCCCCCGCGGTGTTCAGGGCGGGGGGGGTGATCTCGCCGAGTCGTCGCTGGACCTCGGCCCGGCTCTCGGCGTTGGAGACCATCGCGGCCTTGCGATCGGCCTCGTCGACGATCGCCTGGGCGACCGGGGTCGTGGCCGGCGTGTAGCGGAACGTGTTGGTCGAGCAGACGGCGAAGGCCCCGATCCGGGCCTGGTCGTAGAAGAACCGGCCGATCGGAGGATGGGGGTCGGCGAACCGCCGCAGGAGGGCCTGGTCGACGACCGCCAGCGACAGCTCGGCGGCGACCGGCCGGCCGAGCTGGTCGACGGCCGTGACGTCCACCTCGACGGGCTCGCCCGGGCCGACCTGCGGCTTCGTCGGGGCGACCGTCACGCGCAGCTCGCGTTCGACCTCCACGTCGAGCCGGGCGCTGTCGAGCTTGTCGCCCCACATCCGGGTCGCGGTGAGCGTGAAGTTCGGGAAATGGGGGCCGTCGACGTCCCAGGCGACGGCGTTGTCGCCGTCGGCCAGGGTCACGATTTTGTACGAGAGGACGCGATCGGCGTCCCAGGTCAGCAGGGCGGCGCCGGCCCGCCCGCGACTGTGGAGGTTCACCCTGGCCGGCTCGCCGACCTTGAATCGGGTCCGGTCGGCGATCAGGCGCAGGGTCGTCTCGTCGTCACGGCCCGAGACGTACAGCGCCCGGTCCTTCACGATCGCGTTTCCGAATCGGTCGGTCCCGGCGACCCGGATCAGGAAGCGGCCCCCGCGGTCGTCGCCGGCGCGGAAGGTCACGCCGCCGCGGCCCGCCGCGTCGGTCGAGAACGTCTTTCGCTCGGCCTCGCGCTCGACGACGCGGCCATGTTCGTCGAGGATCTTCACCAGCGCCGCCGAAAGCTCCTGCGCCACGGGCTTGCCCTGGGCGTCGGAGGTGCGGGCCTGGACGGCGAACGTCTCGCCGCTGAGGTACACCTCGCGGTCGGTGTCGACCTGGATCGCGAAGCCCCGGACCGCCAGCACCAGGCCCGCGACCGCCTGCACGCCGTCTTCCGGCAGGTTGGCGACGAGGTTGAGCATCTGCTCCTCGGCGAAGCCCTCGGTCGTGAAGGCGACGTGGAACTTGCCCGTCGCGTCGGTCCGACCTCGGACCGTCCGGCCGTCGGGCAGCACGACCTCGACGGGACGGCCGGCGGCCGGAGCGCCGTACTGGAAGCGGGCGATCACGTCGGCCTCGACCGCCTCTCCTCGGTAGTAGACCGACTTCGGCAGGTCGAAGGTCGCGTCGATCGCCTGGAGCTGGTAGGCCTGGACCTCGAACGAGCCGGAGAAGTCGCTCTTGCCCGGCTGGAAGACGCGGACCTGGTACGCGCCGACGGGCGCCGCGGAGTCGAGCGGGACCGACTCGTGGAAGGTGCCGAACTCCGAGAGCGTCACGTCGCGGGAGGCGAGTCGGCGGCCGGAGGCGTCGCTCACCTCGAACCGATAGACCGCGCCGGGGGCGTTGGCGTACTGGCCGGACTTGGCCTCGCGGACGACGCCGCGGATCTGGGCCGTCTGCCCGGGGCGATAGGCCGGGCGATCCGTATAGATGAAGGCGCGGGGGGCGATCCCCTGCGAGACGCCCTCGGGCGCGCCCAGGTTGGAGCCGGCGACGTGGGGGCCGTCGACGAGCAGGTAGGTCAGCCGTCGGCCGCCTTCGCGCGGCGGCGACCAGTCGTGGAGCAGCACGCCGTCGGGGCCGGTGGCGGCCTCGAGGACGACCTGGCCGGCGTCGGAGATGAGCACCTTGGCGTTGGGCCGGCCCTTGCCGGTCTTCATGTCCTGGGCGAAGACGAGCACCTGCTCGCGCGACGTCTTGACGATCGCGTCCAGGTCGCTGGCGACGACCAGCGTCGTGGCCTGCAAGGTCTTCTGGTCCGTCACCTTCACCACGTAGACGCCGGGCGTCTCCAGCTTCTTGAGGGCGAAATCGGCCTCGACCGGCTTGAGACGGGCGTAGCCGGGGACGTCCTCGGTCCACTCGGCGTCGGGCGCGACCAGGCCGATGTCGAGGGCCTCGACGTTCTCGAAGCCGTGCTTCTTGCGGAAGTAGGACTCGGCGTTGAGCTTGTACGCGGTGAACGTCAGCTTCTCCAGGTTCCGGGTCGAGACCTTCAGGAACGGCCCCTCGCCGCTGCGGAAGGAGCGCGGGGTGACGACCGTCAGGGCCTTCGCCTCCATGACGGCGATCCGCTGCGCGCCCTGGGCGGCCCAGGGCTGGGTCTTGATCTTCTTGTAGGCCTCGACGGCCTCGGGGAGCGTCCCCTTCTCGACCTCCAGGATCGAGCCGATGAGGAACTGGGCGTGGCCCGCCGGCTCGCTCTCGGGGAACTTGCCGACGAGCGTCGCCCAGGCGGCGACGGCCTGGTCGAACTGCTTCTCCGGCAGGTGGCTCTGGCCGACCTGGAAGAGGATCTCGGGCACGCGGGCGTCGAGCGGGTTCTGGGCGACGAACTCGGTCCAGACGGCGCGGGCGTCGGCGTATCGGCCCAGCCGGAGGAGGTCCGCGGCCTTCTGGAGCTGGGTCTCCAGGATCGCCCGCTGGGCGTCGGCGCTCTGGGGGCCGTTGGGAAACTTGGCGAGGTAGCCTTGCCACGCCTGGGCGGCCTCGGCGAATTTCTGCTGATCCAGCAGGAGGCGGCCGGTGAGGAACGTCGCGGTCATCGAGAGCTCGGCCAGGTCCTTGCGGGCCTCGTCGGAATCGGCCTTGTATCCCTCGCCCTTCAAGAACCGGCCGAAGGCCGCGAGCGCGGCGTCGCCCCGGCCCCGGGCCACGTAGGAGAGGCCGACGTCGAACGCCGCGCGGACGGCCCTGGGGTGCGCGGGGTGGGCGGCGAGGAAGCGGTTCAGGGCCGCGACGCCCAGGGCGAGGCTCTGGTCGTCGGGCGGATTGGGCACGCCGAAGGTCGAGGGGATCTGGGCGAGGGCCAGGGCCCGCGCGTCGTCGTCCGCGGGGGTCCGGGCCTCGGGCTTCAACTTCTCGACGTCGCGCGCCAGGTCCGTCCAGGCGAGGCGGGCGTCGACGAGTCGGCCGGCGTCGCGGAGCGACTCGCCCAGGGCCAGCCGCACGGCCGAGCGGCCGGGGACGTCGGGGAAGTCCTTGAGTCGGCTCTCCAGCTCGGCGACGGCCCGCGCATGGTCGCCCAGGATCCGGCTGGCGCGGGCGATCTCGACCGTCAGGTCGGCACGCGAGGCGACCCCTTTGGCGAGCAGCCGCGCCTGGATGAGCAGCTCCCGGGCTCCCTGGGGGTCCGGGGGCGTGACGGGGTCGTCGGGCTTGAGCAGGCCGCGGGCGAACGACTTGTAGACGTCGGCCAGGCGGTCCTTGCGCTCGTCGGCGAGCAGCGGGACGGCCGAGGCCCGCGCCAGCTCCTCGGCGCGGGCGGGGTCGCCCGAGGCCAGCTCCAGCGCCGCCAGCTCGTAGCGGATCTTGGGGATCCAGACGCTCTTCGGGTGCGCGGCCATCGCCTTGCGGAGCGATTCGCGGGCCGGGTCGCGACGCCCTTCCAGGCGATCGGCGATCGCGGCGAGGAACTCGAAGTAGGCCTGCTCGTCGTCGTCCTTCGCCTTCTCGCGAAGTGAGACGAGCGCCGCGCGGGCGTCGGCGAACTTCCGCTCCTGCAGCGCCGCGACGACCTCGCCGGGGAGGACCGGCGCGGCGGGGGCCGGGCTCCCCTTCACCTCGTCGCCGGCCGCGGTCGACGTCCCCGCGATACAGGCCAGCACCATCACGAACCCGAGCCGTTGGAGAGGGCGTGGCGTCACGAGATCGGCCTCCGCGAGGTGAGGGCAAGAGAGGATCGCCGCCGGGTGGGGCGACGACACCCGTACACGCACGAAGATTTCGGATCGAAGACGGGACGACCCCTTGGACGCCCGCCCCGGTCCCACGGTTCCGGCACTCCGAGGTTCGTCATACCTCGCGGTCGCCGAGGAATTCAACGTCCCAGGCCGCGGCTTCTTAGGAAACCGAAATCGGGACGGGCGATCGGCCGGGAAATTTCGAGCCGGAGGCCCAGGCGTCCCGGGGATCCGAGGACGTTTCGATCGATTTTCCGGAAAGTTCTCGGTCGCCTGTCGCCGGGTGTCGCTCGATTTCGAGGATGTTCCATAAGGCGAGGACTCGATTTCGATGACGAAGGCCCTCGGCCCCCGTTTCGGACCGGTTCCCCCCTTGCAACTGCGCTCGACAGCCGGGTAGGAAGTAATAGAATCCGTCGTTGGTCCTACCCTGCGACGGAATCATGCGGTTGGAGACCGATGGTGGCGACACGCGTGCACGGATTATGGCACACACTACGCCTGGCAGGACGCCGACTGCACCGTCGTCGCGAATCGATCCCCCGTCGCAACGCCCCTCGCCGCGGGGCCCTCGAGGTCCTGGAAGCTCGCGTGCTCCTGAACGCGGACGCGGAGGCGTTTCAGCCTCCGATGCAGGGCTTCCTGTTCCTTCCCAAGCCCCCGCCGGCCGACGTCGCCGCCATGATCGCGGCACGGTTCGCGGAAGCCGGGAGGACCTCCGCGCCGGAGGAGGTGACCGGGCCGTCGCCGCCCGACGCGACGACCGGCGTCTCGGCGTCGGCCCCGCTGCTCCTGACGAGGCCGCCCGACGACGGGTCCTGGGCCGGATCCGACGCCGACGCCAGCTTTCCACGCCCCCCTTCGGCGTTCGGCCCGCTGGCATTCGCGACGCAGTCATGGTCGTCGAAGGTGGGGATTCGCCTGGAAGACCAGGCCGGCAATACGAGGTCGTCCGAAGACGGTCCGGGATTCGATGCACTCGGGGAGCTGCAATTCGCCCCGGCGTCCACGACCTCGGCCGCCTCCGATCCCGCGACCCTCCCGGCGCCCCCGAACACCTTCGGGCCGCCGAGCCCGGAAGAGCTGGCCGCCCTCCCCAAGATCCCGTGGACGGCGAACTACACGTACGACGGGACCCTCGCGGTCGACCGTGATTCGACCTCGTTCCGGATCCCGGTCGGGCCGACGACCCAGATGCTGACGTTGGCCGTGAGGTCCGACCGCGCGGGCGAGTCCTTCGTCCCCAGGATCGATCAGATGTACCTGATCGGCCCCCGGGGCGAGGTCCTGGCGGCGCTCAACGGCGTCTCGTTCCTGTCGAACGCCACCGGCCAGAGCTTCTACATCGAGCTGCACGGGGCCCCGACCGGGGGCCAGCTCGTCGTGCGGCTGGTGCCGTCGACGGGCGATTCCGGCACGTACCTGGGCGACGATTCCGACTCGACGGGCGAGGACGCCGGCGGCGGCGGCGGCGACGTCCCCACGTGGGACGCCACGGCTTTCCACATCGACGTCCAGCGGAGCGACGCGTCGCCCAAGGCGGTCTCGCCCCAGGGTTCCTCGTCGACCGGGACTTCGTACGTCATCACCCTCCCCGTCGTCTGGGGCGACGCGTGGACGGGCGTGTCGGTCGCCACCCCCGGCGGGACGACTCCCCAGAATCCCGAAGCGGCCTCGAGCGCGCGCGTCGCCGACGACGGCCGGCAGCACAAGGACTCCGCCGACTTCGAGAGCGACGACGAGGAGACGCCTTCGGTCTTCCTCGGCCCGCTCGTCTCGCGCACGGCCGCCCCGCTGGGGCCGGTCCTGGCGACCTCCACCGACGATCCCACGCCTTCCACCGACCGCGCGAGCCGGACCGACCGGGACTCCGTGGACGCGTTCGCGGCCGATCTCGACGTGGACCTGATGCTCGGCATCAAGCTGCGCAGCGAGGGGCGGTCGGCGGGGGATCTCGCCGAGAACTCGGGCGGGCACGCTTCGGCGATGATGACGATCCGCGGCCCCGGCGGCGCGCCGGTCGTCGTGTCCGGCCTCCGTCAGGACGATTCTCAGCAAGACGCCGACGCCCTGGCCGCGAACCTCCAGCGCCAGGCGGAGGAGGGGGCCCTGCTCGCGGAGGCGCTCGAAGCTCCCACGACCTCGGACGACGCCGCCAGGAAGGGCGAGATCGCCCGCGCCGGCCTCGCAACCCGGGCCGTGGGATTTCTGATCGGACTGGGCCTGGCGTCCGGCCCCCTCTATCCCGACCTCGTCGCCTTCGCCCGCAAGAAGCTGGTGCGCAGGGCGCATCTCCGCCGCCCCGGACTTCGCAAGCCGAAGGGCCGCTGAGCATCACCGAGCGGGCTCCCTGCGACGCAGGCGGTGGAGCGACGGCCCGAGCCGGCGCGGCCTCTCGCCGCCGGCCTCATCCCGCCTTGCCGGCCTCGACGTCGACCCGAGCGGGGGAGGCGAGCAGGAGCGCCCAGGGCTGGGCGTAGCTCCAGGCGTTCCCCGCGGACCGGCGCAGGAGCGAGAGCCACCGCGGGAGCCGATCGGGGCGATCGCGGAGGCATCGGGCGTAGGCCAGCAAGACGCCGGCCTCGGCCGCGGGATCGTTGCGCGACCAGGCGGCGGCCTGTTCCAGGTCGACGAGCGCCGGATCGGTGTAGGGGGAGGCGAGGTCGAGATAGCACCGCGCCCGGCCCAGGTAGGCGGCCGGCATCTCGCGATCGCGGCGGATGGCCAACGTCCAGGCGTGGACGGCCTCTTCGAGCCGGCCGAGCGCGTGCAACGCCTCGGCCTTGTGGGCGTGCGCGAAAGCCCCGTCGGATCGCGCGACGGCGAGCTCCAGGTCGTCGACGGCGGCCCGGAAATCCCCGGACCGGCACCGCACGACGCCCCGAAGCTCCAGCAGGCCCGGGTCGTCGGGCTCGAGCCGGAGGCCGAGCTGGATCTCGCGGCGGGCCCCTGGCGCGTCGCCGGCCCGGTGGGCCACGCGGGCGGCGATGAGGTGGGCGTCGGCCGAGTTCTGATTCGAAGCCGCCAGCGCCCCTCGCGCGGCCTGAGAGGCCTCGCCGTGGCGGCCCAGGGCCGAGAGGATCACGGCGCGGGTCAGCTGCGCCCGGTAGGTCGACTCGGGGCGGGCTGCGGCCGCCTGGGCGATCCGCCGCTCGGCGGCGACCAGGTCGGCGCGAAGGTGCGCCCCGCCGAGCGGGAACATCGCCAGCTCTTCCGGGCGGTCGAGCTGGAGTTCGTCGAATCGGCCGGCGGCCAGCAGCGTGCGTTCGACCAGGCGGTCGCGAGCCGGAGTCGGATCGAGCCGGCGGGCCTCGCGGGCGTCGTCGACCGCCTCGGCGTCGCGGTCTTGCATCATCCGCACCACCGCGCGGGTGGCCAGCAGGTCGCTCCGCTCCGGGCCGCGCTTCTCGTCGCCGAGCAGGACGTCGAGGGCCGAGGCCGCCGATTCGGCGCGGCCCACGCGGAGGTCCAGCAACGCCCGGCTCAGCCGCGCCGCCGAGTCGCCCGGCTTGAGAGCGAGCACTTCTCCGTAGCCGTCCTGGGCGCGTTCGACGTCCCCCGATTCGGCGTCGATGTTGGCCAGGTTCAGCCGGGCGGCCCTCGCCAGGTCGCCCCCGGGCTCGGCCCGGATCACCTCGCCGTATCGCGCCCGGGCCCGGGGGAAGTCGCCGAGCGCCTGGTGGACGTATCCCAACTCCAGGCGGACGCGCGAGGCCTCCGGGCGGTCGCCCATCAGCGTCAGGGCCCGACCCAGGTCCTCGACGGCCCAGGCCCACCGGCCCTTCTTGTGATAGAGCCGGGCGCGGCTGTACAGGACCCACGGCGAGTCGGGCTTCACGGCCGCCGCCACGCTGTAGTGATCGAGGGCCTCGTCCGGGAAGCCGGCCTCGTCCTCCAGAAACCCGAGGTAGAACTGGTACCAGTAGTTCGATCCGTCGATCCGCACGGCGCGGCGGAGCCACTGGATGGCCGGGCCGGGCTCGCGCCGGCTGGAATGCAGCAGCCCCCACTGGAAGCAGGCCAGGGCCGACCGCTCCTCGGCGATCGGCGGCTCCGCCGCGCCCGTCCCGGACGCGGCGAGGCCCCCCGGCGCGGACGCGGGTCGACCGTCGCGGCGGGCTTCGAAACGCCGCTTCAGCTCGCGCCAGGGGCCGGCGGGGCTGACGAACTTCAGGGCCTTGTCGCACATCTCGATCGCGGCGGCGGCGCTCCTGGCCTGGTCCGGGCCGCCGCGCGAGCCCGCGGGGGGCAGCGACGACTCGACGCCGACCATCCACAGGAAGAGCAGCTCGTCGACCTCGGACTTGAGACGGTCCAGCTCCGCGGCGTCGAGCATGTTCAGGTTGTGGTCGAGCCCGGTCCAGTCGTGGGGCCCGAGGACGTAGAAGGGCTTCAACAGCCCTTGCAGCTCCTCGGCCGCGGCGGCTCGCCCCTCGCCGACGCCGACGAACCGCATCCGCAGGCCCTCCGAGGCGGCGTGGATGGCCGCGGCCTGCTGGCGCTTGGTGGCCGAGCGGTCGGCGAGGTTGACCTTCTGCCGGGCCTCCTCCTCCATCCGCTCCAGGTCGCTGTGGGCGTCGGGCTCGGCGAGCCGCACCCGCGCGCGTTCGGCCAGGTCGCGGATGTTCCGCCAGTCGAAGACGCGGCCGAGGAATCCCTGCTCCGAGCCCTCGGCGAACTGCAGGGCGGCCTCGAACTGCACGACCGCCTTGTCGAACTCGCGCTTCTTCATCAACTCGTCGCCGCTCTTCAGCCGCAGCCGGGCCTGCGCGTAGCGATCGGTCCGCTCGATGCTCAGGTTGATCGCCGCCGCGCCGGCCGCCGCGCAGGAGATCAGGATCACGGCCGCGGTGGCGAACCGCAGCCGGTTCCGCCGCACCCGCCGCGCCATCCGGCTCCACATCGGCTCGCGCGCGAAGGCCAGGGGGAGGTCGTCGGCCACCGCCTGGAGGTCGATCGCCAGCTCCTCGGCCGACTGGTAGCGGTCCTCGGGGTCGGGCGCCAGGCAGCGCTCCAGGACGGCCTGCACGGGGGCGGGGGCCGCGACCTCGGCGGTGAAGAGGCCCCGGGGGTCGCGGCGGCGGTCGTCGGCCGCGCCCAGCAGGGCCTCGACGATCGAGCCGTGCTTCCGGGGCGCGGCGAACGGCTTGGCGCCGAGCAGGGCCTCGAAGAGCATGACGCCCATCGAGAAGATGTCGGACCGGGCGTCGACGTGGTCGCCGCGGGCGTCGGCCAGGGCCTCCAGGTGCTCGGGCGCCATGTAGTCGACCGTGCCCCCCAGGCTCGCCGCGGCCCGGCCCGGCTCGTCGGCGGCCGGCGTCTCGTGCGCCAGGTTGAAGTCGAGGAGCATGGGCGTGCCGTCGGCCGCGATCAGGACGTTCGACGGCTTGACGTCGCGGTGCAGCACGCCCCGGTCGTGGGCGTGGCCCAGGGCCTCGGCGAGCCGCGCGCCCCACCACGCCACGGCGCGGGGGAAGGTCCGCCCGGCCAGCTCCATCCGCCCCGCCGACGGGCCCGAGGGCGCGCCGTCGCTCGGCTCGAGGCGGTCGAGCGCCTCGACCAGCGCCGGGCCGGTCGGCGGCTCGCCGCCGCCGGCGCGCTCCACCTCGGCGAGCACCCGCGTCAGCGTGACCCGGCCGAAATAGGGCATGCAGAGCAGGTGCAGGCCCGTCGCCGAGTCGACCCGGTGCGAGTGGACCGGGACGATGTGGGTATGCTGGAGCCGCGCCAGCGTCTGGGGCTCGCGCGAGCCCCGCAGGCTCAACTTGAGGGCCACCAGCCTGTCGGCGAGCTGGGTCTCGCGCGCCAGGAAGACCCGCGCGAACGAGCCCCGGCCCAGCTCCTCGACGAGCTGGAAGCCGGCGATGGCGTCGCCCGCCTCGGGGAACCGGGGGGGCGGGCAGGTGTCGTGGCCCGCGCCCGCCAGGGCCGATCCCTGCGACAGGGCCGACGTCGAGGCCGTGCCGACGAGCCGGTGGATGTCGAGCACCCGCCGCAGCGGGTCGGCGAGCGTCGCGTACCGGGCGAGGAAGGCGTCGGCCTCGGGCGATTCGCCGGCCTCTTCGAGCAGGCAGAACTCCTCGTAGATCAGGGCGACGATCGTGTCCTCGCCCAGCTCGGGGAAGTGCTTGACGTACCAGTCGGCCGAGGCCCGCTGGCCGGCCTCCCACCGCAGCGACATGTCGGTGCGCAGGACGGCCAGCCTCGCCCCGGGGAACCCTCCCGGCTCGGACCAGCCGGAGAGGAAGAGCCGCGGGTCGGGCCGCGAGCCCGAGGCCTCGGCCTCGCGCCAGGCCTGCTCGTACCGTCTTGTCAGGCGCGCCGCGGAGGGTGTCGAGGCGTCCTCCCACGTCCGCCCCCAGGCGCCTACGCTCATCCGGCCGGCTCCCACTCCGACTCCATGCGCCGCCTGAGCTCCTCGAGCACCCGCTGCACGGTCCTCTCGCTGATCCCCAGGCGGTCGCCGATGTCCTTGCTCGAAAGCCCTTGCGCCTTCAACTCCAGGATCGTCCGGCGCTCCTCGGGCAAGAGCGCGTGCAGGCGATCGAACACCTCGTGCGCCTGCGCCACCTCGCTCGGCGAGTCGATCGGGTCGGCGACGTCCTTGGGGCGTCGGCCGTCCCCCCAGAGGGGCTCCTCGCGGTGCATGTCGTTCTTCAGGCTGGCGGCGCGGCGATACTCGTCGATCACCTTATTCTTCGCAGCCCGGGCCAGGAAGGCGACAAGGTGCCGCGAATCTTCGAAATCGGTGGGCGCGTCGCGCATCCGCCGGAAGAAGCTCCCCCACACGCTCTGGAGGAAGTCGAGCGAGTCGAACCGCGACCGCAGGAGCCTCGGGAGCTGCCGGCGCACCACGAGCCGCACCTCGGGCTCGTAACGCTGGAGGAGTTCGCGGGCGGCCCCTTCGTCGCCCTGCTGGATGCGCCTGAGGAAGTCGGCCAGCTGGCTCTCTTCCCGCACCGAAGGATCGCCGACCGACATGATGCGCCTCCTCGGCCCGGCCGGGCGATCGCTCGTCCCCGGCATGCGTCCCGAATCCTCATCGCCGGCTCGCGCCGACCCGGGACGCCGAGCGGACGCCCCCAGGCTAACCTCCGACCGTCTTCGTTGACAAGTCGTCCGCCTTCGCCCATCCGAGTCGGCGTCGCCCGGCCCGGCGGCGGCCCGCGAATCCGCCTCGGCCGTTGCCCTGTCCGTCCCCGAACGGCGATAATCCAGGTCCGAGGCCCGCCGCGACGATCGCTCCCGACGTCCGCGGCCGCGCCGGGAGGGGGTCGCCGATGTCAGCCCAGCCGAATTCGCGGATTCCGACGGCCGTCCTGGTCGCGGGGCTCTTGCTCGCCGGATCCTCGCACCCGGCCCGAGGCGAGGAGCCCGCCCCGCCCACGGCCGCCCGGCTCCGCGCCCTGCTGGCCGCCGAGATGGGCCGATGGCACCCGGCGGCCATCGACGAGAAGGTCGGCGGCTTCCACCAGGAGATCGCCCGCGACTGGACGGTCCAGCCCGACCGATCGCGGTCCCTGGTCTTCCAGTCTCGCATGACCTGGACGGCCGCGGCCTTCGCCGAGTTCGAGCCCTCGCGGCGCGAGGAGTACCTCAGGTATTCCCGCCACGGCCTGGCGTTCCTCGACCGCGTGATGCGCGACGCGGAGCAGGGGGGGTTCCACTGGATCCTCGACGCGAACGGCCGGGTCGACCCCGCGCTCGGCGACGAGAAGCACGTCTACGGCACCGCGTTCGTCGTGTACGCCGCGAGCAAGCTCCGCGCGGTGGGGGGCGACGACCTGGCGCTGAAGGTGGCCCGCGACGCCTTCGACTGGCTCGAAGCCCACGCCCACGACCCCAAGGACGGCGGCTGGTTCGAGGCCGTCCGCCGCGACGGGACGGCGATCACCGCCTACGACCCCGCGGCGCCCGTCGACGGGCGGAAGGACCGCCTGGGCGTCTACTACGGCTTCAAGACGATGAACTCGCACATCCACCTGCTGGAGGCCCTGGCCGAGCTGGCGAAGGTCGACGACCGCCCCGTCGTCCGCGAACGGCTCCGCGAGGCCTTCCACATCGTCCGCGACAGGATCGCCGTCGAGCCGGGCGCCCTCAACCTGTATCTGACCCGCGACTGGCGGGCGATCCCCGCGCACGACTCCTTCGGCCACGACGTCGAGACGGCCTACCTGCTCGTCGAGGCCGCCGAGGTCCTCCACATGCCGGACGACGCGACGACCTGGAAGGTGGCGCGGGGGCTCGTCGACCACGCCCTCGACTGGGGCTGGGACGAGAAGTTCGGCGGCTTTTACGACAAGGGCGACTCGTTCGCCGCCGCCGCTTACGACGTCGCCAAGGTCTGGTGGACCCAGGCCGAGGGCTTCAACGCCCTGGCGATGCTCGACCGTCGCTACGGCCGCGAGACCGACCGCTACGCCCGGGCCTTCGCGAAGCAGTGGGCGTTCATCGACGCCCACCTGCTCGACCCCGAGTTCGGCGGCTGGTACGCCGAGACCGAGCGCGACGGCCGGCTCCGGGGCGACGGGGCCAAGGCCAACCCCTGGAAGGCCGACTACCACACTTCGCGGGCCATGATGAACGTCGCCCGACTCCTGGAGGCGGGCCGCGAAACGCCCGCAAAGGTGACCGACCGATGAGCCTCTCCGACATCCGACGCGACTACCAGCGGCAGAGCCTGGACGAGAAGGACCTCGACCCCGACCCCATCCGCCAGTTCGAGCTGTGGTTCGCCGACGCTTTGGCGGCCGACGTGGTCGAGGCCAACGCCGCCACGCTCGCCACCGCCGCGGCCGACGGCCGGCCCTCGGCGCGCATCGTCCTGCTCAAGGGCTGCGACCCCCGGGGCTTCACCTTCTACACGAATTACGGCAGCCGCAAGGGCCGCGAGCTGGCCGCCAACCCCCGCGCCGCGATGCTCTTCTTCTGGAAGGACCTGGAACGCCAGGTCTCGATCGAGGGCCCGGTCGAGCGGGTCTCGGCCGAGGAGTCCGAGGAGTACTTCCACAGCCGCCCCGTCGCCTCCCAGGTCGGCGCGTGGGCTTCGAAGCAGAGCCAGGTCATCCCCGGCCGCGAGCACCTCGAAAACCTCTTTCGCGATTACGAGGCGAAGTTCGCCGCCGACGTCGTCCCTCGCCCGGAAACCTGGGGAGGCTTCCGAATCCTGCCGGAGACCCTGGAATTCTGGCAGGGGCGCCCCAGCCGCCTCCACGACCGGCTACGCTACCACAAGGACGCCGCCGGCGCGTGGACCGTCGAGAGGCTCTCGCCATGACCCGGAACGGCGACGCGACCGACCCGTCGATACAGCCACGGTGCCCGGCCTGCGGCGCGAGCCCGATCGGCGACGTCCCGGCCGAGGCCTGCGAGCGTTGCGGCCGCGGCGCCTGGTTCACCTGGCGCGACGATGGCGACCGCGTGGTCAAGCCGATGGGCGACCTGATGCACGCCCATCCGCTCGACCAGTTCCTGAAGTCGGTCGAATTCCGCCCCGGCGAACGCCTGATCCTCGACCTGGCCGACGTCCACTACATCGCCAGCGAGGCCCTCGGCCGCCTGATGGCCCTCCGCAAGCGGCTGCTGAACGTCCAGGGCCGCCTGACCCTGCGCCACCTCGACGCCGACCTCGTCGAGATCTTCCGCGTCACCCGCATCGCCTCGTTCTTCGACGTCGAGCCGTGAGGAGACGCCGGACATCCGCCGCTCTCGTTCCATGGATATAATGGGGCGCGAGGCGACCGAATCCGGCGGACGTCAGGAGCAGAGCGGATGAGCACCAACATCGATCCCACGGCCAGGGCCGAAGACCCCGACCGCCCTCAGGTCCTCGACCTGACCGGCCTTCCCGGCCCGGTCATCGACGGCCTCCGCACGATCGTCGCCAACCTGCGGGGCGAGGCTCGACAGCGACAGGAGACGACGACGCCCCGGCCGGAATCCGGCGAGGAGAGGCTCCGTCGCTTTTGGGAGTACGTCGAATCCCGAGGGGCGCGCGTCGGCGCCGTACGCGACGATCGCGAGGGCATCTATGAAGGAAGGGGTGAATGAGGCTGCTCGTCGACACGAACATCCTCGTCCGCCTCATCCACCTCGCGGCCCCGATGCATGGGCCGACCTCTCAGGCCGTGGCGCGACCCTTCCTCGACGGGGGAACCCTGTGCATCACGCCCCAGAACCTCGATGAGTACTGGGTCGTGTCGACCCGCCCGACCGCCGCCAACGGTCTGGGCCGGACACCTTCCGAAGCCCTTGCGGACATCGAGCAGTTCAAGTCCGTATTCCCGCTCCTCGACGACGTCGCGGCGATCTATGCGATGTGGGAGGAGATCGTCGCATCGACGCCGGTGATCGAGGAAAAGGCGCACGACGCACGTCTCGTCGCCGCCGTGATCGTCCACGGGGTGGATCGGATCCTCACCCTCAATCCCCAGGACTTTCGCGCCTACCCCGACATCCAGGTCGTGACGCCGGGCGACGTCCTGGCTCCTTGACCGGCATTGGCAGGCGAACACCGGTCGGGTACGCTTGGGGGCTTGGAAGCAGGTGCGGGGGAACGCCCTGGGGTCGCGAAACGGCCCCGGGGAGAGCGGAGAAGCGGCCGAAGATGCTCCAGATCAAGCTGCCGGACGGGTCGGTCAAGGAATATCCCGAGGGGACCAGCCCCCGCGACGTCGCGGCCGGGATCGGCAAGCGGCTGGCCGACGCCTCGGTCGCGGCCGTGGTCGACGGCGCGATCGTCGACCTCGACCGCCCCCTGGAGAACGGCGACCCGACGCGCGGGGCCATCGAGCTGAGGCTGCTGACCTCGCGCGACCGCGAGGCCCTCGACGTCCTCCGCCACTCCACGGCGCACATCATGGCCCGCGCCGTGATGCGGATCTTCCCGGGCGTCCGGCTGGCCTTCGGGCCGACCACCGCGACCGGCTTCTACTACGACATGGAGGTCGACGGCCGCAGCATCTCCGAGGACGACTTCCCCGCGATCGAGGCCGAGATGGCCAAGATCACCAAGGAGGCCGAGCCCTTCGAGCGGTTCACCCTGCCCGTCGACCAGGCCCGCGAGTTCGTGGGCGACCTCGGCCAGACCCTCAAGGTCGAGCACATCGACGAGGAGCTGAAGAAATTCGGCGTCCTGAGCTTCTACCGCCAGGGCGAGTTCGTCGACCTCTGCCGGGGGCCTCACATCCCCAACGCCGGGAAGGTCGGGGCGTTCAAGCTGCTGTCGATCGCCGGGTCGTACTGGAAGGGCCGCACCGACCGGCCGATGCTCCAGCGGCTCTACGGCACCGCGTTCTTCGACAAGAAAGAGCTGGACGCCTACCTCGCCCAGGTCGAGGAGGCCCGCAAGCGCGACCACCGCAAGCTCGGCAAGGAGCTGAGCCTGTTCACCGTCTCGCCCCTGGTCGGCCCCGGCCTGATCCTCTGGATGCCCAAGGGCGCCATCGTCCGCGGCCTGCTCGAAACCTTCATGAAGTCCGAGCTGATGAAGCGGGGCTACCAGCCGGTCTACACCCCGCACATCGGCAAGGTCGAGCTGTACAAGACCAGCGGCCACTACCCGTACTACAAGGATTCCCAGTTCCCGCCGCTCAAGATGCCCGCCGACGCCTCCGCCAAGGAGTTGCTCGACGGCCTCGCCGCCCAGACCCTCGACGACGACGCCCAGCGCGTGCTGCTCGCCAAGGCCGGCATCCCCGAGCGCCTGCCCGACGCCTCGTCCGAGTCGAAGTTCACCCGGCCGTACTTCGAGATGAGCGCGGCGGAGCGGATCGGCTACCTCGAACAGACCTGCGAGTTCGAGGAATACCTGCTCAAGCCGATGAACTGCCCGCACCACATCCAGATCTTCGCCGCCCAGCCCCGCAGCTACCGCGAGCTGCCGCTGCGGCTGGCCGAGTTCGGGACGGTCTATCGCTACGAGCAGTCGGGGGAGCTGTCGGGCCTGACCCGCGTCCGGGGCTTCACCCAGGACGACGCCCACCTCTTCTGCACCCACGAGCAGGTCCGCGAGGAGTTCCGGTCGACCCTGGAGCTGACCCAGTTCGTCCTCGGCTCGCTGGGCCTGGAAGACTACCGCGTCCGGCTCTCCAAGCACGACCCCGAAGACCCCAAGTACCAGGGCGCCGCCGGCGACACCTGGCGCGGGGCCGAGGCCGACATCCGCGCCGTGCTCGACGAGATGGGCCTGCCTTACGAAGAGGCGGCCGGCGAGGCGGCCTTCTACGGGCCCAAGGCCGACTTCATCGTCCGCGACTGCATCGGCCGCCAGTGGCAGCTCGGCACCGTCCAGCTCGACTACCTGCTCCCCGAGCGGTTCGGCCTGGAGTACGTCGGGGCCGACAACCACATGCACCGGCCGGTCATGATCCATCGCGCCCCGTTCGGCAGCATGGAGCGGTTCATGGGCATCCTGATCGAGCACTTCGCCGGGGCCTTCCCGCTCTGGCTGGCGCCCGAGCAGGTCCGCGTCCTGCCGATCTCGGACAAGGCCGCCGACTACGCCGAGACCGTCCTCAAGAAGCTGACCGACGCCGGCTTCCGGGCCTCGATGGACCACCGCCCCGAGAAGATCGGGGCCAAGATCCGCGACGCCCAGATGCAGAAGATCCCCGTCATGTTCGTCGTCGGCGCCAAGGAGGCCGAGGCCCAGAGCGTCGCCTACCGCGACCGCACCGCCGGCGACCTCGGCGTCATGACCCTCGAAGACGCCCTCGCCCGCGTCCGCAAGGAAGACGTCGAGCGCGTCTTCCACCAGGCCGCGCCTCTGGCCCCTCCGACGCCTCCTGAGGAGTCGGGCGCGAATCACGAGTATTGAGGCCGGGCGAGGGACGAGGGTTTGGACATGGGCGACCGCCTACGCCTGGACCTCGGACCGCCCACGGGCGGATGGGTCGGGGTCCGCCTGACCGCTCCGAAGTTAGACCTGGAATTCAGCGCCTCGCCCATTCCCGACGATCCCATCGCCGGACTCGCCGGTTCCGCGAACCGACTGCTGGGCGGCGATTCCGAAGTCATGGTGAACTGGAACACGGAGCCCGTTCGCTATCGGTTCCGCATGGTCACGGTCGCAGGCCAGAGCCGGCTGGAGGTTTCCGAGAGGTCGGCGAGCGATCGAGGGGACGGATCCGCCCCAATCGCGGTCGTGGAAACCGATGCGGCGACCCTGGCGAGAGTCTTTTGGCGCGGCCTCAGGAGGCTGCAGGGCAGCATCGCGGCCGACGCGTTCGAGTCGGCCTGGGGTCGTCCGTTCCCGATCCTGTCCCTGGAACGGCTCGGGGCCCGGCTCCGAGGCCTCGCGGCGGGCGAGGCGAGCGGGACTTCGCAAGCCCCCGAAACGACCGGAGACCCAGGCTGATGTCGCCATCCCCCGAGATCCCCATCGGCGAGGCCCAGATCCGCGAGGCCGTCGAGCGCCTGGCCCCCTGGGTCCACAAGACCCCGGTGATGACCTCGCGGACCCTCGACGAGCGCGCCGGGGCCTCGGTCTTCCTGAAATGCGAGAACCTCCAGCGCGTGGGGGCCTTCAAGTTCCGGGGGGCGATGAACGCGCTCCTGCTGCTGGACGAGGAGGCCAAACGCGCGGGGGTCGTCACCCATTCGTCGGGCAACCACGGCCAGGCCCTGGCGCTCGCGGGGGCCCAACTCGGCGTCCCGGTGACGGTCGTGATGCCGCACACCGCCCCCCAGATCAAGCAATCGGCGACGGCCGGCTACGGGGCGACGATCCGGCTCTGCGAGCCGACCATCGCCGCCCGCGAGGAGGCCGTGGCCGACGAGGTCGCCCGCAAGGGGCTGACCCTCGTCCACCCGTTCAACGACTGGAACGTCATCGCCGGCCAGGCCACCGCCGCGTGGGAGCTGCTCGACCAGGCCGGCCCGCTCGACTGCGTCATGGTCCCCGTGGGCGGCGGCGGGCTCATCGCGGGCACGACCCTCGCGGTCAAGGCCCGGTCGCCCGAGACTCTCGTCGTGGGCGTCGAGCCCGAACGCGCCGACGACGCCCGCCGCTCGCTGGCGTCCGGCCGCATCGAGCCCTCCGGCGACCCCCGGACGATCGCCGACGGCCTCCGCACGACCCTCGGCACCCGCCCCTTCGCCGTCATCTCCCGCCAGGTCGACCGCATCGAGACCGCCGCCGAGGCCGACATCGTCGCCGCCCTCCGGTTCCTCTGGGAACGCCTCAAGATGCTCGTCGAGCCGTCGAGCGCCGTGGTCGTCGCCCCCTTGCTCGAACGCCAGCCGGCCTTCGCCGGCCGCCGCGTCGGGGCCGTCCTGTCGGGCGGCAACGTCGACGTCGGCCCCTTCTTCGACGCCCTCGCGAACCGCTGGCTTTGAACCTCCCGAACTCGGCTTCGTCTGGCTCCGTTGGTAAGCCCAAAGGGGGCCGAATCCTCGACCTAAATCTTTCTCCAATATCGATTTATGAGATTGTGACAGATTGGCTTCAATGGCGCGTTTCGAACGAAAATCTCGGGGCACGACCTCGGCGCGTCACGAGCTGCGAACCTGGGGACGGGACGGCCTCCTCCCGGCCGGATTGACGACCCCTCGACGGCGTGAGGACGGTCGGGCCAGGGCCATGGAACCCATCGAGACGCTGGTTCGTCGACTGAATCGCATCCGATGGTGCAGGGAAATGATCACAGCCGACGCGGAGGCCCTGATCCAGGATTTCCTGCAGAAGGTTCGCCCGGCGATCCAGCGAGTGCTCGCGACTCATGACGTCACCCCGGCCCATGCGTACGGGCTGACCCAGACCGCGGGCCACGCCTCGCCCGAGTCCAGGCATGCGGTGGAAGTCGTGTTCCAGAAGGGCCTGTTCATCGGGGCGGGTGCCCGGGAATCGATCATCGTGGCGATCTCTTCGGCCTATGGCTGGGAGCATGATCCGGAACTCTCCGACTTGCCGAACCCGTGGCTTCCCATGTTGAACTCGATCGAGATGGGTTACACGCCGAGCGGCGATGAGGACCCGGACGGCCAGTGGGTGCAGCTCTGGGTCGGGCACCGAGGCGGTATCGCGACGTATCTCATCGTCTGAACCCTCCGCTGGACCGCTCGAACAAACCAACAGGCGCATCGCCCTCTCCATGCACCATGCGCCAGGATCGCCGATTTGCGATCGGAAGTTCCGGGAGCAAACGGCGATTCGCCGACGGACGGGGGGGGGCCGACTCAGGGGATCGGATCGGCCGAGATCACCACGTCGTCGACGAACAGGGCCGCGACGTCCGGGCGGCCGACGTGGGCCGTGACGCCGACCTCCAGGTCGTTGTAGACGGCGTTCGCCAGGGGGAGCGTCGGCCCCTCGGCCTCGATGAGCTTCGCGCCGTCCTGCCATAACGCGACCCGGCCGTCAGGCCGCTCCGAAAGCCGCAGGTGGAGCCGGACGTTCGTCCACCGGCCGACGGGGAAGGCGACCTCGCGACCCGGCGGCTGGCGGTACGCGGGCTTGTCCGCCCACTTCAACTCGGCGTAGAGGGCTCCCGACGACGGGTCGATCAGGATACGCATCCCCGGATATTCCTTGATCCAGGTCGACTCCAGGTCGGCCAGGCCGAGGGGCCTGCCGCCGTCGGCCGCCGCGAAATACCAGGCCGAGAACCAGACGTCGTCGCCTTTGACGAAATGGAGCAGTTCGGTCGAGAGCGACGCCTTGGCGCAGATCATGCCCGGCGAGGGGGCGACGCACTCGCATCGCAGCGACCGACCGCCGGAATGGGCCTGCGCGGGGGCGACCTCGACCCGGTTGTCGAGGAAGCCGCCCCTTCCGCCCAGGATGCGATTCCGGAGCGCGACGTAATCGGCGACGTTCGGGGCCAGCGGCGACTGGAGCGTCAGGGCGGTCCAGCCCCGCGACGGGTCGATGAGGTCGGCCAGGCTCTCCGCCCCCTCGAAGCCTTCTTCGAAATGGCGACGGGTCGGATAGAGCTTGCCGGTGTCGAGGTCTCTCCGATTGGGCGTGCCGTCGACGACGACGTAATTCTCGGCGAAGAAGTCGGGGTCGTAGAGGGCCTCGACGAACGTCAGGCGGCCGGGATCGGGACCAACGCGATAGACGGCGCCGCGGACGACCTTGTACATCTCTCCGTCGTGCTCGACGGCGTACTCCACGTCCTTCTCATGGGGTGCGGCGATCGTCGTCGGGCCCGGGCCGAGCCGCGAGATCGCCGCGATCCCCGCCGCCAGGACCACGGCCAGGCCGACAGCCCGGCGCCCGCGTGGGAACTTCATCGAATACGCCTCCCGCCCGTGCCGAGTCGCACCACCTTCTCGATACGCGAAACTCTCGGCACGGTGGTCAAACCATGAGGGGCAGCAGCAACAAGTAAAGGCCAAGGAGGATGACGAGGACGATTTGCGGGCCCGGCTCGTCTCGATTGCGGGAGCCCCACCAGGCGCCCATCGCCAGCACGGCGAGGCCCAGGCCGAGGAACTCGTAATGGCCCGACCGGCGGACGTGCCAGGCCGCGGCCTCGTGCAGTCGCGAACGCTCCGCCGGCATGCCCGCGGCTCGGGCCATCGCCATCATCCCACGGGCGGCCTGTCCCATGGATAGGAAATGGGCGGCGATCGCCCCGAGCAGCAGGGCCGACGTGGCCAGGTACAGCTTGCGCCTCGCGAGAGTGGACATGGCGACGACCTCCCGCCGACATTCTCGCATCCGATCGCTGGCATGTGCCAGGGACGAACCTGCACCTCGCCTCGCCGGTGTCTGGGGCTTGCAGCCGGCGCCCAGGCCGCCTCGAATCGCGGGCCCACGACGCGCCAGCCCCTTGTGCTGGATCCGGCCGGGTCGCAAGATCGTGGCACCTTCGGAATCCCTTGGGTCGCGCGATCGAGAATCCTCATGACGTTCCTCGCCTGGCTGGCGATGTTCGACCTCGCGGCGGTCGTCTTCCTGACCGTCCGCCGGGTCGACGTGCGCCTGGTGCTCTTGCTGGGGGCGGTCCCGCTGTTCGCGGCGGCGGGGGGCCCGGGGATGGTCGAAATGCTGGCCCGGGTCGTCGCCGAGATGAGCAACCCGGCGACCATCGTGCCGATCGGCTCGGCGATGGGGTTCGCCTACGTCCTGCGGATCACCGGCTGCGACCGCGAGATGGTGCGGCTCCTGTTGCGTCCGCTCCGCTACGCCCCCGCGCTGCTGGTCCCGGGGGGGATCGCGGCGGGCTACCTCGTGAACACGACGATCGTCAGCCAGGCCGGCACGGCGGCCGTGCTGGGGCCGATCCTGATCCCGCTGCTGCGGGCGGGCGGGCTCGACGCCGCGACGGCCGGCGCGGTGCTCTTGCTGGGCGCGTCCATGGGCGGCGAGCTGTTCAACCCCGGCGCGGTCGAGATGCGGAAGCTCACCGAGCTGACCGGCATCGAGGGCCAGACGCTCGTCGCCCGCCAGGCCCCGCTCAACTTCGCGGCCTGCGGGGCGGCGCTCCTGACCTTCTGGATCCTGGCCCACCGACGGGCCAAAGCCGTGACGGATCCCGAGGACGAGCCGAAGCCACTCGGCCCGGACGAGCCGCGCGTGAACCCGTTCAAGGCCGCGATCCCGATCGCGCCGCTGGCGATCCTGTTCGCCGACGGGGCGCTGGGCGCGGCGTCGCCGCTGGCGGCGTTCGCGGGGCCGTCGAAGATCCTGGCGGCGATGCTCGTCGGCGTGATGCTGGCCTGGGCGGCGGCCCCGCGCACCGGGCCGAGGCTCGCGCCCGAGTTCTTCGAAGGGGCCGGGTACGCCTACACGCACGTCATCTCGCTGATCGTGGCGGCTTCGACCTTCGCCGAGGGGGTCCGCCGCAGCGGCCTGATCCAGGTGATCGTGGGGAGCCTGACCGACCGCCCCGCGCTCGCGCCCGTGGCCTCGGTGCTCTTCCCCTGGGGCCTGGGCGTGGTCTCCGGGAGCGGGATCGCGCCGGCGGTGGCGATCATGGAGTTCTTCGTCCCCGCCGCCGACGCAATGGGGCTGGATCCGGTCCGGATCGGGGCGTTGGCCTCGCTGGGCGCGCATTACGGCCGGACCATGAGCGCGGCGGCGGCCGTCGTGGCCATGTGCGCCCGCCTGTCGGACGCCCCGGGGCCGAGCCTTATCCGCCACGTCGTGGTTCCGCTGCTGGTCGGGATGGGGGTCATGATCGCCGTCACGACGCTCCGCCTGTTCTGACCGAGGCCCGGTCCGTCTTGCCGCCGGCGCGGCCGCCTGGTATCCGTTAGGGTTTCCGCGCGTCCCAGGATGCCCATCGAATCGTCCAGCCCGAGGGGGTTTTTGCAGCCGTGGCCGACAACCATTCGTTCGACGTGGTCAGCGAGATCAACCAGGTCGAGATGCACAACGCCGTCACCCAGGCCCAGCACGAGTGCACCGTGCGCTACGACTTCAAGGGGACCAAGGCTGCGATCGAGTACAACAAGAAGGACAACACGCTGACCCTGACGGGCGACCACAAGGGCCAGTTGGAGACCGTGCTCCAGGTCCTCAAGGAGAAGATGGCCAAGCGCGGGGTGCCGGTGAACGCCGTGGTCCGGGGCAAGCTCGAAGAGGCGACGCACGACTCGGTCCGCGAGACCATGACGATCCACTCGGGGATCGAGTCCGACGACGCCCGCAAGATCGTCAAGGACGTCAAGCAGCTCAAGGTGAAGGTGCAGGCCCAGATCATGGACGACAAGGTCCGGATCACGGGCAAGAAGGTCGACGACCTCCAGGCGGTGATCGCCCACCTTAAGGAGAACGGGCCGAAGTATCCTCTCCAGTTCGTCAACTTCACCTGACCCGCCCTCGCGCTCGCCGCCCGCAAGGTCGCCGGCCCGGCCGGGCCGCGCGGGGTGATGCGTCGTCCTCCCGCCGCCGATCACTTAAGGACCTGGCGGTGTTCCGGGCTCGCGATCGGCGAGAGTCCGCCCGGACGGAATCTCGAGGAGGACGACGGATGGGCTTCCTGAACGGACGTATGACCTTCACCCGCTTCCGCGTCGGCGGCCACTCTCCGCTGCCGTTCTCGGAGGAGACGCTGGGCCAGCTGGAAAGCCACAGGATCGGCCAGCACAGCCCCGCCGAGCCGACCGACGGGGTCAGCACCGGCTGGGCCGGCGGCGGCCACGTCCTGGACGTCAACTTCGACCTCGCCAAGAATCTCATCAACGACGCGCTCCACGCCTCGATCCGCGTCGACACCGACAAGATCCCCGGCACCTTGCTCCGCGCCTACACCCAGATCGAGCTGGACGCCCGCGCCGCGATGAACCCCAGCGGGACGCCGACCAAGGCCCAGCGCACCGAGGCGAAGGAGGCCGCCAAGGCCCGCGCCGAGTCCGAGGCCGCCGACGGCCGGTTCCGCCGCTGCAACCACTACCCGGTCCTGTGGGACGGCCGCGGCGGCATCCTCTACGTCGGGTCGACCAGCTCGAACGTCGTCGAGCGGGCCACGGCGCTCTTCCGCGAGACGTTCGAGCGTCCCCTGGAGCCGATCACGGCCGGATCCCTGGCGATGGGGACCTCGGACTCGCTCGCCGAGTCCGACCGGGTCGCCCAGAAGCTGGGCGAAGGGTCGCTGAACCTCTACGGCGGCGACAGCGGCGACGCCCTCTCGACGGTCGCCTGGGCCGAGAAGGCCCCCAACATGCTCGACCACCTGGGCAACGAGTTCCTGGTCTGGCTCTGGCACCAGCTCCAGAACGAGAGCGACACCATCCCCCTGGCCGACGGCTCGGACGTCGCCGTGATGCTCGCCAAGACCCTGACCCTCGACTGCCCCCGCGGCGAGACCGGCCGCGACAGCCTGACCGACGACTCGCCGACCCGCCTCCCCGAGGCCTTCCGCGCCCTGCAGTCCGGCAAGCTGCCGCGCAAGGCCGGCCTGATCGTCGTCCGCCACGGGGCCCAGTACGAGTTCACGATCCAGGCCGAGAGCCTGGCCGTGACCGGCGCGTTGCTCCCCAAGCCCGAGGAGCGGCTCGCCCCGTACGAGGCCAAGAGCGAGCGGATCGACGGCCTGCGGCACTTCGCCGAGACCCTCGACCTCCTCTTCGACGCCTACCGCGCCCGCAAGACCGCCAACTCCTGGGCCGACGAGGTCGGCCGCATCAAGCGCTGGCTGACCAACGCCGCGTGAACCGGCCTCGATGGCTTCTCGTAGGGTGGGCGCCGCCCACCGGTTTCATTCGATTCGGAGGGCGGCGCCCACCCTACGGGGCTCAGGCGAGGCGAGTGGGTCGTAGCACCATGTTGAGAAGCTCCAGGGTGACGACCTCACGCAACTCGCCTCGATTGAACGCAGCGAGAAGGGCCTTTTCCGACCTGTATTTTTCCCAGAACCGCTCCCATGCCTTCGGGTGTTTTGGCGAAGGCATGCGGATCTTCCAGTGAACGGACTCGCACCCGGCGTGGCACGTGGGACAGTGAAGCGAGGGTACGTCCTGCGGCCGTCGATAGGATTTGCGACAAGAGATGCATACCCAGGTCCGTTGACTCATATTTCGGCCTCGCAGCCTGCGGGCCGGCGAAGCCTCGGCAGGAATGGTGTGTTCACCCAAATCCCGTAATTTGGGAACCGCCCATTGGTTTCATGCGGGGCGGTGGGCGGCGCCCGCCTCACGAGGCTACCTCACCGGTTCCGCTTCGGGGAGCTTCCAGGCGCCGTCGAGGATCTCCTTTCGAGGGCGGTACATCCTGAGCAGATAGTTCCATCCGGGAGTGATGGGCAGGTAGTTCGGGGCCGTCCTGTCACCCCCGAAATGGATCGTCACCGAGCCGTCCGCGTTCGGCCTGGCGGTGACGTCGTTCACGGTGTAGGCGTTCTCCGGGTTCTTCTCGAAATAGCCGCCCTCGTCGTACACGCTCACCGACCAGAACCCGTCCACCGGCACGTCCTTCACGGTCATTCGGTATGCCGTCTTGCCGTCGTTCTCCCTGGGGGAAGCCCCCGCATAGAGCGCGGCGTAACGCGGGTTCCCGCCCCAGCCGGCGGCCGTGCCCAGGAGGTGCTGGACCGGGTCGACCTCGCCCTTCCGACCGAACATCTTCGTCGATTCCAGTCCGCCGTTGGCGGTCACCACCGCGAGCAGGGCCTCGCGGATCTGCTTCAGCGACGCCTGGTCCCATTCGGTCACCTCGAACTTGCCCGACGACTCCTGCTCGACCTTGATGCCGTCTTGCAGGGCGTGGACTTGTCTCACATCCGCCTGGTCGTTCGGGTTCACGAATGTACGGATGGCCAGGGCGACGTACCGCGTGCCCGCTTGGTCGCTCGTGAGCGTGTGCGTCCCGGGTGCGTAGAAGACATCCGTGGCGTAGTGGTCCTCGTTGATGACCTGCATCGCCATGTACCGCTTTCCCGCGTCCGGGAGCGTGATGGTGACCGGCGCGGCGTCGAGGTCGAAGACGCCGAACGAGTAGAGGGTGTCGCGATTCAGGCGGATCACCGTCTGATGGTCGATCGCCGCGAGTTCCCGCTCGTGGTGGAACTTCCCGAATCCGCCATCCTTGACGAATCGCCCGAAATAGGAGTCGGACTCGGCGCGGCGGAAGTTGTCGACCGTGACCCGCACGGGCTCCTGCGCCTGGGACAGGACCGTGGACACGCAGCCGATCAGGCCGACGGCGGCGGCGGCTGAAAACGTTCGCATGACGTCGCTCCAAGGGGCGGATTGGAAACCTTCAACGCCCATGTTACCCCGGAAGCAGGTCTTCGTCAGTGAGCCGTAGTGGGTAGGCGGCGTCCACCGTACAAGGCACGAGGGCGAAGGGTATCGCGCCCGGAAGTCCCGACTCGCCAAGGCCGTCCCACGGTTGCCCCTTACAAACAATCATGTGTGCCGCATTATCGATTTTCGTGGACAAGGGAATGGGCCGCGAGTCAAATCGTCCTGGGGAGGGACTGACACCGAAATTGGAGCCCCCGCCATGGGCAAGATCTCGCAACTCGACATCGCGTTCGCCGGCTCATTCCAGGCTCGTCTGGCGGTGGGGATGGACTCCTCCGCTGCGTCGCCCACCGACCCGTACGGCGTTTACGGCCAGAAGTCGGGGGGCCTCCCCGCGACGCACGCGTTCCGCGAGCGTCCGTTCGACCGGATCATCCGTCTCTCCAACCCCGTGGACTTGCGGAACCTCCAGGTCAACCCGTGGTCCGACACCGTGGTCCGGAGCGTGAATCTGCTTGTGGACGGCAAGTACCAGTCGGCGGCGCCAGGGAGCACTCTCGTGGGGCAGACTGTATCCCTGGGCGATCGGGCCAGGTGGATCGAGGACGAGGGTTGGGAGCTTGAAGGAATGATCTTGAGTATGGGTCCCTTCCTGATCGGCAGGTCAACGGCCAACATGCCCGGCACGAATGTGAACACAATCCCGGCCCGGCAGGCGGAATACCAGAAGCAGAAGGCCGCACGCATCTCCGCCCCCGACGGGGCGATCGACCCGATCCGGCTGCGGGTGCTCACAGAGATGCTGATGACGAATTTGAAGTCCTGGTCCGAGAACTACACCAACATCGGTTCCTATGATTGTCGTCTCGATCCCGGGAGCCTCGTTTTCACGGCCAAGTTCGGGGGTGGCGCCACCATGGACACGCCGAAGAATTACCTCTGGGGCGCCAGCCTGGCCTTCTCGCACTGGGACGTCGACGCTCTGTGCGGCCGCCTGAACGGTGCGGTCGGTGCCCTGCACAAGAGCATGTCTCCAGCTGGTGCGGGCGTCATCATGGGCGGTATCCCGGCCCGCCGTCAGGGTGGACCCTGGTCCTGAAGTCCCGTAGGGTCGGCACCGCCCACCGGTGTCATTCTCCGGCGCTTTCATCGGCCCCGACGCCCAAGTTCAAGGCCGGCGTTCGGCCGTCGCAACAACAGCCCCAACGTGCAGGATACAGCCCGGCGCGGAACCATCGATCGAGGTTTGAAGAAGGCTGGAGGTGCGGACACGAAGTCAGGCCGTGTCGCACCGGGTCGTCATGGATGTAATCCACCAGGCCTTCAAACTCGTCCTCGCTTTCGACGTTGTGCTCCCAAAAATTGGCGCTGCAAGGCGTCGCTCTCGGGGTGCCGGCGCCGCGACCGGCTGACGTCGAAGCTCGCCACGTCACGCCCCGGGAGCGAGCGGGGAAAAGCACCTTCATCCGGCCGACGCGCCGTGAGCAGTCCGCTTCACCCCCGGGGCAGCGACCAGAGGAAATGCGCGTGGTCCGGGAGGACGACCGCCGCAGGGATGCGGAAGGGGGCCTCGCACATCACCTGCCCGAGCGCCCGCCGCAACCTCGCAACATTCTCCGGCCCGTCGAGGATCGGTGCGCGACGGTAGGTGACGAGCGTCAAGAAGACGATGCCCCCAGGGACGTACGCGCGACGGCGGTTGGGGCATGTGCGCCCCCCATTCAGCGGCCTTGACGAGGTGGGCGACGCCCACCCTGCAAGGCTTTGCGGCGTTCCATGCGGGTGGATCACAGCGGGCAGGTCGGTTTGTTTTTCATGGGGTGGGACCTTGTTTTGAGTCCGCCGACGGGCCTCGCAGGGAGCGTCGGCCCGGCATCATGGGCGGGACTTGACGGGCCGAGCGGGGGTCGACGGGTCGATCACCAACTGGGAGTCGAATGACGACCTCCGCCGGGCCGCTTCGCCCTCCCGAAGATCCAGCAGGAAAGGTCGTGGCACCGTCGACGGGCCATCCTCCTCTTGCATCCCAACGACGGCGAAGCGTTCGCCCAAAGATGCGCGAAGATGCCGCCCCATGGAGGCCGGCATCCGCTCGTAGGCATCCCATGGGCCGCCAGCGGTCGCCGCGGCCTGTGCGTGCACTTTATGGGTTACCACGAGGACCCGCCCCTCCGGCCCTTCCTGACCGAGCGCCCAGAGGACGTTCTCGGCCATCGCCGAATCCCGCGCGTCGACCATCCGCCAAGCGTCGCGCGGTACGGGCCCGTTGGGCGGGGCGGCTGGAGCCACGCGGAACATGCGATCCGCCTGCCTCGCCACGACGGCGGACCGGTGGGCCCACTCGTGGTCGGCCGCCGAGGCCGCGGCCAAATACGCGACGCGTTCGCGTTCCAGAAGCGCGACGAGATCGTCGATCGTCGCCGTGAAGGCGTCGTGCTCCTGATCCGTCCAAGGGGCCAGGGGGTCGGCGAGGCGGCGTATCCACGGCTCGAAGGCGACCCCGAGCTTGTGACCTGATTCGACGTCCACGCGGCTCAGGTAGGCGAGGGCAGCCTCAATAGGCGTCGCGGTCGGCCGAGAGCCCCACGGGCCGGTGTAGCTCAGGTCGATCGCGTAGAACCGGACCGGGCGTTTCTTACCAGGTCGCGCGTTGTAGTCCCGCATCCACCGGACGAGCTGCAGGTTTTCTTCGAGCGGCTCGTGCCACCACGTGCGGAGGTCGGCGAGGATTTCCTGTTCGGCCCCCGGCCCGCCTGCGATGTACTCGGCCAATCGTCGAGATTCCGGGAACGCGGACTCCACCGCGATCGCGGTGAAGTCGAGATCCTCGACCAGGTGCTCGAACAGCCGGTTGCGGAAGGCTAGCGGCTCGTGGGCCCCGAGCGTCGACTCGCCGAGGGCTACGATGCGGGCGTCGCCGATGATCGAGCGGAGCGGGGCGAAGTCGGCACGATCGCCCCCGGGCTCGATGCTCCGCAGCGGTGCGGGCTGCACCGACGCCGGTCGACTCGGTTCGGCTTCCTGGAATCCCTCGGAAGCCCAGGCTGCACCCGTGGAAGCGGCCGCCAGCACGAACGCCGCGACGGCGGTGAGGAGCAGCAAACCGGCAGCCCGGCGACCCACGCTCGGACATGCAACGGCTTCGACGAACGCCCTGAGATCCATTTACCAGCTCCGTGAAACTTCGAGGACGCTCCACACGAAAGGAGGCTTCGTGCGGTGAGGTCGAAGATTATCGCTGCGAATCAACCTCGCAGTTTCCAGTCGAGAGTTTGCCTGACTTTCGCACCCGCTCAATCGCCCAGCCCCCCCTGCCTTCCAGCCGGTGTCCCACTCAATGTGGTTCTGCGGGGAGTCGTGATGGATCGAGCTGCCGTTATCAGGCGGCGAGTCCCGTAGGGCGGGCACCGCCCACCGGCGTCATCCTCAGGCCATCTCATCGGACCCGACGCCCATGATCAAGGCCGGCGTTCGGAAGCCGTCCGCGACGATCGTCGGGCGACATGCTCCTTCCATTCAGCGGCCTCGAAGTGGCGGACGGCGCCCACCCTATGAGGGTGCAAGGCTTCCTCGAAGACCCGTGGGGTGGGCATCGCCCACCGGGAAGATTCGAAGCGTTGGGTCTCGGCTTCAGGCGCTGGCCTGGTCCAGCTTCTCGTTCGCGGCGGCGTCGAGCCGGATGTGGACGGATTGCACCAGGTCGTCGAGTTGCTCGACGCTCGTCGCGCTGGCGATGGGGGCGGTGACGCCGGGGCGGGCGATCAGCCAGGCGAGGGCGACGCTCGCCGGCTTGACGCTCAGGCCGGCGGCCACCTCGTCGAGGGCCCGCACGACGCGGAAGCCGCGGTCGTTGAGGTACTTCTTGACGTTCCCGCTCCGTGCGGCGCTCTTGGACAGGTCCGCCTCGCCGCGGTACTTGCCGGTCAGGAAGCCGCTGGCGAGCGAGTAGTACGGGATGACGCCGATGTCCTCTTTCCGGCAGAGCGGGCCCAGCTCGGCCTCGAAGCCCGAGCGCTCGACGAGGTTGTAATGGGGCTGGAGGCACTGGTAGCGCGGCAGGCCGTCGCGGGCGCTCAGCTCGAGCGACTCGGCCAGGCGGGCGGCGGTGAAGTTCGACGCGCCGATGATGCGGACCTTGCCCTGCTTGATGAGCTGGTCGTAAGCCCCGAGCGTCTCCTCCTGGGGGGTCTCGGGATCCTCGTCCTTGTGCGTCTGGTAGAGGTCGATCCGGTCGGTCTGGAGCCGCCGCAGCGAGTCCTCCACGGCGCGGAGGATGTAGGCCCGGCGGAGCCCCTTCTTGCCGTCGCCCATGTCCATGCCGACCTTCGTCGCCAGCACGACCTGGTCGCGGCGGCCGTTCTGCTGGAACCACTTGCCCAGGATCGTCTCGGACTCGCCCCCCTGGTTGCCGGGGGCCCAGCGCGAGTAGACGTCGGCCGTGTCGATGAAGTTCAGGCCGGCCGCGACGAAGGCGTCGAGGATCCGGAACGAGGCCGCCTCGTCGATCGTCCACCCGAACACGTTGCCGCCCAGCGCCAGGGGGGCGACCTCCAGCTCCGATCCGCCGATCTTCCGCGTTTCCATCGCCGACTCCTCGATCAACCGGGATGCGACTTCGGGCCGCCAGCCGGGTCGGCGGGCCTCGCGTCATTCTAGCAGGGCCGCAAACCCGTTCGACGGCGTGGCCGTGCGACGTCGTGGATGCGGACCGACCCGGGACTCGTTAAACTAATCAAAAACCAAGGGCCCGGACGGATGGGTCGGGAACCGAGAGCCGAGGAACGCGCAGGACGATGCCACCCACGATCGACGCCGTCGCCTTCGACCTGGACGGCCTGATGTTCGACACCGAGGCCCTGTTCTTCCGGGTCGCGTGCGAGACCCTGGAGGCCCGGGGCGGCCGGTTCACGGCCGAGATCATGGCGGCGATGATCGGCCGACGGTCGGTCGAGGCCGGCCACGTGCTCCAGACGATGAGCGGGGTGGACGCGAAACCCGAGGAGCTGCTGGCCGACGTCCGCGAGCGGTTCCTGGCCGTCGTCGACACCGACGTCGCCCCCACGGCGGGCCTCTTGACGCTGCTGGACCGCCTGCGGGACCTCGGCGTGCCGGCGGCGGTCGCGACGTCCTCGCGGCGGGCTTACGCCGAGCGGCTGCTGAACGGGCACGGGCTGCGCGACCGGTTCGCGTTTCTGCTGGGGTCGGAGGACGTCAAGCGGGGCAAGCCGGAGCCGGAAATCTACCTCAAGGCGGCCGAAGGACTGGGCGTGGCCCCCGAATGCCTGATGGTGCTGGAGGACAGCCCGGCCGGCGTCGCCGCGGCGCGCGCCGCCGGCGCGTTCGTGGTGGCCGTCCCCCACGAGCACAGCGTCGCCGAGGGCCTCGGCCTGGCCGACCTGATCGTCCCCCGGCTCGACGCCCCCGCGCTGCTGGCGCGGCTGGGCGGCTGAAAGGAGCAAGCCGATGTCCACGTCCGCCGAGCCCCGCCCCCAGACGTTCGACGCCCTGCCGACCGTCACGCGGAGCTTCATGCCCTACATCGCCCCGATGTTCGCCTACGTGGCGCTCGGCAGCCTGGAAAGCTACCTGCCGAGCCCCGGCTGGTACCCGGCGGCCTACGCGGCGAAGGCGGCGATCGTGGCGGCGATCATGTGGTACTACCGCTCGACCTGGAACGACCTCCGCCCCGCCCCCGGGGTGCTCGACGTCCTCCTGGCGGTCGCGACGGGGCTCGTGGTCATCGCGCTCTGGATCGGTCTCGACGGCCGCTACCCCGACCTGCCGTTCATGGGAGGCGCGCGCAAGGCCTTCGATCCCGACGTCCTGGGCCCCGCCGGCAAGGCGGCGTTCATCGCGGTGCGGCTGCTGGGACTGGTGCTGCTCGTGCCGGTGTTCGAAGAGCTGTTCTGGCGTTCCTTCCTGATCCGCTGGCTGATCGACCAGGACTTCTGGAAGGTCCCCATCGGCCGGGTGACCTGGATCTCGGCCCTGGTCTGCTCGGCCTTCTTCGCCCTGGCGCATCCCGAGTGGCTGCCGGCCCTGCTGACCGGCCTGTTGTGGGCGGGGCTGCTCGCCTATACGAAGTCGGTCTCGGCGTGCGTGATCAGCCACGTCGTCGCCAACCTGGCGCTGGGGATCTACGTGATCGCGACGAAGGCGTGGAAGTTCTGGTGATTTGAGGATCGCCCGCGGAGGGGCTCCATGATCATCCCCTGGGGGACCGACGCCCCGATCTACCACCGGCCGTACGCCACGATCGCGGTGATGATCGCCTGCGTCCTGGTGTTCGCGGCGGACCCCTACCACCGGCACACGGAATGGATGCTCGCCCTGGGCGACGGGATCCACCCGGTCCAGTGGGTGACGAACATCTTCATGCACGCCGACATCATGCACCTGCTCGGCAACCTGCTCTTCCTCTGGGCGTTCGGGATCATCGTCGAGGGGAAGCTGGGGGCGATCGGCTTCCTGGCGGTCTACCTGGCGATGGGCGTCTTCCAGAGCGGCTCGATCCAGCTGCTGGCCGACCCGGCGGGCAGCCAGCACATGCTGGGCGCGTCGGGCGCGATCTACGGCCTGATGGCCCTCTGCATGATCTGGGCGCCGCGCAACGACCTATATTGCGTGGTGATCCTCTCGGGCTTCATGCGGCTCCTGATCTTCCAGCCCGAGATCCCGATCCTCTGGTTCGCCGCCTTCTACATCGCCTGGGAGGTCCTGGTGGCGAGCCTGACGTCGGCGAGCGTCCAGGCGCTGGCGGTGTCGTCGGCCCTGGCCCACGCCTCGGGGGCGCTGGGGGGCGTGATCGTCGGGCTCGTCCTGCTCAAATTCGACCTCGTCGACTGCGAGGGCTGGGACCTGCTCTCGCGGATGAAGCACGGCCGGACCGGGACGATGAACAAGACGTCGAAGCGCACGCCGCACCGGTCGATGGTCGAGAAGGTCCAGAAGAAGGTCGCCAAGGCCAAGAAGGCGAAGGCCGCCGGCGAGGCCCCGGACCTCGTCGCCCTGCGGACGCTCCGCGGCCACCTCGACGCCGACGAGACCGAGGCCGCGATGGGGTTCTACCGCTCGACGCGACGACGGCTCAAGGGTTGGCGGCCCCCCGACCCCGAGCGAGTCGACCTGATCAAGGCCCTCGTCGCCGCCCAGGCCTGGGACGACGCCGTCGGCGTGATGCAGGCGTACCTCGACGAGTCGAATTTGCCCTCGCCCAAGATCCGCCTCAAGCTCGCCGAGGTCCTGATCCGCCGCCTCGACCGCCCGGTCGCCGGCCTGCGGACGCTCGAGCGCGTCGGCGAGACCGACCTGCCGTCGAACCTCGTCGACGGCCGCCGCAAGCTCGTGGCGCTGGCCGAGCAGATCCGCGATGAGGGCGTGCTGGAGCTGGACGCCGAGGTCCAACCGATCTGATCGGCAAAAACCCTGCGAACCACCTTTCGCTCCCGACCGTAAAACTCCTCGAAGACCGCGTCGTCACGCCTGAACACGGTTTCCCGACCTTGCAAAGTCCGAAGCTGTTCGGCACGATGAAGGGGTCGCACGTCCTGGGGAAGGCGGGGCGATTTTCCGGCCTCGACGCCCCCTCCCGACGGCGGTCCCCTTGCATCCCCACGCCGTCGTCGCTGCGCGGCCGAGCCCCCATCGATCGCACGACATCTCAGGATTCCTCATCAACGGTTCGAGGAGGGCTTCATGACTCGCATCGGTCGTTTCGCGGTCCTGGCGTCGCTGACGTTGGCGGGCCTACCCGCCGCGGAGGCTCGGGCGCAACAGGCCCCGCCGCCCGCCCCGACGCAGACGCCGCCCCAGCAGGACGGGGCCAAGATCGACATCGGCGAGGCCATGGCCGCCGCGCGAGGGCAGGGGTTCGGCGGCCCCCGGCCCGGCGGGTCGGGGAACTTCCGCGACTTCGCCGACGTGACGAAGGACGCCGAGAAGATCGACGGCCTGTTCACCCTGTACAAGACCGGCGATCACCTCTACGCCGAGATCCGCCCCGACCAGTTCAACCAGACCCTCCTCGTGCCCGTCACCATCGCGCGGGGCATGGCCAACGCCGGCATGCCGGCCGGCGACGACGACCTCGTCCTGATCTTCAAGCGGGTGGGCGACCGGATCCAGGTGGTCCGCCGCAACATCCATTACAAGGCCCCCGCGGGCACGCCGATCGACAAGGCCGTCAAGCAGAACTACACCGACTCGGTCATCATGGCCCTGCCGATCGTCGCGCTCAACATGATGCGCGGCGGCGCGCCGCTGATCGACCTGTCGGACGTCTTCATGACCGACTTCGCCCAGCTCGGCCTGGGCCCCATCGACCGCTCGCGCAGCTCGTGGCAGAAGGTGAAGGGGTTCCCCAACAATCTGGAACTCCAGCTCGAGACGACTTACGCCGGCGGCCGGGGCGGCATGGGCCGGGGCGACGGCGGCGTGGCCGACTCGCGCGGGCTGACGATCGTCGTCCACTACAGCATCATGAAGACCCCCGACGCCTCCTACCGCCCTCGCGCGGCCGACGACCGCGTCGGCTACTTCCTGGCCGCCGCCAAGGATTTCGGCGTCAACAGCCAGGACGGCAACTTCGTCCGCTACATCTACCGCTGGCGGCTGGAGAAGTCCGACCCCCGCGCCAAACTGTCCCCGCCCAAGAAGCAGATCGTCTGGTACGTCGAGGACAACGTCCCGCAGGAGTACCGGCCCTACGTCGAGGAGGGGATCCTCGAATGGAACAAGGCATTCGAGAAGATCGGCTTCAAGAACGCGATCGCCGTCCGCTGGCAGGAGGCCGGCCGCGACGAGTTCGACCCCGAGGACACGAACTACTGCACCTTCCGCTGGGTCGCCAGCGAGTCGGGCTCGGCCATGTCGTGCGTCCGGGCCAACCCCATGACGGGCGAGATCATCGACGGCGACGTCATCTTCGACGCCAGCTGGATCCGCCACTGGAAGCAGGAATACGCCCTGCTGCTGGGCAGCACCACGGCCGCCGGCGGCGATCCCCAGTACACCCCGCTGGCCCTCGGCGAGGTCGTCAGCCCGATCCTGGCCTCGAAGATGGGCTACGGCACGCCCCAGGCGTCGACGATGCCGGGCCTCGACCTGCTCCAGAAGCTCCCCGGCCAGATGGTCCCCGAGCTGATCCCCGCCGACCAGAGCCTGCTGCAGTGGCGGCTCGCCAAGAACCTGGCGCGCAACGCCCAGGGCTTCTGCCAGCGGCACCAGGGGTTCACGCAGGACCTCAGCCTGGCCGCGATCAGCCTCGCCCAGGCCCCCACGCCGCCGGCCGACGCCGCGAAGAAAGACGACGAGAAGAAGGACGGCGAGAAGAAGGACGGCGAGAAGAAGGACGCCCCCAAGCCCGAAGAGAAGAAGAAGCCCGAGATCAAGGACGAGCTGCCCGAGGAGTTCCTCAGCCAGGCCATCAAGGACGTCGTGATGCACGAGGTCGGCCACTCGCTGGGCCTCCGCCACAACTTCAAGTCGAGCACGATGCTCACCGCCGACCAGCTCAACGACACGGGGGTCACCCACGAGAAGGGCCTGGGCGGCAGCGTCATGGACTACAACCCGGTCAACATCGCACCCCGGGGCAAGAAGCAGGGCGACTACTACTCGACGACCATCGGCCCCTACGACTACTGGGCGATCGAGTACGGCTACAAGCAGGCCGACGGCGACGAGGCGGGCGAGCTGAAGAAGGTCGCCGCGCGGGCCGCCGAGAAGGAGCTGACCTACGCCACCGACGAGGACGTCGTCCTCAACGACGACCCCTACGTCAACCGCTGGGACCTGGGCTCCGACCCCTGCCAGTTCGCCAAGGATCGCATCGAGCTGGCCCGCGAGCTGCTCAAGGACCTGGACTCCCGCGTCGTCAAGGACGGCGAGCCCTGGGCCCGGATGCGACGGGCGTTCAGCGTCCTGCTCAACCAGTGGGGCAACGCCGCGACCCTGGCCTCGCAGTACGTCGCCGGCCAGTCCATCTCGCGTGACCACAAGGCCGACAAGGACGCCCACGACCCCATCGACCCGGTCCCCGGCGAGAAGCAGCGCGAGTGCCTGAAGTTCATCACCGAGCACGTGCTGACCGACAAGGACTTCACGTTTTCGCCGACCGTGATGCGCCGCCTCGGCAACGAGCGCTGGATGCACTGGGGCAACGAGGGCCTGTTCTCCGGCCCCAACGCCGACATCTCGGTCTATGAGCGGATCCTGGGCATCCAGCGGATCGTGCTGGGGCACTGCCTCAGCGGCGACACGCTCGCCCGGCTCCAGAACCAGGAACTGCAGGCCAACCCGGGCTCGTCCCCGCTCCGGATCGACGAGGTTTTCCGGGCCCTGACCGACGGCGTCTGGGCCGACCTCGACAAGCTGCCGACGAAGGACGAGAAGGATCCCAAGCCGGGCCTCTCGACCATCCGCCGCAACCTCCAGCGCGAGCACCTGCGGCGCCTCGGCACGCTCGTCATCGGCCAGGCCGGCGGCGGTGGGCTCGGCGACGGCGGCGGCTTCGTCGTCTTCGTCGGCCGCGGCGTCACTTCCGTCCCCGCCGACGCCCGCTCGCTGGCGCGCTTCCACCTCAAGGACGTCGCCGCCCGCATCACCAAGGAACTCGACGCCAAGGGCGCCCAGCTTGACGACACCACCCGCGCCCACCTCGAAGAGTCCAAGGAGAAGATCGCCAAGATCCTCGAGGCCCGCATCGACAGCCGCGACCTCTGATCAAAGCGTCCATGCGAGCCTTCCCTGGCGGGGGAAGGTGGCCCGAAGGGCCGGATGAGGGGGAGACGGGCCACGAGCCGTCGCTCTCTCCTCCGGCCCTTGTGCTTTGATCCTTCTCCCGCCGGGAGAAGGTGCCGCGCAGCGGCGGATGAGGGTCGTCGGGATCCCGAAGGCGCGACGGAACAGGGAGGCGTCCGCGAAGCGCCGCGACCACTCATCCGGCCGTTCCGGCCACTTTCTCCCGGCGGGAGAAGGATTTGGCTCGACCCGCTCAGAGCTTCAGGAAGATCCGGTTCTTCTCCAGATATCGGATCAGCGCCCAGCAGATCGTCAGGTGGAGAAGCGTTCCGGCCGAGGCGTACCAGAGGGGCGCGTCGCGGGGCAGATAGGCGCGGACGGCCCCCTCGACCAGCGTGGGAGCGATGTAGGCCGCCAGGGCGTTCGTCCCGAACGTCCGGAAGACGCCCAGCGACGCCCCGAAGGCGTCGCACGCCGCGACGAACAGGGCGTAGACGGCCAGCGAGAACCCGGCGGCGAAGGTCATGTACGACACGCTCCCGGTCCGCTGGCTCATCGTCCAGAGGTCGACGACCTTGGCCATCGAAGTCGCGGGGGGCGTGAACGGCGGCGGGGCGAGCACGAGCATCGAGGCGAGCCCGTAGCCGGCCAGCATCAGGATCGCGGCCCAGCCCAGGAGGCTCGGCACCGCCGACGCACGAGCGCGGCCGGCGAGGTCGCGCGCGGCGATCGCGTCGTAGGCGAGCGTGCCGACGAGCATCGGGATGGCCCAGCTCAGGATCCCCAGCCAGCCGCCGTCGATCACCGGCGTCTTCCACGCGTAGTCCAGGTAGAACCACCAGGACAGCGTCAGGTGCAGGATCGCGCCGCCGATAAGGTACAGGACGCGGGTCGGCGCCGAGGCCGCCACGACCGGCAGGATCCAAACCGAGGTCAAAGCGATCTGAACGAGCGTCTGGCAGAGCTCGCGGCGGAAGGCCGTCGTCAGGAATCCCCCGAGTCCCAGGTCCTTCAACTCCGCCCACGTCTTGACCCGGCCGTCGAGGTGGTAAAGCACGAATCCCAGCAAAATCAGACCGAGGGCGCGGCGGACGACGGCCAGCGACGCCGCGCGGCGGCCGAGCGTCGCCAGCCGTCGGAGGAAGGTCAGCCGATACGAGAAGCCCACCGCGAAGAAGAACTGCGGCATGATCGTGTCGGCGTAGCTGCAATACGTGTTGTGGTGCCGGAACGTCGAGTGGAAGGCGTTCAGGCCGCCGGCGAAGTTGACGAACATCATCGCCGCGACCGTATAGCCCCGGAACTGGTCGAGGGACGCGATGCGCCCGGGCGAGGTCGACGGCTCGACGTCCATTTGCGTACCGTTCGCTTTCGCCGAAGAAGGGAAACCGCCCGACCTCAATCCTGGGCCGGGTCGTCGAGGTCGAGCCGGGCCAGCCAGCCCGACCGGGCGACGACGGTGACGGAGCTGAGCGACATCGCCAGCGCCGCGATCATCGGCCCGTAGCGTCCGAAGAGTCCGAGGGCGGCCACGGGTATCCCCAGCGTATTGTAGGCGAAGGCCCAGAACAAGTTCTGACGGATCGCCTTCAACGTTTCCCGGCCCAGCTTGAGCGCCTGGGGGACCGCGCGGAGGTCGCCCGAGGCCACGACCACGTCGGCCGCCGCCTTCGCCAGGTCCGCGCCCGTGCCCAGGGCGATCCCGACGTCCGCCGCCGCCAGGGCGGGGGCGTCGTTCAGGCCGTCGCCGACCATGGCCACGCCCTTCTGCTTCGGATCGTTCCGGATCGATTCGATCGTCGCCGCCTTGGCGTCCGGCAGCACGCCGGCGATCACGCGGTCGGCGGGCAGCCCCAGCTCGGAGGCGACGGCGCGCGCGGTCGCCGGGTTGTCGCCGGTCAGCAGCACGACGTCGGCCCCCTGGCTCCGGAGCGTCGCGACGACCTCCCGGGCGTGGGGCTTGAGGCGGTCCGCCAGCGCCGCGGCCCCGGCGGCGCGGCCATCGACCGCCGCGCAGAGGACGGTCTTCGCCTCGGCCTCCCAGGCGTCGGCGATCGGGTCGAGCGCGGCGACGTCGACGCCCTGTTCCATCAACAGCGCCCGCGACCCGACGAGGACCTTGCGGCCGTCGACGGCCGCCGAGACGCCCCGCCCTCGGATCGCCCGGAAGTCGGCGACGGGCCGGCCGTTGGCCTTGCCGGCGAAGGCCCGCGCCAGGGGGTGCTCGCTCGACGCCTCGGCCGCGGCGATCAGCGCGACCAGTCCGGCCTCGTCCCAACCCGGCAACGCATGCGTCGCGACCAGGCTCGGCCGGCCTTCGGTCAGGGTGCCCGTCTTGTCGAACACGATCGTGCCCAGGCGGTCCATCCTCTCCAGGGCCGACGCCTCGCGGATGAAGAGCCCGGCGCGGGCGCCACGGCCCGTCGCCACCGCGACGGCCATGGGCGTCGCCAGGCCCAGGGCGCAGGGGCAGGCGATGATCAGCACGGCTGCCGCGTTCAGCACGGCCCGGCCCCAGTCGCCGCCGAGCAACCCCCAGCCCAGCAACGTGGCGCCCGCGATCGCCAGGACGATCGGGACGAAGACCGACGACACGCGGTCCGCCAGCCGCTGCACGCCCGCCTTGGAACCCTGGGCCGCCAGCACGAGCCGGACGATCTGCTCCAGGGCGCTCTCTTTCCCGAGCCGCTTCGCCTCGATCACGAGCGAGCCGTCGCCGTTGAGCGTCGCACCGGTGACGCGATCGCCGGGACGCTTCGGCGCCGGGGTCGACTCGCCGGTCAGCATCGACTCGTCGACCTCCGACTCGCCCTCGACGACGTCGCCGTCGACCGGGATCGTCTCGCCCGGCAGGACTCGGAGCCGGTCGCCGCGACGGACGTCCGACAGCGGCGCCTCGACGACCCGCCCGCCCTCGACGATCCTGCGGGCCGTGCGCGGGGCCAGGTCCAGCAGCCGCTCGACGGCCGCGCCGGCGTTCCCGCGGGCGCGGACTTCCAGGAACTTGCCCAGCGTGATGAGCGTCAGGATGATCCCCGCGTCCATGAAGAAATGTGCCTGATGCAGCCGGCCCGCCAGCAGGTGGACGAGGCTGTAGGCGAACGCCGTGGACGTCCCGAGCGCGATCAGGGTGTCCATGTTGGCCGAGCCCTGGCGAAGCCGCTGCCAGGCCCCGCGGATGTACGGCCACCCCAGGGCCGCCTGGAGGAAGGCCGCCAGCCCCGCCATCGACCAGCCCAGCCAGGCCGCATGCCCCCAGGCCGGGACGAGCATCGAGCCGATCCCCAGCGCGACCAGGGGGATGGTCGCGGCGACCCCCACGATCAGGCGGTTGCGCCAATAGGCCACGCTCGCGGCGCGTTCCTCGCGGAGCCTCGCCGCGGCTTGGGCCCCGAAGGCCCACTCCTCGCGACGCGCCGAATAGCCGGCCCCGGCCGCCGCGCCGGCCAGGTCGCCGACGTCGACCCGATCGGGGTCGACGACCACCGCCGCGCGCTCCGTCGCCAGGTTGACCCGGACGTCCTCGACGCCGGGGACCGCCTTCAACGCCGTCTCGACCCTCACGACGCAGCTGGCGCAGTGCATCCCGCCGATCGCCAGGTCCCACTCCTCGCGGGAGGACGATTCGACCGCCGGCGAGGGGGCGGGGGGGGTGATCGGCGTCGGAGGCTCGGGCGTCCGGCCGACGATCGCGACGATCGGCGACGGCGACGTCGGCGGTCCGAGGTCCTCCGTCGCGTAGCCGGCCTCGTGGATCGCCCGTTCGACGGCCTCGCGACGGGCGACGGCCGGGTCGACCGAGACCTCGGCGCGGCCGGCTTCCAGGTCGACGACGACCGACTCGACGCCGGGCACGGCCTCGATCGCCCTCGTGACCGAGCCGACGCAGTGGCCGCAGGTCATCCCCCGCACGGCAATCTCCCACACCTCCATCGCGACGGGCATGGCTCATTCTCGCATAGCTGAATTCGATCACGGGTCTCGGCGATCATGGCTCCGCGGCGTCCTCGACCCTCGCACGCCCATTATAGGACGGCACCGAAATCCTCGCCCGTTCCGGCCGTTGCGACCGGTGGGAGGCCCGAACCCCGACCCAGGCGACTCATGAGAGAGTTTTTACGAACGAACGGGTCCGAACGCGCATCGCCGTCTACTTTGGCCAGCCGACCTTGTCAGGCGCGACGCGTCGTCGCCGAGGGTCGACGGCCCTCGGCCGCGAATCCCGCGAGGGTCCGGACCAGGCCGCGACGTCGGCCGCCGACCGCGGACTCCGGACCTCCCGATCTCGCCCGAGGTCGCGGCGCGAGGCCCTCGCGAGGGCCTCGCCGGAGGCTGAAGGAGCCCCGCCGAGGCTGCCGGCGCCCGCGAAACGGGGCGCAAGAAAAATCGTAGGGTGGGTTGACTCGCACGCGGATTGATCGTATTTTGACGTTCGTTCGCGACATGACGACGAGAATCATCGACGAAACGTCATGCCGTTGTGCGAGTTGATTTTCATATTATCCCTTCATGCTGTTCCACCGCCCGCCGACTCCAGGCGGGGCGGTCGTCACAACGAAGTTCAAGGTCCGATTCCCGGCGGCAAGGAAGCGCGCGTCGAGTTCGACCTTACTCCTGAGCGGATTCCGCCGGCCCCGCCGGGGGGGTCCGCTCACGTTCGGCCACACGGCCCGGCCCCCGATCTCACATGGATGCGATGATCGGTCCGGGCCGCAGTGGGCCAACGATTCGCCTACTTTGGCGGTTCCGAAAACGAGCGAGACGCCGCCGCGAGGCGGCCGTCTTCGTTTTTGGGAAGGCGGCGGCTCAAACCGTCCCCATCCCTGCCAGGCCGGGCGACTCAGGGGACGACGCGGTCGGTGTACGCGGCGTCGGCCTGGTCGCGGAGCATGACCGAGTCGGGCACCGCGCTCCGGGAGAAGAAGGGGTTGGCCGAGGGCTTGCTGGGGGCCTCTTCCGGGATCGGCTCGGGCGCGCGCTCGCCCAGCCGGACGGCGACGCGTTGGAGGATCGCGCGCGAAAGGGGCTCGTCGCCGAACCAACCCACCCGCGCGACCGCCGTGGCGGCCCCGCCGCGCGACCGGATCGTGACCGAGGCCGAGCGGTCGTCGCTCGTGACGGCCTCGTAGCGGAGGACGGTCCCGTCGCGGAGGGGCCGGACGTCCTTCATCCCGAGGTCCCCGAGCGACTCGACGACCGCGGGCCCCACGACGCCGGGCGGGGCGGCGAAGGTCTGCGACCCCTGGCCGGCGGAATAGGCGAAGCCCACCTCCGGCACGGCGACGTGGGGGGTCGTGATGGCGCACCCCGCGGAAACCAGCACGAGGCCCGCCAGGGAGGCCCGTCTCGCCGCTCGTCGTCTCATCCTTGAGATCCCCCGGGCGCGACCCGCATCCCCGCGATTCGCGAGGGCCGGACCCGTGCGCCGTCCGTTCGCGGGCACGCTATCGCGGCCGACCAGCCCGGTCAAGGCCGTCCTCCGCGGGCCGCGGGCCAAGAGCGGGTTGTCAAGAATGCACCTGCCCGGATACAATTCATCAACGTCCACCCATCCCGCGCGTGCCGGGGTGGTTTTTTCGTTTTTCCGGCTTTCGCTCGTCCTCGGCAGTGCGTCGTCGAACGGCCATGGAGGCCGCGGCGGCGGCGCCCCCGGAGGCGGCGAGTCCTCCCCGGCCGCGGCCCGGCCCGGGGCGGAAGACATTACGAATCGAACACATGGTAGATCGCAACCTCCTTCGCGAATTCGACATCAACGAGGACGAACTGGCGGCGGTCGTGACCGCCGAAGACGGCTCGAAGACTCTCGAGGACTTCCTGGGCGAGGGCCAGAGCTTCGAGATCGGCGGGATCGTCTCGGGCAAGGTCATCGAGATCGTCGGCGACCAGGTCGTCGTCGACGTGGGATACAAGTCCGAGGGCCTCGTGGCCCTGAACGAGTGGGAAGACGAGCCCCCGCCGCAGCCCGGCGACGAGGTCGAGGTCCTGCTCGAAGGCATGGAGGACGAGACCGGCGAGATCGTCCTGTCCCGCAAGAAGGCCCACCGCATGCGGGCCTGGGAAATGGTCATCGCCAAGTACCACGAGCTCGACGTGGTCAAGGGCAAGGTCACCCGCAAGATCAAGGGCGGCCTGCTGGTCGACATCGGCGTCAACGTCTTCCTGCCCGCCAGTCAGGTCGACATCCGCCGCCCGTCCGACATCGCCGACTTCATCGATCAAGAGATCGAGTGCATGATCCTGAAGATCGACGAGTCCCGCCGGAACATCGTCGTCAGCCGCCGCAAGCTCATCGAGATCACCCGCGAGCAGCAGAAGAAGGCCCTGCTCGAGGAGATCGCCGAGCGCCAGATCCGCAAGGGCACCGTCAAGAACATCGCCGACTTCGGCGCGTTCGTCGACCTGGGCGGCATCGACGGCCTGCTGCACATCACCGACATGAGCTGGGGCCGCATCAACCACCCCAGCGACATGCTCAAGATCGACGACCAGATCGAGGTCATGGTCCTCCACGTCGACAAGGAGCGCGAGAAGATCGCCCTGGGCCTCAAGCAGAAGAGCGCGAGCCCCTGGGAGAACGTCGCCGACAAGTACCCGGTCGGCACCCGCGTCGTCGGCGAGGTCGTCAACGTCATGTCCTACGGCGCCTTCGTCAAGCTCGAAGAGGGCATCGAGGGCCTGGTCCACATCTCCGAGATGTCCTGGACCAAGCGGATCAACCACCCGAGCGAGCTGGTCAACACCGGCGACAAGATCGAGGTCGTCGTCCTTGGCATCAACAAGGACAAGCAGGAGATCTCGCTCGGCATGAAGCAGACCCAGGTCAACCCCTGGGACCAGGTCGCCAACAAGTACCCGCCGGGCACGATGGTCGAGGGCACCGTCCGCAACCTCACCAACTACGGCGCGTTCATCGAGATCGAGGAGGGCATCGACGGCCTCCTGCACATCTCCGACATGAGCTGGACCCGCAAGATCGGCCACCCCAACGAGGTGCTCGAGAAGGGCCAGCGGATCACCTGCCAGGTGCTCAACGTCGACCAGGACCGCAAGCGGATCGCCCTGGGGCTCAAGCAGCTCAAGGAAGACCCGTGGGAGACCGACATCCCCGGCCGCTACGAGCCCAACGACGTCGTGAAGGGCAAGGTCACGAAGCTCACCAACTTCGGCGTCTTCGTCGAGCTGGAGCCGGGCCTCGAAGGCCTGCTGCACATCTCCGAGCTGGCCGACCACAAGGTCGACAGCCCCGAAGAGGTCGTCAAGGTCGGCGACGAGATCGAGGTCAAGATCCTCCGGGTCGACCGCGGCGAGCGCAAGATCGGCCTCTCCCGCAAGAAGGCCCACTGGACCGGCCGCGACGACGAGGAAGGCGAGACGACGCCCGAAGGCGCCGAGGCGGCCCAGGCCGCGCGGGAAGCCAAGGAGACCAAGGAGCTCAAGGGCGGCCTCGGCGGCGGCGGCCCGCTCTTCAGCATCGGCGGCGCGACCGCCGAGACCGAAGAGTGAGCTGATCCGCGAATCGCCTCGACGTGGAATCGAACGCCGCCCCGGGCTCGTCCCGGGGCGGCGTTGCTTTTTGCGCGCGGCCGACGCGACGGGCTCAGGAGTCGGCCTTGATCCTGCGGGCGATCGCGACGGCCGGGGACTCGATCAACTCGACCCCTTCGGGAGCGGGCCCTTCGGCCGGCTCGCGGACGACCAGGAAGAGCCGCGAGGCCTGATGCGCCGCCCCCGCGCGTCGGAGCTTCGCGGCGGCCTCGGCCAGGGGCTCGCCCGGGCGCTGGACCCGCACCACGACGGGACGTCCGTCGTGGGACTCCTCGAGGATCGCGTCGATGCCCGCGTTGCGCTGGACCGGGACGCAGTCCAGGCCGGCGAGCAGGGCCAGGCTCGCCGGGTCGGCCTTCCGGTAGGCCTCGCGGCCCCGCTCCAGCAACCGCGATCGACTCCGCACCGGGTTCTCCAGCCGCTTTCGCGTCAGTGCGACCGCCTGCTCGGAGACGTCGACGCCGATCGCCCGACGTCCCAGCGCGGCGGCGGCGATCAGCGTCGTGCCGCTGCCGCAGAACGGGTCGAGGACCAGGTCCCCCGGGCGGCTCGCCAGCGCGATGATCCGTTCGAGGAGGACCAGCGGCTTCTGGGTCGGATAGCCCGTCCGCTCGCGGGCCTTGGGGTTCAGGTGGGGGAGGTCCCACACGTCGCTCATGGGGACCCCGCGCTTGGCGCCGCCCGGCACCGGGCGGCCCTGTTCGTCGCGCTCGTAGACCGACTTGTCGAAGGCGTCGCGGCGACGCCGCTGGAGGAGCTGGTCGACGTTCGTCGCGGGCGAGTACGCGTCCCAGATGGGGTTGAACACGTAAGAATCGGTCTTCGTGTAGTAGTGGATCGTCTGGTGGGCGGGGAGAAGGCCCGACGATCCGCTCGACCATCGCCGGTAATGCCAGATGATCTCCGACCGGAATCGCCCCGGGCCGAAGACCTCGTCCAGCAAGCAGCGGGCGACGTGGCCCGACCCGCGCCCGCAATGGAAGAAGACGCAGCCGGAGTCGGCCAGCACGCGTCGGATTTCCACCAGCCTTTCCCTCAGGAATGAGGCGTAGGCCTCGGGCGTCTCCCAGACGTCCTCGAACTCGTAGGCCGTGGTGCGATCCCGCGTGTGCAGGCGGTGCGTCCGGCCCGTGGCGAAGGGCGGGTCGAGGTACGCCAGGTCGACGACCCCCGACGTCATCGTCTTCAGGTGCGACAGGCAGTCGTCGCGATGGACCGAGCAGCCCGACGCCTCTCCGGGCTCGCCAGTCGTCACGGCTGCCACGAAATCCCTCCGCTCGAACGCGAGGCCTCGCCCTGTCGCCGGTGCGACCCGCACGACCGCTGCAATGCGGCCGTCCGCGTCAAATTCGGCAACCGGAAAACTACCTCAAACCCCCACGTTCCATGTATTCACAGGATATCCTAGTTTTCCGGTTCCTTCTCAGCTTATCACGCAGCAGGGGGCCGTCCGATATTTCGTTTGTCAAGCGGCGGCGGGACGGCGGGGGCGAACAGGGGTTTGGGTCGAGGCGCGAGGGTTTCGGGCCGGGCTGAAGGCCGGTCCGGGCGGATCTTGCAAGACGACGCGAGACCAGCGGGCGCGGCGGGCCGAAGTCCGGCGCGTCGACGCTTCAAACGCCCCTGCGCCGCGAAGGGACGAGCGGGGGCCGGCGCCTCCGCCCGGGATTCGTCGCATCGCCGAGGTGGATCGGAAGGCTCCCGAATCGGGACGCGTCCGACGCCGCGGTTTCGGTTCTCGTCTACCGATTCGGGGACGTGAGCGGACCTTGTTACGACCGACACAACGAGGATCTTCATGGCCCGGATTCGACGACATCGCCGTGATACGGTGCAGAGCCCCCTGGAGACTTATCTCCGGGAGATCAACGAAGTGGCCCTGCTGAACGCGGACGAAGAGAAGGATCTCGCCCGTAAGATCGCCGTCGGCGACGATATGGCGCGGGATCGGATGATTCGGGCGAACCTGCGCCTCGTCGTCAATATCGCCCGCGGCTACGTGGGCAAGGGCCTGGCGTTGCAGGACTTGATCGAAGAGGGGAACCTGGGCCTGCTGCGGGCGGTCGAGGGCTTCGACCCCGCCGTCGGCACGCGGTTCAGCACCTATGCCAGCTACTGGATCAAGCAGTCGATCAAGAGGGCCCTCGTCAACACGGCCAAGCCGATCCGGATCCCGGCCTACATGGTCGAGCTGCTCTTCAAGTGGCGGCGGACCTCGGCCGAGATGCAGGAGACCCTGGGCCGGGCCCCCACCGTCGACGAGATCGCCAAGATCCTGAACCTGCCGAAGAAGAAGCTGGCGATCGTCAAGAAGGCCATCAAGGTCTACAACCTCGTGCCCCAGACCGACCAGCCCGAGAACGGCTGGAGCCTGGGCGAGATGTTGATGGACGAGCGCACCCGCGCCCCGGACGTCGAGATGGTCGAGGCCGACAACCTCCGGCTGGTGATGAACCGCCTGGAGGAGATGGACAAGCGCGAGGCCACGGTCCTGCGCATGCGGTTCGGCCTGAACGACGCCCCGCCGAAGACGCTCAAGGAGATCGGCGAATCCCTCGGGCTGACGAGGGAGCGGGTCCGACAGATCGAGAACGAGGCATTAGGTAAGTTGTCGGCGTCGCTCCACGCCGACTGACCGACGTCGCGAAAGCCTGACGCCGCCGGGCCTTCCGTCGGCGCAGGAGGCGGGTGGCGACGTAGCCGCCGCCGCAGGTCGCGAGGAAGAGGACGAGGGTCGGCTCGGGGACCGGGATCGGGGCCGACTCGCCGCGGGTCGCCCGCAGGCTGGTCAGGGGCCGTCCGCCCGTGAAATCGGCGGTGAAATCGCCCTGGAACGTGCTGCCGCCCTGCGGCGTGATGCGGAAGTACGCCTCGGGGCCGAACGCCCTCGCCAGCTTGCCCCCCGTCACCTTCAGGCTCAGGTCGAAGACGCCTGAGATCCCCTTGGCGTCCTGGCCGAGGCCCTGCGCCCCGAAGGCGGTCGGCCGCCCCTTGAGCAGCAGGCCCTCGTAGACCTTGCCGGCGATGGTCACCGAGCCGCGAAGCTCGAATCCGTTGTCGGGCTGCTCCACGAGCTTGCCCTGGCGATCCAGCGTGAGCTGCAGGGTCTCGTTGAGGGTCCCCTCGACGTCGGGCATCACGTCGATCATGTGGCGACGGGTCGGCCCGAGCGTGATGACGTGGGGCGCGTTCGTGACCCGGAACACGCCCAGTTGCCGGGTCCGGTCGAACTCATAAGTCTGTTCGCCGACCATGTCGCCGGCGATGTTCGGGTAGGCCCGGAATCCGTGCGGGCGGATCAGGTCGGCCCGGAGCGGGGAGCCCAGGGCGCCCAGGGTCATGAAGAAGGCGGGTAAGACCAATCGTCTGATGTCGTATCGCATCCGGTGCATGGCGTCGTTCCTTCGTACGCTCGCGTCCCGCGAGCGCGACCTGACCTCCTGGTGATCGGCATCATGCTGATCCCTGCGGACTTCCCGCCGCGAAGGCCGCGGAAGGAGTTCCGGAGAGCGACGACGGCAGCCCGAATCGCAAGCGATGGTGTCAGGTCGAAGGTGTGGGCCTGGGCTGTCGCCGATCGAGGATCTCGGCGCGACACCTCGGAAGGGGTCCCGACGGTCCTCGACGTTCGGGATTAAAACGAGGACCGGCGAACCTGTCAACCCCGGTATTCCGGCGAAAGGCCCGGCGTCCCCTTGCCCGAGCTTGCGCCGGGGGCCTAGACTCGGGGACGAACGTCGCGAAGCCGTCCAGCGACATCGCCCCCTTACGCCAAGCCCAACGAGGCGACGTCCCGGACGATCCCGCGGCGACGAACAGCATGCCCTCCCCGAACGCCCCCGGCGACCTCGATTTCCGCACCCCTCGCAGCGAAGAGCCCGGCGATCCGGCCGACCTGCCGGATGTGGAAATGCCCTCGGCGGGGTTCGTCCTCCGTTTGTTCGTGATCCCGGCGCTGGTCGTGGCGGCCGTCGTCGCGGTCTGGCTCCTGTTCGGCGTGCTGGCCGGCGGCCGGGGCGACGCCCTGCAATACGTGCGAGAGATCCGCTCGGGGACGGGGAGCTGGCGGTCGGCGTTCGAGCTGGCGAATCTGCTCCAGGGCGACCCGAAGACGGCGACCGACCCCCGGATCCTCGGCGAGCTGACTGACATGCTCGGCGTCGAGCTGGATCGCGCGGCCGATCCCCGGCTCGCCCAGTACCTCGCGCTGGCGATCGGGACGTTCCGCACGCTCGACGCGCGGCTCGCCGACGGTCGAACCCCGGACCCGCTCGCGATGCTCGCCCGGGCGCTCGACGGCCGATTCGACTCGTCGATCCGCCTCGCGGCGGCGGCGAGCCTCGCCCGGCAGGGCGCGCGGCTGGAGGGCGGTCTCGACGACCCACGGGTGATCGTCGCGCTCGGCGACGCCGCGAACGCCGCCGACTCGCCGGAACTCCGGCGCCTCGCCGTCTTCGCGCTCGGCTTCTGCGGCGGAGAGGCCGCGACCGGCTCGCTCCGGGGCCGGCTCCGATCCGACGACGATCGGTTCGTCCGCTACAACGCCGCGATCGCACTCACCCGCCGCGGCGACGCGTCGGCCCTGGCGATCCTGCGCGAGATGCTCGGGGCGGCCGCCGCCAGTCGTCCCGACGACGAGTCTCCGGACCTCGTCGAGACGATCCAGCTCCAGGCGCTGGAAGCCCTCGCCGCCTCGAAGCCGAACGACGCGATGCGCCAGCTTCGGCCCGAGATCGAAGCCCTCGCCCGCACGGGCTCGGCGGCCGTGCGGACGCGCGCCGAAAGCGGATTGCAATTCCTACAATCCGGCCGCGCGTTGTAAGAATTACAATGCGCTTCCCCGCTTGAGTTTTTCCCCCTTTCTTTCGTACTCCGCGCGTGGGTTTTGCGTAGAGTTACGATAGCGAGGAGGTCCGCGGGGATCGGGTCGCGGCGCGCCGCTTGCTCCACTCCGCCTGATGAATACATCCCTTCCTCCCGATGCATTCGTTGCAATCGCTAGAGGAAGAACCACGGCTCCGGGAATTCCCGCCAAATCCTAAAGTCGCAAAATGGGCCGGTGTTATACTCGATTTCGTGGGGCCCTGAGAGGGGCCGCGAACGTATAGGTTTCGGCATGAGAGCGGCGGCCCCTTGAGGGATTTTTCGAGGGGCCGGGGAAATTTCATCGTTTTGGGGGGGCTTTCTCAGGGACGAGACAGCGCACTCCCTCGGGGCCGGCCGCCCGGCCGCATCGGTCCGGGCGGCGAGGTGGAAGCCCGAGGATCCGCCGAGGAGTTCCGCATGTTCAAGTCCTTGAGAGCCGTGCGCCTGGCCGCCGGAGCGGCCGCCGCCATCCTGGCGGGGTCCGCCTCGCCCGCCTGGGCCACCTACGGAGGCGGGGCCTGCCATTCTTGCGCCCCGTCCCCGGTCGTCGCGACGCAGCTGAGCGTGGTCGCACTGGCCCCTCAGGTGCAGACCGTCTACCAGACGGTCTACGAGACCGTGTACGAGAGCGAGCCCGTCACCGTCATGGAGACCCGGTATCGCACGGCCTTCCAGACGGAGAACTACACCGTCATGAGGCCGGTCACCGAGACCTCCTACGTCCAGCGCAAGTACACGGTGGCGAAGCCCGTCTATCAGACCGTCAACCAGGAACGTCGCTACTCGGTCATGAAGCCGGTGTACCAGACCGAGCGTCGCGAGCGGCGCTACACCGTCACCAAGCCCGTCTATCAGACCGTCAACCAGGAGCGCAAGTACACGGTCATGAAGCCGGTCGTCCGCACCCAGCAGATGGAGCGGCGCTACTCGGTGGCCAAACCCGTCTACCAGACGCAGAAGATGGAACGCCGCTATTCCGTCATGAAGCCGGTGTACCAGACCGAGCGTCGCGAGCGGCGGTACACCGTCACCAAACCCGTCTATCAGACCGTCAACCAGGAACGTCGCTACACGGTGATGCGGCCGGTGACCGAGACCGTCATGGTCGAGCAGCCTTACACGGTCTGCCGACCGGTGACGACCGTCCGCCAGGAAGTCGTCGAGACCGGCTACTTCGAGCGGCAGTATACGACCATTCCGGGCCCGGTCGTCGAACGCCAGGTGCGAGTCCCCGTCACGGAATGCGACGCCTGCGGCTACGAGAAGCCTCGCGGCCTGCTGGGGTGCCTGCACAAGAAGAAGGTCACCGCGACGGTCGCCGTCCAGTGCCCGCCTCGCACGGTCAGCCAGCGGGTCTTCGTGTCGCGGCCCGTCATCCGGGACGTGAGCGAGACCCGGTACGTCCGCGAGTCGATGGTCCGCCAGGTGCCCGTCACCCAGTGCCGCTACGTCGCCGAGGAACGCGTCGAGTCGAACCCCGTCACGACCTGCCGCTACGTCGCCGAGGAGCGGGTCGAGCCCTACGAGGTCCAGACCTGCCGCTACGTCGCCGAGGAACGCGTCGAGCCTTACGAGGTCCAGACGTGCAGCTACGTGAACGAGGAGCGGGTCGAGCCCTACGAGGTCCGCACCTGCGAGATGGTCGCCGAGCAGCGTTCCGAGACCATCCCGGTCACTACGTGCAGCTACGTGGCCGAGGAGCGGGTCGAGCCCTACGAGGTCCAGACCTGCCGCTACGTCGCCGAGGAACGCGTCGAAACGACCCCGGTGACGACGTGCAGCTACGTGAATGAAGAACGCGTCGAGGAAGTCCCGGTGACCCAGACGCGGATGGTCGCCGAGACGGCCAGTCGTCAGGTCCCGGTATGCGTGGCGGAGCAGGTTCCCGTCACGACGAGCCGGGTGGTCGCCCGCTACGTCCCCCGGACCGTGGCGGTGCAACAGACCACGTCGGTCCCCGTGATGGTCCCGAGCTGCCTGAGCTGCAACTGATCTGGATCACGACCGTAACCGCCGCCGGCCGCGACGCCGAAACCGTTCGCGTCCGGCGGCCTGCGACGAGGGGCGACGCCCTCCCATTCGTGGGAACGGCGCCGCCCCTCGTCCATTTTTCCAGGCGACCGATCAGTCGTCGAGCGTGAGGTCGAGCTTGGTGGGCTCGGTGCCGATCTGGACGTGGATCTCGGGGTGCTCGGCGTCGAGATACTTCGCCGGGACCGGGTAGCCCGGCCGAGGCGCGACTTTCAGGGTGGTTCGGTCGGTGACGAGGGGCGGGCGGATATAGACGGCGTAGCGGCCGGGCTGCAAGGCGATGTCGGACCGGGACGACACGATGTTGAAGCGGCCTCCTCGGCCGAGATGGCCGGCGCCCCAGGTGTTGGCCTTGTCGGAGACGGGCATCAGGATGACCGCCCCCTCGGTGAGCGGCTTGCCGCGGCACACCACCTGGCCCCAGACCTGCGATGGTGCGTCTTCGTCGGATGAGCCGCAGCCCGCCGCGAGCAGGCCCAGCGCGATCGCCGCGAGGACTTCGCGCCGCGAGCGCCCCGGAATTTCACGGAGACGGATTGTCATGAAAAGAGACCTTGTGCCATCGATCGCCGTGGATGGGGGCGAACATCATCCTAATTCCCCGGGCTCGGGCGATCAATGCGCCTGAGCGGCGACCGAGCGGAGGCGGGCCGCGAGCGAGTCGAGCGGCCCGAAGTCGAGCAGGCCCTCGCCGGCCGCCGCCAGGCATCGAAGGCCGGCCGACCGCCAGGCCGCCGGGATCGCCGCGGTCGCGACGTCGAGCCCCGCCGCGTTCGCCGAGAACGCCGGCAGCACCAGGAGCGCCGGGCCGACGAGGAAGCACGGGGCCGCAGAGCCTGCCACGCGCAGGGAGGGGTGGTGATGGCCGATCACGGCCCGATCGCCGACGACGGGACGGTCGCCATGCTGGATCGTCCAGCCGGCGACGGCGGCGGACGCGGCGATCGCCGGCGGCCGGGGCGACGCGGCGAGGCTGCGGTCGTGGTTGCCGGGCACGAGCAGCAGCTCGACCCCGCGGCCGGCGAGCCAGACGTCGAGGCGGGCGACGTCGGCGGCGGTCCGCGCGCAGGGACGGTGCGATTCGACCAGGTCGCCGGCGACGATCAGGCACCGCACCTCGCAGCGCGCGAAGACCCGCTCCAGGCGGTCGCGGGTCTCGGCGAGCGAGTGGGCCGGCACGCAATCGCCGGCCGCCCCTCGCGCCCATTCGTAGCCCAGGTGGACGTCGGCGATCACCGCGGTCGCCGCCTCGGGCCGGACCGCGGCCCCCTCGGGGGTCAGGAGCCAGCCCTGATGCAGGCTTTCCGGGTCGGTCACGCTCACGACGACCCTCCGGCCGCGGCGGTCATCCGGGCGTGGAGCCGACGCAGGGCGTCGTCGGGCGAGTCGTAGCGCAGGGGCTCGTCGCCGCCGGGCGCGATCCAGGCGGTGGCGAACGGGGAGGGGGCCGCAAGCCGTCGCAGCCGCACGGTCGGCCCCGATTCCAGCCAGCGGGCCGCCGCGGGGACGTCGAGGACGTCGCAGAGGATCTCGCGGCGGGTCTCGCGGAGCAGGGGGTGGTCGGGGCAGGCCGCCTTGACCAGGGGGTACAGCCGCGTGGAGACCCAGTTCATGCCGCCGACCCGCACCCGCCGACCGGGCTCGGGATTGCGCAGGACCATCAGGGCCGTCGACGCGACGTGGCGAAACCGTCGCGCCGCCAGCTCGCCGCGGTCGACCCCTTCGAGGACGTCTTCCTCCAGGCGGTCGAGCGTCGCGATGTCGGCCAGGTCGGCCTCGGCCACGCGGACGTCGTCGGGGAGCCTGAGGATCCAACCCAGATCGGCGGGCTGGAAGGTGGCGTCGCGGCCGAACCGCCGCCCCAGCCGCGCCGAGACGGCCCGGCCCAGGGCCTCGCTCGCTGAGCGGTTCAAGGGCGCGTGAAAGGCGTAGGTCCAGCCCGGTTCCAGCGGCGTCGGGAACTCCTCGATCAGCAGCATGTCGACGGTCGGGGTCTCGCTCCAACGGTCCTGGGCCTCGATCAGCTCGGCGACGACCTCGGCGGCGCGCGAGTCGAGTTCGAGCGTCTCGGCCAGCCAGTCGCGGACGGCGCCGGGGCCGTCGCAGGCGGATCGTCGCGACGCCTCGGCGCGGAACGCGGCCAGTTCGGCGGCCAGCTCGGTCGACAGGGCCTGGCGGTCGCTGTGCCAGACGGGCAGCGCGCCGGCCTCGCCGCCGACGAGCTTCGCCTGGAGGACGAGGCCGTCGAGCCGGCGGAACTCCAGGGTGCGGCCGTCGAGGACGAAGCGGTCGCCGGGCGAGAGCCGCTCGGCGTAGCTCCCTTCCACGGTCCCGATCGACGTCCCGTCGGCGACGACCGCCGCGGACTCCTCGGCGTTGATGGTGCCGACGTTGCTCCACAGCCAGCGCTGGACGCGTCGGGAACGGACGCCGAACCAGCCGTTGCGCTTCCAGATCCGCGGCGACGTCCAACGAGGCGCCGCCCCCGGCTCGGGCTCGAACGCGCCCGAGGGGCCGGACAGCTCGCCGGCGAGGAAGTCGAGGCAGGCGAGGAAGTCGTCGCGATCGAGGTCGGCCGTCGGCCCGGCTTTGCGGAGAAGATCATAGGCCGCGTCGATCTCGGTCTCGCCCGCGCAGGCGATGCCGATGAGCTGCTGGCAGACGACGTCGAGCGGCGAGGCGATCGGCTTCAGGGGCTCGATGGCCCCGGCCCGCGCGGCCCTGGCCGTGACGGCGCCGGCGGCGACCTCGGCGGCCGTCGCCGCCAGGATCAGCCCCCGCGCCTGGCCGCCCACGCGGTGGCCCGACCGGCCGATTCGCTGGACGCACCGCGCCACGCCGCCGGGGAGGCCGATCTGCACGGTCAAATCGGCCGTCCCGACGTCGACGCCCAGCTCCAGGCTCGTGCTCGTCACGACGGCGCGGAGCTTGCCGGCCTTGAGACGCTCTTCGACGTCGCGGCGCCGTGTCGCATCGAGCGCCGAGTGGTGGACGGCGACCTCGGTCTCGCCGTCGAAGGCGTGGCGGGCCTCGCCGCGGCCCGAGGGCTCGTTGCGCAAGTCGTGCGCGACCTTCTCGGTCATGGGCCGGCTGTTGGCGAAGACGACCGTCGTCCGGTTGTCGGCGACGGCCTTGCGGATGCGCCGCAGCAGGCGACGGTAGGTCAGCCCCCGGTGCGGGCCCTCGCCGGGTCGGAGCAGCGACTCGACGGCGATCTCCAGACCCTTCGAACCGGCGGGGCGGGGGGCCTCGACGATCCGGCACGTCCGCGAGGGGCCCACGAGGAACCGCGCGACCGGGTCGGGGGGGCGGCAGGTGGCCGAGAGCCCCACTCGCGCCGGGTCGTCGCCCGCGGCGTCGGCCAGCCGCTCCAGCGAAATCGCCAGGTCCGCCCCTCGCTTGGTCGCCGCCAGCGCGTGGACCTCGTCGACGACGAGATGAGACACGCCTCGCCAGTGGTCGCGCCAGCCCGACTGGCTGAGCAGGAGGGACAGGCTCTCGGGCGTCGTGATCAGGATGTGCGGCGGACCTTCGCGGAGCTTCCGACGCTCGTACGCCGACGTGTCGCCGGTCCGGACGCCGACGCGCACGGGGCATTTCGCCAGCCCCAGCAGCCGCTGAACCCCGCGCAGGGGGATCGACAGGTTCTTCTCGACGTCATATCCCAGGCTCCGCAGCGGCGAGACGTAGACGCATCGCAGCCCGGGCTTGAGGCCGTCCGCCGCATGCTCGCGCAGCAATCGGGCCACGATCGCGAGGAAACCCGCGAGCGTCTTGCCGGTCCCCGTCGGCGAGATCAGGAGGACGTTCTCGCCCGAGTCGATCGCCGGCCAGGCGAGCCGCTGGGCGGGCGTCGGCCCTTCGGGAAAGGCACCCGTGAACCACTCCCGGACGGGGTCGCCGAGCAACCCCAGCGCGTTTTCGGCGTCGTCCTTGCCGTCGATCATGGAAAATCCTGGGTGACTCGCCTTCGCCCCCCGGGGAGGGAGGGATGCGTCGACTGACGTCCAGGTCTTCGATGGTAGCCGGTCGCGCCGTTTTAGGGAATCGGCGCGACCGAGCGAAAAGCCCGAATCAGGGATTGGGACGCCCGTCCGCCTCGGGGTTTCGCCGCCCGGCTCGGGGGACCGGTCCGGCGGGATGGGGCGTCGGCGGAGGCCGCCGAGGGTTGGCTCGGGGCGCGCCGGCCCGAGGCGGCTGGGCGGTCGCGGGGCCCTCGCCGAGATGTCGCGGCGCGAACGGTCGACCCGCCGCCGGCCCGGCGGGATTCGGTCGGGCAGGGGCTCCTTCCGCCTTCCCGAGGTGAGAAAGACCCGGCCGATTCGCGGCCGGATCGGGCTGATGTCCCGGGAAGGCCGGCCCCGCGCCGCGCGCCACGGGCCTTTCGACCCGACCCGGCGGCCGCTCGCGGACTTGCGGTCGCGTCGATCCGGCGACGGGCGGCACCCCGTCATTGGCGGCGAGATGCCGCGGCCCGGCCGGTCGCGCGGCGGTCCCGACCGAGGGTGAGGCCTGATGCTCCGGGCGGCGCATGGGTCCGGTGGGGCGCTCGACCTGCGGGCGATCGAGCCTCGGGGCCGAGACGGGCGACGCCGCCATCGCGAACGGCCGTGGGCGGGCCTGGGCCAGTTGCGGCGGCTGGCCGGGCCGAGGGCCGCCGGGCCCGGGTCGCGGGGCGGCCTCGACTTCGCGGCCGGCTCGCTGGAGTCGAAAATCGGCCATCTCGCGAGAGCGCGTCTGCCATTGCCGACGGGCGTCGACGCCGACCCGTTCCATCCGCGGCCCGCCCGGTTCCGGCCCCGAGCGCCGCATGGCCACCTGATCGATGGGTCGACCGATCATCGCGGCGGGGCCGGGTCGGTGGCCGGGTCGGCCGCCGGGGCCCTGGCGGTTGATCGTGATGTTGTTGGTGATATTCACGTTCGTCTGGACGATCCGCGTCTGCTCGATGTACGTCCGCGGCGGCCGCATCGCGATGTTGTCGCGGCGCAGGACGTAGTCCTCGCGGCATCGCGCGGCCCAACCCGGGTTGCTCCTGACGTTCACCGACGCATAGAAGGTGAACAGCGGGTCGTAGTACGCCGGCGGCCGGGGCCCGGAGACGTAGGTCATCGAGAACCACGGGAAGACGCCGACGGACAGGAACGACCGGTCGTAATAGTCGCCGAAGCAATAGTGGTTGTAGCTCGGCTGCACGAACAGGTTGGCGACCAGTCCGGGCGCGGCGATGGTGATCGTCGGCGAGTAGACGTAGGCCGGCTGCAGGTAGACCGGTTGGGCGTAATAGACGGGCGCGAAGAGGATGCCGCGCTCGACGAGGGGGAGGTCCCAGTAGCCCTCGACGAACAGGCAGCCGCCGGGCGTCCAGACGTAGTGCGCGGGGACCCAGACCCAGGTCGGCTGGACGGCCGCCCAGAAGCCCGGCCGCCAGACGTACCGGGACTGGCGCCACGACCAGCAGCCGGGCGACCAGAAGACCTCGCCGGCGGGCTGGGGGATGTTCGGGCCGACTTCCAGGCTGGCGGGAGGCTCGGGGAGGTAGACGGCCTCGCCTTGCGCGGGCATGACGTCGGCGTCGAGGGTCGCGGGGCCCGCCTGGGCGACCGGGATCCACGCCCCGGGGACCCACTGGCAGCCGTTCGCCACGGGGTTCCAGTAGCCGGGGACCCACTGCCGGCCCGGCGGGGGCTCGCGCCAGATGCCGCTGATCCAGACGAAGTCCGCGCGCGACTGGTCCCAGCTCCAGTAGCCCGCCATCCACTGGACGTCGTCGCCCGCGGGCTTCTCGTCGGGCGGCAACTCCTCGACCGCCGGCGGTGGGGTCTTGGGGGCGACCAGGCCCGGCCTGGGGTCGTTGACGACCGGGACGGCGAAAGCCTCGTGGACCGGACCGCGCGTCAGCACTTCCACGCCGGCCTGGGAGCCGTCGGCCGGGGCCTGGGCGCGGGCCGTCGCGTAAAGCGTGGGCAAGCCGACCAGCCAGATCGCGGCGAGGGGCCAAAGTCCTCGAGCCCGCGGCTCTTCGTTGCCTAACTTCGGTGAACGACCCATCCTTGCGCTCCCGGTGTCGGAACGTGGCGACCCTTCGTTCGGACGCCTGCGAGACGCTTCGCCCGACGCGATCGCACGCCTTCCTATGAAGGAATACGCGGCCGCCGTGCCGCGCATGGGGCGGTTCTACCATAATCGCAAGAATCCGTCCCGGGCGATCCGCGAGGTCAGGCCGCCAGGGGATCGACCTGAAACTCGCGCGCCGCGACGCCCACGATCCGGGAATCGACGATCGGCCGGCTCTCGGCGTAGGCGACCAGCAGGCAGAGGTCGGCGATGTGGTTCAGCCGCCGGGGGACGCCCAGCGCGGCGCGGTGGAGGTCGACGAGCGCCTCGGCGGCGAACAGCCGATCGCGGGCCCCCGCCGCGGCCAGCCGGCCGACCACGTACGTCGCGGATTCGGCTTCGGTCAGCGGTGGCAGGAGGCTGCGCGCGGCCAGGCGGTCCTGGAAGGCCGCGGGGAGTTGCAAGACCAGCTCGGCCGTCCCGACCAGGAGGAGGGCGAGATCCGGGGCGCCGTCGGTGTGGAAGTTGAGCAGGAGGCGGAGGGATTCGAAGACCGAGGCGTCCTGGATGAGCTGGGCTTCGTCGACGATCAAGAGGGGGCGAGCCCGACGCGAGGCGTGGTCGCCGAGGGCCTCGCGGAGCCGTCGCAGGGCGGAGGCCATCGTGGGGGCGGCGACGGGCGCGCCTCCGAACTCCTCGGCGAGGTGCACGACCAAGTCGACGGCCGGCATGGCCGGGTACGTCAGGTGGACCGTGGGGGCCGCAATCTCGGCCGCCAGGCGGTTCGCCGCGAGCGTCTTGCCCGAGCCCGAGCCGCCGTAGAGCAGGGCGGGCCCCAGGCCGTGTTCCAGGCCGTAACGGACGCGCCGGAGGGCCGCGTCGCGGCTGGGGAGGGCGACGTACGCCGACGAGCGGGCGGTCTCGCCGAACGGTCGCTGTTCGAGGCCGAAATGCGCTTCGTACACGGGGCCTCCCGATGCGCTCAGGCGAACGTCTCGGCGAGCCCGAGCAGGGGGACGCCGCCGGCTTCGAGGACCTCGCGCGCCCGCAGGATCGACCGCTGGCCCGTCGCGTCTCGGTTGTGCACCAGCACCGCCGCGTCGACCGAACGATGCATCACGGCCGCGGAGAGCCCCGTGAAGAGCGGGCTGCCGTCGATCAGGACGAGGTCGAAGTCGCGCCTCAGCTTCGCCATCGCGCAGGCCCACGCGGCGCTCGCCAGGAAGTCCCGGGGCCGCGCGACCGCCGCCCGCATCGGCAGGACCCAGAGATGGTCGCCGGGGGCCTCGATCAGGGCGTCCTCGATCGCCTTGCCGTCCTCGACGACGTCGTCGAGGCCGACCTCGGGCTGAAGCCCCAGCGACCGCGCGAGCATCGGGCCGGAAAGGTCGGCGTCGACGACCAGCGTCTTCAGGGGCCTCCGCGCGAGCGTGCGGGCGAGCGTCAGGACGAGCGTCGTGCGGCCCTCGGCCCGGTGGCAGCTCGTGAAGAGCAGAACGCGGACGCCTTTCCGCTCGCGGGCTTCGAGGATGCGGTCCGCCATCTGCCGGAAGCGATCTCCCCAGGATTTCTCCAGGACCGAGACCACCTCGGGCCACTCCAGCGCGACCCCGCCGACCGTCGCGGGCGTGGGCCCGGCTTCGGGGGGCAGGAAGACGCGAGAGGGCCGGCCGGCCGAGGTCCGACGGGCCGGGAGGTGAGGCGCCGGGGGCGAGCCGGCGTCCGAGGCGGCCCGCTCGGCATCACGTCCCTGGCGGGCGTAGGCGTGGCTGAGCGCGTCGTCAACTTCCCTCATGCGACGGCTCCTCCCGGCGTTCGGCGGGCAGCAGGTAGCCGGGGAACACCACGGGGGTCTCCGGCTCGGACTCGGCCGGCTTGATCGACAGCCGGATCGACCAGGGGCTCGCCTCGTCCTCGTCGGCGGGCCGGGACGCCGAGGCGACCTCGGCGGCCGCGGCGCGGCGGACGGGCGGGAAGCCCCAGGCCCCGAACGCCGTGACGATCGGCGCGAACGCCAGGCAGACGCATGCGGCCACGCGAAACTCGCGACGCAGCCGGCGGCGAGGGCGGGTTCGCAAGGCCGGGCCGTGCGACCGGCGCCGTTCGGCCCACGTCCGTTCCCAGCTCTCGACGGGACTCGTCCGCGAACAGGCCGGGCCGACGTCGGGGACCTGGATCAGCGTCAGGCCCCATTCGAACCCGTCGTCGTCGAACCGGGCGGTCGCGTCGTTCGAGGGTGCGAGGAGAGGAGTCATGACGGTTGTCCTCGGTTCGACCTGGCCTTGTGCAGCGGGTTGGGGTTTCGAGAGGTCTCGCGGCGCCGTCGATCGTCTGAGGATGAGGCCCCGGAGCGTTCTCTCGCGATGGTTATGGGATCGACCACCGGCCCGGGAAACTTGAGCGGCCGTGACGAAAATACCGAAGCGGAAAGGACGTCCGATTCCGGGGCCGTTGCCGTCGCGCCGAGGACGCCGATCGTGCCGGTCGCGCCGGCGCGGCCACGGTCGGGAAACGCGACCGCCCGACCGGACGAGGCCTGGGCCGGCGTCGGGTCGGGCGGTCGCGGCGTCCGGAGCGGTCCGAAATACGGGCCGTCCGCGGACGGTTCGGGGTCGTTGCGATCGGGGCCTCAGCGCCCCCGGAAGAAGCCGAAGAACCCGCCGCGACGGGGCGCCGAGGCCTCGTTGCCGCCGGCGAACATGGGCCCGCTCACGCCGGGGAGGGTCCGGCCGGCCTCGTACTGGGCGACCGGCAGGAACTCGGGCGCCTTGCCGGCGAACCGGGCGTTGCCCGTGCCGCCGTTGGCCAGGTCGAGCGACCGGACGTTGTCGATGGTGATATACGGGTTGTGGCCGGCCCATCGGGAATCGAGCACCTGCAGGACGTTGAGCGGGGCGAAGAGCGCCTCGCCGCCGACCGCGATCCAGTCGGCCGCGGCCGGGTTGGACTCGTCGACCCGTCCGTCGAGGCCGTAGACCAGGCTGTACTCGTAATGCACCACGCGGTCCTTGTCGTCCTGCCCGTTGAGCGAGGACCCCGAGTTGGCGTGGACGTCGATGTTGATGTCCACGGCGCGGGGGCCGCGGCCGGGGATCGCCTTGTACTCGGCGACGTACTTGTAGATCGCCTGGTTCCAGACCTCCAGTTCCGTGCCTCGGGGCGGGAAGGCCCGCATGTTGGAGAGCAGGGGCTTGCGCTCGCCGCGGATGTGGGTCTCGTACATGGCGTGGACCCGGGCGACCTTCCAGTCGGTCGGATCCGGGCCGGGGCGGGGCGGGCCGAACGGGATGTCGGTCGCGTAGTCGCCGATCCGGTGGTTGAGATGGTTCTCGCCCAGCTCGGCGTAGAGCGCCTTCAGCTCGTCCTTGGTCATGCCGCTCCCCGGGGCCGGGACCGGGTCGTTGAAGAACATCGAGGCCACGGCGCCGCCGAGGCAGTGCCCGGGCCAGCGGGTGATGTCGTTGTTCTGGCTGTTGACCGCCTCCCAGATCCTCGCCGAGGTGCCGAAGAGCTGGTCGTACTTCAGCATCGGCGAGGGGGTCTGGAAGAGCGTGTTCTTGGGCCCCAGCCAGTACAGGTCGTCGTACATGTTGGGGAACCAGGTGGCGTCGTCGCCGGCGACCGGCGTCGTCTCCAGCAGCCCGTTCCGGCCGGCCAGGACGATGTCCTTGCCGGGCTCGATGTAGCTGCCGGGGGAGATGATCCGGACGTCGTCGCCCTTCAGGTCATACGTATCGACCCGCGCGTTGCCGCCGGCCCAGGGCTCGTGGAGCGAGTCGGCCTTCGTCGGCCAGTAGTAGAAATTCCAGGGCTTCTTGGCGGCCTGCCCCGTCTGGACGAACTTCGTCTCCACCTTGTAGGGCTTCGTCGTCCCTTTCACCTTGAAGGTGTACCAACCCTGCTGGTCCACGCCGACGTCCTGGCCGTTGGTCCGCGTCGCGCCGTTGGGCCCCTTGATCTCCTCGACGGTCCCCTCGCTCGTCTTGATGGTCAGATCGCCCCCGAACCGCGTCGGGACGTAGACCCCGTAATAATGCTCGCCTTCCCTGGCCTCGAGCGAGCCCCCCAGGGGGACGGCCACGACTCGCTCGGCGGCCTCCGCCCGAGCCGTCGTCCCGCACAGGGCGACGATCAGCCCGAACATCGCACCACCGAGCCGGTTGCCGATACGCATGCTGCCTCCCGATACCGGTGTTGAGTTGATGACGCTGCATCCTAATAGTGCAGAGCCCCCGCGAGGACCACCCTGTCCTCCGCCCGAGGCTCGAACTCGACCGCCCCAACAAGACAGCGGCTCCTTGCCAAACCTCATCATGGTTCGGCTTCGAGACAGGCGGGGGACGATCCCATTTCCCCGAGTCCACACACCCAACCTCTTGAAACTCGTCAAAGCCCCTAGAGTCCCCCAAGCCGGCATGCTCTCGATTTTCCCAAGTTCACTGAACGCCTCGTGAGGGTCTGCCGATAACCTGCTGTGGCCACCCCTGGGGTGGAGCGCGGACGTCGGCCAAGACGGTCGGCCCCGCGGCTTCCGCCACCATCCGAGGCCTTCCAGGTTGTCCTCTCTAAAACGGAAGAGGGGACAGGCCCCACGAGCCGGCCCAACGGGCGCGGGACGTGGGGTACGACAGGGCGGTGGTGTTGGCGTTCGGACGTTGTCCATCATCGGCCGGGACCAGACCATCAGGGGACTGTCAGCTCACCGCGTCGATCGAGACGTCGACCGACAACTTCACTCCTCATAGAGGACATCGCGATGACCAGTGCGGTTCTAGTTGTTGCCCTGAGTGTCTCGGGCCAACTGTTCCATCACAAGGCGACGCCGGCCGCTCCGAGCAAGATCCTGCCGACCGCTCAGGTGCCGTCCAAGCTAACGCCCGCCTCGGTGGCCCCGGCCCCGCAGGCCCCGGCCAAGATCGCCCCGGCGCCCCAGGCTCCGGCCAAGATCGCCCCGGCCCCGCAGGCCCCCGCCAAGATCGCTCCGGCCCCCCAGGCGCCCTCGAAGGTCGCCCCGGCCCCTGTGATCGCCCCGGCCCCGCAGGCCCCGGCCAAGATCGCCCCGGCGCCCCAGGCTCCGGCCAAGATCGCCCCGGCCCCGCAGGCCCCGGCCAAGATCGCTCCGGCCCCGCAGGCCCCGGCCAAGATCGCTCCGGCCCCCCAGGCCCCGGCCAAGGTCGCTCCCGCGCCCCAGGCCCCGGCCAAGATCGCTCCCGCGCCCCAGGCCCCTGCGAAGGTCGCCCCGGCCCCCCAGTTCGCCCCGGCTCCTCTGGCCCCGGTGAAGGCCGCCCCCCAGGGCTGAGCCCGACGACCACTTCGCGCCGATCCGACCGGGATCGGCCGGCGTGGCTGGGATCTCCTCGTCAAGCATAGAACGGCCGGCGCCGCGCCTCAACCGAAGCGCGGCGCCGTCGTCGCTTTTATCGCCTCGACTTCTTCGCACGATCTTCGGACCGAGCCGAATCCGCATCTCTCCCAGCGCACCTCCGACCGGTCTCCCCCTCCTCGCACGTCGTCTCCAGCACACGGCCCGCCCCATAGTCGGCGTCCATCTCGACGCCCGGCGATCGATGCAAACCTCTGGGAAATTCCACCTTTCGCCATCCAGGCGGCGACCGGCGGGTGCCGGGTCGCTTTTTTTGGAAGAATCTCGCCACGGCTCGCAATACGCGACCTAGGGTGTTCTTAGAGGCACAATCCAGCCGCAGCCCGCGCATCGGCGGCGAGATCTCCCTCGCCAACTTCGCCGGGGACGGCCCAAGGAACGACGCGATCCCGTGCCTCCTGTGATCCGCATCCCAAGGGAGTGCATCGAACATGGCACAGTCGCCCAATGTCTCGCGCGATGGGAATTCGTCGGGCCCGGATCGCCGCTCTCGGCCGAAGATGGAAGGGTTGGAGGAGCGCCTCCTGCTCTACGCCACCCTCGGTGCGAACTGGGTTTACGGTTCCCGGATCACATACAGCTTCGTCCCCGACGGCACGTCGATCGGCGGGACGCCCAGCACGTTGTACCAGACCCTCAACGCGCTCTACCCGACCAGCGTCTGGCAACGCGAGTTCAACGAGGCCGCGGCCGTCTGGCAGGCGGTCGCCAACGTCAACCTGGTCCAGGTCTCGGACGACGGTTCGGCGCTCGGGGCCGCCGGCTACCAGCAAGGAGACCCCCGGTTCGGCGACATCCGCTTCAGCGCGATCCCCCTGGCGTTCGGGACCCTGGGGGCGGCCTACTCGCCTCCCCAGCTCAACGGCGGCCCCCTGGCGGGGGACGTCGTCCTCAATTCCATCATGAGCTGGAAGATCGACGCCAATTACGACCTGAAGACGGTCGCGATCCACGAGATCGGCCACGCCCTGGGGATGAGCCACTCCGAAATCAGCAGGGCGGACATGTACTCGTATTACACGGCGATGAAGCAGGCGTTGCACAGCGACGACGTCAGCGGGATTCGCTCCATCTACGGCGGCCGGCAGGGCGACGCCTGGAACAGCAACGGCCAGAGCAACCTGTCGTACTGGGACGCCAAGAGCCTCGACGGCTGGCGGACGTCGGCGAATCAGATCACGGTCGCCGACCTCAACATCACGAACCCGGGGCAGACCGAGTGGTTCTGGGTGACGATCCCGTCGTCGAACATCGGCAGCTTCACGGTGTCGGCGCAGTCGACCAACCTCAGCCTGCTGACGCCCCAGGTCACCGTCTACGACGCCTCGCTCGGGCTGAAGGGGAACGCGTATTCCTCCCAGTTCGGCGACACGGCCACGCTCACGATCCCCGGCGTCTCGACCGGCCAGGGCTTCTTCATCCGGGCCACGGCTTCCGGAGGCGGCTCGACGGGGGCCTACGCCTTGCAGGTCAACTTCGGCACGGTCCCTCTGACGCCCGTCGCGCCGCCGTTCACGATGGTCCCCACCCAGAACAGCCAGGGAGCCGGCCTGAACACCCTGGTTCAGGGGACGGTCAACACCGTCCGCGCGACCGAGCGTGCGCTCCAGGACCATCACGTCCAGCTCAAGATCGGCAACCTCTCGGCGTGGGGCGACGCCCTGCTCGCCCCGGGCTTCGCGCGGGCCTCGCCGGCGCTCGAGTCGCTCTACGCCGCCGCCGCGGCGAAGGCCCAGGCCGCCTCCGCCCCGATCGCCGCGACGGCCGAGGCGAGCGCCTTCGGGGCCGCCTTGAGCTTCCGGCACGAGGTCTCGCCGTCGTGGACCGGGGGCCTCCAAACGACGACCGGCGCGATCGACGACGTCCTCGCAGGGTGGGGCGGATTCGAGAAGTCATCGGTGGGCAAGCGACGTCCCCACCGGTCGTGAGGGCCTCGCAAGGGTCGTGAAGCGCGAGAGACGTTCCAACTGGTGGCGCAACCATGAAGACGCAGCAGAGCTTTCGCTGGAACGGTGCCGGGATGGAGCGTCTGGAACGTCGTCGCACGCCGTCGACGACCGCGGGCGTCGCGATCGTCGCGGCGGCCCAGTCGTCGGGCGACCTCCGGACCACGCCCGCCGACGGCGACGTCGTCGATGCCGCGAACGCGCCCGACGCGCTGATCTTCAGGTTCAACGCAAATCCCTCCACTATCTGGGCGGATTACAACGTCGCATTCTCACGCATCGAGGCCGACGGCTCGGAGACGCCGATCTTCGACGGGTACAACTCCGTCGCCGGCGTGATCGACGATGCGGCCGGGACCGTGTCGCTCCCCCTGAAGGGGCCCCTGGAACCCGGACGATACCGCCTCGCCTTGATCGGCGGCGGCCCGCTGTCCGCCGCCCTCTCCCGGTCCGCCGCCCTCTCCCAACAAGGCTGGGACGCGACCCAGGACCACGTCGTCGCCGAGTTCGAGGTGAAGGCGCCGGATCGTTCCGCCGGCGCGGCGGACCTGGGACTTCTCGGCCCCGCCGTCCTTAGGGTGCAGGGAAACCTGACGAACTCCGGGACCGATTTCGCCGCCTACCGGATCCGGCTGGGAGCGGGGCGGGAGCTCTGGCAACTGGGGCTCCAGCTCGATGCAGAGCGGATCGGAAGCCCCCTGAACGCCGAGTTGAAGGTCTATGACGAAGCCGGCAACGACGTCGCGGCCACCCATTTCGGCGCCAACCTCCCGCTCGCCTATCCCAACGACCCATACCTTTTCGTCGGGCTGGCCCCGGGCGATTACGTGGTCGTCGTCAGCCGGTCGGAAGGACGGCCCGGCGGGGCGTTCCAGCTCGATCTCGTCGCCGACCCGGTGACCGCGCCGGCCCGCGTGACCGACTTCACGCTCGACCGGACCGACGGGGCGGTGACCGGTTTCACCATCGCATTCTCGTCGGCCGTCGATCCGTCCCGACTGCTGACCGACGCCATCCGGGTCGTCGACGGCCGGGGAGGCGCGCATCTCGTGGAGCTTACGAAGGTGGACCCCGGCCTCCAGCGGGTCGCCTTCCAGTTCGTCGAACGGCTGCCGGACGGGGACGAACTCATCCAGTCGCTGGCGGCGGGAAGCTACAGCCTCATCGCCTCGGGCGACGCACCGATCGCGGACCTGATCGGTCGGATCCCGGTTGCGGACGGTGTGCCCGCCGGGACTCTCGCCCGATGGACCGTCTCGCCGGAAGAGGGCTCGAAATTCAAGGTAGCCCGCCACGTCAGCCTCGGGGGCGGCGTCATCACGCTAGCGCCGGGAGAGTCGACCGAGTTTCCGTTCGTGATCGCCGACGATTCGCCCCTCGTCCAGATGGACGGCGACGCCCTCCTATCGCTTGGGGTGAACCTCACAGGCGGATCGCTCCGGTTCGAGGTGTTCGACGGCGGCCTTCGCGTACTGCAGTCGGGATCCGCATCCTTGACCAGTGCGATTCCCCTCGTCCTCGGCCCCGGCTCGTACGTCCTCCGCCTGACGGCCGCCGGCGACGCGCCGCTGGTCGCCACCTGGATCCTGACGAGAGGCCATTCCGACTCGCTGATCGGGAACGCCATCGGCTCGAACGGCGCCCTCAGCCTCCGCCTGGGGGCGGATCCCGGCGCGACCACCCCCACGCCGAGCCCTCCGCGTCCTCCGGTCGAAGTTCCGGGGAGTGCCTCGGCCGCCGGGTTCCCCATGGGGCCTTCGCCCTGGGCCTACGTCGCGAACAACGGCTCCGGGCTGGTCGGCCGACCCTCGACGAACGGCGACGGCGTCGCGGCCGTCGGACCGACGGTGCCGGGCGGGCTCAACGCCGTCGCCTGGGGCGGTCCTGGCGTCGGCCTCAATGGGCTGGCGTCGAGTCTCGTGCTGAGTTCGAACGTGCAGGCCGACGACGGCGCTTCCAGAGGACCCGCCGGGTTCGTCGAGGACGCTGCCGAGCCGAGCAATCGCGACGACGCCGTCAAGGTCGCCGCCTCCGAGGGAGACGCCGACGACGCGGCGCTCCGGCGCGCCGACCGCGTGGTCGAGGCCGTGAGGAGCGGGCTGCGATGGCTGGTCGACGGGCCCGAGCCCCTCGCCGGGCCGGTCGCGGCGATCGCCGCCGGCGATCGGCTCGACGGCCGGGTGATCGCCCTGGCCGAGGCCGTCGACCCGAACGGCGACGGCCCATCCAGGGGGGTCGTCGAACAATCGGCGTTCGACCTCCCGATCGGCGTCCTGTTCGTCACGGCCTCGGTCGTCCACCTCCGGCGGGCCCTGCCGCGATGGTGGCGCAAGCGGCGGGCCGTCGCCGCGCCGGCCTCGGCCCCCGCGAAGTCGATCTACCACGGTCCCCGTCGCATGGCCCCGCTCGACCTTCGATCGCGGGCACGCGACTCGGATCGCGTCTGAGCCGATCCGTCCGTCTCAGGCGTCGATGCGGAAGGCCTCGTCGGCCGTCAGGATCATCAGCGCGACCTCGACCAGCTTGCGATTGTGGTCGCTGGCCAGCCGCTGGAGCCTCCGGAACGCGTCGTGCTCGCCGAGGCCCGTGCGCTTCATGAGGAGGCCCTTGGCCCTCTCGATGAGTTTTCGATCTTCCAGCGCCTGGCGGAGGTCGGCGGTCTCCTTGTGCAGGGCCTGGAACTGCTCGAAACGGCTCATGGCGACGGTGATCGCCGGCTCGAGGTCGGCCTGCTTGATCGGCTTGACCAGGAAGGCGAGGACGTGCTCCTGCTCGGCCCGCTCCAGGACCTCGGCGTCGTGGTGCGCCGAGACGAGGATGACGGGGATCGGGGTCGCCTCGTAGATCCGCCGCGCCGCCTCGATCCCGTCCATCACGGGCATCTTGACGTCGGTGATGATCAGGTCGGGCGTGGCGGCGCGGCAGGCCGCGATCAGCTCCGCGCCGTCGCTCGCCGCGGCCACGACGACGTGGCCCAGGCGCGGCAGGATCGCCTGGAAGTAGTCGCGCATGTCGCGCTCGTCGTCTGCGACGGCGATGCGGAGCGATCGGATCATGCGTCCGGCCCCCAGCTTCGGGGGATCGTCAGGGTCCACACGGCCCCCGCCATCCTTTCGCATTGAATCAGGATCTAGGCGTGGAAGCGGCCGGCTCAAGACGCCGGCCGTCTCGATTGTAGCAGATCCGCGCAGGCGAAGATCCTGGCGCCCGCGCGTCGCGAAGATGGACGTCGCGATCGATTTCGGCCCACGAGCCGCACTGGCTCCGTCTCCTCTCCCGCGGCCCGTCCTTCCCGCGAGGATGCGAGTCGCGAACTTCCTTGCCGGCGGACCTCGAGCCGGTTCCGCGACGGCCGTTCGATCGGGCTGCGAACGCCCAATGCTGGTTAAATGATTCAAACAATCTGCGGACTTTGAATTAAAATAATTAAATAGATTAGCTGCACCCTTGACTTGTTTTCATCATGTTCCCATGGTATTGCTCTTGGCAGAACAAAACAACTGTTTTCCGAATGCATTCCTTAGTATTACGTTGCATTCGGGACGCCGACGCACTGCATCCACCAGCCAGGAGTCTGAGCATGTTCGGATCCACTCCCCGTCGCCTCCGACACCGAACCGGGGGAAGTCCATCCGGTCGGCCCGGCTTTGATCGACCCGCCCCCGGACGACGTTCCCGGGCCAGGGCGTTCCGCCTCGAGTTCCTGGAGGAACGCATCTGCCTGTCGCCGGTCGCCTCCGACGACTTCTTCAACATCCGCGTGGATCAGCCCGAGGTCGTGGACGTCCTGGCGAACGATTACGATTTCGCGAGGCCCATCGATCGCTCGTCGATCCAGATCGTCTCGGGGCCGAGCGAAGGCTCGCTGTCGACCCAGAGTTCCAGCTTCCTCTACACGTACGATTTCGACGGCAGCCCCGTCGGCAGCGGGACCGCCTCGGGGCTGGGCGCATTCTCCCAGGGCGACGCGGGGATCGAGCTGAAGGTGTCCGGCGGCTTCGATACGTCCTTCGGAGGCTCCCATTCGGAGTTCGGGGATTACACCCTCTACGTACGCCTCGGCGTGAGCGACTTCTCGAACTTCGATCCGTCGATCTACGACTACAGCTTCAGCGGGACGCTCAACCCCGGCGCCGTCGATTCGTACCCGATCCCGAGCGTCCCGCAGTTCACGCCCTACATCGCCTGGATCGACAATACGGTCGGAGCGGGCGCGCCGGACACGATCCTCGGCGCGTTCGATTCCTACAGCTACCAGCTCTACACCCCGGACCCGGGCTTCGTCGGATCGGACAGCTTCCAGTACACGGTGCAGAACGATCTCGGCGAGGTCTCGAACGTCGCCACGGCATACCTGACGGTCGCCCCCAACCAGGCGCCGGTCGCGAACGATGACGTATACACCGCGATCGAGGGCCGGCCGAATACGCTCTACCTCTACTTCAACGACTACGACCCCGACGGTTTCATCGACACGTCCTCCTACGCCGTGGTGACGCCGCCGACGCATGGAACGGTGACGCTCGGGAGTTTCGGCGAGGTCTACTATGCTCCGGACGCCGGCTATACGGGCCCCGACAGCTTCACCTACACGGTGAACGACAACGAAGGGGTCGTCTCCAACGTGGCGACGGTGAGCCTGCAGGTCCAGCTCAACGAGGCGCCGGTCGCCGCGGACGACAGCCTGCTGGCGGACGCCGGGCTCGGGATCGCGGTCAACGGCCTCCTTGCCAACGATTTCGACCCCAACGGCGACTTCCTCAATCCGTCCAGCATCTCGGTCGTGACGCCGCCGAGCCACGGGACGATCGCCTTCAACAACCTCGTCGGCGCGTTGGTCTACACGCCCGATCCGGGCTACCTGGGCACGGACGGCTTCCAGTACACCATCGACGACGGATACGGCGGGGTGTCGAACGTCGCGAGCGTGGCGATCGTCGTGCAGCCGACTTCGTCGACCCTGACGTCGCCCACGAGCGGCGGCACGCTCCCCTCGGGCGTGACCCCGGTGGGAGGCCTGGTCCTCGACCTGATCGGCGTCAACGGCGTCCGAGTCGTGAGCCAGCTCGCCGCCAGCAGCCTCTACGTCGGATTCTTCAACGACGGCACCCCGGTCGCGTATCGGGGCAACCCCGGGACCATCGGGATCCAGACGAACTTCAGCGCCGAGCTGCTCGCCGCGCTCGGCGGCGGCCTGGCCGAGGCGGCGCTCCGCGTGACCCTCTACGACGGCGACACCGGCGTGGGCGACTTCGACGACCAGGGCCAGAACTTCCTGCTCGTCAACGGCGTCCAGATCGGCGACTTCAGCGACGTCCCCACGGTCAGCACCACGGGCGACGGCGAGATCCTGATCTCCCGCAACCCGGGCGGGGGATTCCGGGACAACACCGTCGACACGGGCTTCTTCTACACGAACGATCCGACCTTGCTGGAGCAGCTCTACGCCACCCTCGGCGGGGGCTCGGTCACGTATCAGGTCCAGGACGTCGACCCGTACGACAATTTCTTCGACTTCACCCAGGGCGTCGACGGCGGCCTGATCGACGTCGGAACCCTGCCCAACTCCCGCCCGATCGCCCGGGACGACGCCGCGACCACCCCGCTCAACACGCCGATCGTGATCAACCCGCTGGCGAACGACATCGACGTCGACGGCACGGTGATCGCCGCGTCGGTGGTCATCGCCCTGGCGCCTTCCCACGGCACGGCGAGCGTCGACCCGACGACCGGTGCGGTCACGTACACGCCCAACGCCGACTTCTCGGGGTCGGACACCTTCCGGTATACGGTCCGCGACGACGACGGGGCCATCTCCAACGAGGCGACCGTGACGGTCAACGTCCTGCCCCTGCCGTCGGTCGCCGACGTGAAGGTCCTGTACGGCGGCCGATCCTACTCGCTGCTCACCAACACGCAGGTCCTGCCCTGGACGACGATCAACGCCATCTCGTTCTCCTTCAACAGCCCGGCCAACCTGTCGATCGGCTCGTTGTCGCTGACCGGGATCAACGTCGCGAATTACCCCATCGCGGCGTTCGCTTACGATCCGTCGACGATGACCGCGACCTGGACCCTGGACCGGACGATCGGTCCCGATCGCCTGGTGCTCTCGATCCTCGGCGACGAGGTGCTGCGATTCAACGTGCTGCCGGGCGACTTCGACCAGGACGGCGTGGTGACGATCATGGACAGCCGGGCGATCCTCCTGGCCGCGGCGGGCAACGTCTTCGCCGACCTCGACGGCGACGGCGACGTCGATCTCGACGACGTCAACGCCTCGCGTCGCCGGTTCCGTTCGACCTTGCCGCCCATCGTTTGAGGCCCCGCAGGCCGACGCATCGTCCGGGAGTGGGGGCGGCCGGCCCGCCCCCATTTCACCACGACTTCCATTCATCCCGACATGAACCATAGACTACTCGACGACCGAGGTGCTTCCATGCTAAAGATCTTCCGACGTACGCTGTTCTCGCTCGCGCCCGCCGTGTTGGCCCTGTTCCTGGCCGACGCGCCGTGCCGCGCCGGATTCGTGGTGACGACTACGGCCGTCGTGGCGAATCAGGGCGGGACGGGCTATTTCGAGGTGCTGCTGACCAACGATTCGGCCCCCGACCGCACCCTCTCGGCCTATTCGATCGACATCCAGGTCGGGCCCGGCGTCTGGATGACGTCCGTGGACGACGCGACGTCCGTCGCCGCTTTCGTCTTCGGTTCGGAGGGGACGGGCACTCTCAGCTTCGACCCCCTCCCGGCGAACTTCGTGAACGTGTCCGATCTCAGCACGTCGCTGGACGGATTCGTGACCGTCGCGGCGAACCAGACCGTCTCGCTGGGGCGAATCGGCTACTCGGTCGCGTCCAACGCGGCGCCCGGGCTGGTCCCCATCACCTTCGTGATGGGACCCGGCACCATGCTCCTGTCGGGGTCGGGCGTCAGCTATCCGAGCAGCGTCCTGTCGTTCGCGCCGGGGACCTTCGAGGTGGTGGGGTCCGGTACGGCGGTCCCCGAACCGTCGAGCGTCCTGCTGTCGCTCAGCGGCGTCGGCCTGCTGGCCGCCGCCGGCTGGGCTCGGCGGAAGGCCCCGACGGCGGCCGCCCGGTCATAACGACCTCGATGCTCGCGGCGGCGCGGTGCGATCGGTTCAGGCGTCCGGCCCGGGGCCGCGGGGGATCGTCAAAATTACCTCGGCCCCGCCGGAAGCGGACGCACCGACCTCCACGCGGCCGCCGTGGGCCTCGACGATCCGCTTGACGATGGCCGTGCCCAGGCCGGTCCCCCGCGTCTTGGTCGTGAAGAAGGCGTCGAAGAACCGGGCGCGCTGTTCGGGGGTCAGGCCCGGCCCGTCGTCGCGCACGACGATCCGGACCTCGCCCCGGCCCTCGGGCTCGACGACGGAGACGGCCACCTCCACCCTCGCCGATCCGGGGGCGGCCGCCAGGGCGTTGTCGAAGAGGTTGGCGAACACCTGCTCAAGCCGGAAGGCGTCGACCGCGCAGTCGAGCGCCTCGGCCTCGGCGGCCTCGACGAGGAGGGCGTCGCGGCCGGCGCGGGCCCGGCCGAGGTTCGTCCAGGCGCGACGCCAGACCTGGTCGAGCCGACAGGGCTGCAAGTCCAGGTGGATCGGCGCGGCGAATTCGCGGACGTCCTCGTAGAGGCGGTGCAGATCGTCCTGCGCCTGCTGGAGGCGGCCGATCAGGTCGACGGCCGCGGGCCGATCCTCGACCTGGAGAGCCAGCATCTCCAGGCACGCCTGGCTGCGCTGGAGGGCGTTGCGGCTCTCGTGGGCGAGCCCCGCGCACATCTGTCCGATCGCCGCCATTCGCTCGGCCTGGAGCAGCCGCTCCTCGGCCCGTCCCAGGTCGGTGACGTCGCGGCCCACGATCAACAGGGCCGGGGCCCCGCCGCCGAGGCCGTCGTCGATCGCCCGCAACGCCCAGCGCATCATCCGCAGCGAGCCGTCGCGGCGGCGGACGACCCCGTCCCGTTCCGTCGCCGACGCTTCGCGGATCGCGCGATCGCACGCATCCTGGAAGGCGGCCCGGTCCTCCGGGGGGATCAGCGTCTCGGCCAAGCCCCGGCCGAGGACCTCGGCCGCCGCCACGCCCGTCGACCGCTCCGCGAACGGGTTGAGATACACGACCTCGCCGGAACCCGTCCGTGCGACGGCGACCAGGAGGTCGACGGCCTCGGCCAGCTCCCGGAAGGCCCGTGCCGGATCCGGAGATCGATCCCGCGGTTCCGCATCCGCCATCCGACCACCAGGGTTCGAGGTCCCGAGAAAGGATCAACCCGCGAGTCGGGCGGGATCCATGGTAGCAAATCCGGTACGGGAGGCGTCCGACCGATCGCTTCGACGCGAAGCGACCGTCGTCCATGGCGCGCGGTTTGCCTATACGCTGGCCGAACCCGTTCACAGGAGGCGACGACGACGTCCGTCGCGTCTCGCGGACGCTCCCGCCCACCCACTCGCCAATCGAAGGATCCTTTTCATGCGCGTCTGGCCTGGCCGACCATTCCCCCTCGGAGCCACCTGGGACGGAGCCGGTGTGAACTTCAGCCTGTTCGCGGAGAACGCATCACGCGTGTCGCTCTGCTTGTTCGACGGTCCGGACGCCACTCGGGAATCGAGGACGGTCTCGCTGCGGGAGCAGACGGCGAACGTCTGGCACCAGTACCTGCCCGACGTCGTCCCCGGCCAGCTCTACGGCTATCGCGTCCACGGCGATCACGACCCGGCGACCGGCAAGCGGTTCAACCCCCACAAGCTGCTGCTCGACCCCTACGCCAAGGCGATCGGCCGCGACCTGAAGTGGGACGACTCGCTCTTCGGCTACCCGCTCGACGCCGCCGACCAGGACCTGGCCTTCGACGAACGCGACAGCGCCGCGTTCGCGCCCCTCGCCGCCGTGGCCGACACCTCGTTCACCTGGGGAGACGACCGCGCGCCCCTCGTCCCCTGGCACAAGACGTTCATCTACGAGGTCCACGTCAAGGGCTTCACGAAATTGATGAACGAGGTCCCGGAGAAGGTCCGCGGCACCTACGCCGGGCTCGCCTCCGAGGGGGCGATCCAGCACCTCAAATCGCTGGGCGTGACGGCCGTCGAGGTCCTGCCGATCCATTATCACATCGACGACCGCTTCCTCACCGACAAGGGCCGCGTCAACTACTGGGGCTACAACACACTGGGGTTCTTCGCCCCCGACCCGCGTTACTCGACCCAGCCCGGCGACCCCCTGGCGGCGGTCCGCGAGTTCAAGATGATGGTCCGCGCCCTGCACGCGGCGGGCATCGAGGTCATCCTCGACGTCGTCTACAACCACACGGCCGAGGGCCAGCAGCAGGGGCCGACGCTCTCGTTCCGGGGGATCGACAACGCCGGCTACTACCGCCTCAGCCCCGAAGATCCCCGCTACTACATGGACTTCACCGGCTGCGGCAACACGTTCAACATGAGCCAGCCCCACGTGCTTCAGCTCATCATGGACAGCTTGCGGTACTGGGTCGTCGACATGCACGTCGACGGCTTCCGGTTCGACCTGGCCAGCACGCTCGCCCGCGAACTTTACGAGGTCGACCGCCTCGGCGCCTTCTTCGACATCATCCACCAGGACCCGATCCTCTCGCAGGTCAAGCTGATCGCCGAGCCCTGGGACGTCGGGCCCGGCGGCTACCAGGTCGGCTACTTCCCCGTCCTCTGGACCGAGTGGAACGGCAAGTACCGCGACAACGTCCGCCGCTTCTGGAAGGGCGACGGCGGCACCGTGTCGGAGTTCGCCACCCGGCTCACCGGCTCGAGCGACCTCTATCAGCAGACCGGCCGCGCCCCCTACGCCAGCATCAACTTCATCACCTGCCACGACGGCTTCACGCTTAAAGACCTCGTCTCGTACAACGAGAAGCACAACGAGGACAATGGCGAGGAGAACCGCGACGGGGCCGGCAACAACGATTCGTGGAACTGCGGGGCCGAGGGCCCGACGGACGATCCCGAGATCAACGCCCTCCGCCAGCGTCAGATGCGGAACTTCATGACGACGCTGATGCTCTCGCAGGGCGTCCCGATGCTCCTGGCCGGCGACGAGATCGGCCACACCCAGAAGGGCAACAACAACACCTACTGCCAGGACAACGAGCTGACCTGGCTCAACTGGCAGCTCGACGACGACCAGAAGCGATTCCTCGACTTCACCCGCCGGGTCGCGCTGATCTTCCGCGAGCACCCGGTCTTCCAGCGCCGGAAGTTCTTCCAGGGCCGCGCGCTCCGCGGTTCCGAGATCAAGGACATCTCGTTCCTGGTGCCGTCCGGCGTCGAGATGACCGACGAGGACTGGGACGCCGGGTTCGTCAAGTGCCTGGGCGTGCGGCTGGCCGGCGACCTGATCGGCGACGTCGACGAGCGCGGCGAGCCCATCGTCGACGACACGGCACTCATCCTGCTCAACGCCCACCACGAGGCGATCCCGTTCACCTTGCCCGAGACCAAGGAGGGGCAGGTCTGGCGGCGGGTCCTGGAGACCTTCGCCGACGACACCGAGCCGCTCGTCGCCGAGGGGGGCTACATCTACGACCTCCGCGATCGATCGATGGCCGTCTTCTTCACCCGCGACCTGGGCGAGGCCCAGCCCGACATCTCCGCGAAGCAGGTGGAGGTGCTCCGCCGCGACGCGAACACGCCGACGCCCGCGATGCCGTCGCCGCACCGCACGGCCTCTCGCGAGATCTGACGACGTCCGTACGCTTCGCACAGGAACGAGGATGGGGGGGCGGGTCTCGGGGCCCGCCCTTCCGCTTTCCCGGCCGCCCCCAGACACGGAGACCCTCCCATGGAAGCGACGCCGCACCAGCCGGCCGAGGTCGAACCGGCCGCGCTCGACGCCCACGCCGAGGCCCTGCTCGCCGCCACGCTCGAGGAGATCGGCTGCCGCCGCGTGGTCCCGACCGCCACCTACCGCGTCCAGCTCCACGCCGGCTTCCGGTTCGACGACGCCCGCGCGATCGTCCCCTACCTCGCCAAGCTGGGGATCACCGACCTGTACACGTCGCCCTACCTCAAGGCCGCTCCCGGCAGCACCCACGGCTACGACATCACCGACCACTCCCAGCTCAACCCCGAGATCGGCGAGGAGGCCGACCACGAGGCGATGCTCGCCGCCCTCCGCGACCACGACCTGGGCCTCCTGCTCGACGTCGTCCCCAACCACATGGGGATCCTCGGCAACGAGAACCCCTGGTGGAACGACGTGCTGGAGAACGGCCAGGCCTCCGTCTACGCCGGCTCGTTCGACATCGACTGGTCGGCCCCGACGAGGCCCGAGAATCGGGGCCGCGTGTTGCTGCCGTTCCTGGGCGGACTCTACGGCGACGTCCTGGAGGGGGGCGAGCTGAAGCCCGGCCGCGACGGCGGCGCCTTCCGGGTCGAGTACCACGACCATCGCTTCCCGCTCGACCCCCGGAGCTACCCCGCGATCCTGGAGCCCGCCCTGGAGCCGATCCTCGCGACGCTCGGCTCGGACGACCCCGGCGTCCTGGAATTCCAGAGCATCCTGACGGCCGCTCGCAACCTCCCTCCCCATTCCGAGACCGATCCGGCCCGGATCGCCGAGCGGAACCGCGAGAAGGAGATCGTCAAACGGCGTCTGGCCTCGCTCCTGTCCGAGCAGGCCGCCATCGCCGAGGCCGTCGACGCCGCGCTGGCCGCCCTTCAAGGGACGGCCGGCGAGCCTCGCAGCTTCGACGCGCTCGACGCCCTGCTGGAGTCGCAGCCTTACCGCCTGGCCTACTGGCGGGTCGCGGCCGACGAGATCAACTACCGCCGATTCTTCGACATCAACGCCCTCGCCGCCCTCCGCGCCGACCGCGAGGAGGTCGTCCGCGCGACGCACCGCCTGGTCTTCGACATCCTCGCGCGGACGCCGGCCTCCGGGCTCCGGATCGACCACCCGGACGGCCTCCTCGACCCGCGGACCTACCTGGCGCGGCTGCAGGAGGCGCTCGTCGTCGTGATCGCGCACCGACTGCACCGCGAGGGCCCCCAGGCCGAGGCGATCCCCTGGTCGGAGGTCAAGCCCCGGATCTGCGGGACCCTCGCCGCCGAGCCACCGGGGGCCGTCCGCCCACCCTCGCTCTACGTCGTGGTCGAAAAGATCCTCGCCTTCGACGAGAAGCTCCCCGAGGAGTGGGCCACGCACGGCACCTCGGGCTACGACGCCCTCAACCGGATCAACGGCCTGTTCGTCGACGGTTCGAGCGGGCCGAGCTTCGCGCGGCAGTATGAGGAGCTGATCGACGACCCGACGCCCTATCGCGACCGGGTGATCGAGGAGAAGCAGCTCATCATGGACGCCTCGCTCTCCAGCGAGCTGCACGTCCTGTCGCACCAGCTCGAACGGATCGCCCACCGCGACCGCCGGGCGCGCGACTTCACCCGGAACACCCTGCGAACGGTGCTGCGCGAGGTCATCGCGGCCTTCCCCGTCTACCGCAGCTACATCACGCCCGAAGACGTCTCGGCCGAGGATCGGCAGCTCGTCGGCCGGGCCGTGGGCCGGGCCAAGCGCCGCAATCCGCTGCTCAGCTCGGCGATCTTCGACTTCCTGTCGCGCACCCTCCTGGACCGCAACGCCCGGCCCGTCGACCTCCCCGCGGACGAACCGTCGCAGGCCGACTTCGCCGGCAAGTTCCAGCAGGTCACCGCGCCGGTCACCGCAAAGGGCATCGAAGATACGACGTTTTATATCTACAACCGTCTGATCTCGCTCAACGAGGTCGGCGGCGAGCCCGACCGCTTCGGCGCGCCGCCGGGCTCGCTCCACAAGTGGTTCGCACGCCGGGCCGAACGGCACCCCTACGCCCTCTCGGCGCTCTCGACCCACGACACCAAGCGGAGCGAGGACGTCCGGGCTAGGATCGACGTCCTCTCGGAGATCCCCGATGAGTGGTTCGACGTCTTCGTGAGCTGGACCGACCTTAACCTGATCCACCACCGCGCGCTCCACGACGACGCCGAGACCCCCGGCCGCAATGAGGAGTATCTCATCTACCAGGTCCTCCTCGGCGCCTGGCCGATCGAAGAGATGGACGACGAGGCCCTGGCCGCCTTCCGCGACCGCATCCGCGCCTACATGGTCAAGGCGACCCGCGAGGCGAAGGTCCACACGAGCTGGCAAAACCCCTACGAGGAATACGAGGCGGCACTCGACGCGTTCCTCGTCGACATCCTCGACCGCTCCAAAAACCCCGCGTTCTTCAGGGATTTCCTCCCCTTTCAGAGGCGTATCGCCTTCCACGGGCGGATCAACAGCCTGTCGCAGTCGCTCCTGAAGATCGCGGCCCCCGGAGTTCCGGACACCTACCAGGGGACCGAGATCTGGGACCTGAGCCTGGTCGACCCCGACAATCGCAGGCCGGTCGATTACCAACGCCGCGAGGCGATGCTCGACGACCTGATCCGTCGGGCCGAGGCCGCCGGCGAAGACGCGTCGTCCCTCGCCCGCGAGTTCGCCGAGGGGCCGTTCGACGGCCGGGCCAAGCTCTACCTGCACTGGCGGGCCCTGCACGCGCGGAAACGCTCGCCACGCCTGTTCGCCGAGGGGGAATACACGCCGCTCCAGCCCGCCGGAAAGTACGAGACCTCGATCTTCGCCTTCCATCGCCGCCTCGACGGCGAGTCCGCGATCGTCGCGGTCCCCCGACTTACGACTCGCCTGCCGCTCGAAGGGCGGATGCCGCTCGGCGAGCCCGCCTGGGGCGAGACCGTCGTCCGGCTGCCGGGCGTCGAGCCGGGCGTACGCTACCGCGACGTCTTCACCGGCGCGATCGTCACCGCCTCCGACCGCGACGGGACGACCGCCATCCCGGCCGCCGTCCTCTTCGCCGACTTCCCCGTCGCGCTCCTCATGGAGGAATGACCCGCTCGCCCGTATAATCGCCGGACTTGGCCCCAGCCCCCGACTCCAAGTCCGTCGAGAATCTGCACATGACTGAGCGAACCTTCTTCCTGGTTCGGGCCGCCGCAGCGGCGTTGTTCGTCTCCGCGTCCGTGGCGACCGCCGCCGCTCAGGACGCTCCGCGGCGACCCAACATCGTCTTCCTCTTCTCCGACGATCACGCCTATCAGGCCGTCGGGGCCTATCAGGATCCGCGGAAACTGCTGGAGACGCCCAACCTCGACCGGATCGCGCGCGAGGGCGTCCGCTTCGACCGCTGCCTCGTCCCCAACTCGATCTGCGGGCCCAGCCGGGCCACCGTTCTGACCGGAAAGTACAGCCACCTCAACGGCTTCTACAACAACACGAACAGCCGGTTCGACGGCGCCCAGGCGACGTTCCCCAAGCTCCTCCAGCAGGCCGGCTACCAGACGGCGGTCGTGGGCAAGTGGCATTTGGTCTCGGCCCCGACCGGGTTCGACTACTGGAGCATCCTGCCGGGGCAGGGGATCTACTACGACCCGGACATGATCGAGATGGGCGTACGTTCCCGGCGTTCGGGATACGTCACCGACGTCATCACCGACCTCTCGCTCGACTGGCTCAAGAAGCGAGACAGGTCGAAGCCTTTCCTGCTCATGTCCCAGCACAAGGCCCCGCACCGCCCCTGGTCGCCGGCGATCCGCCACCTGGGCCATGACGGCGACCGCGCCTACCCCGAGCCGCCGACCCTTTTCGACGACTACGCGAACCGCTCGCTCGCCGAGCGCGACCAGGACATGACCATCGCCCGCACGATGACGCCGAACGACGTCAAGATGGGCGGCTTCAACGAGCGGTTCTCTCCCGAGCAGCGGCAGGCGTGGGACGCCTATTACAAACCCCGCAACGACGCGCTCCTGAAGGCCGGCCTCCAGGGGGCCGACCTGGTCCGCTGGAAGTACAACCGCTACATGCACGACTATCTCGGGTGCATCAAGGCGGTCGACGAGAACGTCGGGCGGATCCTCGAACACCTGGACCAGGAAGGGCTGGCCGAGAATACGATCGTGGTTTATGCGTCCGACCAGGGGTTCTACCTCGGCGAGCACGGCTGGTTCGACAAGCGCTGGATCTTCGAGGAGTCGCTCAGGACGCCGCTGCTCGTCCGCTGGCCGGGCGTCGCGAAACCGGGGCGGGTCGAGGGCCGGATCGTCTCCAACGTCGACTTCGCCCCCACGTTCCTGGAGGCCGCCGGGATCGCGATCCCGCCCGAGATCCAGGGCCGGAGCCTCGTCCCGATCCTCCGCGACGCGGCCCCAGCGGATTGGCGCCGGAGCTTCTACTACGAGTACTTCGAGTACCCGGCTCCGCACCACGTCCGCCCCCATCACGGCGTGGTGACCGATCGCTACAAGCTCGTCCGTTTCGACGGGCCGGACCTCGACGCCTGGGAGCTGTTCGACCTCCGCGAAGACCCGCGCGAACTGAAGAACGTCTACGACGAGCCGACGAACGCCCCGATCGTCGCCGAGCTGAAGCGCGAGCTGGAGCGGCTTCGCAAGGAGCTGAAAGTCCCCGCGAAGCCGCCTCGCGAGGCCTTCGGCGACGCCCCCCTCTCGAAGCCCTCGCCGCGGTCGTGAACGTGATCAAGACGGCTTGCGCCGCTCGCGGAGCGCAGGGTGGATGTCGTAATCCTCGACCAGGGTCGACCCCATCTCGGCGATCTCGGGGCGGTCGGCCGCCGGCCTCGGCGTCAGCACGACGGCCGAATGTCCGGACGCGCGCCACGGCTGCTCGGGCTCGATCGGGGGGATCCCCGAGCCGCCGTATCGGGGATGCTCGCTGAACCAGAGCAGCGACCAGTCCATGCCCGGCGGCGGCGCCAGCAAGGGCTCGGTGTTCGCCGTCGGGTACAGGTCGCGGCCGAGGTTCACCAGAATCAGCCGACTGTCGTACGCCTCTGCGAAGAAGCGAAGCACGAACGCCTCGGGACCGATCACCGCGCCCTGCACCTTGAGCGCGTCCTGGGCCCGGAAGATCGGATCCTCGCGACGGAGTTTCAGGAGGTCCCGGATCAGGCGGAACTCCGAAACCTCGCGATGATCGCCCGGCTCCTCCAGCTTGCAGGCCGAAAACGTGGACCGGGCGCCGGGGTCGGCCAGGGCCTCGCGAAGCTCGGGCAGGGTCGTGCTGCGGAACCCGGAAAGCTCATCCAGGCGCCCCTTGCAGACGGCGGCCGCCAGCTCGTCGTGGTGGTCGCTGAAGTAGAGGAAGGGGCGTTCGCTGCCAAGCTCCTGCCCCTGGAAGAGCATGGGGGTCTGGGGCGAAAGCAACCATAGGGCCGTCAGCGCGCGGTAGCGTCCCGGGCTCGTGATCGTCTTGAGGCGGCTCCCCTTCGCCGAGTTGGCGACCTGGTCGTGGTTCTCCAGGTAGGTGACGAAGCGTGGGGCCTCAACGTCCAGGGCGTAGGTCCCCCGGCGTTTCTGCTGCCACTTGACGACCTGTCCCTGGAACAGGAAGTTCCACTTCACCGCCGAGATCAGCTCCTGGGGCGTCCCCTGGTAGTCGCCGTAGTAGGCCTCGGCGCGTCCGGTCGCCGCGACCTTCGCCGCGTGGTGGAAGTCGTCGTTCCAGAGGCCGTCGAGGCCGTGGCCGCCGTCGGCCTGGGGACGGATCATGCGGACGTCCTGCGCCTCGTTCTCGGCGTAGATCAGGATGCTGCGCGAGCCGGCCGCCTCGCGGGCGCGTCGGGTCATGGCGGCGATGACGTGGTCTTTCGAGTCGTCGTGGATCGCCTGCGTGGCGTCGAGCCGCAGGCCGTCCAGGTGGAACTCGTCGATCCAGTAGCCGGCGTTGGCGATGAAGAACTCGCGCGTGGGCGCGGAGTCGAAGTTGATCGAGGCGCCCCAGCCGCTGGCCCGCTCGTGGTGCAGGTAATCCTCCGAGAAGGTCGTGTGATACGTGCCGTCGGGGCCGAAGTGGTTGTAGACGACGTCCAGGATCACGCCCAGCCCCAGCGCATGGGCGCGGTCCACGAATCGTCGCATGGCGTCGGGCGTGCCGTAGGGGTGATGAGGCGCGAACAGGTCGACGCCGTCGTAGCCCCAGCCGAACTCGCCGGCGAACTCGGCGACCGGCATCAACTCGACGGTCGTCACGCCCAGCTCGACCAGCCGAGGGAGCCGTTCGACGGCCGCGTCCCAGGTCCCCTCGGCCGTGAAGGTGCCGAGGTGCAACTCGTAGAGCACCTGCCCGCGCAGCTCGACGCCCATCCAGCGGGCGTCTGTCCAGGCGAACCTCGACGGATCGACGACCTCCGAGGGTCCGTGGACCCCGTCGGGCTGGGACCGCGAGACCGGATCGGGGAAGGGGCCCTCGCCGTCGAGCCGGTAGCGGTACCGCGTCCCCGCGCCGAGCCCGGTCGCGAACCCGGAGAAGTAGCCGTCGGCCTCGGGCTCCAGGGCGATCCGCCGGGCGTCGGGCCCTTCCACGATCACCTCGACCGCCCCCCGCTTCGCCGCCCAGACGCGGAAATGGACCCCGCCGTCGTGGACCTCGGCGCCGACCGGCAGCCGACGCCTCGCGGAAATCCCTTCGGTGCTCGCCTCGTTCATCTCGCTCATGGCATCGTCCCGAGGCCCGCGCCGTCGTCGCGCCTCGGCTCCTTGGTCGTGACCGGCTCTCATGAAAAGTTTGGCGACTCGCCCACCGCGTCGATCTGACTCGCAACTCCCATTCCTCGATTTCCGTTGACCCCGGCGAGGCCGAAGACGACGATCGGGTCGTCCGATCGCCTCATACTCACACGTCTCGTGAAAGGAGCCGACGATGCCTCGTTCGGCGATCTCACGGTCTCTCGTCGCAATCTTCGCGCTCGGAGTCGCCGGCTGCGGCTCGCCCGCGCTCCTCCAGGTCGAGACCACGATCCGGCCCGACGGCTCGTGCGATCGGTCGATCTGGCAGCCCAAGGAACAGCTGCTCCCCGCCGAGGCCCTCACCCCGGCCTGGGACGCGCGTTGGGCCGTCGTGGCCGACGTGCCGATCCCGCCGGCGTTCGCCGAGCAGGCCTCGGCATCAAGCGACCGGGCGTATTTCCACGCCCAGGGCGTCTTCGCCACCCCGGCGGCGATCCCCTCCCACCTCCGCAAGTCGATCGAGGGGCATCCCGAATTCGGCGCCGGCGAATTGGTTCACAAATACGACCGCACGGATTACGGCCTGTTCGTCGAGCATCGGTGGAGCGAGTCGCTCACGAACGGCGTGACCCGCGAGGGCTTCGTGCGGGCTCGCGACGCGTTCGCCGAGGCCGCCCTGCCGATCCTCGCCGACGGCTTCAGCCGGATCTACGGGCGGGATTTCGACGTCGACGCCGCCGTCGACGAGCTGAACCGACGCGGCCCGGCCTTACTCCGCGACCTCCTCGACGTCTGGTACGACGCCGCGGCCGTCGGCGACGCGGCCAAATCTTCGCAGGTCTTCAACGCAGGCTTCGTCGCGGCTATCGAACGGGCGGGGGTCGGCCTCCACGACGCGGGCGGGGCCGTCGTCTCCGTCGAGGAAGGGACGCGCCGGATTCGTGAGCACCTGGCCGGACGCATCGCCGCCACCTTCCGCAAAGACGGTAGGCCGCCCCGGGCTGAGGAGATCGAGACGATCCTCTCCAGCACGACGGATCCGGCGATCTCCGAGGCGTGGTCGAAGTACGCCGCCGAACGCAAGGCGGATTACGAGTCGAGGCTCGCCCCGCTGCTGGTGCAAATGACCGGCTTCTACGCCTATCCGCCGTTGCTCCAGCCCCCCGCGCCCCGGTTCGCGTTCGGGGTTCGGCTCCCCGGCGAGTTCGTGAGGGCGGACACCAACGGCGAGGTCGACGCGACCGGCCGCGTCTCCTGGAGGTTCGACGCCGGGCGTCTCTATCCGGGCGGATTTACGATGACCGCGAGGAGCCTGGACCTCGACCGCGACGCCCAGCGCCGGCTCCTCGGACGGGTGGCGATTCCGGACGCGGCGTCGGCCCTCTCGGTCCGCGACCTCCTGGCCGACGATCCCGACCTGATCGCCGTCTTGTGCCAGGCCTGCAAGACGGGCGACGCCCAGCTCCTGACCCCGACGCCCGGCATGGACGACGCTCGAAAAATGCGGCTCGCCCGACTCCGAGAGCGACTGCGAATCGCTCCCTGAGCGGGCGAGCCGCCGTTCTCCTGCGACCCTGCGTCGCCTTGTTTGTTCGCCGCCATTCCATACTGCAAGTTCGTCGTCCTGGGACGGCGGGCGACGCAAATGGCGGAAAATCGGCCGCGAGACGGCGAAAGAACCGCCCGTCGTCGTTCCCCCGCAAAACACGCGATCGGATTAAAGACTTGCAAACCAAGGCGTTGGGTCGAGCGACGTCTTCAGGCATCCCACGTGCTTGGCAGGACCGCGTTCGACGACCCTTCAGACCGATCCCTTGGCGCGGCGTCGCCTCGCGCGATCGAATCAAGAAGCCGTCCGCGACGCATCGACCCCAGCCACGGTGAAACGAGAGCATCCCATGAGCGTCAGCACCCGTCGTTCGTTCCTCGAGAATTCGGCCGGCGCGTTGGCCATGGCGGCCGTTTCCGGCCCGCTGTCCGGTCGGTCCGTCGCGCAAGAGGCGACGCCCACGACGGCCGACGCCCTAACGGCGAAGGCGGTCCGCTTCCTCCGCTCGCGGCAGGACGCGGACGGCGTCTGGTCGGCCGACCGCAAGGAGCCCGGGGTCACGGCGCTGGCGGTGACGGCCCTCCTGCGGTCAGGCCTTGCGGGGCCCTCCGACCCGGCGGTCGTCAAGGCGCTGGCCTACCTGGAGACGTTCGTGAAGCCCGAAGGGGGGCTCCCCGACGCCGCTCACGCCAACTACGCGACGGCCGTGGCCCTGATGGCCTTCCACCACGCCAACACCGACGGCCGCTACGACGCCCTCGTCCGCGGCTCTCAGGCGTTCCTCAAGGACAAGCAGTGGGACGAGAAGGAGGGGAAGACCCCGTCCGACCCGTTCTACGGCGGCTCCGGCTACGGCGGCCGCAGCAACCGGCCCGACCTCTCGAATACCACGTTCATGCTCGAAGCCCTGCGCGACTCGGGCGTCCCGTCCAGCGACCCGGCCTACCAGCGCGCGGTGGTCTTCATCTCGCGCTGCCAGAACCTCGACTCCGAGTTCAACGACCAGCCGTGGGCGAAAAAGGTCAACGACGGCGGCTTCATCTACACCCCGGCCAACGGCGGCACGAGCATGGCCCCCCCGGAGGAGAACGGCGGCCTGCGCTCGTACGCCTCGATGACCTACGCCGGCCTCAAGAGCCTCATCTACGCCGGCCTCACGCTCGACGACCCTCGCGCCAAGGCGGCCCTCGAATACCTCAAGAAGCACTACACCGTCGACGAGAACCCCGGCCTCGGCCAGCGCGGGCTGTATTACTACTACCAGGTCTTCGGCAAGACCCTGGCCCTGCTGGGCTCGGACAAGTTCCAGGACGCCGCGGGCGTCGAGCACGACTGGCGGGCCGACCTGATCGCCGCCCTGGCCAAGCGACAGGGCGCGAACGGCGAGTGGGTCAACCCGAACGACGGCTTCATGGAAGGCGACGCCAACCTCGTCACCGCCTACGGCCTGCTGGCGCTCGCCTCGACCCGCAGGAAAGCGTCCTGAACCCGCCCACAGACGCCCCGAGGACCCGGAGGGAAATCCGGCATGCGTTCGAGCCTCATCGTCCTGCTGGCGGCGTCGGGGCTCGTCGCGTGCCCCGGCGCCTCGTCGCAAGCCCAGGGACCGTCAGCCCCGGCGCCGGATCACGCGGCCGCGAGCCTGCGAGCGTACGAATCGACGGGCCTGTCCATCCTGAAGCCCTACGAGAAGGGGAAGATCCCGGTCGTCCTGGTCCACGGGCTCTGGGCCTCGCCCTGGTCCTGGGACCGGATGATCCGGACCCTGGAGAGCGACCCCGCCATCGACGGGGCCTTCCAGTTCTGGACCTACGGCTACTCGACGGGGGACCCGCTCCCTTACTCGGCCTCGAAGCTCCGGGCCGTGCTCGACCAGGCCCGGGGCCAGTTCGACCCCGACCGGTCGGATCCGGCCTTCTCCCGGCTCGTGTTGGTCGGCCACAGCATGGGCGGGCTGATGTCCTGGATGCAGATCACCGCAAGCGACCGGGCCCTGTGGCGCGGCGTCACCGATCGAAGCTTCGAGGAACTCCGCGGACGCCAGGACGACGTGGAGATGACGCGTCAGTGCTTCTTCTTCGAGCCTCGCACGGAGATCGCGCGGGCGGTCCTCATCGCGACGCCCCACCTGGGGAGTCGGATCGACCACGGTTCGATCCGCCAGCTGGGCAGCCGCCTGGTCCGCCTCCCCGACCCGCTCACGTCGTGCCATCGCCGGCTCCTCGCGGCCAACCCGCCCGACTTCTTCAAGGGCCGCTTCTCGACCCACGTCCCGACCAGCGTGGACGAGCTGGCCTGGCGCGACCCGATGATCACGGCCGTCGCCTCGCTCAAGCCCCGCGCGGGCGTGCGGATCCACTCGATCATCCCCACCCTTTCCGGCCAGGCGGGTCCTCATGAGACCGACGGGGTCGTCCCCTACGAGAGCGCCCACCTGGAGAAGGCCGAGTCCGAGACGGTCCTCAAGGCCGGCCATCTCTGCCAGGACCACCCCCGGGTGGCCGAGGAAGTCCGTCGCATCCTGATGGAACACGTCGCCGATCGCTCCTGAGCGTCCCAACCCGGTCGATCCGACGGCGGCGGTTGACCTTGCATCGCGAGGGCGAGTTTCGGACAATGGGTGTTCGCCTGATACCCGTCCGCGGCGGGGGTCCGGGCGAGCCGGGGGGGACCCGGGCAATGGGGGTTTGTGAACCTGGTCAGGGCGGGAACGCAGCAGCCATAAGCATCACCCTCATGTGCGCGGGAGAACCTCCCCGGCTCACCCAGGCCCCCGCAAGTCGGGCGGGCCGATCGGAAGGAACCGAATCGAGGTCGCATCGTCCCGGGCATGACGCCCGGCCCGGATCTCGGCGACCCGCGAAACCGGAACGAGGGAGCGCCGGCTCGTGTCGCAAGGTCCCGCCTCGAAAAAGCGAGCCGACTCGCCGGCCGCCGTCCCAGCCGGTGGCGGGGCCCCCCCGCCGGCGTCCGACAATTACACGGTCGTCGCCCGCCGCTATCGTCCCCAGCGCTTCGAGGACGTCGTCGGCCAGGACCACGTCGTCCAGGCCCTCCGCAACGCCATCCGCCTGAACCGGCTGGCCCAGGCGTACCTGTTCTGCGGCACGCGGGGCGTCGGCAAGACGTCGATGGCCCGGATCTTCGCCAAATGCCTGAACTGCGTGAAGGGCCCGACCGAGGAGCCCTGCCAGGTCTGCGACATCTGCCAGGCGATCTCGGTCGGGCAGGACGTCGACGTCATCGAGATCGACGGGGCCAGCAACAACGGCGTCGAGCAGGTCCGCGAGCTTCGCCAGAACGTCTCGCTCCGCCCCAGCCGATCGCGGTTCAAAATCTACTACATCGACGAAGTGCATATGCTCTCCACCGGCGCGTTCAACGCCCTGTTGAAGACGCTGGAGGAGCCGCCGCCGCACGTGAAGTTCTTCTTCGCCACGACCGAGGCGAACAAGATCCCGATCACCGTCCTCTCGCGGTGCCAGCGCTACGACTTCGCGGGGATCGCCCCCGACGCGATCGTCGAGACCCTCAAGTCGATCTGCGACCGCGAGGGGGTCGAAGCGGACCTGGACGCCCTCCAGATCGTCGCCCGCCGCGCGGGGGGCTCGATGCGTGACGCCCAGTCGCTGCTGGAGCGGATGCTCTCGTCGGGTAGCCCGAGGCTCACGCCCGACGTGGTCCACGGCCTGCTCGGGACGGCCAGCGACGACCGCCTCATCGGCATGGTCGAAGCCCTGGCGACCCACGACTCGGCCGCGGCCCTGACGTTGCTCGACCAGGCCGCCTCGGAGGGAGTCCAGCCGACCGAGCTGCTCGCCGGGGTCATCGACTTCCTGCGCGACGCCCTGGTCCTCTCGATCGGGGCCGAGTCGCTCACGCTGACCATCGCACCGCGTCAGAAGCCGAGGCTGCAAGCGGCCGTCGATCGCTGGTCGACCGATGCGATCCTCGCGTCGCTCCAGATTCTCGCCGAGGCCCGGGCGCGGATGCGAGGCGTTTCTCATGGCAGATTGCTCTCGGAACTGGCTCTCGTCCGCGTCGCCCGCCTGGAAAACCTCGATGAACTCGGTGAAGTCGTCCAGAGGCTCAAAGCCCTTGAAGCCGGCACGACCCCGCCGCCCAAAGTTTCAGCAACGAGCGCGAAGAAAAAGCTGTCTCAATCCGACTCCATCGCCAGCCAGCAATCGGGGATCGGCAAGCCTCCTCATTTCGCAGCCCCCGTCGAAGCCGTACGGGTAGCCTCGGTCCTTCCGCCCGTGCTACGAGCCACCGAGCCGGAAATCGTTGTGGAGCATCGGCTTGCGATCGAGCAAGAACGTCGCGTCGAGGCCTTGCCGCCGCTCGACCTGGAGGTCGTCCAGAAGATCTGGCCCGACCTTTTGAAGAAGGTCGGGGCGAGCTTATCCTGGCGACTCAGCCAGGCGCAACCGATCGGCGTCGACGAGCCCGACGTCCTGGTCATCGGGGCCAAGCCGGGATACAATTCCGTGGCTGATCCGTGCGGAGCCGACGAGGCCCGCAAACGGATCGGCGAGTGCCTGCAATGGCTGCTCCAGAGGCCCTTGAGCGTGCGCTACGAGGCGTCGCAAGCCGATGGCGCCCAGCCGGAAGCGCCCGAATCCGGGTCCCGGCGCCTCGACCAACTCGGCGCCGACCCGCTGATCCAGAAGGTCGTGGAACTCTTCGAGGCCCGGGTCTCCCATTTCGAGCCCGAAACCCGGCGCGACGGCGAAGACGGCTCGACGTCCGTCCACTAATTCGTCATGATGGAGAAGTCCCTTTGGCGACGACCCCTCGGGGTCGGTCGATCGATCGTGGACGCTCCCTCGAAGACGCCGACCAGAAGGGGTGACCTGACGTGTTCGGAAAACTTGGCGACATCGCGGACCTCATGAAGAACGCGGGCAACATCCGAGAGTCGATGGCGAAGGCCGCCGAGGCTCTCGGCAAGATCGAGGCCGAGGGCGACTCCGGCGGCGGGGCCGTCGTGGCCAAGGTCAACGGCCGGATGGAGATCACCTCGATCCGCATCGATCCCAAGCTGCTCGCGGACGGCGACGTCGAGCTTCTCGAAGACCTGGTGGCGGCGGCCGTCAACGCGTCCCTGGTGAAGATCCGCGAGAACGCCGCCCAATCGCTGACTTCCATGACCGGCGGCTTCCCCGCCAACCTCTTCCCGGGCGTCGGCGGAGGCTCCTGACATGGCGGGCTACGGTGCGGCGCTCGACCGCCTGACCACCACGCTGGGACGCCTGCCGGGCATCGGTGCCAAGTCGGCGGAGCGGCTGGCCCACCACCTGCTCAAATGCCCCGTCGACGAGGCCCTGGACCTGGCCGAGGCGATCCGCGCGGCCAAGGAGCAGGTCCGCCACTGCGAGCGCTGCTTCCACCTCACCGAGGTCGAGCAGCCCCTCTGCGGCATCTGCCGCGATGATCGCCGCGACCCGGCGCTGGTCTGCGTGGTCGAGCAGTCGCGTGACCTCCTGGCGATCGAGAAATCGGGCTCGTATCCCGGCGTCTACCACGTCCTTTTAGGCCGGCTCGCCCCCTTGCAGGGCATGGGCCCGGACCAGTTGACCATCGCCGCGCTCGAGGTCCGCGTCCGCGAAGGGGGCGTCCGCGAACTGATCATGGCGACGAACCCCAATCTCGAAGGCGACGGCACCGCGCTCTACATCGCGCAACGTCTCCAGGGCGAGCCGGTCCAGATCACCCGCCTGGCTCGCGGCCTGGCGTCCGGGAGCACGCTGGAGTTCGCCAGCCGCGACATGCTGGCCGACGCCCTCACCGGACGCCAGCCTTTCTGAGCCGCGCAACAGACATCTCCATCGAGGGTTCCGCCGATCGCGGTTGCGTCGCCAGGCACCCCTCGGGATGTGTTCCGACAACTTCCCCGGGGTTGCCACTTGAACGCCGGAAAAGCGCGGCATAATACTTGCTAGAGAACACGTCGCCGTGACCATCGTGGGCCGACCGCCCACCGTCGCGACGATGTCGAGGCCCGTCGGTACTGGGGAATTACGGATCATGCGGCTTGATACCTCCCAGCAGATGCGAACCGAGATGCGCCTCCGCATGGCACCTCGGATGATCCAGTCGATGGAAATCCTGCAATTGCCGATCATGGCCCTGCAGGAGCGTATCGAGCAGGAGTTGAGCGAGAACCCGGTGCTGGTCGACCTTCGCGAATCGGCCTCCCCGGCCGAGGACGGCGAGGAGACGAACGGCCCGGCGGTCGCCGAGCCGGCCGACGCCGAGCCGAGCGAGTTCGACAACCTCGGGAACATGGACGAGAATTGGAGCGAGCTGTACGACGAAGGGCCCCGTCGCAGCCGCGCCTCGCTCAGCGAGGAAGGCGACCGCAAGCTCGACGCGATGCAGAACATGGCGTCGCGGCCTCGCTCGTTCCACGACAGCCTCACCGAGCAGCTCGGCTTCTTCGATTGCGAGCCGATCCTCCGCGAGCTGGCCGAGTACCTCATCTACAACCTCGACGACAACGGCTATCTGCCGAAGAACGTCACCCTGCACGACATCGCCCGCGATTTCGGCCGGGACGTCACGGTCGAGCAGGCCGAGGACTGCCTCCGGATGGTCCAGCGGCTCGACCCGCCCGGCGTCGGGGCCCGCGACCTCAAGGAGTGCCTGCAGCTCCAGCTCACCCCCGACACCCCCTGCCACGACATCCTCCGCACGCTGATCGGCCACCACCTCGACGACCTCCAGCACAACCGGCTCCCCACGATCGAGAAGAAGACGGGCCTCTCGATCGAGGCGATCAAGGACGCCATCGAGCACCTTCGCCGGCTCAACCCGCGGCCGGGGTCTTCGTTCAACCTCAGCGAGAACACCCAGTACGTCGTCCCCGACCTGATCGTCGAGCCCAACGAGACGGGCGCCTATGACGTCCGCCTGGCCGACGAGCACACGCCGAACCTGTCGATCTCGCGGTACTACCAGAAGCAGCTCCGCAACAAGGGGACCGACCCCGCGGCCCGCGAGTTCATCCAGAAGCGGATTCAGTCGGCCCGATGGCTGATCGAGTCGATCGAGCAGCGGCGGAATACGCTGCTCAAGGTCGCGCGGGCGATCATCGACCACCAGAAGCCCTTCCTGGACAAGGGGCCGGAGTTCATCGAGCCCCTCAAGATGCAGCAGATCGCCGACCGCGTGGGCGTCCACGTCACCACGGTGAGCCGGGCCGTCGACGACAAATGGGTCCAGACCCCGCGCGGCATCTTCCCGCTGAAACGCTTCTTCGGCGGAGGCACGGTCACGGCGGACGGCGAGGAGATCGCCTGGGACACCATCAAGCAGAAGCTGCTCGAAGTGGTCGCCAAGGAGAACAAGTCCGACCCGCTTTCGGACGAGGACATCGTCGACGAGATGGGTCGGCACGGCCTCAAGGTCGCCCGCCGCACCGTCACGAAATATCGCCAGGCCCTGATGATCCCGTCGAGCCGCCAGCGCAAACAGTTCTGACCGTCAGGCTGTGCAAACGTCTCGACCCGTCGAATATTCTAGAGTGCCGCGCCCGAGTCGAGAGTTCCGTCAGCCCTCTTGAAGCCGGGCCGGTCACGCACCTTTCGCTCGAACGTCGGTCGATCGGAAGTCCTCGGCAGGTACAGGGGCGTCGGCCTCCCCTCGCATGACTGGCCGAGCAAGGCCTGGCGTTCGCCCCAAGCGGCCTCGATGAACCCAACTCCTCGGGGCGTTCGCGAGGCCGTCCAGGGCGTTCCCGGTGGATTCTCGATAGCCTGATTGCGTCGATGCTCGTCTCAGCTCGCGTCACATTCGTCTTGCCCACACTGGCGGAGCCGATCGGACGCTCACGAGTCGTATGGGCGACGACCTGTGCCGAGAGCGACCATGGCACGCCGGCGGGGACGGCGGAAAACGGTTTCTCGGACAAACGTCGTGATGACGTCAGGCGGTGGCGGTGGCTGTGGCCGGGCCGCGGAGGACGTGCTGGCCGTTGGTCGAGAGGGAGGTGCGGGGCTCGCCGATCTCGTCGTCGAGCCGCTCGATGACGGGCTTGGAGGCGGCCCCGATCAGGCGGGCCATGGCGACGTCATAGCCCAGGATGCGGACGATCTCCAGGACGCGCTGGGCTTCGTCGCCGCCGACTCGGCGGCAGATGCCGAGGAGTTTGTGATCCTCGGAGGTGAGGGCGTCGTCGGCCTGCGCGGGCTCGACGTCGATCCTGTCGTCGGCCAGGTAATCGAGCGAGACGCCGACGGCCTGGGCGAGCCTCAGCGCGTTGTCCAGGCCGGGACGGGACTTGCCCTGGAGAATCCGCGAAATCTCCGAGTCGCTGACCAGGGAGAGCTTCGCCAGCTTCTGGCCGTTGAGGTTCTTGCTCTTCATCAACATCAAGAGCTTTAGTTTGAGTTCCATGACGCGCCGGCCGTTATTCTCCCCGATAAGGGGGACTTTGACTTCGTGTTTGCAATATTCCGACGAACGCACAAGCCCGCAAGCGGGAAAGAGGTCCTGGATTTCGTGGGGCGAGCGGGGATCAGCGTCCCCGGATCGGTGGGGTCGCCCCCCTCGACGTCGGACCCGGCGGCCGGTGGGACGATCTTTCCGAAGGTCGCGAAGGCAGGCCCGGCCGGGTCTCCAGCCACATCATAGCTTTCGGCGACCGCGGTGCAATCAAAAAAGCCCCAAATAATTCGCGGCTTCGGCACGCGGCGGCGGCCGGGCCCGGAGCGGGCTTGGCGCGAAGGGAGGCGACGCTCGAAGCGACGCGATGCGGACTCACGCAAGATTCCACTCTCGCAATGATCGACAAATATTAAACTCTGTCGATCACGTAAACGGGAAAACGCCGCCCCGCGGAGACGGCGTCTCTCGGATTCCGGGGGACGGGCCGATCAGGACGAGCGGCGGACGACGTACTCGGCCATCTCGGACAGGACGTCCTTGAAGGGGGAGGGGCCGACGGCCTCGAGCACCGCGACGGCCCGCTCGACGTGCCAGCGGGCCTTCGACCAGGCGTAGTCGAGGGATCCGGAATCCTCGAGCAGCGGCCGGAGGCGGCGGCGGGCGTCGGCGCGGGCCTCGTTGAGCAGGCGTCGCGCCAGCTCGACGGCGGCCGGCTCGCCGACTTCGAGCAGGCGGATCAGGGGGAGGGTGAGCTTCTGCTTCTCCAGGTCGGTCCCCAGGCTCTTTCCGGTCGCGCGCTCGTCGCCCCAGATGTCGAGGACGTCGTCGGCGATCTGGAAGGCCATGCCGATGTGCGAGCCGTAGGCCTCGAGCGCCTCCACGACGGCGGGCTCGGCCCCCGCGTAGTGCGCGCCCAGCCGGCAGGAGACGGCGGTGAGGGCGGCGGTCTTGCCGGCGATGATCTGGTTGTACGACGCCTCGTCCAGGTCGAGATTGCCGCGGTGATGCAGCTGCTGCATCTCCCCCTCGCAGACCTCGTGGGTGGCCTTGCCGATCCAGCGGCAGGCGAGGGTCGATTCCAGCGACGCCGCGAGGTGGTAGGCGTGCGAAAACAGGTAGTCGCCGAGCATGACGGCCTGCTCGTTTCCCCACTCGGCGTTGACGGTCGCGGCGTAGCGGCGGACCATCGACTCGTCCAGGACGTCGTCGTGGACCAGGGTCGCGGTATGGATCATCTCGACGACCGCGGCGAGCACCGGGTGCGCGGCGGTCGTGCGGCCGCAGGCGCCGCCCGAGAGCAGCACGAGCGCCGGGCGGAGCCGCTTGCCCTGGTAGTCGCCGCAGTGGTCGACGAGCGCCTGCACGAACGCGAACCGGCTCCGCAGCTCGTCCTGGAAGATCCGCTCCGCGTCCGCCAGCCCGGCCTGGATGGGCGCGAAGAGGCGCCCGAGCGTCCGCCGGCTCTCTTCGGCCTGAAGCCCCGATGGTCTGGTCATGCCCGTCTCCACTCCGCTGCGTCCACCGTCACGTCGGTTCATCCCGATCGATCCCGCACGTAGGCGCCCCGCGCGCCCCCGGTCTTCTCCTCCAGCCGCACCCGCTCGATCACCATGGCCCGGTCGACGGCCTTGCACATGTCGTAGATCGTCAGGGCGGCGACGCTGACCGCGGTCAGCGCCTCCATCTCGACCCCAGTCCGGCCGTGGACCTTGACGGTCGCCGTGATCTCGACGGCGTCCGGCGGCCGGGGCGTCAGGTCGACTTCCACCGCGTCGAGGCCCAGGGGATGGCAGAGCGGGATCAGGTCGCCCGTCCGCTTCGCCCCCATGATCGCCGCCAGGCGGGCCGTCTCCAGGACGTCCCCCTTCGCGGCCTGACGATCGAGGATCAGGCGCAGCGTCGTCGCCGCCATCCGGACGAGTCCGCTGGCCCTCGCGGTGCGCAGCGACGGCTCCTTGGCCGACACGTCGACCATCCGGCTCGCCCCTCGCTCGTCGTAATGGCTCAGCTCTCCCATCGAGCCCTCGAAAGTTTCGTTCAATTCGTTCTAAACATATTTTACGAATCAGCCCAATCGAGGCTAGAGGGTGTCGCGCCGAATCTTCATCGGCGACGCGAGGCGTCGCGATCGACCGGCCGCCCCGAAGAAGATCTCCGATCGGGCCTCTCGACTCAAGGCGAGGCTCGGGCCGGGCCCGCAAACCGCCAGAGTTCCGAGAGCCGCACGCCTTGCCGGCTCCGCGAGGCGACCAGGCGTCCGGCGCCGTCCGCGAGCCGCTCGCGAACCGCGGCCCCAGTATAAGCTTGACGGCGGAAGTACAGGACCCAGTCGGCTTTCGAGACGGCGGACTCGTCCTGGATCACGACGTCGCGGCGCACCAGGGGGGCGGTGGTCGTGGCGACGCCCTGCCCGGGGTAGAGCGTCGGGGCCAGCGCGACGACCTCGCCGGGCCGGACCTGACGGGCCAGCTCGTCGAGCAGGACGCGATCCACGGCGTCCCCCCAGTACGTCAGTTCCAGCCCGAGACGCTCCGCCCCGGGGAGGCCGCCGACCAGCAGATTGTAATAGCTGAGCCCGAACGGGTGCATCGAGATCGTTCCAAACGCCTGGCAGAGCATCAGCCCGACGAGCCCGCCCCGGGCCGCGCGGCTCCCGCCCCAGCGCGTCCAGGCCCGCGAAAAGCCCAGGCCGATCAGCATCGCCCAGGCCGGGAAGACGAGCAGGAACAGCCGCTCGCCGTCATAGACGGGGACGTGGGTGCTGAACAGCAGGAGGAACAGCAGGATCGAGGCGGCGAGCAGGCCGGGGAAGGGGTCGTCGCGGCGGCCCCGCCAGCCGCGGACGAGTCCGGCCGCGCCCAGGGCGTGGAGCAGGACCGGGACCGTGACGGCGAAGTAGAACCAGGGATAATGCCAGGGGAGGGCGGTATCGTCCCAGTCGGCCCCGAAGTAGCGGACGTGGATCGACGTGCGATGCACCCCCGTCCCCCAGTAGGCGGCCCAGCGCGCGAAGCCGTCGTACCAGAGCCAGGGCCATCCCGCGAGGAAGACCCCCACGCCCACCATGAACCAGGCCGCGACGACGCCGATCGCTTTCGCGGGCCGCAGGCGGAGCAGGGCCCAGGCCAGGACGAGCGGCGGCAGGAACCAGGCGTGGATCTTGACGAGCAAGGCCAGGCCCCAGAGCGCGCCGGCGGCGAGCATGGCGAGGGCCGGCCGCCTCGCGTCGACGGCCCGCGCGGCGGCCAGGAGCGCGAGCGTCCAGAAGAGGCACAGGAACGTGTCGAGCGCCGCCAGATGGGCGTGGGCGAAGACGCGGGGCATGACGACCAGCGCCCAGGCCGACGCCACGCCCGCGGGCCCCCCCCAGCGGCGGGCCGCCTCGGCCGCGATCAGGCCGACCAGGACCGCGAAAGCCAGCGCCGGCGCGATCCTCCCCGACAGGACGTACAGACCGGTCGGGTCGGGGCCGAAGATCCAGGCTTCGAACGGCTGGAAGGCCTTCGAGGCGAGTCCCAGCAGCCAGCGGCCCAGCGGAGGGTGCTCGGCGTTGTCGCGGAAAAGGGCGTCGACGTTGCCGCGCTCGAAGAACCGCAGGCCGACGCGCGCCAGGAGCGCGACGTAGTCGCGGCCCGGCCGGACGTCGAGCGGCTCGTCGATGGTCAGCCCCGGCCCCCGCAGGGTGGCGAGGGTCAGGAAGGCCGCGACGAGGCCGGCCGACAGGCCGAGGCGGCGATGGGTCGTCGGGCCTCCGGGCGGGGCGCTCGTCATGGTCGCTCGTCTCGGGGTGGGGATCGGCGGCGAAGCGGGCCCTCATCCTACGGATCGGGGCGCGGGTCGTTCCAGGGGTGAGGGGATCGTTCGAGGGCCGGCGACGGGCGACGCGCCGGAAATCCGACGAGCCCGGGCCGCCCGCCACCTCGACCCTGGGGAGGGTCGGGGGTGCGGGCCGCCCGGGCTCGGTCGGCCGGAGAACCGGGATCTGGGTCGACGTCGGGTTCCCGGGGCGACGTGCGACCGTGTGCGATCGGCTCAGGGCTCGTCGGACTTCTTCTGCGAGATCAGCCGACGGATCCGCTCGGCGAGCAAGGCCCCGTCGAACGGCTTCTTGAAGCCGTCGTTGAATCCGAGCGAGAAGATCTCCTCGCCGGGCTCGTCGCTGGTCAGGGCGAGGAGGATGGTCGACTGGTGGTCCGGGCTCTTGCGCAGGTTCTGCGCGATCTGCCCGGCCTCGATGCGACCCAGGGCCATATCGATGATGATGCAATCGGGGTGGAAGCTCTCGGCGCGGATGCCGGCTTCGAAACCCGACGCCGCGGTCTCGATCCGGAAGTCGTCTCCTTCGCGGAGATGATCCCGGAGGACGGCCTGGAGCGGGGCGTCGGCCCCGACGACCAGGATCTTATTGTAGACCTCGGCCTCGAGATCGCCCAAGGGCATTCCATGCTCCTTGAGGAACCGCAGGAGGTGTTCCCGCGGGATCCGGCGATCCTGAGAGCCGGGGATGCGATATCCTCGCAAGCGGCCCGAGTCGAACCACTTGCTCACGGTCCGAGGCGCGACTTTGCAAATCTTCGCGACCTGGCCGGTTGTAAACACCTTCTTCATCTCGAGGACTCCACTCGCCCTGATGGGTGCGAGGCCACGGAGGCTTCCTCCTCCCTCCGGATAGGAACCACGTCGGCCCGCGACGGCCGGGCTTCGCCGCGGCGGTCTTCCCTCCCCGTCTCCGGGTCGAGTCGCTCGCACGCGTCGAGGGCCCATCCAATCGCTCCGACCCTTCCCCCGTTCTTTATCGCCCCGTGAAGCAGCGTTCCTACAACTCGAATCCAGACTCAAGTTTCCGAAAGTCCGGAACGTGTCGGAGGCCGCCCTCCCCGTCGTGGGCGAAGGCTTCGGGAACCCGACTCCCCAATGTTCGATAAAGACCGAGGGACCCCCCGTCCTCTCACGAGGCGGGAAGCGGCCCCAGCCCGCATCCTTCAAGGGCGTCTCGCTCGCTTCCTTGCTGTAGCGGACCTGACCGTCAAGACTATTATTCGTGCCGCGCGGGCTGGGACTTTAAGAGGGGCCGCGAGTAGTCGTCGCGAGCCCTCCGCCGGCGATGGATGCGCGGATGGCGGGGGTTGTAAGGGGGCGCAGGCCGGCCCGGAGGGGGAAACACGAAGGCCCCGCGGCCGGCGACGCGGATCGTCGCCGGCCGCGGGGCCGGGTGGTAAGCCAGAAATGGCGGCGGTCACTCGCCTCGGCGGCGGAAGACGTCGAACATCCGGGGCCGGCCGGGGCGGGACGACGAATCGTCGGACGAAGCCGAGGCGGCCTCGCCCGAGGTCTTTTGGAGGGCGTCGTCCTTCTTGGCGGCGGGCTTCTCGGCGTCGTCGGAGGCCTTGGCGTCGGAGCCCTTGGCGTCGGACTTGGTCCTGGCGTCGGACTTGGCCTTGGAGCCGGCGGTCTTCGAGTCCGCCGCGTCGGCGGCCTTGGCGTCGTCCGAGTCGTCGCCGTCGGACTTGTCCGCCTTGTCGGGCTTCTTGGCCCCGTCGTCTTCGCGGCCGCGGATGTTGAACATGCGGCGGAGGAACGAGCCCGAGGCCGTCTTGACCTCCTCGTCCATCTTGGGGGCCTCATCCTTGCCCAGCAGGGCCTTGTTGAGGTACTTCATGTTCGCCTTGGGCACCGAGTCGACGAACAGGGGGCCGGGGAGGTTCTTCTGCCGGTCGGCCGCCTCGATGATCGCCACGACGTCGGGATAGGTCGCGCCCAGCCGGGCGACGTGGCGGATGACCTCGCCGATTTCCAGCGAGCTGTGGATCTTGACGTCGGAGTCGCCGAATCGGCTGGGGACGATCTTGGAGATGTCCACCGCGTCGTCGTGGTCGGCGGCGTTGAGCAGGATGTCGCCCTGGCCGAGCACCAGCGGCGGCACCAGGTTCTGGCCGCGGCCGAAGACGACGATCTCGGAGCGTCGCGTCCGCGAGACGTGGACGACGGGCGGGCCTTCGGAATCGACGATGTAGAGGGCGAACGGGTCCTCGGGCCGGGGGCGGCGACTGTTGATGATCGCGACCGCCATGGCGTCGGGCGACTCGTCGTCGACCCCCTCTTCGGAGCGCGGGTCGTCGAGGATCCGGACCTGGCCGAGCGTGGCGTCGTTCGGCTCGACCATCCTCATGGCGTTGAAGGCGCCGTAGCGGACCTCGATGTCGGACTCGTCCATCAGGTGGCGGAGCCGCGCCCGCGCGGTGGGCTCGTCCATCGCGGCGAGGGCGGCGAGGGCGTAGGCCCGGTACTGCTGCATCGCGACGGCCGTCTCGCCCAGGACCTTCACGCCGCTCGCCTGGTCGAGATAGGCGAGGGCCTCGGCGGCGAAGAACCGGACGTGGGGGTCTTCGCTCTTGAGCCCGGCCTCCAGGGCCTGCGCGGCCGAGGGCCCGAGCGCCTCCAGCTTCAGCGCGGCGACGCCCGAGGTCTTGGGGTCCAGCAGCTCGCGGGCCGTCGCCGCCACCCGCTTCTCGCGGAGCTGGGGGGTGTCGACCATCGGCAGGAGCTGGACGACGCGGAAGTACCGCTCCTGGTTCTGATGGTAGACGTCCGGGACGCGAAGTTCCAGGTACGTGTCGGTCTTGGCGGTGCTGGCGCCCTTCTTCTGGCCGTGCTCGTTCTGGCGGAACCGCTCGTTCACGACCTTCTCGATCATGCCCGCGTTGCGGACGAAGCGGCGGTTGTCCTTCAGGATGAGCTTGTAAGGATGGTCCTTCTTGACCCGGCCGCCGCCGAGGACCCGGCCCGCCTTGGGGTTGGACCCGTCCTTGGCGTCGCCGATCATGACGGCCCCCGAGGCCGAGCCCAGCTCGCTGCCGGTCTTCGGGGCGCCGCTGGCGTGGAGGACCTCTCGGAGCCGGGTGTGCATCAGGTAGCCGCCCGCCAGGCTCTTGACCGAGCTGGCCGGGGGCAGCTCCAGCTCGACGTCGAAGCGGTCGCGCGGCGCGGCCCCCGTGGGGATCTTCATCCTGACGATCACGAGCGCGAACTGCTTGCTCTCCAGCTTCTTGCTGGGATACTCGACGCCCGCCTTGGCCATCTCGTCGACGAGCTGGTCGCGGTGCCACGAGGGCGGCGTGTCGCCGCCGGTGCCGTCCAGCCCGGAGACCAGGCCGACGCCCTCGACGGCCGTCTCGCCGTTCTGGAAGACGTAGGCGAGGTCGCCGACGGACTCGTCGACCTTGGGCGCGTTCTCCGCCGCCCGCTTCTTCGTCAACGGCCCCGCGCCGACCTGGCTCACGGCCAGGGCCGCGATCGCGACCAACGCACCCAACGCCCAGGACCGCCTGGGGACTGTCCGCCGCATGGACCTGCCTCCTTGCCTACCGCACGGGGAGAACCCCCGGACTCGTCTTCGAAGATGTGACCGAAGACGCGTCGCTCGCGAACGAACGGAATGCCCACCCACGTCCTGTGAACCGGGCGTCGCGGATCCAGGCCGAACCCACGATCGGCGGACTCTAGCCCGGCCCTTCGGGGCCGTCAAGTCGAAGTGGGCGATGCAGCCCGGCGTCGCCGCCGCCGGCCCATGCCAGGAAATGCATCAGGATCACGGCGAGCTTGGACTCGTCGCCGGCCCCGTGCCAGACCGCGTCGGGCACTCGACAATGCAGCCAACGTGGACCTTGCGGCGAGCCGGCCCCATCGACGCTCTCCGCGATCGACTCGAACGAGCGGTCCTGCAATTCCGTCCCCACGAGGTCGATTTTCCCCCACCAGCCCGGGTTGTCGCACGTGGTGATCTTCACCCCGTAGTCATTCTCCCAGAGGCCGTCGAATTGCCTTGCATACCAGTCTTGCAGGCCGTGCAGGATGCTTTCCATCGGGCGTCCCATGGGTCGTCGTGGTCGTCGGGCGTTCGACGGTGGGGCTGCCGGCGAAGGGGGAACGGGGCTTCGCGGTCAGCCTCGTTTCGGCCGTCCCGGACGAACGACGTCCCAGCCCCGCTCGCGGGCGAGCCTCGTCAAGCGCTTGCCGGGGTGGACGACGACCCCCCGGCCGACGCGGCCGAGCAGGGCCCGGTCGCTCCAGTTGTCGGCGTAGGCCGCGGCCTCGCCGATCGGCAGGCCGTACCGCCCCGCCCATTCCTCGGCCCAGAACAGCTTCCCCTCGCCGTAGCAGGGGGGGCCGCCGCCGACGCCGACCAGCCGGCCGCGGTTGATCACGACCTTCGTCGTCAGGGCGTCGGCGCAGCTCAGGTAGATCCGCAGGGGCTCGATCACGAGGCCGGGCGACGACGAGACCAGGACCAGCGGCGTCCCCAGCTTGCGCAAGGCGTTGAAGTGCTCGACGACCCCGGGATAGAGCCGGGGCTTGACGTGCTCGACGAAATTCTCGTAGGCGATCCGCTCCAGCTCGACGACCGGGACCGAGGCGATGTTCTTCAGCCCATAGGCGATCAGCGCCCCGTAGTCGAGGCGACCGAAGCGGTGCTGGAGCCCGTGATAGAGGGCGCGAAGCAGCGACGACCGGCGGATCAGCCCGCGTCTCATGAGGATGCGGGCGAACAGGAACGTCGTGGTCTCGGCCAGGAGCGTGCCGTCGACGTCGATGAACGCCGCCGACGGGGGCTTCTCGTAGGTCGGCCAGCCGTCCGGCCGGGGCTCGTCCGCGATCATGGTCGGCCTTCTCCGGCCGTCACGCGGCGGCCGACGTCGTCGGCCAGGGAGCGGGCGTCACCGGCCGCGCCGGCCTCGGCGATGACCCGGACGATCGGCTCGGTGTTGCTGGCGCGGACGTGGACCCAGCGATCGGCCCAGGTCAGCCGCAGGCCGTCGCGGCGGTCGATCTCGGCCGTCGAATGCGCGGCGGCGATCCGATCCCAGAGGCCGGCGATCGCGTCCGGACCGAGGCCGGGGGGCAGGGGATACTGATCCTTGACCATCGCGAACCGCGGCAGTTCGTCGACCCAGGCCGAGAGCGGCTTCGACGCCGGCCCCGAGGCCAGCAGGTCGAGCGTCAGGGCCATGCCGACGAAACTGTCGCGGACCAGCCCGACTCGGGGGTCGATGACGCCGCCGTTCCCCTCGCCGCCGATCACCGCGTCGGCCGACCGCATGGCCTCGACGACGTGGATCTCGCCGACCGGCGTGCGGACCGTGAGGCATCCCCGGTCGCGGGCCAGGGCCTCGGTCGTCATGGAGGTGGAGAGGTTCAGGACGACCGCCCCCCGGCGCTGTTCGAGGCGTCGCAGTGCGGCCAGGGCCAGGGTCAGCTCCTCGCCGATGTAGCGGCCGCGCTCGTCGATCAGGGCGAGGCGGTCGGCGTCGGGATCTTGCGCGAAGCCGACGGCGGCCCCCACCGCGGGGACGATCCGGGCGAACTCGGCGAGGTTCTTCTCGGTGGGCTCGGGCGTGTGGTCGTAGCGGCCGTCGGGCTCGCCTCCCAGGATGATCGCGCGGCAGCCCAGGCGGTCGAGGAGCGTCCGGCCCAGGCGGCCGCCCGCGCCATGGCAGGCGTCGAGGGCCACGGCGAACCGTCGGGCCCGGATCGCGTCGACGTCGACGACCGCGAGCACGCGCGCCAGGTGGATCTCGTCCGGTTCGTCGAGCGTCCGGATGCGTCCCAGGCCGTCGAACGGGGCCCAGGCGAAATCCTTCCGCTTCCAGCGGTCGAGCACGAGTCGGCCCGCGTCGGGGCTGAGGACCATGCCCGCGGGTTGAAAGAATTTCAAGCCGTTGTATTCGGGGGGGTTGTGCGAGGCCGAAATCTGCACGCCTCCCGCCGCCCCCCGCTCGCGGACGAGGACGCCGACCGTGGGCGTGGCCGTCGCGCCGACCTTCCAGACCTCGCGACCCGTCCCGGCGACGCCGGCCGTGACGGCCGCCTCGAACACGGGCGCGGTGATCCGGCCGTCGTGGCTCACGACGATCGGCCCGGGCCCGCACTGGCTGGCGTAGGCCGCCGCGTACTCCAGGGCCGCCGCCGGGTCGAGCCCGTCCCCCACCCATCCCCGGATCCCGGAGACGCTCGCGATCCGCGTTCCCTTCACGACTCCGCCGTCCTTCCCGCGTCCCCGTTCGCCCCGCCGCCGCAGCCCCGTCCACCCGACCGTCCCGGTCGACCCGCCGCCGGGCGAGGCCGCGTCAGGCGGCGTGCATGCCGATCCCCAGGAGGATCAGCCGCATGGCCTCGCGTTGCTCCGCAGTGATCCGCTCCTCGCGGCGGAGGGCGTCGACGCCCTCCAGGCACCGGTCCAGGGCGCACTCCACGCCCGGACGCGAGGCGTTCCGGGCGATTCGACCCACGCACGCGACCACCCGGTCGGGACAGACGAGGCTCGACATGGCGTTCTCCTCCTTGAGGGCCGGGCGTCGGATCGAGGGCGTTGCGAACCCTGGTCCGCCCGTCGGCTCAACTCGGCAGGATGCCCCGGCCGGTCGCGGCTGTCAAGGGGAACGGTCGATGTTCGACCCCCGCGACGGCCGGCTCGACGGGGCGGCCTCTTGGATGGGACTTCACGGGGTGTTAGCCTGGACGGCCCGAAGCCCTGCATCCCGACCGCACGACACCAGGAAAGGACCCGGCGGCCATGGCCGTGGAATGGAACGACGAGCACCGCGGCGCGCTGGTGGAACTGCTCAAGCGCGACGCCCTCCGCGTCGGCCAGTTCACGCTGGCGAGCGGGCGCAGCTCGCATTACTACATCGACGGCCGGAAGGTCACGCTCGGCGCCGAGGGGGCCCGGCTCATCGCCCGCGGCGTGCTCAAGATCCTCCGGGAGCATCCCGAGCTCGCGGCCGTCGGCGGCCTGACGATGGGCGCCGACCCGATCGTCGGGGCCGCGCTCGCGCTCGCGCCCGAGAACGGCCTGGGGTCGCTCCGCGGCTTCCTCGTGCGCAAGCAGGCCAAGGGGCACGGCACGGGCAACCTCGTCGAGGGGCCGCTCGAACCGGGCTCGACGGTGGCCATCGTCGACGACGTCGCCACGACCGGGGGCTCGTCGCTCCAGGCGGTCGACGCGGTCGAGGCCCTCGGCTGCAAGGTCGCCGTCGTGGTCGCGGTGCTCGACCGCCTCGAAGGGGCGGCCGAAACTTTCGCCGCCCGCGGGCTCGCCTTCCGAAGCCTGCTGACCATCCGCGACCTCGGCGTCGAACCTCTCAAACGGGACTGACCAGGCCCGATCAAGGACGATCGCGCGGATGGAAACCAGCCTGCACCGGAGCCTCAAGGAGCGATACGGCACCCTGGGCGGGGGCCGCTGTGAGGTCGCCGTGGCCGGCTTCCGCATCGACGCCGTCGCCGAGGACGGCACCCTGATCGAAATCCAGTCGGCCGGGCTGGGAAATCTGAAGCCCAAGCTGCGCAGATTGCTTCCCCACCACCGGGTCCGAGTGATCAGGCCGATCGTGCTGCGACGCGTCGTCGTCCGCCGCGAGCATGCCGACGGTCCCGACCTCTCGCGCCGCCGCAGCCCCAAGCTGGGCAGTCTCGTCGACGCCTTCGACGACCTGGTCGGCCTGGCGTCGCTCCTTCCGGATCGCAACCTGTCCGTCGAATTGCTGGGCGTGACGATCGAGGAGATCCGCGTCTCGCGCCGGCGTCGGCCGGGATTCGCCGTGGTCGATCGCCGTCTCGACGCCGTCGTCGATTCGGTCTCGATCGTCCTGGCGGCCGACCTCTGGAATCTCCTGCCGCTCGGATTTCCGACGACAGAGCCGTTCACGACCGCCGACCTTGCGCGAAAATTAGGCAGGTCGCTGCCATTCGCACAGCGAGTGGCTTACTGCCTCCGGCTGGCGGGGGCCGTCGAGACGGTCGGCAAGCGGGGTAATTCTCTGATTTATGAGGCCCAGGACGACGTCGTCTTGATGAGGTGAGAGACGAGCGACCGTCTTGCACGCATGCAGTTTATTCGGGCTGCGGATCCGGCCAAGCAAGGGAGAGGAGGAATCCATCCGTGAGCGAGACGCTGTAGGTCTCAAGAAGGCTGGCGAAACGACTCAGATCTTCGGGGTGACCACCGCGAGCTGTCCGACGTAGGCGTTCGGGTTCTGCGAGGCCGCCGGCGCGATGCGACCACCGTTATAGAGGAGGCGGAGGTTCCGGCGGGCCCGATCCCAAAGCTGCGCTTCCAGGATCTCGAGTCCATCGTGATACGACCCGGCGGACGACGCCTCGGATCGGGAGGATGATGTGGGGTTCATGTCTTTGCCCATCGTCACTAAGACTTCAATAGCCAGTATTTCGGTTGAAAGAAAGAGCCGTCGATTGGGGGGGGACGTCGCTCTGACGGCGAGTTCTCGGCCCTTCGAATCCGGCGGCCGGTGGACGATGACGATCCAGTCTCCCCCGTCAGCGCCGTCGAGACGCGGATCATGGTCTCGCATCACGCATCCAGGCGGGCCGGACGGACGAGGCGGACTGGACGGTTGACGGATCGAGATCCAGGGGGTCAGGCGGGGCCGAAGGATGGCGGGATGAGGTTGGAAGGGGGCTCATGGTGGAGCCGCCTCCTCCCGCGGGCCGGGTCAACAACAGCGAGGCGTCGACCGGTTCCTGATACGAGAAGCCGCATGGGCCAACCTCCTTGCCTGGCGTTTACGCAGGGCTTGCGTCGCAGCCGCATTCTCAAGATGTCTGTCGAGCCCAACGAGCATGGCCACGGATCCATGGGACGGCGATTGAGGGATGACTACATGACGTCGATCGGGTTCGGGAGATCATCTCCGTCGCTCCGATGGGAGGGTCGCGGGATATTCAGCAAAAACCGCGCCCGAGTCGATGCAGGTCGCAATGCCGGGTGACACCTTGCAGGCCGGGCCTCCCGCGATGGTTAGGGGAAGGCGGGCGAGCGGCCCCGGCGGATGGCCGAAGCCGGATGTCCGGCCGCCCCAGGATGAAGCGGATGGCCCGAACGCAGAATCTACTGCCGCGGGACGCGCTTGTCAAATAAAAAAGCCCGGAGGTTCTGATTTCAGGGATCCCTGCCGACCGGCCCCGCACGGCGTCCGGCGGGCTGGGCTGACGCGGCGGCCGGCCCGCTGCTTATAATGGGATATGGAGGGCGGCGACGCCCGCCGGGTTCGCGCGGCGGAGGGGGTCGGGGACCGCCCTCGCGGTCATCGAGGGGCGGCGTCCATGAGTCTCGTCGGCGAGCCGGTCGATCTGGAGCACGCGCTACGCGGGCGCTTCGGCCTGCAGGACTTCCGTCCCGGCCAGCGCGAGGTCATCGAGGCCGTCCTGGGGGGCCGAGACGTCCTCTGCGTCATGCCCACGGGCGGCGGCAAGAGCCTTTGCTACCAGCTCCCCGCCGTGGTGACGCCCGGCCTGACGCTCGTCGTCAGCCCGCTCATCGCCCTGATGAAGGACCAGGTCGACGCCCTCACCCAGCGCGGCGTGCGCGCGACCCTGCTCAACAGCACGATCGACGCGGCGCTCCAAACTCAGCGCATGGCCGAGATCGAGGCCGGCCTGTACGACCTGGTTTACGTCGCCCCCGAACGGTTCCGCAGCAGCCGCTTCACGGCCATGATCCAGCGCGTCCGGCCGGCCCTCATGGCGGTCGACGAGGCGCACTGCATCAGCCAGTGGGGCCACGACTTCCGGCCCGACTACGCACGTTTGGGCGAGGCCCGTCGGCGGATCGGCTCGCCCCCCTGCATCGCGCTCACGGCCACCGCCACCGACGTCGTCCAGCGCGACGTCGCCGAGCAGCTGGGCCTCCACGACCCCCGCCTGTTCGTCACGGGGTTCGATCGGCCCAACCTCCGCTACGTCGTGGCCAAGACCGGCCGCGACGAGGCCAAACTCCAGGAGTTGAGCCGGACCCTCGAACGCGCCCCGGGCCCCGCCGTCATCTACGCCTCCAGCCGGGCCCGCTGCGAGGCCGTGGCGGCCTACGTCGCCAAGGAGTTGCGTCGCGAGGTCGTCGTCTACCACGCCGGCATGGACCGCGACGCCCGCAGCAAGGCCCAGGACGACTTCATGAACGGCGAGGCCGACGTCGTCGTCGCCACCAACGCCTTCGGCATGGGGGTCGACAAGTCCGACATCCGCTCGGTCATCCACTTCAACATGCCCGGCACGATCGAGGCCTACTATCAAGAGGCCGGCCGCGCCGGCCGCGACGGCCGGCCCTCGGTCTGCGTCCTGCTGTACTCGGCCGGGGACCGCAGGCTGCAGGAGATGTTCATCGAGAACGAGTTCCCGCCCCGGCAGGCCGTCCACCAGGTGTACGACTACCTGCGGAGCCTCGACGACGACCCGATCGAGCTGACCTACGCCCAGATCCTGGAGCAGTCGGGGGTGGACGTCAAGGAGTCGGGGGTCGGGGCCTCGATCCAGATCCTCGACGACGCCGGGGCGATCGAGAAGTTCTCGCCCCGCGAGAACATGGCCATCGTCCGCTTCAACATGGAGGCCGACGAGCTGGAGGGGAGCCTGGTCGAGCGGATCAGCGCCCAGGCGCCGGTGAAGCGGGCGGTCCTCGCCGGCCTGGAGGCGATGGCGCGGGGCCGGGTGGGCGAGCCCTGCTACTTCCGCCCCGACGAGCTGGCCGCCGCCCTGGGGCTCGACCGCCCGGCCCTCAACCGGGCGATCAAGGGCCTGACCGCCGAGCTGCCGATCGACTACATCCCCCCCTTCCGGGGCAACGCGCTCCGCGTGGTGGACCGTACTCGCAAGGCGCGCGACCTGGAGATCGACTTCCGCAAGCTGGAGGTCCGGAAGCGGCACGAGTACGAGAAGCTCGACCGGATGACCCAGTACGCGATGAGCCCGATCTGCCGGAGGTCGTTGATCCTCAGCTACTTCGGCGAGCGGGCCAACCTCTCCGAGCACTGCGGCGGATGCGACAACTGCCGGTCCGACGGCGACGGGCCGGGCGGCGTGGACGCCACCCTCGTCGACGCCCCCGCGGCCCGCGAGACGATCCAGAAGGTTCTGTCGGGCGTCGCGCGGGCGAAGGGGCGGTTCGGCAAGACGTCCGTCGCCCAGATGCTCGCCGGGTCCGATTCCGAGCGGATGACCCGCGGCGGCCTTCAGGCCCTGAGCACCTACGGCATCCTCCGCAATAGCGGCCTGACCCATCGCGAGATCGCCGACCTCATCGACGCCCTGGGCGGGGCGGGCCTGATCGAGAGCCAATCGGTCGACGGCTTCAAGCCGGTGGTCTCGCTGAGCGAGGCCGGCTGGGCCTGGCTCCGCGACCGCGAGGCCCCGGCCCTGAGCCTGCGGCTCCCCCGCGAGGTCGCCCACAAGTTCGCCGCCGTCCACGGCCTGGCGCGGGCCTCGGCCCGGGCCGCGACGGCCTCGCGGTCCGCGGATTCCTCGGCCGCGGGCGATTCGGCGACGGCCTCCGACTTCTGCGGCGATCCTCTCTGGGAGCGGCTCAAGGCCCTCCGCCAGCAATGGGCGCGCGAGGCGAAGCAGCCGGCCTATTGCGTCTTCACCAACCAGACGATGGAAGCCCTGGTCCGCCAGCGGCCGACCACCCCGGCGGCCCTCGGCGAGGTCAAGGGCCTGGGCCGCGCGCGGATCGAACGCTACGGCGACGCCCTGCTGGAGGCGATCGCCGGCCTCCAGCCCGACTTCGCGCCGACGATCGACGAGCCGTTCACGGAGCCCGACCCGCTGCTCCCCACGCCACGCCCGCCGCGGACGACGACCCCGCCGGCGACCAAGACGCCCGTCGCGGCGGCGCCGAGCCCGGCCACGCCCGCGATGCCGGCACCGGCGACGTCTTCCGACCACGTCTCGACCGAGGAATGGACGTGGCGGCTGCTGGACCGCGGGTTCACGATCGAGGACGCGGCGGCGATTCGCAGCCTGGATCCCTCGGTCGTCGTCCGGCACCTGGTCTGGATGGTCCGGCGCGGCAAGCCGCTGGCGGCCTCGGCGATCGCGCCGGAGGCCGTCGTGACGGCGTGGGATGCGTGGATGGCGGCCCGCCCCGACGGCGAGGCTCCCGTCGAGCCGGCCGACCGCCTGTATCTCTGGCCGCTCTTCCGCGCCTGCCGGACGGGCCTATGACTCCGCCCGGGCGGGGAGGACGACGATGACGACCTGGGACCTGTTGATCCGGCTGACGACGGCCGCGGCGCTCGGGGGCGTGATCGGGCTGGAGCGGCACCGGGCGGACCAGGCGGCCGGGCTGCGGACGCACATGCTCGTCGGCCTGGGCTCGGCCCTGTTCACGATCGTCTCGGCCCACGGCTTCCAGGACGTGCTCCGGCCGACCTACGTGGTCCTCGATCCGTCCCGGATCGCCTCGCTGGTGGTCAGCGGGATCGGCTTCCTGGGCGCGGGGACGATCCTGCGACGCAACGAGGCCGTGCTGGGATTGACCACGGCGGCGAGCATCTGGGCCGTCGCCGCGGTGGGCCTGGCGGCCGGCTGCGGTATGATTCTCGCGGCGGTCCTCGCGGGGTCCGTGATCCTCGCCACGCTCACGGCGATGAAATGGTGCGAGGACCGCGTGGGGGTCCGGCCCGGCATGCGGGTGCTATCATTGCTCGTCGAGAGCCGCGACGCCGCCTCCCGCGTGGTCGACTCGGCCTTCATCCAGGCCAGCGTGCCGGTGCAGGCGATCCGGATCGGCGGCGACCGCCGTCCCGGAGACCACCGCGTCGAGGCGACCGTCGCCGGCCTCTCCGACTTGGCCCTGCTGGCCCTGGCCATGAGGCTTCAGGCGACCGAGGGCGTCCTGGAAGTGTCCTTCGAAGGGAAGACGCTATGAACCGGCGGCGGTGGTGCATCTGGATCGTGATGGCGAGCGTCCTCGGCGCCGGCGCGGCGCGGGGGGACGACGCGGCGGGGCCGGACGTCGATCGGCCGCCGGCCGCGGGCCGGCTGCGCATCGAGCCGATCGGGCTCTCGACCCCGTCCCGCTACACGCCGGGGAAGGTCCCGGTCGTATTCGTCCACGGCTTCTGGGTCGGCCCGCGCACGTGGGAGCCGATGATCCGGGCGCTGGAAGCCGATCCCGAGATCGCCGCCGGACACCAGTTCTGGACCTTCGGCTACGCCACGGGCGATCCGCTGCCGTACTCCGCCTACCGGATGCGGCTCGCCCTCGACGAGGTCCGGCGCCGTCTCGACCCCGACCGGGCCGACCGGGCGCTCGACCGGATGGTGGTCGTCGGCCACAGCATGGGCGGCGTCCTGGCGAAGCTGCTGACCGTCGACAGCGGCGACCGCTTCTGGCGGCTGGTCAGCGCCCAGGAGCCCGACCGGCTGGCGGGCGAGCCCGCGGACGTCGCCCTCGTCCGCGAGACGCTGGTCTTCCGCGCCCGTCCCGAGGTCCAGAAGTTGGTCTTCATCGCCACGCCCCACCGAGGCGGGACCGCCGATCAGGAGATCCTGCACGACGTCGCCAGCCGGCTGGTCCGCAAGCCCGACCCGCTTCGGAACGCCTACCGCCGCCTGATCGCCGCGAACCCCCCCGATTTCTTCACGAACTCGTTCCGGGCCAGCCTGATCACCAGCATCGACGAGATGCGCTGGAACTCCCCCATGCTGGCGGCGCTGAACGCGCTCAGGCCCGCCTCGGCGGTCTCCATGCACTCGATCATCCCCATCAAGAACGGCCCCCCCGGCCCCGGGGGCGACGACGGCCTGATCGCCTTCGCGAGCGCCCACCTCGACGGCGTGGCGTCGGAGATGGTCGTCGCCGCGGGCCACTTCTGCATCGACGACTCCCGGACGTTCGCCGAGGTCCGTCGCATCCTCAAGGCTCGTTGAGCGCCTCGGGGCGGACGGAATTCAACTTGCGATTCCATCCCGGCTTAGGTAGAACCTGGACAGGATTCGACCGGGAGCGGGTTGATTTTCGGCGAGGATCGGCCGGACAATCGTCTCTAGATGATGAACGACGGCGACCCCGGCACCCCCAGCACGAAGCGCAGTGTCAGCCACTATGAAGGACCAACCGACGGATAAGACGAACGAGCCGCTCTCGCCCGCCGAGTACGGGGCCAGCGTGATCTCGCGCACCTACAAGGCCGGACCGGCTGCCATGGCCCTGGTCATCGGCCTCGCCGCCCTGACCGCGCAGGCTTCCGAATCCGACCTGGTGCGCGACATCCAGCGCTACTGCACGGTCTGCTGGCGGAACGCCCGGCTCGACCCCCGCGTCTGGGACGACTGCACGCAGGAGGTCTGCTGCCGCCTGCTCACCAAGGCGCGCGACGGGCAGCTCGACCTCGCCCAGGTCCTCTCCGACGACACGCCCGAACGGCGGGAACTCGTCCGGGCGATCGACATGGTCCGCAAGCGCGTGCAACGCACCAAGCGACACCAGCCGATCGACGCCCTGGCCCTGCCGGCGCCCGACGCCGACCAACGGCACCGCGACCGCCTCGAACTCGGCGAGATCCTCGAATCGGCCCGCCGCGCCGTCCTCTCGCCCCGCCAGGACCGGATCGTCGAACTCTGGATGCGCGGCTGGTCCGTCCCCGAGATCGGCTCGGACCTCGGCATCGCCGTGAACCGGGTCAGCGACGAGAAGTACAAGGCCCTGCGGAAGCTCGAACAGCACCTCCGCAACGGCCACGACGAGCTGGAAGCCTTCACCCAGACCCAGGCCCGCGCCGAGGACGCCTCGCGACGCGAGATCGCCTGACCCGGGCGAGATCCAGGGTCGGACGAGGGGGCGAGCAAGCAAGCCGCCCCCGATCTTCCGCCCTACACTCACTTCAGCTCCTGCACGGCCTCCAGGACGGCCTCGGCGTGCCCGGGCACCTTGACCTTGGGGAACACCCGCGCGATCTTGCCGTCGCGGTCGAGGACGTAGGTCGTCCGCTCCACGCCCATGTACTTGCGGCCGTACATGCTCTTCTCCTTCCAGACGCCGTACGCCGCGCAGACGACCTTCTCGACGTCGGCCAGGAGGGTGAAGGGAAGGTCGTACTTGGCGACGAACTTGGCGTGCGAAGCCGAGGAGTCCGGGCTGACCCCCAGCACCGTCGCCCCGGCGGCCTCGAACGCGGGGAAGCCGTCGCGGAACCCGCAGGCCTGCTTGGTGCAGCCCGAGGTGTCGTCCTTGGGGTAGAAGTAGAGGACGACGGGCGAACCTTTGAGCCTCGCGAGGGTCGTCTCCTTGCCGTCCTGATCGGGTAAGGTGAAGTCGGGCGCGGGCGTTCCGGGTTCCAGCATCGCGAGATGGCTCCAGGGGGGGTTCGGCCCCGGCGCGGGCTTCGGGCCGGGCGATCGTTTGTAATCGGGGCGGCCGGCTCCGTCGAGGGGAGGATCGTCGTGGGGCGCGTGGAAGTCTTCGATCATACGGCCGACCTGGGGCTGCGGATTTGGGCGGACGACCTGTCCGACCTCTTCCGCACGGCCGCCGAGGGGCTGTTCGACGTCGTCACGGCCGACCGCTCGACGATCGAGCCCCGCGAGGAGGAAGCCGTCGCGCTGGCGTCCGACTCGCCCGAGCACCTGCTGCTCGACTGGCTCAACGAGCTGATCTTCCGGGTCGAGACCCGCCACGCCCTCTACGCCCGCTTCGACGTCGCCGTCGCCGCCGACGGCCGCTCGCTGACCGGCGTGATCGCCGGCGAACCGATCGACCCCGACCGCCACGAACTGGACCACGAGGTGAAGGCCGCCACCTACCACGGCCTCGTCGTGCGCCGCGAGGCGGACGGCTGGTTCGCCGAGATCATCGTCGACATCTAGATAGGCGGCTTCGCTTCGGCTTCGATCTGGGTTCGTCCGCTTCCGCCCGAAATCCGCCCGGATGACGCAAACCCTTATCTCATAATCGATTCCGCATCAAAATCCGGTCCAGGAATCGGGTTCGTTGGTCGAAAACGGTGTGAGAATTTTCGGCGTCCGCGGCTGGGTCTCGATCGTCTTCGCATCGACAGGGGGACGAGCGGGCCGCGAAAGGCGCAGGCCCACAGGTTGAGGATGGATCCGTTTCCGCACATGGAAACGTCGGATCTTCGCCGATTTCGATCGATCGGCCCCTCCGGGCGACCGGGTCAGCTTACGACGATCCGTTCGATGGGGATCGCGTGGCGGGCGAGGAATTCGTCGGCCTCGTGGCGGCGGAAGACGCCGGCGGTCGTGCCGACCTCGCGGACGCAGCTCGCGCCGACGGCGCTGGCGAGGGTGAGGCAGTCGATCTCGGACTTGCCTTCGAGCAGGCCGACGATGTAGCCGGCGTTGAAGGCGTCGCCGCCGCCGGTGCCGTCGCGGAAGGTCACCGGGAACGCGCCCATGCCGACCTCGTTCTCGTTCGAGAGCGAGATCAGGCCGCGGTCGCCCATCGTCACGACGACCCGGCGCGCGCCCATCGCGCGGAAGGCGCGGGCCTGGCGGAGCGGGTCGTGCTCGCCCAGGATCAGGGCCGCCTCGTCGGTGTTGGGGACGAAGACGTCGGTGTAGGGGAGCACCTTGCGGAGCGGCTCGACGTAGTCCCCCTCGCCGGGCGTGACGACGTCGAGGATCGTGTAGCCCCCGGCCTTCTGGACGCGGGCGAACCGCTCCGCCAGGCCGTCGCCGTCGAGCTGGGGGAGGATCAGGAAGTAGCCGATGTGCAGGACCTTGGGCGTGACGGCGATCGCCGCGTCCATGTCGGCGGCGACGTAGCCCCGGTTCGCGCCCAGGGTGTGGATGAACCGCCGGTCCTCGTTTTGGACGTTCACGATGAGCGTCTGGCTGGTCTCGCGCTCGCGGTCGACGGTGATTTCGCTCGTGCCGACGCCGCCCGATTCGAGCGACTCGACGATGAAACGCCCGAAGGCGTCGTCGCCGATCCGGGCCGAGACCGAGACCGGCACGCCCAGCCGGGCGAGCGCCATGCTGGTGTTCGCCGCGCCGCCGCCGATGTTCAGGTAGAGCTGGTCCACGGCGATCAGCTCGCCGGCCTTCGGCAGGCGGGGGATCGGAGGCGTCAGGTGATCGACCAGGACCATCCCCGCCGAGACGACGGGCGGGCGCGACGAGGCGGAGGGAGAGGACGGCGTGGACACGGCTGGAGGTCCCTGAGGAATGAGCCTGAGAAATTCAAGTGGCCGGGCGGGGGTGCCGGCGATCTGACGACGAGCGTCCTTCTCCCCTTGTGGGAGAAGGTGGCCGGAGGCCGGACGAGGGGGACCACCAGGGCGGAGACGGCGTCGGCGGCACGCGCACGGCCGCCCCTGCGGACCCTTCCCCCGGGGCGGAGGACGGATCAGGCCGCGCCTGCGCTCCGACGGCTCGCCTGCTCGTCCTCCCCCTCATCCGGCCCTGGCGGGCCACCTTCCCCCGCGAGGGGGGAAGGCCGTTCGACGTCGCAGGCTACCGTTTTAGCTCGGATTGTCGAGCGACGCCACCACCTCGTCGCCTTGGGGGGCCTTGGCCGCCTCGGGCTCGACGTGGCCGGAGCGCTTGCCGATGAGCTGGCTGATCTCGGACTCGGTGAGGACTTCCTTCTCGATCAGGGCCTCGGTGACCTTCTCGAGTTCCTCGCGGTGCTCTTCGAGCAGCCGGAAGGCGTGCTCCTCGGCCTCGCGGAGGATGCGGCCGACCTCCTCGTCGATGATCTGCTGCATGTGCTCGGAGTGGTCGCGGGGCTCGGACATCTCGCGGCCCAGGAACGGGTGCTCCGAACTGGACCGGAACGAGACCGGGCCGACGCGGTCGCTCATGCCCCACTGGGTGACCATCTTGCGGACCAGCCGGGTGGCCTGGTCGAGGTCCTGCGCCGCGCCCGTGCTGAGGTCGTCGTAGATCAGCCGCTCGGCGGCCCGGCCGCCCATCATGGTGTAGATCCGGGCCTTGATCTGGCTCTCGTTGTAGCTGACCCGGTCCTCCTCGGGGAGGAACTGGGTGACGCCCAGCGAGCGGCCGCGGGGGATGATCGTGACCTTGTGCACCGGGTCGGACCGGGGGGTGAGCCAGCCGACGAGGGCGTGGCCGACCTCGTGATACGCGGTGGCCCGCTTGTCGCGGTCGGTGATGACCTCCTCACGCTTGGCGCCGAGGATGACCTTGTCGAGCGCGGCCTCCAGGTCGCGGTCGTCGACGGCCGCCTTGTCCTCGCGGGTGGCGAGCAGGGCGGCCTCGTTGACGAGGTTGGCCAGGTCGGCGCCGCTCATGCCGACGGTGTTCCGCGCGATCCGGTCGAGGTCGACGTCGGCCGCCAGGGGGACGTTGCGGGCGTGGACCTTGAGGATCTCCAGCCGGCCCTTCTTCGTCGGCAGGTCGACCGTGACGTGGCGGTCGAACCGGCCGGGGCGGAGCAGGGCGGGGTCGAGCACGTCGGGCCGGTTGGTCGCGGCCAGGACGATGACGCTCTCGCTGGGCGAGAAGCCGTCCATCTCGGTCAGGATCTGGTTGAGGGTCTGCTCGCGCTCGTCATGGCCGCCGCCCAGACCCGCGCCGCGGACCCGGCCGACGGCGTCGATCTCGTCGATGAACAGGATGCAGGGGCTGTTCTCCTTGGCGGTCTTGAACATGTCGCGGACCCGGCTGGCGCCGACGCCGACGAACATCTGGATGAACTCGGACCCCGAGATCGAGTAGAACGGCACGCCCGCCTCGCCGGCCACCGCGCGGCCGAGCAGGGTCTTGCCCGTGCCCGGCGGGCCGACCAGCAGCACGCCCTTGGGGATCCGGCCTCCCAGGCGCTGGAACTTCTCCGGGTTCTTGAGGAACTCGACGATCTCCTGCAGCTCGGCCTTGGCGTTCTCCAGGCCGGCGACCTCTTCGAAGGTCGTCCGCTGCTTGGACTTGTCGTGCCGCTTGGCGGGGCTCTTGACGAAGCTGCCGAGGATGCCGCCGTCGAACTGGTCGCGCGCCCGGCGCATCATCAGGTAGATGAAGCCGAGGATCAGGAAGGTGGGCAACAGCAGCATCAGCCAGACGACGCCGCTGGCCTGGTTGGCCGGGCTGGGCTCGATCCGGACGCGGTCCTCGGGCGTCTTCCCCCCCTTGCGGAGCTTCTCGATCACCGGCTGGATGGCGTCTTCGGACGGGAAGTAGGTGAGGAACTTCCGGACTTCTACCGTCGCCCGCGAGGTCGGCGAAGGCTCGTAGGGCTTGGCCTCGCGAAGCTCGCCGCGGACCTCGGTCCCCATCAGCGAGACGCTCTTGACGTTGTCGTGATCGACCTGGTCGAGGAACCAGGGGTTGTACACGACGGGCGTCTCGGGCTTGGGGACGAACTGCCAGAAGATGAAGGCGAATCCCACCAGGAGGATCACCCAGAGCCACGGGGGCGTCGGCGGCCCGCCGGCGCCGTTCGGCTTCCGCACGGGCGGGGTCGACGGCCGGCGAGGGGGCTCTTGCTGCTGCGGTCGGTTCTCCATGCGGTCTCACTCTATGATGGCAATCGAAGCGGCGCGTGTTTCGATCGTTTCGATCCAGGGGGCGCGTGCCAAGCTCGCGGGGATCGCCGAGTCCCGGCCCGTCGGCGCCGGCGCGGCGGCCGAAGGGCGATCCCTGGAATTGTAGCGAAGATCGGACGAAAGGTCAGGGGGTAGGGGGGCCGGAGGGTCCCTCCGTCGATTCCGTCGGGGGCGTCGCCTGCGGACGTCGCAGCCGGGTCATCCCGTACCATGCACCGAGCACGAAGGACGTCGGGACGGCGAAACAGAAAAGCAACGCCGGCACGGCCCGGGGCGGTGCCGGACGCCGCACGATCACGACGCGAGCACCGGCTTCCTCGGACCCGGCCAGGAGCCGGTCCACTACGGGCTGGACGGCGGCCTGGGTGGGGAAGACGACGGAATACCTCGTGACGAAGGCCGGTGGCATGTCCTTCGATGTAGGCCGGTATTCCCTCGGCTCGCTGAGAATCCCAACGGCGCTGATCCCGTCGCCGGCCAACTCGAGAGTCGAGACGACGCCTTCCTCGACCCGGTCGAGGAACCAGGGGCTGTATGGGACCGGCGTGAAATTCGGCACGAACTGGTAGAAGATCGAGGCGAAGCCGAAGAGGAGGATGGCCCCCAAAACCAGGCGTCGCAGGAATTTCGGCGACGACGCGGCCGTCCGGCCGACGTTCGGATGCTTCATGACAGGTTCCCGCTACGAGGACCGCGACGATGCCTGGTGACTCCACCACCGGAATTCTAGCCCTCCCGACTCTCGACGTCAGCCGACCGCCGCCCCGCGCGATCTCCGAAGATGTAGGCCGAGCAGAGGCGCCCCATGATCCGGTCGCAGAACGCCTTGCGGCCGAGATCCTCGCCCGCGGCGCCGGCGGCGACCATGAGGGGGATCAGGTGCTCCTCGCGAGGGTGGGCGAACCGGCCGCCGGGGGCCGAGGCCCAGCCGTCGAGACGTCGCCGCCGCTCGTCGGCCGAGTGGGCCGCGACGGCGTCCGAAAGCCAGGCGTCGAAACGATCGGATTCCTCGGCCCCGTCACCGCCGAAGAACGCCCTGAGGTTGTGGAAGCTCATGCCGCTGCCCAGGATCAACACCCCCTCGTCGCGCAAGGGGGCGAGCGCCGCGCCGGCCCTGGCGTGCAGGTCGGGGTCGAGCGAGCGGTCGAGGGACAGGGCGACGACCGGGAGGTCGGCGTCCGGGTACGCCACCTTGAGCGGCACGAAGACGCCGTGGTCGAACCCCCGCTCCGGGTCGACGGCCGCCGTCAGGCCGGCCGCTTCGAGGAGCCCCGCCACCCGCGCGGCCAGGGCCGGGTCGCCGGGGGCCGGGTAGGTCAGCTCGTAGGTATGGGGCGGGAAGCCGGAATAGTCGAAGATGAGTTCCGGACGCGGACCCGAACTCACGCGGAAGCCGGGCGTCTCCCAGTGGCCGGAGACGATCAGGATCGCGCGCGGGCGGACGCCGACGAGGTCCGGCAGGCTCCTCAGCCAGGCGGCCAGGCGGTCCCACGAGTCGTGCGGGCCCATCGTCCAGTCCATGAAGAAACAGGGGCCGCCGCCGTGGGGGATGAACACGACGGGCATGCGAGCCCTTGGGGCGTCTCCGGTGGTCACTCGGGCATCCTCGTGATGGGGGATCGACAGTCGTCCTATTGTCGACCCCGGACGAGGCGAGAAGCTCCTCGGACGTTTCGCGGGCTCTTGGCGTCGTCGCCGGCCCCGCTCGGCGAGTAAGATGATTCCCCGCCCGCGTTGAGTCGGGCATCCTTGCGGTTCGAGCCTGTCGGGAGGCGTCGTTGAGACCTGGGCGAGACGGTCTGGAAGCGCTCTTGCGCGATTGCGGCGTGGACCTGTCGTCGGAGCAGCTCGACGCTCTCTGGACGTACCACCAGATGCTCCGCGCCGCGAACGCGTCGCTGAACATGACGCGGATCCACAACTTCGAGAACATGGTCCTCAAGCACTACGTCGACAGCCTGCTGGTGCTGGAGCTCGTCGACCTCCCCTCGCCCTTGATCGACATGGGGACGGGGCCGGGGCTGCCCGGCATCCCGCTCAAGATCGCCCGGCCCGAAGTCCGCATGATCCTCTGCGAGCCCCGATCGGCCCGCGCCGAGTTCCTGACGCAGGTCTGTGAGCGGCTCAACCTTCAGGACGTCGAGGTCTACGCCCACAAGCTCGGGCCCGATTACCCGGGGCAGGTGCAGGGGATCATCACCCGCGCGGTGGCCTCGATCCCGGAGACCTTCGAACGCGTCGCGAGCTGCATCGAGCCCGGGGGCCGGATGATCTTCATGAAGGGCCCCGGCTGCGATCCCGAGATGGCCGAGGCCGAGCGCGACTGGCCCGCGCAGTTCCGGCTCCAGGCCGACCACGCCTATACGATCCCCGGCACCACCCACGACCGTCGCCTCGTCGTCTACGAGCGGACGGACGTCGACCCGCCGCTCTCGGCCCGGGACGCCCAGGCGCGCGCCGTGCGGGCCTTCGAGGGGACCGTCCGCGAGATCACGAGCGAGTCGAACGCCACGTTCCGCCAGCTCTCCGACCTGCTGACGGGGCGGGGCGTGCGCAAGAACGGCCTGGCGATCCTGGCCGGGCCGAGGATCACGGCCGAGGTCGCCGAGCGGTTCCCCGATCGCGTGGTCGGCTGGATCACCGACGCCGAGGGGCCGCCCCCGGCCGACGCCTCGTGGACCTGGCATCGGCTGTCGACCCCGCTCTTCAAGGCGATCGACGTGGCCGGGACGCACGCGCCCCTCTTGCTCGTCGAGGCGCCCGCGACGGCGACGTGGTCGGACGCCGCCCCCTGGCCGAAGGGCTGCACGCTGTTCGTCCCTTTCCAGGATCCGGAGAACGTGGGCGCGGTGATCCGCTCGGCTGCGGCGTTCGGCGTCCCGCGCGTCGTGCTGCTCCAGGAGGCCGCCCACCCCTTCCACCCCCGCAGCAGCCGCGCCGCGGGCCCGGCCCTGTTCCAGACGGAGCTGCTGGCGGGCCCCTCGATCCGCGACCTGGATTCGCGGGCGCATCCCCTGATCGCCCTCGACGCGACGGGCGAAGAGCTGGACGGCGAGCCCTTCCCGGAGACCTTCGGCCTGGTCGTCGGCGTCGAGGGCCCCGGCCTCCCCGAGCACCTGCGCCAGGGCCCGCGGCGACGAATCCCGATCGCGACCGGCGTCGAATCGCTCAACGCCGCCACCGCGACGGCCGTCGCCCTCTACGCCTGGTCGCGACGGGCCGGCGGCCTCTCGAAGCCCCGACCTTAACGCGACGATCGGGCAGGCCCTTATTTCTTCCGCGCCTCGCGGACGAGGTGCGGGAGTTCCGGGAGGATGATCTTGGTCATCGCCAGCTCGACGGCCGCGCGGGATCCGGGCATGACGAGGACGGCGATCGCGCCCATGAGGCCGCCGACGGCGCGGCTGAGCATGCAGGCGGGGCCGACCTGGGCGTAGCTGAGCATTCGGAACAGCTCGCCGTAGCCGGGCAGGGGCTTCGTCAAGAGGGCCGAGACCGTCTCGTACGTCTGATCGCGGGGGCTGACGCCGGTCCCGCCGGTGACGAGGACGGCGTGGACGTCGGGCTCGCCGGGCTTCGGCCGCGCGTGGGCCTCGAAGAACGCGCGGAGGGCGTCGGGGTCGTCGGGGACGATCGACCGGACCACGACGCGGTGGCCGGCGACCTCGGCCAGCTCGACGATCAGGGCCCCCGACGCGTCGTTGGCGATCGTCCGCGTGTCGGACACGGTCAGGACCGCCAGGTTCAGTGTCGTGAGCGCCTCGGCGCGATGCTCGGAAACGGACTGGGGTATCGTCATATCAATCGTCCTTGGAATCTCGGCGCGACGGGCCCTCAGGACTCGACCCCAGCCCGCCTCAGTTCTTCCACCAACAAGGGACCCATCGAGATCCCGGGGTTGGGGAAACCGGCGCGGAGATAGAGCGAGACGGCCTCAGCCGACTTCCGCCGCTGGATTTGGGTGAGCGCTCCCACCGAGAAGCGACCTGGATCGAGGGATGAATCGACGCAGCCGTGCATCAGGAGTTGGTCGAATCGATCTCGAGACTCGTAGATCGTGATCGGGACGCCGGACCCCTGCAGGAGTGCGGCGTGGGCCTGGAGGAAATCCTGCCAGGCTCGCGACTGGAGCGCGTCGGCCTTGCTGCGTCGAAAACCCATGTAACGGCTTCCCGCGGGGGGACTACGCCACGACCGAGCGGACGACCTGGCCGTGGACGTCGGTCAGGCGGAAGTCGCGGCCGGCGTAGCGGTAGGTCAGGCGCTCGTGGTCGAAGCCGAGCAGATGCAGGATCGTGGCGTGCAGGTCGTGGACGCTCACGGGGTCCTCGACGGCCTTGAAGCCGAACTCGTCGGTCGCGCCGTGGATGGTGCCCCCCTTGATCCCGCCGCCGGCCATCCAGACGGTGAAACCGTAGTGGTTGTGGTCGCGGCCGAGCTGGGCCTTGCCGCCGGCGTCCAGCTCGACGGTCGGGGTGCGGCCGAACTCGCCGCCCCAGACGACCAGGGTGTCCTCGAACATCCCGCGCTGCTTGAGGTCGGTGATCAGGGCGGCGATGGGGCCGTCGATGTCGCGGGCGTGGCTGCGATGGTTGGCCTCGAGGTTGGAGTGGTCGTCCCAGGGCTGGCCCGCGCCATGCCAGAGCTGGACGTAGCGGACCCCGCGCTCCAAAAGGCGGCGGGCGATGAGCGTCTGGCGGCCGTGGACGGTGTCGCCGTAGAGGTCGCGCACGACCTGCGGCTCGCGGCCGACGTCGAAGGCGTCGGCGGCCTCCATCTGCATGCGGAAGGCGGTCTCGAACGACTGGATGCGGGCGTCGAGCCGGGCGTCGGGCCGCTCGCGGCGGTGCTCCTCGTCGAGCGCCCGCATCAGGTCGAGCTGCCGGCGCTGGGCGGCGCGCGAGGCGTGGGGGCTGCGGATGTTCTCGATGAGCTTGTCGACGTCCTGGAAGCGGGGGTCGACGAACGTCCCCTGGTAGACGCCGGGGAGGAAGCCCGAACTCCAGTTCTCGGCGTCCTTGATCGGGAAGCCGTTGGGGCACATGGCGACGAAGCCGGGGAGGTTCTGATTCTCCGTCCCCAGCCCGTACAAAACCCACGCGCCGACGCTCGGGCGGGGCAAGACCGAGTCGCCGCAGTTCATCAGCATGAGCGACGGCTCGTGGTTCGGCACCTGCGCGACCATCGAGCGGATCACCGCGACGTCGTCGATGTGCTGGGCCGTCCGGGCGAACAGCTCGGAGACCTCGATGCCGCTCTCGCCGTAGCGGCGGAACTTGAAGGGGGACGGGAACGCCGCGCCGGTCTTGCGCTCGGTCGTCAGGTTGATCGGCACCGGCCGGCCGGCGTACTTCGCGAGGGCCGGCTTGGGGTCGAAGGTGTCGACCTGGCTGGGGCCGCCGTTGAGGAAGAAGTGGATCACCCGCCTGGCCTTCGCCGGGAAGTGCGGGGCCTTCGACGCCAGGAACCCGCCCGGCGAGGCCTCGCCGGCGCGGGCACCGTCGTCGGTCAGCAGGCCGCCCAGGCCGAGAGCCCCCAGCCCGAGCGCCGAACGCTGGAGCAGGGCCCGTCGGCTGATCGTCGGCGCGTCGCGAGGATCGTCAAGCATCGTCCGGACCTCCGCCTCATTCAATCGACGAAATCGAACTCGTTCGACATCAGCAGGACCTGCGCGAGCTGCTCCCAGGGGGCGAGCTTGCGGGGCGAGGGCCCGGCGAAGTCGCGACGGGCGTCCCAGGCGGTCGACGGCGACGGGGGGTCGGCCCGCAGCACGCGGACGGCCGGCGCCCACAGATGCTGGTCGTTGTTCAGGACCTCGCGGACGTCGACGACGAAGTCGAGCGTGTCGCCGGGCTCGACCTCGACCGACGGCGCGGAGAAGTCCTCGCGGCGGTTGTGGACGAGTGCCGACTTCAACACCCCCTTCCTGCCGTGGACGAGCCAGCCGCGTATGCCGTCGCCGCTCGCCTCCTCGTGGATCAGGGTCGAGGCCACGGCGACCTCGCCCCGGATGGGCGACGTCCAGCGGCGGTACGTCGCGTGGGCGAGGTCGTTGCCGGGATGGCCCCCTTCGCCCGTGATCCGCGCCCAGCCGAGCTTGGGGTCGGGCCAGGTCGGGCCGCCGCCCCACCCCTTGCCGTCGTAGTGGGGCAGGGGGGTGAACGACTTCGGGGCCGGGCCCGAAGTCGCGTCGACGGGGCCGTAGCCGTAGCTCCAGGCGAGCGTCTCGGGAGCCGGCGGGGCCTCGGCCTCGGTGGTCGCCGAGCGCACGAAGGCGACGGCCGCTTCGGCCTGCGCGGCGGTCGGCCCGCGCTGGTAGACGGCCTCGAACAGGCGGCGGACGCCGGCCGCGGGGTCGTCCTTGGGCAGCCTCGCGGCGATCGCCCGGGCGCGGTCGGCGACGAACGGGTGGTTGAGCGCGAAGAGGGCCTGCTGGGGCACGGTCGTCTCGCTGCGGGCCGGCGTGTGCAGGTCCGGATTGGCGAAGTCGAACGTCCGAAAGACCCCCGGCAGGTACTGGCGGTCGATCAGGCCGTAGAGCGTCCGGCGCGTGTTCGGGGCGCCGTCGAAGAGCGCCGCGGCCCGGCCCCCCATGCGGTCGTCCAGCTCGCCCGAGGCGGTCAGCAGGGTGTCGCGGAACTCCTCGAACGTCAGCCGGTGAGGGTTCATCCGCCAGAGCTGGCGATTCTCGGGATCCGCCTGCTCGGCCCGCATGCGGACCCCGGCGTCGGCCGGCGCGCCGGAACGCTGGCGGTAGGTCGAGGAGAGGAGGATCAGGCGGTGGATCGCCTTCGTGCTCCAGCCGCCCTGCACGAGCCGGGTCGCGAGCCAGTCGAGCAGCTCGGGATGGCTGGGCGGCTCGGCGCGGACGCCGAAGTCGCTGGGGGTGCGGACCAGGCCGGCGCCGAAGTGCCGCGCCCAGATCCGATTCACCCACACGCGGGCCGTCAGGGGGTTCGACGGGTCGACGATCGCCTGCGCGAGTTCGAGCCGGCCGCTCCCCTTCGCGAACGGCGACGGGTCGGGGCCGATCAGCTTGAGGAACCGCCGCGGGACCGTGTCGCCGAGGGTCGCCGGGTTGCCGCGGCGGAAGATCCGGGGCTCGCAAAGCTCGGCGCGGTCGACCACGGCGACGGCGAAAGGGGGGGCCGTCGGCTGCAAGAGCCAGCGCTCGACGTCCCCTTGAAGCTTCCACATCGCGTTGATCGTGTCGGTGTCGAAATACCCCTCGGTCGAGACGATCGGCTCGTCGGGGACGCGGCAGGGCGAGTCGTCCGCGTACAAAACCCGCCGCAAGGCCTCGGCGTCGGCGTCGGGAAGGGCGGTCGTCCCCGGCGAGGCCGCGAGGGCCGCGCGCCACTGCTCCTCGATCTCGGTGAACAGCTTGCCGTAGCGCTCGGCGGCCTCGCGCACGGTCGCCGGCGGAGGGGTGAACGCCTTCGCGACGATCGCGTTGAGGGCCGCCGCGCCCGGCTTCGTCAGCTCGGCGACGGCCTTCGGGGCCTCGGCGGCGAAGTCGGCCTCGGGGATGGTAGCGAGCCGTCGCCAGGGGCGGAAGATCGGGTCGTCGACCCTGGCCTGGTTCTCCAGGTAGGTCGTCCAGCGGCGCACGGCCGCCGGCACGACGTCCTCCTTGCCGACCACGATGTCGAAGCCCTCCTGGGGGACCTTCGCCAGGTCGAGCTGGGCGAACAGGTACTCGACCACCTTGCCCCGCACCCGCGCCGCCGCGGCCTCGCGGGCCGCGGCCATGCCGTCGCGGACCGCGTCCTGACGCTTCCGCAGCTCGGCCTCGAACGCCTCGCGCGCCGGGCCTTCGAGGACCGGCTCGCCGACGCGCCTGAGCTGCTCGGCGCCGTTCAGGAACACGCCGTAGAGCGAGTAGTAGTCGGCCGTCGGGATCGGGTCGTACTTGTGGTCGTGGCACCGCGCGCAGCCGACGGTCAAACCCATCGTCCCCCGCGAAACGACGTCGATGCGGTCGTCGATGACGTCGCGCGTCACGCCCAGGAACCTCCTGCCGATGGTCAGGAAGCCCATCGCCGCGAGCGAGGCGGGATCGTCGGGCGTCGCCTGATCGGCGGCGAGCTGGCGGACGAGGAAGCGGTCGTACGGCATGTCGTCGTTGAACGCCCGCACGACCCAGTCGCGATACGACGGCGCCTGGACGAGGAACCGCTCCTCGCGGGCGTAGACGTAGCCCTTGGTGTCGGAGTAGCGGGCGACGTCGAGCCAGAGCCGCCCCCACTGCTCGCCGTAGCGTTTCGAGGCCAGCAGCTTGTCGACGAGCTTCGCGTAGGCGTCCGGATCGGGGTCGGCTGCGAAGGCGTTCACCTCATCCATCGTCGGCGGCAGGCCGGTCAGGTCGTAGCTGAGGCGGCGGATCAGCGTGCGACGGTCGGCCTCGGGCGAGGGGGGCAATCCGGCCGCGTCGAGCCGGGCCCTCACGAAGGCGTCGACCGGCGTGCGGAGCCAGGCGGGGTCCGCGGGCGTCGGGACCGGCGGATCGACCACCGGCCGGAAGGCCCAGTGCCGCGACCAGGCCTCTTGGCGGGTCGTCACGGCGGGGGCCGCGGACTCGGTCCAGGGCGCGCCCGCGGCGATCCATCGCTCCAGGGCGGCGACCTTCTCGGGCGGGAGCTTCCCCTTGGGGGGCATCTTGAGGTCGCCCGTCTGCCGGACGGCCGCCAGGATCAGGCTCTTCGCGGGGTCGCCGGGCACCATCGCCGGGCCCGTATCGCCCCCCTCGACGAGCGCAGGGCGGGCGTCGAGGCGAAGGCCGCCCTTCTGCTTCTCGGGCCCGTGGCAGGCCTGGCAATGCTCGACCAGCAGGGGCCGGATCTCGGTCTCGAAGCCGTCGTCGCCCCGGGCGATCGACGCGAAAAGCCCCAGCGCGATCACCGCCCAGGCGGCGCCCTTCCGTCGATCCGCGGTCATGTCACGCCCTCGGGACCAGGTGGGCCGGATCGCCTCTCGCAGGCCCCGGATTGTAGTCGATCTGGCGAGGCCGCCGCAACGCGCGGATGGCCCGGAGGCCCGCCCGCCCTCCCGCTCGACGCAGCTTCCCCCGTGTGACGCGCAAGCGTGGCCGGCATGCCTGCGTCGCCCGGATCCACGGTTGTCGGGGCGTGCGGTCGGCCTCATAATGATCATGAGACGCGGTTCGGACGGTCCCAAACGAAAGCGAGGCTGCCGTGGGTCGCGGAACGCTGGGCGTCGGTCTGTGGGTCGTCCTGTCGGCCCTGGTCGCCTCGGCCCGAGCTGATCTGATCGTCCTCAAGGGCGGCGGGTCGGTGCAGGGGAAGGTCGTCGCCGACGCCGCGGCCAAGAAGGACGGGCGCGTGATCGTGGTGCTCCCCAAGGGGAAGACGCCGCTGACGCTGCGGAAGGACCAGATTTTGGAGGTCCTCGCGAAGCCCGGCCCGCTGGACGAGTACGCGACGATGCGCGAGAAGCTCGCGGCGACGGCGCAGGCCGAGTTCGACCTCGGTGCCTGGTGCAAGGCCCACGAGCTGCCCGACCTGGCCGAGGTCCACTTCGAAGCCGCCCTGAAACGCGACCCGAATTTCGCCGACGCCCACCTCAAGCTCGGGCACGTCGAGCACGACGGCCGGTGGCTCACGCCCGACGAGCAGCGCCGGGCGCGGGGCATGGTCCTGCACAAGGGCAAGTGGGTCATGGAGGACGAGAAGGCGAAGGACGACGAGCAGGCCCAGAACACGGCCGGATTCGCCTCGTGGGTGCGGCGGATCAAGGTGCTCGTCCAGGGCGTCCGCGCCGAGGCGCCCGACCGCCGCCGCGACGCCGAGGACCAGCTCCTGCAGCTCCGCGACCCGGAGGCCGTCGGCCCGCTGGTCAAGGTTCTGGGCGATCAGGACGCCGACCTCCGCATCCTGCTGGCCCAGACCCTCGCCGAGATCCCCGGCGAGCCCGCCGCGCGGGCCCTGGTCGACATGATCCTGCGCGAGGCCGAAGACCCGGTGCGGGCCGTCGTCCTGGACCGGCTCCGGAGTCGCGACGAGCCGATCGTGCCCTCGCGGCTGGTGCGGGCCCTCCGCTCGTCCGACGTCCGCGTGATCAACCGCGCCGCCTGGGCCCTGGGGAACCTCGACGTCTTCTCGTCCGTCCCCAGGCTGCTCGACGTGCTCGTCACGTCCGAGGAGCGGGTGGTCCTCTTCCCCACGAACGGGGGCGGCGGGGCTTACCCCGGGACCGGCAATCCGCCCCTGATCGCCTACAACGGCAGCTCGGCGGCCTACATGACGGGGCCGGTGGTCGGCCCGGGCGCGGTGGCGTATGGGGCGTTCGTCGTCCCCAACACCATCGGCCTCGACCCGTACAACGACGGCGCGCCGCTCAGCGTCGGCGACGGCATGGGCAACCCCGGCACCCTCGGCGGCTTCGGCTACAACGCCGGCGCCGGCGTCGGCGCGGATCGCGGACCGCAGCCGGGCCTCGTGACCTTCACCTCCCAGAACGTCGAGGTCCGCGCGGCCCTGAACCGGCTCACCGGTCAGGACTTCGAATACGACGTCCCCCGGTGGCGGAACTGGGTCGCCCGCTCCTTCAACCCCCGCCCCGACCCGGGCCGCCGCGCGCCCCAGCCTTGACTTGATCGATCGCCGTCCCCGCCGTACCATTCGGGCTCGACGTCGGCGGGGATGACGGGGGGGCGGCGCTTTGACCGAGTCGGACATGGATGAGGCGACGGATTTCGACTACGACGCCGAGCGGCTCCTGCTGATCCGCGAGGTCCGCCAACGGTTGGAGTCGCTGTCGCGCGCGGGGGCGGCGACGATCCCGAAATCCCCCGAGCGCCCGCGCGTCCCGCGGCCGGCCGCCGCGACCGTCGCCCGGCCCCGGCCGGAGGTCGAGCCCGAGCCGATCCCGCCCCCGGTCGTCGAGCGACCCGAGCCCCCGCCGCCGGTCGCCACCCCCATCGCCGCCGCGACGTCCACGCCCACCCCGGCGAAGCCGAAGCCCCGGGCCGTCGAGCCGCCGGCGCCGGCCTCGCTGTTCGGCGTCGTGGAGTTCAAGACGCCGGCCCTCGCCCCCGAGGACCGTGCCGCGGCGCTCGCGGTGCTGGCCCAGGAGGTCGCGGGCTGCGTCAAGTGCGCCGAGCTGGCGGCGACGCGGACCCAGACCGTGTTCGCCGACGGCTCGCCGACCGCCCGCCTGATGTTCATCGGCGAGGCCCCGGGCGCCGAGGAGGACCGTCGCGGCGTCCCCTTCGTGGGCAAGGCCGGCCAGCTCCTGACCGACATGATCACCAAGGGCATGGGCCTGCGCCGCGAGGACGTCTACATCGCCAACATCCTCAAGTGCCGGCCGCCCGAGAACCGCGACCCCGCCCCCCACGAGGCGTCGAACTGCTTCCCCTACCTCGAGCGCCAGATCGAGATCGTCCGCCCCGAGTACCTCTGCCTGCTGGGGAGGATCTCGACCTCGACCCTGCTCAACACGGCCCTCAGCATGAGCCGGCTGCGCGGCCGCTGGCATCGCGTCTTCGGCGTCCCCACGATCGCGACCTACCACCCCGCCTACCTGCTGCGCAACCCCGCCGCCAAGAAGGACGCGTGGGAGGACCTGCAAATGCTCATGCGGGCCATGGGCCTGGTCGTCCCCAAGAAGAAGGGTTAGGCCGCCGGCCTTTTCTTGCGTTTTCTCACCGGAAGCGCATGTTAGAATCATCCGGCGCGGATTCGCGCGAATCGCGGTCGTGATCCCGGGCGCACGTCCGGCGAGCCGCGAGGGACCCCCGCAACCCGGCCCGGAAGGCTCGGCCCGATGAACGACCATGCGCCCGAAGGTACGGAGGGGCCGTCGCCGTCCGAGATGACGCGGATCGCCGAGGCCTGCGAACGTTTCGAAGCCGCCTGGCGCCGCGGCGAGGGCCCCCGGATCGAGGACAGCCTGGCCGCCGTCGGCCCCGACTTCGACCCGCTGCTGGAGAAGATCCTGCCGTTGGAACTCTCGCTCCGCCTCGCCGCGGGCGAGGCGCCGACGCCCGACGAGTACCTCTCGCGGTTCCCGGGCTCGCGCGGGGTCGTCGAGGGGGCGTTCGCCGAGCAGACGACCGCGGCCGACCTCACCGCGGCCCCGCCGCCTCCCGTCGCCCCGCCGGGCGGGCCCCCGGTCGCCGGCGCCGGCCCCGGGGAAGGGCCGTCCGGCGGATCGTCGTACAACCTGCTGATCGGGATCCTCGCGCTCCAGAACGGGTTCATCGACCATCACACCCTGATCGCGGCGATCCAGGCGTGGGCGCAAGACAAGACGCGGCGCCTGGGGGCCGTCCTCATCCGGGCGGGCAAGCTCGAAGAGCGGCAGCTCGCGCTGCTGGAGGCGCTGGCGGACGAGCACCGGCGGCGTTACGGCGACGACATCCACAAGAGCCTGGCGGCCCTCGGCTCGCTCGCGCCGGTCTTCCGGGCCGTCGAGGGCATGGGGGATCCGGACGTCGAATCCAGCCTGACCTTCGACCCGGCCTCGACCCAGTTCGGCACCGAGGCCACGACGGCCCGCGACGAGGCCGAGGCCGGCCCCTGGCCCGATGGCGAGGCTCCCCCCGGCGGCCCCGGGGAGGGCTGGTCCTCGTCGCGGTTCGAGATCCTGAGCCTCCACGACGCCGGGCAGCTCGGCAAGGTGTTCATCGCCCTGGACCGGGAGCTGAACCGGAACGTGGCCCTCAAGGAGATCCAGGAGAAGCTCGCCGACCATCCCGTCAGCCGCGGCCAGTTCGTGCTGGAAGGGATCATCACCGGGGCCCTGGAGCATCCGGGCATCGTCCCCGTCTACAGCATGGGCCGGCGGAAGGACGGCCGGCCGTTCTACGCCATGCGGTTCATCCAGGGGCCGAGCCTGCGGGACAAGCTGAAACAGCTCCACGGCGACGCCGAGGCCCGTCCGCTCGCCGAGGGCGAAGCCCCCCCCACGCTCCCCCGGCTGCTCCGCCATTTCGTGAGCGCCTGCCAGGCGATGGCCTACGCCCACAGCCGCGGCGTGCTGCACCGCGACCTGAAGCCCGAGCACGTGCTCCTCGGCCCCTTCGGCGAGACCCTCGTCGTCGACTGGGGCCTGGCGATCGCGATCCCCCGGAAGGACGGCGAGCCGGGCGACGCTGAAGCGTCCCTGCATCTCCCCCCGGGCCAGGATTCGCCCCTGGCGCAGGACGGCGTGATCGTGGGGACGGTCCCCTACATGAGCCCCGAGCAGGCCCGCGGCCTCATCAGCCAGATGGGCCGGACCAGCGACGTCTACGCGCTCGGGGCGGTGCTCTACGCCGTCCTGACCGGACGCGCGCCGGTCGCGGCCGGCGACTTCGCCTCCATCCTCGCCCAGGTCCGGAAGGGCGAATTCCCCCGCCCCCGCGACGTCCGGCGCGACGTCCCTCCCGCGCTGGAGGCCGTCTGCCTCAAGGCGATGGCGTTCGACCCGGCCGCCCGCTACGCCTCGGCCGGCGACCTGGCGTGCGACGTCGAGCACTGGCTCGACGACGAGCCGACAGTCGCCTATCCCGAGCCTTGGAGCGTGCGATCCAGTCGCTGGCTCCGCCGCCACAGCACGGCCGCCGTCGCCGCCGCCACGCTCCTGGTCTGCGCCCTGGCCGGGCTCGCCGCGATGAACCTCCAGGCCCGCCGGGCCAACGCGGCGATCGGCAAGGAGCGCGACCTCGCCGACGCGGCGCGCGAGGAGGCGGAACTGAACCTGAGGGCGTCCCTGACGGTCGTCGATCGGATGCTCTTGTCGATCGCCGCGAAGCCCATGCCCGCGGTCCCGGAGGCGGTCGAATTGAGGCGAAAGGTCGCCGACGAGGCGATGGCCCTGCTCGACGTCCTCGATCGTCGACATCCTCGAGACCTGGAGGTCCGGTTCTTCGGAGCCCGGGTGAGCCGCGAACTGGCGACGATCCTCAGGCTGCTCGGCCAGCCGACCGCGGCGGCCTATGCGAGGGCCGTCGGCCTGCTTCGCAACGCGCTCGCCGACTCGCCCGGCGATCGCAAGTATCGCGATTTGCTGGCCGAGACGCTGCAAGACTTCGCTGCGGCGCTCCAGGCCGAGGGCCGGCCGGAGGACGGCGACCCCCTCCTACGAGAGGCTCTGGAAGTCCTGGCAGGCCTCCGCGCGCAATACCCCGACGCGCCCGACTATCGAAGGACCGAGGCGCGCGTCGCGAACACCCTGGCGAATCGGCGATTGGGCGAGGGCGACTACGCCGAGGCCGCCCGCGTCGCCGACCTGGCGACCCGGACGATGCAGAAATTCGCAGACTCCGACTCGCCCGGGCCGACCGACCGCATGGAAGCGGTCATGTACCAGGACACTCTCGGCGAGGCCCTCCTGGAGGGAGGCAAGCTGCCGGAGGCGGCCACGGCCCTGGACGAGACGGTGCGCCGGGTGGACGGCCTGCTCGAAAAGGCGCCCACCGACCAGAATCTCCGCTTCCTGAAGGCGGCGGCCCTCATGAAGCGGGCTCGCGCCCTGCACGGGGAAGGGGCGAAGGCCGCCGCCGACGCCGCGGTCGATGGGATCGACTCCTTGTACCGACAGTATCCCAAGATCGTCGTCTATCCCGAGTACCTCGCCCTGGCCCTGTTCGCCCGAGCAGACCAGCATCTGGAGCGCGAAGATCTCGCTGGCGCGCGAGCCGACCTGGAACGAGCCCTCGAGGCGAGCGACGGGTTGATGAAGATCGACGCAGGGCGTCCCGCGTATTCCGCACTGCTCGGTCGCGCCGTCGGCCGCCTCGGTCTCCTGGACGTTCACCAGGGAGACGCAGTCGCGGGCCGGCCGCGGCTGGAGCGAGCCGCAGGCTTGCTGACATCCGCCCTGACGGCCAATCCCAAGAGTCCGCCCGACCGCAGGACGTTGGAAGAGGTCAAAGCGGCTCTCAAGACGCTTCCCAACGCCGCGCCATGACGCCCGGACCTCGGATCGCGTGGCTGATCAGCCCGGGGGCGAGAAGAGGTTGATTTGGCCCGGAATCTGGATGTCGACTTGATTGTTGATGTTGGGATTTCTCTTATCGACCTGGTAGAGCGCCGGCGTGCCCGTGCCGACGCCGAGGATGGGGGTGGCGGGCGTGTTCGTAAGGGTGACGGTGATGGCGGTCGTGGGGATCCGCGGCCCACCCGCCGCGTCGGGGTCGCCCTTCGCGTCGGGGTCGCCCTTCGCGTCGGGGTCGTCCTCCGACCTGATCGGCGTGTAGAGGAAGACCGCGTTGAATTCATGATCGCCGGGCGCCGAGGGGGTCATGTCGACGGCTCCGGCCCTGGTGACGGGCCCTTGCTTGACGCCGTTGAGGTAGATCTCCAAGGCGGCGGTCATCTCGACCCGGAACGTCTTGCTGTTGAACCCCGGGATCTTGCCCTTGACGAATACTTTGTTGTACTTGGTGAAAAACGTCGATTCGACGGGCAATTGTTGGAGCATGGGTTTCCCCCTCCGGTCGATGGGTGACGGGAACGCCTGCAAGGATACGTTCATGATCGGCCAGATCTTACCCATCAGCGGCGCGAATGGCCTCAAATCTCTCCTGCAAGCCTCTCGAATTCGTCCTCGTCGAGGATCGTCACGCCCAGGGCGCGGGCTTTTTCGAGCTTGCTCCCCGGGTCGGCGCCGGCGAGGACGAAGCCGGTGGACTTGGAGACGGAGCCCGTCACCTTGCCGCCGAGGCTCTTGATCAGCAGCTCGGCCTCGGGGCGGGTGCGCTTCGGCAGCGTGCCGGTCAGGACGAACGTCTTGCCCAGGAAGGGGAGGCCGGTCGACGCGGCGGCGACCGGGGTGTAGGGCTGGGGGTCGACGCCCAACGCCGTCAGCTCGTCGAGCAGGCGCCGGTGGTCGGGGTCCTGGAAGAACTCGTGGACGCTGGCGGCGACGACCGAGCCGACCTCGGGGACGGCCTCCAACTCGGCGAGGGTCGCGTTGCGCAGCTCGTCGAGCGTGCGGAAGCGGGCGGCGAGGACTTCCGAGGTCCGCACGCCGACGTGGCGGATCGCCAGGCCGTTGATCAGGCGGTCGAGCGTCTTGAGCTTGCTCTGCTCGATGGCCGTCGTCAGGTTCTCGGCCGACTTCTCGCCCATGCGGTCCAGGTCGGCCAGGGTCGCCGCGTCGATCCGGTAGAGGTCGGGGATGCTCCGCACGAGGTTGGATTTCACGAGCTGGTCGACCAGCTTGTCGCCCAGGCCCTCGATGTCGAGCGAGTCGCGGTGGGCGTACTGCCGCAGCCGCCGCTCGAGCTGCTGCGAGCAGGCGGAGGGCTTGTTCGAGCAGCGGTAGTCGACCTCGTCGGGATCGCGGACGACGGGGGCCTCGCAGCTCGGACAGCGGTCGGGGAAGACGTACTCGACCTCGTCGCCGGTGCGGGCCTCCTTCTCGACGCGGACGACCTGCGGGATGATCTCGCCGGCCTTCTGGACGACGACCGCGTCCCCCTCGCGGACGTCCTTGCGGCGGATCTCGTCGGCGTTGTGCAGCGTGGCGCGCTTGACCGTCGTGCCGGCCAGGCGGACGGGCTCCAGCTCGGCGACGGGCGTGAGCTTGCCGGTCTTGCCGACCTGGACCGTGATCTTGAGGACCTTCGTGATCGCCTGCTCCGCCTCGTACTTGAACGCGATCGCCCAGCGCGGCGACTTGCTGCGGGCGCCCAGCCGGTTCCGCTGGCCGAGGTCGTCGACCTTCACGACCAGGCCGTCGGTCTGGAAGTCGAGCGTGTTCCGCCGGGTCTCCCACGCGCGGGCGTGCTCGATCACGTCGTCGATCGAGTCGTACCGCTCGACGTGGGGGCTGACGGGGAAGCCCATGTCCTTCAATCGCATGAGGATGTCGTAGAACGATGATTCGTGGACCCCGCGATGCTCGCCCAGGCCGTGGCCGACGAACCGCAGCCGGCGCTGGGCGCAGAGGCGGGGATCCAGCAGCTTGAGCGACCCGGCCGTGGAGTTGCGCGGGTTCTCGAACGGCTTCTCGCCGGCCTCGCGGCGGAGGTCGTTGAGGCGCGCCAGCTCGGCGTTGGTCATGAAGACCTCGCCGCGGACTTCCAGGACCTCGGGGGCCTCGCCCTTGAGGGTCAGGGGGATCTCGCGGACGGTGCGCAGGTTGGCCGAGACGTCGTCGCCGCGCTCGCCGTCGCCGCGGGTCGCCCCCAGGACGAACCGCCCGCGCTCGTAGCGGACCGAGACGGCCACGCCGTCGACCTTCAGCTCGACGACGTAGCGGACCGGCTCGCCGGGGTTCAGGCCGCGGCGGACGCGGGCGTCCCACTCGCGGACCTCGTCGTGATTGTAGGTGTTGTCGATCGAGAGCATCGGCGCGGCGTGCACGACCGTCGCGAACTGCGCCAGCGGCTCGCCGCCGACGCGTTGCGTCGGGCTGTCTTCGGAGACGAGCTCGGGATGCTCGGCCTCGATCTCGGTCAGCCGCTCCATCAGCCGGTCGTACTCGCGGTCGCCGATCTCGGGCGCGGCCTCGAGGTAATAGAGCCGGTTGTGCCGGTCGATCTCGGCGCGGAGCGTCTCGACCTCGCGCTTCACGTCGTCTTTCGCCATCGTCGGGCCTCCCTTCCCGTCCATTTTATCGGCTCGCGGGCGTTCCCGCGATCAGGGCGACCCGCCCCCCGCGGCGGCCGGCGTGGGGGGCGCCGCCGGCGGAGCGGGGGCGGCGGCCGGTGCGGTTTCGACGAGCCGACGCTCGACGGCGACGGCGTAATTCAAGAGGGCGTCGCGCATGGCCCGGATCATCTCCAACCGCTGGCCCTCGAACGTCGGCGGGGGCGGCATCTGCGAGGGGCCGCGGGGGGCGATGTTCTGGGGCATGGCGGTGAACGGCACGAGCCGACGGGGGTTGGCGATCCAGTGCTCCAGGTAGTCGGGACGCAGGCGGCCGGCGACCTGCCGCAGGTCGGGCCCGGTGATCGCGTCCGGGCCGGACTCGGGCTTGAACGAGCCGACGGCGTGGCACTGGATGCACGGCGAGCCCTTCGCGGCCATCATCGCGAAGCCCGAGTCCAGGTAGTTCGGGTGGACCTTCTCGCGGGCCGCGACGTAGCCCTGGAGCAGGTGGGGGATCGTCTGGTAGGGGAACTCCGCGCCGTCGACCGCGGCGAAGTAGTCGGCCAGCCCGTCGGTCTCGCGGCCGATGCTGCGGTAGTGGTAGCGGGGCATCCGCAGCTGAGCCGCGGGGCGGATCGCGTAGGGGTCTTTCAGGAAGAGCGACATCCAGGGGGTCTGGACCTTGAGACCTTCGCGGATGAGCGGCGGCGGCAGGCGGTTCCAGAACGACTCGAACGGCTTTCCCGATTCTTCGGCCTGGTAGGCCGCGTAGAGCCAGGCGAAGCCGCCGCCGACGGCCGGCTCGACCTGCACCTTGGTCCTGTCGAACGTCAGCATGTCGCCGACGTTGAACGTGTGGCCGCGGACGACGACCGGCTTCCAGACCTGCACGCTCACCTCGTCGTCGATCTCCTGGAGCGGCATCCCCTCGACCACGACCGGCGAGCCGTCGTCCGGGCCGACCTTCAACGACGCTTCGACGGACTCGTCGTCGAGCTTCGCCTGGGGGTCGTGGGTGGTGGTCGCGAGCAAATCGGGCGAGAAGTCCGAGGCGCGGGCGTTGTACGAGGCCCGCAGGTTCGTCCGGAAGGCGGGGAGCGCGTCGGCCACCGACGTCCCGGCGGGGATCCGATAGCGCGGCATCTCCAAAACGTGGCAGCCCGCGCACTGATACCGGTCGAGGATCTTGGCGCCCTCGGCGCGGGCGACCTTGGCCTCGTCGTAGTGCGTCCGCGCGACGTAGCGCGGGTGGACCCGCTCGCCGGTCAGGCCGAGGACGAAGGTCATGACCTCCTCGACGGCTTTGGGATCGTCGGCCCAGGCGAACTGGGGCATCCGCAGGCGGTCGTCCCAGCTCTTGTAGAGCGGGTCGCGCTTGAGGTGGTCGTAGCTCCGGGGCCGGTGCAGCTTCTGGAAGAGGAAGCCGACGCGCGTCCGCTGCGCGATCTGGTCCTGGTAGAACTGGTCGACGCCGTCGCGCGCGCCGGCGGCGTCGGGGAGGCGGTCGCCGATGAGTTCGTCGACGTGGCCGAAGTCGAGCTGGGCGAGGCTCTTCGATCCCCAGTCGCTGAGCGCGACGCCGATCGGCTTGGCGTTCTCGAAGCCGGGTACGTCGTGGCAGCCGAAGCAGCCCAGGCGGGCGATGGTCTTCTCGCCCAGGAACATGAGCTTGTCGTCGGCCGGCAGCCCGGCGACGAACGACTCGACCTGGCCCAACGGCACGCCGACGGCCTTGCCGTCCTTCCTGTATCCCCCCTTGGCGACGTACATCCGCACCAGCTCGTCGACGGCGTCGCGGACCGGAGCGGCGGCGGCCGGGGGGGCGTCGACGCGGACGGGCCAGCCGCCGGGGACGGAGATCAGCCAGGCGGCGACGTCGGCCGCCTCCTGATCGGTGAGCTGCAGGTCGGGCATGAGGCTGTCGGGGTCGTGGACGCCGGGGTCCTTGAGCCAGGCCGTCAGCCACGCCAGGCCGCGTTCGCCCGAGGGGAACTTGGCGGCGACGTTGACGAGGTTCGGCCCCAGGTCGGCCATCGCATGCGGCCGAGCCGGCTCGGGGAAGACCGAGGGGTCGAACGTGGCGTCGACGGCCGGCCTGTACGCGGGATCGACGAACTTGCGATCGCGTAGGGCCACCTCGCTCGTCGGGCCCTCGGTGCGGTAGGGCCGATGCTGGTGGCAGGCCAGGCAGCCCTTGCGCAGGAAGGCCTGCTTGCCGCGGTCGGGGTCGGGGTCGGGCGCCTCGGCGGGCCCCGGGGCGTCGGCCGCGGGCTCGGACTTCGCGGTCAGGTAGCGGACCATCGCGTGGACCTCGGCGTCGGACTTGGGGGCGTCGCCGGGGATGACGTCGTCGACGCCGTAGTAGCGCGGCATGCGGGTGTCGGGGCGGAAGGCGTGGGGGTTCTTGATCCAGCGGAAGAGCCAGTCGGGGGCGACCTTCGAGGCCAGCTTGCGGAGGCTGGGGCCGACGCGGGGCTCGTCGGCGAAGCTCGGCGCGGGCGATTCGCCGCCGCCGATTTCGTGGCAGCCGAAGCAGCCGTAGCTCGCGATCCGGCGACGGCCGGCCTGGAGTTTGGCGGCCTGGGGGACGTCGGCGACGTCCTGATGACACTTGAGGCAGCTCGCCTCCAGGAACCGCGAGGGGAGCATGGGCGCGTCCCAGTGCTCGACGGGCTTCCATTCGTGTTCGGCCCCCCAGCGGCGGGCCTCGGCGACGTCGTCGGGCGTGTGGGCGGCGTGCGTGAAGTCGACCCCCGAGCCCTGGCCGCCGTGGCAGATCGTGCAGCCGAAGGCGTGGATCGGGTGGGGGCCGTTGGCGTCGAGGAAGAGGCCCGCGGGCACGACCTTTCGCCTGGGGTCGACGGTCGTCGCGCCCCGATCGAGGGCGGGGTGCGACGCGAAGACCCGCGGGGACGGCTTCCCCTGGGCGTCGAGATCGTATCCGGGACGGTCGATGCCCTGATGGCAGGTCGTGCAGCGGTCCTGGCGGGGGACGTCCTTGAAGTTGTAGTTGATCGTCAGCTGCGGGAGGGTGATCTGGTCGATCTTCGACGGCGGCGCGGCCATGTCGACGCCCGGCAGGCCGCGGAGCCGGACGAGCCATCCGAAGTTGCGCGACGCCTTCTGCTCGATCACGCGGCGGACGCGGTCGACCTCGCGCGTGAGCCGGTCCCTCTCCTGAGCGAGCGCCTCGACCCCGCCGCGGAGGGCCTCGCGCTCGGCTTGTTTAGCCTTGAGGGCGGCCTGGGCCTCCTGGTCCTCGCGCGCCAGGTCGGCGAGCCGGCGCTCGGCCTCGGCGACCTCGGCGTCGAGGAAGTCGCGGGCGCGATGGGCCTCGCCCCCCTCGATCATGCCGTCGTAGACCGTCCGGAGCCCGTCCAGCTCGGCCTTCTTGAAGCGTCGAGCGGTGTCGGCCCGCTCGGCCCGGCCGCCCAATCGCACCAGCTCGACGTCGAGCGCCGCCAGCGCGGCCGAACGGCGGCCCGCGTCCTCCTCGGCGGCGCGGATCCGGGCCTCGACGGCGGCGATCTCGGCGGTGCGGGCCTCGGTGCGCTCGGCCCGCTTCCGGGCCTCCAGGGCCTTGAGCTTGGCGTCTTCCAGCTGGTGGAACTCGCGCTGGACGCGCTTCCAGGGCCGGTCGTGGTCGGCCGCGATCATCCAGACGACGGCCGCCAGCATGCCCACCGACGCGATCGCGAAGATGCGGTGCAGGGCGGGCAGGCTGCGGTAGGTTTCGTCGTCGGCCGGCATGGCGAGGCTTCTTTCGAGACGCGGCGGGGGAAGGTCGTCGAGAGTGGAACATCCTTCTCGCCCCGGGAGAAGGTGGCCCGAAGGGCCGGATGAGGGTCATGGCGCTTCGCGAAGGCCGACGCGTCCTGGAAGCCATTGCTCCTTCCGAACTCCGACGACCCTCATCCGCCGCTGCTCGGCGCCTTCTCCCGGCGGGAGAAGGGTTCGGAGGGCCGGCCTCTTTCCTTTCAGATGTTGAATCCCGGGATGGCGATCACGTATTTGAGGTTCAGCGTCCAGCGCAGGATCATTTTGAGCGGCAGCGCGGCCATCATCAAAAGCAGGACGACCGTCGTCAGCGACCGCGTCAGCCCGGCCCTGGCTCGGTAGTCCTGGAAGACGGTGCGCAGCAGGACCGGGGGCAGGGCCAAAAGATAGAACGCGAGCAGGGCCAGGCCCGGAGCCTCGCGCAGCAGCGCCCACGACGGCTTCGCCCGGCCCAGCGCGCGCACCCAGACCAGGTCGGACAGGTCGACGTTGTTGAGCGGGACGACCTTGTGGGGCTCCCAGCGCTCGTAGGGCCCGAAGAAGTTCCAGTTCGGCCCCCGCAGGAACGTCCCGAGCACGATCAGGACGATCCAGAGGACCAGGAACCCGAACAGGAAGACGACGTAGGCGAACGGCCGCGCCGCGATCGTGTAGTACCCCGAGCCTTCTTTGTTGGCGTCGATGTAGGGGATCGCGCAGAGGCCCAGGATGATCAGGCTCGGGAAGGCGACGCCGGCCAGCCAGGGGTCGAAGTAGACGAGCATCTCCTGCAGGCCCAGGAAGTACCAGGGCGCCTTCGACGGGTTGGGCGCCTCGGTCGCCTTGGCCGGCTGCTCCAGCGGGGCGGGGAGCACGACGGCCCAGACGATCAGGAACAGGGTCAGGGCGACCATGCAGATCAGCTCGGTGTACACCAGGTCGGGCCAGGTGAGGACCTTGTCGGGCTCGAGCGCCTCCAGGACGGGCAGGTCGGCCTCGCGGCGGGCGTCGTTGATCACGGCGCGTCGCAGGGCGAACCAGGTGAAGCCGGCGACGAGGACGATCAGGCCCACGATCGGCACGTTGTCGGGCTTGGCGACGATCTCGCGGAAGTCGGCGTCGGTGAGGCTCAGTCCGAAGGCCAGGAGCGCCAGATCGACGATCCCGAAGGCCACGAGCCCGCCGGCGAAGACCCGGCGGAAGGCGACGACGGCCGCGAACAGGAGCGTCGCCCCCAGGAAGACGGTCGTCGGCCCGGCGGCGTAGTCGACCCCCGCGCGGACGAACCGGGGGAGGATGAGCGGCCCCTTGAAGAAATACGTCAGCCCGATCGCCTGGAAGACGACGGCGACGACGCTCCAGACGAGCGACCAGAGCGTGCGGTTGATCGGCCCGCCCAGGCCGACGGCCGGCACGTGGTCGTCGAGCGAGGGGCCGCCGCCCGCGGTCTCGTCGGCTTGCGTCCCGCTCGATCCGTGGACCTCGGCGAAATGCGCCGCGTCGGCCCCGGCCGTCAGCGCGAGCAGTCCGTTGGCCAGCGAGGCGAGGCCGTACGCGACCGTCAGGCCGCCCGGCAGGAGCCACCGGAAGGGCACGGTCACCAGGGCCGCGCCGTAGAGCCCGACCACCGCGAGCGAGAGCCACTCGGGGAAGCGCCGGGTGCGGGGCGCGAGGCCCTCGCGCGAGGCCCCCTCGGCGACCATCTCGTGGTAGGCGACGTAGCCCGAGGCCGCCGCGTTCAGGGCCGAGGCCAGCAGGTAGTACCAGGCCAGGCCGGCCAGCACCTCGGGAGTGACGTCTTGGTGCATCGTGGGCTCGCGTTCCGATCGATCACAGGGGGCCGCTGATCCCGCCGTCCTTCCGGACGCGCCAGAAGTGGATCATGATCAGCAGCGACGCGGCCAGGGGGATCGCCACGCAGTGCAGGACGTAGAACCGGTTGAGGGCCCCCTCGCCGACGCTCCGGCCGCCGAGCAAGGCGAACTTCGCGTCCGAGCCGGGCGTGATCAGCTTCACGCCGTTGAGGTCCAAAAACCCCGCCCCCGGGCCCTCGGCCCCCAGGACGGGCGCGGCCCTCGCCATGTTCGAGCCGACGGTGATCGCCCACACCGCGAGCTGGTCCCAGGGGAGCAGGTAGCCGGTGAACGAGAGCAGCAGCGTCAGCACCAGCAGGAGGACGCCGATCACCCAGTTGAACTCGCGCGGGGGCTTGTAACTGCCGGTCAGGAAGACCCGGTACATGTGCAGCATCACGGCGATCACCATCGCGTGCGCGGCCCAGCGGTGCAACTCGCGGAGCAGGCCCAGCGTGGTGACGTCGCGGAGGGCGAGGATGTCGTTGTAGGCGTGCTCCAGCGTCGGCCGGTAGTAGAACATCAGCATCACGCCGGTGACGATCTCGACCAGGAAGAGGAAGAACGTCGCGCCCCCCATGCACCAGGTGTAGCTGAGCGCGATCCCCTGCTTGCGGACGCTGACCGGGTGCAGGTGCAGGAAGAAATTCGTGAGCATCACCTGGACCCGGTTGCGCCGGTCGGTCGGCATCGGGTGGCGGAAGAGGCTCTTCCAGACCTGCGTCTCGGTGATGCGGTCGCGGAGCGGCATGAGGGGTCTCGAAAGGCTGGGGAGGGCGGGGCGCGCGAGGCGTCAGACGGCCAGGAAGCTGTCGGGGTCGGACCACTGGTCGAGGTCCTTCCGGAACGTCTGGCCCTTGTCGACGACGATCTGGCCGTCGTCGGCGAGGCCGATCTTGTAGCGCTCCAGGGGCCGCGGGGCGGGCCCCTCGAAGTTGGCGCCGTCCTTGTAGAAGCCGCTGCCGTGGCAGGGGCACTTGAACTTCTGCTCGCCCGGCAGCCAGCTCGGCGGGCAGCCCAGGTGGGTGCAATACGTTTGCAGGGCGTAGATGACGTCGCGGCCCCGGTCGTCGACGTTGCGGACGATCCAGAACCCCCATTGATCCTTGAACCGCTCGCTGACGTCGCCCGGCTCGTAGTCGGTCGGCAACCCGACCTTCACGGTACTGGGCGGCTCGGCGTCGGCGTTGGGGAAGAGGTAGCGGATCATCATGGCCGACAGCAGCGCCAGGGCGGCGGCGAAGGCGAGCCAGCCCACGACCACCCACCACGTCGCGTAGACGAACAACCCGCGACGATCCACGCGGACCTGCGACCGATCGGGCCGCTCGCCCAGCACGTCCTCGCGCCGGGGACGGGCCGGGACGGCGGCGGCCGCGGCCGAGGTCGCGACGGCCGGCCGAGCGGCGGCCTCCTGGTCCTTCTTCGCCCCGGCGCGGCGGAGGGCCTCGGCGAGGTCTCTGGGGTCGGTCATCTCGGCCAGCGGCGGCAGGACGCGAGGCGCCGCCGTCGGAACCTGAGCGGGGACCGGAGTCGGCGATGAGGCCGTCTCGACAGTCGCGGTCTCGGGCGCCGTCGCGACGCCGCGGGCCGCGGCGAGCTTCTGCTTGACCGACATCCCACCGGGCTTCGCGGCCGGGGCGGCGGAGGTTGCGGCGGGTGCGGGCGCGGGACGGCCCGCTCCCCCCGCGCGGGCCGCGGCGAGCTTCTCCGTCACCGACATCGCCCCGACGGCCGGCGAGGCGGCCGGCGGCGCGTCGGTCTGGTCGGCGGTCGCCGGCTTCGGGGCATGTTTCGTCGTCCCCCCCGCGCGGGCCGCGGCGAGCTTCTCCTTCACCGACATGGTCTTGGGAGGGCCCGCCGGCGCGGGGGCGGTGCTCGCGGCGACGGCCGGCGACGGCTCGCCGGCGGGCTTCGCAGAGTTTCCCGAGCGGGCCGCGGCGAGCTTCTCCTGGACCGACATCGGCTTCGCCTTCGCGGGGGCCTCCGTCGACGGGGCCGCGGCCGGCGGCGATACGGGCGGGGCCGAAGCCCCGCCGCGGGCGGCGGCCAGCTTCTCCTGGAGCGTCAGGCGAGGCGCGGGCGACCCGGACGCGGGCGGCGGCTCGGTCGCGGCGGGCTTCGGGGCGGGGGCGGTCGCGGCCCTCGCGCGCGGGCGGCGGCCAGCTTCTCCTGGAGCGTCAGCCGACGCGGGCCCGGCTCGGCGATCTCGGTCTCCGGTTCCTCGACGGCCGTCGCTGTACCCACGGGGGCCGACGTGCGGGCCGCCGGTCGATTGGCGCGGGCGGCGGCGATCTTCTCCTGGAGCGTCAGCCGCCGGGAGCCGTCGGACGGGGCGGGGACGGCGGCCGCGAGGGCCGGCGGCGTCGCCTCGATCGCCGCTGCGCCGCGGGCGGCGATGCGGGCCTCGCGCTCGACGCGGGACCGATCGAGCTTCGCCTGGAGCGTCAGCCGGGGGCGGGATCCGACGCGCCGTGGGACGTCGGCCGCGGGGGGGGGCGGGGGCGTCGCGATCGGGGTCGGGGCCTCGGTCCTGGCCGGGACCGGGCCCCCGCGGCGGGCGACTTCCAAAATCTCCTGGACGCTCGGTCGTTTGGCCATCGTTCGCTTCCGGCCTGTCGGCTCGAATCGCCCGCTCGGGCTCCGGTCGTCCTCATGACGTCGGGCGTCGATCGGGCTCGGTCGGCTCCGCCGCGGGGACGGTCCTGCGTGCCGCGTCACGCCCGTGGTCGCGGACCCGGGCGACATCATCCTCGGATGGGGCGGCCTCTTCGTCGAGGGCCCGCGGTCGGCGTTCTCGATCCCGACGCGGGCCAGGGCGAAACGCGGTGGCCTCGGGGTCGATTCCGAGCGACGGGCGCCTGGCGAGGCGGGGCGTCGGACGTCTTTCAGCCTAGCAATCCCCCCCGCGCGGTTCAACTCTCCTGCGTCCCACGCGCGCCCGCTCGCCCAGGAGCAGCCGGACCGTCGTGGGCCCGAGATCGGCGTCATTCCGGCACCCCGAAGGCTCCCGGATGGGCACGCACTTTGCCTGAGAGGGAGCAGGTAAGACCAAAGACTTTGATTCAGCGAACTTTTCGCCGCCCGTTCACTGGACGGGCGGAAAGTCCCCATCGACGCCCAAACAGCAGGAGAAACGCCTGATGCTCCGCATCTTGACCCTGACCGCCCTGGCCGTCGCCCTCTTCGGGCCGACGAGCCACGCCCAGTCGCCCCCGCGCGAGGCCACGCCGGGCCGAAACGACCAGGACGCCTCGTCCGGCACGCCCGCCACGAGCAACGGCCAAACCTCCGCCCTCGACGCCGCCGTGAGCGACGTCCTGTTCGCCGAGGCCGCCGCCATCAGCGGCATGGCCGAGCTGACGATCAGCCAGATTGGCGTCCAGCAGGCCCGCGACCCCGAACTGAAGTCGTTCAGCCAGAAGATGATCGACGATCACACCAAGCTGGCCGAGGAGCTGACGAGCCTCGCCGCGCAGAAGGGGATCGCCCTGCCCCGCATGGTCGACCCTCGCGCCCAGTTCTGCGCCCAGAGCCTCCAGGGGACGTCGCGCGAGAAGTTCGACGCCTGTTACGCCAAGGCCCAGCTCACCGCCCACATGGAGGCCGTCGCGGCCTTCGAGGCCGAATCGGAGCGCGGCCTGGACCCTGAGATGAAGGCCCTCGCCGCCAAGGCGCTGCCGATCCTCAAGGGGCACCTGCATATGATCAAGCCGATCGCAATGAAGTATGCCAAGGAGAAGATGGAGAAGGACGACCACCTCTCGCAGTGACCCTGGCGCCGGGTCCGTCCGCCGTCACGGTGCAATACCGCGGCGGACAGGCCCCGGTCGAACATCATCCGGTGGAAGAAGTCTCCGCCTCGCGTCGGAACCCCCCGATCAGGCCGGCCCCAAGCCCGCAGGCGATCGCCACGGCCCCCGCGACGAGGGGCGCGGGATAATAGTCCGCGAACGTCTGCGGATCCTTCCAGGCTTCTTCCACCTTCGTCGCGGCGACGACCTGGCCTTTCAGCAGGCCCTCGGGCGTGAATTCGGCCGGTGGGATGGGGCCGAAGCGGCGCTCGACGATCGTCCAGCTCACCTCGCGGGTGTGACCGGGCGGCCCGGATCCCGTCATCCGCTTCGAGCGGAGGAAGGGAAGCCCGCCTTCCTCGTAGACGGAGTCCGTGCGGAGCCCCTCGCCGTCGCCAAGATCCTGCGACTCGGAGAGGGCGACAAGGTCGCGATCCGCGTCGAACAGGCATTCCGCCGAACGCATGCGGCCCACGAGGCTTTCCGGCCGTCTTTCGATCCGGACCAGGACCCGGCGACCGCCGTCCTCCTGCCGACGCTCCAGGCGCGAGACGACGAACCGGGCCGCGTCCTCGGGCACCTCGAATTCGCGCAGGCAGGCCGGGACGGCCGTGACGAAATTCCGCCAGTTCTGGTCGATCTCGACGATCGCCCGGTCATACGAGTCCTCGGCCGATTCCCCCGCGGCGTCCTCCATCCGCCAAGGTCCGCCGCGTTCCCTGCGCACAGCCTTGAACGAGCGCGACGGCGTCGCCGACCAGGCGGTGCCGACGTCGTCATCGACCTCGACGATCAGGCTGCGGCTCGCGCCCGAACGTCGCCAGTCCCAACGAGACGAACTGCCATCGGAACGGTCGGGGCCTTTCGACGACCATTTCCAATCGAGGACCACGCGCGACTGTTCGTAGGGTTCGGCCAGTCGCGCGGCCCCCTCGCCGAACTCCCGCGTGAAGGTCCGCCAGGCCTCGGGTTCCACGGTCGGGCCGAGCTTCAAGCCGTTCAGGATCCCGGCGACGTCGGCCGGTCGAGGGGCCTCGCGCGCCACCTCGGCCCGGCAGGCGGCGTCCAGCGTCTCGACGTCGACCCCGAGGACGCGCCGGCAGTCGGCGTCGAACGTCGCCGGGCCGCATTGCGTGTACAGTTCCAGGAATTTATCGGGGCCGTAGGCGTCGAGGATGTGGTCGACCAGCACGGCGCCCTGGGGATACGCCATCCCGGCGTGGGCGTGATACCAGCCCGGTCCGACCAGCGTCCGGAGCGGTCGCGTCTCGCCCGACCGGCGGAGATTCCAGACCTGCCGTCGGATCTCGCCGCGATCGCGACCCGAATTCGCCTCGGCCCAACCCTCGACGAAGAGGGAGGGCGGGTCGACCTCGATCGGCGACACGACGGAGTTCATCACGCAGTGCGCCACCTCGTGCCGGTCCAGGTGCGACAGGGGTTCTCCGTTCGGGCCGGTCTCGCCGGCGGGGCTCCCCAGGCAGGTCCCATACGAAGCCCGGCCGCTCATGCCCATCAGCGGCCCGCGGACCCAGTGGATCTTCCGATCGCTCGTCCGCCCGCCCAACCGCTCGCGGAGCGTGCGGACGTGCCGGTCCATCGCGGCGACCTGGTCCTTCGCGAGGGGAGACGGCTCCGCGATCATGACGACCGTGTCGCCTTCGGTGCGGACCGGGTAGCGGAACCGCGCCTCCAGGTCGAAGATCGACTCGCCGAACGGCAGCAGGAGTTTCAGCGGGAGGTCGACGACGAGCAGTCGCCCGAAGCCGGCCCTGAGGCCGTACAGGATGTGCCCGGCGGTGAAGAGCAGGGGCGCGACGCCCAGCAAGACCCACGTCGCGGCCCGGAGCCGGGCCGGCCCCCGCGCGAGCCTCCAAATCCCGCCGATCCCCAGCGCCGCCGTGGAGATCAGCAAGGCCCCGAAGATCGCCGTCGCCGGCAGGAAATGGGGATGCCACGCCCGCGTCGCCAGCATCCCGGCCAGCAGAGCCAGCCAGGCGAGCCACGAGATCCACGCCAGGATCGCCAACGCCGGCAGGTCCACGCGGACCGCCCGACGGCTCGTCGAAGGCGGGGTCATGCGACGTCTCCGGCGGGGGAGCCCGCGGCTTATTTCATCGCGCTGTAGTCGGTCGGTTCGAGGAAGACGGAGTCGACCTTCTCAGTCAGCTTGCCGTCGACCTCGCTCGCGGCCTTGGCCTTCTGCCATTCGGGGTCGGCCTGGAAGGCCTTCCAGGTCTGGGTCGCGGCCTCGCGGCTGGGGTAGGCGACGAGGTAGATCAGGGTCTTCGCCTTGCCGTCCTTCTCGTCCTGGGGCGTCCAGAAGCCGACCAGCTCCGCGCCGTGCTTCTTGAGCAGAGCGCAGGTGTGGTCGCGGAACCGCTTGTGGAGGTCGACCAGCTTGCCGTCGGGCGTGTGATACGTGCGCAGCTCGAAGACCCGCGACGGCTTGTCGTCGGCGGCCAGGACGGGGAGGGTCATGCCGAACAGCAGCAAGCCGACGGTCAGGGCGAGGCGCATGCGATCGTCTCCGGGGGAGGAAATGGGTGCGACGCCGCGACGGATCGACGACGTCTGTCGGACGTTGTAGCACGACCGACCCGCGGGCTCAAGGGGCCGGCGGGCTCAGGCGAAGTCGATGGCTTCCAGGACGCTGGAGACCTCGCGGAGGCGCTCGGAGAGGTACGTGCGGATCTCTTCGTTGGTGGAGAGCTGGAGCACGTGGTGGGCGAAGCGTTCGGCCTGGGCGGTCGTGACCGAGGAGATCAGGGCCTTGACCTGGGGGATGAAGGCGGGGCTCATGCTGAACCGCCGCAGGCCCATGCCGAAGAGGACCAGGGCCGAGCGGGCCTGGCCGGCCATCTCGCCGCAGACGGTCACCGGGGTCCCGGTGCGCTGGCAGGCCTCCAGCACCATGTGGATGACGCGGAAGATCGACGGGCTGAGGGGCTCGCAGAGGTGGGCGACCTTGGGGTTGTCGCGGTCGGCGGCGACCAGGTACTGGATCAGGTCGTTGGAGCCGATCGAGATGAAGTCGGTCTCGCGCAGCAGGGCGTCGATGCAGACGGCGGCCGCGGGGACCTCGACCATGACGCCGGTCTTGACGTCGTCGGCGAACGGGACGCCCTCGCGCTTGAGGTTGTTCTTCGCCTCCTTGACCATCGTGTTGAGCCGCCGCAGCTCCTCGACGGTCGTGATCATCGGGAAGAGCATCGACACCTTGCCGTGCCGCCCCGCGCGGAGGATGGCGCGGATCTGGGTGACGAGCAGCTTAGGGTTGTCGAAGAAGATGCGGATCGACCGCCAGCCCATGAACGGGTTGGGCTCGTTGCGGCGGCCGAGGTAGGGGACCGTCTTGTCGCCGCCGAGGTCGAGCGTGCGGATCGTCGCGGTCTTGTTCGGCGAGTTGAGGACGATCTGGCGGTAGTACTCGTACTGCTCCTCCTCGCCCGGCACGTCGTGGTGGGTGAGGAAGAGGTATTCGGTGCGGAAGAGGCCGACGCCGGTGGCGCCCACGGTGTCGGCGGCGTTGGCGTCGGCGAGGTTGTTGATGTTGGCCAGCAGCTCGACCTGGGTGCCGTCGCAGCTCACCGCGGGCAGGTCGCGGTTGGCGATCAGGCTGTCCTTGAAGTTGAAGAACTCGCGCTGGACCTTGCGGTAGGCGGCCGTGGCCTCGCGGTCGGGCCGGACGATGACGTGGCCCTCGCGGCCGTCGACGACCATGAGGTCGCCGGCGACGACGTCGTTCATGATGTTCTCGACGCCCGAGACCGCCGGGATGCCCCGGCTCCGCGCCAGGATCGCGGCGTGGCTGGTCGAGCCGCCGATCTCGGTGACGATGGCGGCGATCGGCAGGTCGCCCAGGTTCATGGCCTGGCTGGGGAGGATCTCGTGGGCGACGAGGATCACCGGCTCGTCGCCCGGGTGCGAGTCGACCGAGCCGTTGCCGTTGTCGGCCGCGCCGGGCTTGCGGGTCAGGTGCGAGCCGATCCGGGTCATCACGTCGCGGACGTCGGTGATCCGCTCGCGGAAGTATTCCTGGTCGATCCGGGCGAACTGCGCCGCGTAGGCGTTCATCACGACCTGGAGGGCCGAGAAGGCCGTCAGCCGCTGCTTCTCGATGCCCGCGTGAACCCGGGCCGTCAGCTCGGGGTCGTTGACGATCTGGAGGTGGGATTTGAAGATGTCGGCCGCCGGCGTCCCCAGCTCCAGGGCGATCCGCTGGACGAACGTCTCCAGCTCGGCCGTCGTGTCCTCGACCGCGCGGTCGAACCGCGCGACCTCCTCGGGGATCCGCGCCGCGTTGTCGAGCGTCTGGGGCTCGCCGGAGCCCAGGACCGACTCGACGCGGTAGGCGACGCCCACCACCACTCCAGGACTGACACCGATGCCTTTGTGCATAGACGAGTCGCCGAGTCGTCCTGTGAGGTTCTGGGGAGGCCCGCCGCGCGAAGGTTCGTCGACCCGTCCTGAACTCGCTTAACCAGGCCTGACCCCGTGACGGGTCGGCTCGGGCCGGGCGGTTCGTGACGGCGGCCGGGGGGGCCTGGGCGTCCGGACCAATCTATAGCGTAGGGATTCCCCCGCCGCCCGTCCAGTACGCAACGCCGGCCCCGGGCCCCGATGCGGTTCGCGGCGGGCCCGGGCGGACGGCCCCGCGCCGGCTCGCGGGCCGAACCGGGATCGACTCCTTCCAACCGGGGTCGGCGAACTTAATAATAAGGAGACGTCGAAGAAACGCGCGAGGGCGGCGAAGACTCCGAAGGAGCCGTCGCCGCGCCGCGCGGGCGGGATCGTCTCCAATCGAAGCCAGACACGACGAAGGCCGTCGCACCTCCTCCATCGCCGGCCGCGGAATCCAGCGGGAGCGCCAGACATGTCTCAGCCCGAGGGTTTGAAGCGCGTCTTCGGGATCGACCTGGGGACGACGTACTCCGTGATCTCGTACGTCGACGAGCACGGCAAGGCGGTGGTGGTGCCGAACCAGGAGAGCGAGCGGATCACCCCCTCGGTCGTCCTGTTCGACGGCGACGCCGTCATCGTCGGCGACACGGCGAAGGAGTCGGCCAAGGTCGAGCCCCACCGGGTCGTCGCCCGGGTCAAGCAGCACATGGGCGACCCGAACTTCGTCTTCGAGCACGAGGGGAAGGTCTACAACGCCGAGGACGTCTCGTCGTTCATCCTCCGCAAGGTCGTGGGCGACGCCGAGGTCGCGCTCGGCGAGCCGATCACCGACGTCGTCATCACCTGCCCGGCCTACTTCGGCACCCCCGAGCGCGAGGCCACCGCCAACGCCGGCCGGCTCGCCGGCCTCAACGTCCGGGCCGTGCTCAACGAGCCCACGGCCGCGGCGATCGCCTACGGCCTGGAGCAGGCGTCGGACCAGACGGTCCTCGTCTACGACCTGGGCGGCGGCACGTTCGACGTCACCATGATCGAGATCAACGAGCGGCTGATCCGCGTCGTCTGCACCGGCGGCGACCACCGCCTCGGCGGCGTCCTCTGGGACGAGGCCGTCGTCATGTACCTCGCCGAGCAGTTCCGCGAGCAGACCGGCGAGGAGTCCGACCCGCTCGACGACCCCGAGGTCCTCAACGACCTGACCCTCCAGGCCGAGCGCGGCAAGAAGACGCTCACCCAGCGCGAGAAGGCTCCGTTCCGCGTGACCCACGCCGGCAAGCAGGCCCGCGTCGAGCTCGACCGCGCGAAGTTCGAAGAGGTCACCCGCCACCTCCTCGACCGCACCATCGAGCTGACCCGCGAGATGCTCGAGGACGCCCGCGCCAAGGGGAGCGCCGCGTTCGACAAGATCATCCTCGTCGGCGGCGCCACCCGCATGCCCCAGGTCCGCGACCGGATCATCGCCGAGTTCAACGTCGAGCCCGAGACCTACGACCCCGACGAGGCCGTCGCCAAGGGCGCGGCGCTCTACGGCCTGAAGGAGTCGCTCCAGCAGGGGGTGCAGGACATCCTCGCCGAGGCCTCCGAAAGTGCCAACGGCCCGGCCGACGACCATGACCGCAGGCCGATCGAGCTGGGCGACGTGCCCGAGGAGGAGGTCGCCGAGGCCCTCGACCGCCTGGAGAAGCAACTCGGCTTCACCCTCACCGGCCCGGTCCGCGAGCTGGTCGGGACCAAGATCGTCAACGTCCTGTCCAAGAGCCTGGGCGTCGTGGCGCTCGACGACAAGCGCAAGGAGGTCGTCGTCTACCTCCTGCCGCGCAACACCGAGGTCCCCTTCGAACGCTCGACCGACTTCGGCACCGACGCCGACGACCAGATCGCCGTCGACATCCGCGTGATGTCCGGCGAGCGCGACAGCCCCGAGCCGACCGACTGCCAGGAGGTCGGCGTGGCGACGCTCAACCTCCCCGAGCGGCTCCCCGCCCACAGCCCGATCCGCGTCAAGTTCACCATCACCCGCGACGGCCGATTGAACGTCACGGCCGTCGACCTGACCGCCGGCGGCGCCATCGAGGTCGACTTCCAGACCGAGGCCGTCATGGACTCGGAGGCCGTCGAGGAACGCTCCACGGCGCTGCGACTTCTCACGGTGTCGTGAGTCGTCGGCGATCGGCCGCGCGGTCGGGTGGAAAGGAAGTCGAGCCATGTTTCGTGCCACGCTGTTCCTGCTGGCCCTGAGCGCCTCGGCCGCCTGGTGCCGCGGCGACGAGCCGTCGTCGGAGCCGCCCGGGACCCGGAAGGTCTGGACCCGGGTCGGCCCCCTCGGCGATACGCCCCGGCGAGTCACCGACGCGTTCCCGCTCTCCGACCAGAAGAACGAGGGGGGCTGGACGCGGCTCGAGCCCCTGAGCGACGAGTTCGAGGGCGACCGCCTCGATCCCGGGAAGTGGAACCTCGGCCTGTCCTGGTGGCGGGGACGCCAGCCCGCCCTCTTCTCCGAGAAGAACGTCGTCGTCGCCGACGGCAAGCTCCGCTTGACCATGCGCAAGGAGACGCTGACGGAAGGCGATCGCGCGCAGGGATACCACGACTACACCAGCGCCGCGATCCATTCCAAAGTCGGCACGGCCTACGGCTATTACGAGGTCAAGGCCCGGCCCATGAACTCGGCCGGCTCCAGCTCGTTCTGGTTCCAGCACGGAGACGGCCCCGACTGGGGGACGGAGATCGACGTCTTCGAGCTGGCCGGCAAGTCCCCCGACTTCGAGCGCAAGGTTCACATGACCCTTCATATCTTCAGGACTCCGACCGAAACCCGGCACTGGTCCGTCCCCGGCATCTGGGAGGCGCCCTGGCGGCTCGCCGACGACGACCACGTCTACGGCCTGGAGTGGTCCGAGAACGAACTCGCCTTCTACCTCGACGGCGTCCCCGTCCATCGCGTCGAGAACACCCACTGGCGCCAACCGCTGCAACTGATCTTCGACAGCGAGACCATGCCCGACTGGTTCGGCATGCCCGCCGACGCCGACCTGCCGTCCACCTTCAACGTCGACTACGTCCGGGCGTGGAAGAAGGGCGAGCCCGCCCCGAAACCGCAGCCGTGAGCCGCCGGCGCTTTTCGCCCCCGCCCTCTTGAATCAGGTCGATCGAGCTTCTCCCGAGGTGTCGCCCATGTCCGTGACCGCCGAGCGAATCTCGACCGAGGGCCGGAGGCTCGTCCTTCACGGGGTCCCGTGGGCTCATTACGAGACGCTCCTCGACATGTTCGCCGAGCGTGGCGTGCGCATGGCCTTCGACCGCGGGACGCTGGAACTCATGACGCCTCTGCCGATACACGAGCGTTACAAGTCGCTCTTCACGAGGATGATCGAGACGCTCGCCGACGAACTGGATGTCGACTATTTCTCGCTCGGATCGACGACCTTTTCCAGTCGGGCGCTCGAGCGGGGCGTCGAGCCGGACGCCTGCTTCCTGATCGCGAGCGCCGGCCGCGTGGCGGATTGGCGGAGCTACGACCCGGCCGCCGACCCGCCTCCCGACCTGGCCGTCGAGATCGATGTCACCAGCGACTCGCGGCGCCGCCTCGGGATCTACGCGGCGCTGAAGGTCCCCGAGGCCTGGCGGTTCGACGGCACGGAACTGGTCGTCTGGACGCTGCAGGGCGAGCAATACGTCTCCGCGCCCCACAGTCCGACATTCCCGACGGCCGCGATCGGTAGACTCGCCCAGTTCGTTCGCGACTATCGCTCCGGCACCGATCGCACCTGGATCAAGGCGTTTCGCAGATGGGTGCGCGAAGACGTCGCCCCACGGGGGGAGGGCTGACGCATGGCCGCGTTCGTGGGGATCGACCTGGGGACGACGAATTCGGTCGTGGCGCGGCGGAACGCGTACGGGCGGCCGGAGGTGATCCCGAACCGCGAGGGGGCGAACATCACGCCCTCGGTGATCTACTTCGGCGTCGACCCGCCGGCCGTCGGCCAGGAGGCCAAGGAGTGGGCGCGGCTGGGCGACTCCGAGATCGCCAGCTTCTTCAAGCCCCACATGGGGAGCCCCCTGTATCAGCTGGAGTTCCACGGCAAGGCCTATTCGGCCGCCGACCTCTCGGCCCTGGTTTTGAAGCGGCTCAAGGAGGACGCCGAGGCCGCGATCGGCGACGAGGTCGACCGCGCGGTCATCACCGTGCCGGCCTACTTCGGCGACGCCCAGCGCAAGGCGACGATCGCGGCCGGCGAGGCGGCCGGGCTCCGCGTGCTGCGGATCGTCAACGAGCCGACCGCCGCCAGCCTGGCCTACGGCCTCAGCCGCGCGAGCGACGCCGACGAAACGGTGCTCATCTACGACCTGGGCGGCGGCACGTTCGACGTCACCGTCGCCCGGATCACGCCCCAGGACGTCGCCGTTTTGTCGACGGCCGGCGACCACGACCTCGGCGGCAAGAACTGGGACGACCGCATCGCCACGTTCCTCGCCGAGAAGTTCGCCGAGGAGACCGGCTTCGACCCGCTCGACGACCCCGTCGCCCTCAACGAGGTCCTGGTCCGCAGCGAGCAGGCCAAGTGGACGCTCTCCGAGCGAGCCTCGGCGCGGGTCACGCTCCAGCTCGGCTCGCAGCGGAAGACCTTCGAGATCGCCCGCGACGAATTCGAGGCCATGACCGCCCCCCTGATGGACCGCACGCGGCGGCTCACCGAGGAGGCGCTCGGCGAGGCCGGCCTGTCCTGGCACCGGCTCGACGGCGTCCTCCTCGTCGGCGGCTCGACCCGCATGCCGATGGTCCGCACGTACGTCGCCAGGATGGCCGGCAAGCCCCCGCGCACGGGGGTCAACGTCGACGAGGTCGTCGCCCTGGGGGCGGCCGTGCAGGCGGCGATGGAGGTCGGCGAATCGATCGGCGACGCCGTCCCCAAATTCACCCTGGGGGTGGGAGCGAGCCCGCCGCCGGCGCGCCGGGTCGTCGACGTGATGTCCCACAGCCTGGGCGTGGTCGCGGTCTCGGCCGACGGGGGCTCGTACGTCAACGACGTCGTCATCCGCCGCAACCTCCCGATACCGGCCGAGGACGTCCGCACCTACATGCACGCGACGCATGGAGGCGCGAACACGCGACTGGAAGTTTACCTGACGCAGGGCGAGAGCGCGGCGCCGCTGGACTGCACGATCCTGGGGAAGTACGTCTTCAACGGCATCGCGGCCACCGACGCCGAGGTCGCGGTCGACGTCGGGCTCTCGTACGACGCCGACGGCGTGGTCCAGGTCCGCGCCACCCAGCGCGACAGCCGCCAGCGGCTGGCGATGACCGTCGAGCCGGTCCCGGACGACCTCTCGTGGCTCGCCGGCCCGCCCCGCACGCTCTCGGACGACTCGATCGGCGGCAAGATCCGCGTGATGCTCCTGGTCGACGGGTCGTCGAGCATGATGGGCGAGCCGCTCGTCGAGGCCCAGAACGCGGCGCGGGAGTTCCTCGATCGTTGCGACTTCACGACGATGGAGGTGGGCCTGATCTCGTTCGCGACGGACGTCGCGCTGCAGGCCCCGGCGACCGGCAACGTCCGCCGGCTGCACGCGGCGATCCACCGGCTCGACGCCGAGGGGAGCACCAACCTGTCCGACGCCCTGGAGCTGGCCCGCGGCCAGCTGGTCGCCGACGACGCCCGGCGCTACATCGTGCTGCTGACCGACGGCTACCCCGACGCCGCCGAGAGCGCCGTGGAGCAGGCCGAGGCGGCGCGTAAGCAGGGGATCGAGGTCGTGGCGATCGGCATGGGCGACGCCGACCGCGATTACCTGGCCCGGCTCGCCAGCAGCGAGGCCGCATCGATCTTCGTCAAGGGGGGCGAGCTGGTGCAGACGTTCGGCCACATCGCCCGCGTGATCGCCGAGGGGGGCCGCTCGCTGCGGATCTTGAGCCGATGACCACCGCCGCGACCGATCCCCACGTGATGGCCCGGGCGATCCAGCCCGGCCGGTTCCGCGCCAGCGTCCGCCAGGCGTACGACCTGGCCCTGGCCGGTGCGCTCGGAGGCCTCTTCGGGCTCTACCTCTACGTCGAGACGGTGGAGGCCCGGTCGGTCTACGTCCGCGACGCCTGGGCCGGGGCGATCATCGGCGGCTCGATCGGCTTCTTCCTCAACGCCTGGGGGCCGCTCCGCGACGGCTCGTGGCGGCGGATGGCCCGCGCGGCGGCCTGGGCGACGCCCGCCTCGGCGCTCGGCGGGGCGATCGGGCTGGTGCTGGGCGAGTTCGTCATCGGGGCCTTCCAGGGGGGCCTGATCGGCCGCGCGGCGTCGTGGGCGGTGCTCGGCCTGGGGATCGGCCTGGGGCAGGGGATCGCCGACCGCTCGTTCCAGCGGCTGACCTTCGGCCTGATCGGCGGCGGCCTGGGCGGGTTCGTCGGCGGCCTCTGCTTCGAGGTCCTCCGCATTGTGCTGAAGAACCGCTACGATTTGAGCCAGGCGCTCGGGATCGTGATCCTCGGCGGCGGCCTGGGGCTCTTCCTCGCGCTGGTCGAGCAGGCCCTGCGGCGGGCCTGGGTCCAGGTCGCCAGCGGCCGCCAGGAAGGGCGGATCTACCTTCTCGCCCGCCCGGTCTGCCGGCTGGGCCTGGACGAGCGGGCCGACGTCGGCGTCTTCGGCGACCCGGCCGTCGAGCGCGCCCACGCCGAGATCGTCCGGTCGGGCGACGGCTACGTCCTCCGCAACCTCTCGCGCTCGGGCGCGACCCGCGTCAACGGCGTCGCCAGCCCCGGCGAGCGTCGCCTCGGCGACGGCGACCGCATCCAGCTCGGGCAAACCTCCCTGATCTTCCGGCGGCGATAGGAACCATGGCGACGACCGCGACGAAGACCCGATGGATCCTGGAAGTCTCCAAGGGCCGCGAACCCGGCCGGCGGTACTCGCTCGACCACGGGGAGACCACGATCGGCAACGCGCCCTGGTCCGCGGCCTACCTCAGCCTCGCCGACCAGGAGGGCGAATCCCCGCGGCGGATGGCGACCAAGCAGGCCGCGCTCGTCCTCGGCGACGACCGCCTGTCGATCCGCGACCTGGACAGCCCCGGCGGCACCTTCGTCAACCGCCAGCGCCTGTTCACGAACCAGGAGCGGGCCCTCGCCGCCGGCGACGTGATCCAGGTCGGCGCGGTCCAGCTCGTGGTGCGGAGCGAAGCCGCGAGCAAGCCCGAGCCCGCGAAGCCGGCCCGGCCGACCAATGGGACCGTGAAGCCCGCGCCCACGCCTCCGCCGGCCCCGCCGCCGCAGCCGAAGGCGGCCCCGCCGCCGGCCTCCCGCACCGCGCCGCTCGCCGCCCCCTACGCCTTCCCGGACGGCTCGACGGGCCGGACCTGGGACGACTTCCTGACGCTCTCGGCCCAGCGCTGGGCGATGGTCCGCGACGAGCTGGACTCGGGACGCCTCGGCGAGCACCTCCGGCGCACGGGGCGCAGCGATCTCCTGCCGAGGCGCGAACCGGGATGGACGGCCGACGAGACCCTGGACGACTGGCTCGGCCGGCTCCCCACGTCGCGGTCGAGCGCGCCGGAGCTGGACGTCCATCCGGCCGTTTTGATGGTCCCGGCCGGGGCCGTCGGCGGCGTCGTGCGGCGGTCGATCCGGATCACGAACGTCGGCTATCGCATCCTCCGGCCGACGATCGCGATCGAGCCCGCCGTCGGCATGCCGGGCTCGATCCGCGCCGCGGCCGCGTGGAAGGACAAGCCGATCCAGGTCATCGACGAGGCCGAGTTCGTCGTGGAGATCGAGCCCCCCGACCACGTCTTCGACGCGACCCTGGGCGCGGTCGTCGTCAGCGCGGGGGGCGTGACGCGCCGGGTCGGCGTGCAGGTCGATCGGCCCCGCGTCGAGACGATCCCCGACGTCCCCGAGGCGACCTCGGACGCGAAGTGGTCGCCGGTCGGCCCCCTGGGCGACGGGCTGTCGGGGCTCTCGCTGGCGCGGAGGCTCTGGGCGTTCCCGCTCGTCGTCCTGGTCCTCCGCGGCCTGATCGGCCTGGGGAACCGCCTGCCCTACCTGGCGACGGGCGGCGAGCTGCGGCTGGCCGGCGCGGCGGCCCTGCCGACGCTGGCCGGGGCGGTGATCGGCTGGGCCGTCGGCTCGCGCTCCGGCGCACGCGACGCGATCGCCTCGACCTTCGCGGGCGCGGTCGTCGGCCTGCTCGCGGCCTCGCTGGTCTTCGCCACGGTCCGCAGCGTCGAGCCCCTGTTCGGCTCGCCCATCTTCGCAGCTTTGACCCTCGGCTTCGCCCTCGCCGGGGCCTCGTACGTCGCATTCCCGCCGGCTCGGAAAGAGGTCCAGGCATGACGCGCTCGTCCGACGAAAGCGTAATCCCTTCTCCCGGGGGGAGAAGGATGCTTGTGCCGGCATGTTGGATTTTGATGATGGGTTGTCTCGCCGTCCGGGCGCAGGAGGCGGAGCCCGGCCCCGCGCCCCCGTCCGGCGACCTTTCGGTGGTCGTGACCGGGGCGAGCCAGGACGACTTCCCGCGGATCGGCGTGCAGTTCGAATTGCGGCGGCCGGACGGGACGTTCGTGCGCGACGCGACGCGCGACGAGTTCCGGGTGACCGAGGAGGGGCAGGAGCGGCCGATCCTCGACTTCCAGGCGCCGCAGACCAAGGAGGAGGTCGCGACGACGATCGTGCTGGTCGTCGACCGCAGCGGCAGCATGAACGAGGAGGCGCGGCTGGCGTCGCTCAAGGGGGCCGTCGCGCGGTTCGTCGAGAAGATGCCGCAGGGCTCGAAGGTGGCCGTGATCGCGTTCAGCTCGCAGGTCGAGCTGATCCGCCCGTTCACGACCGACCGCGCCAAGATCCGCGGGGCCGTCGACGAGCTGTTCGCCGACGGGCCGACGCGGTTCTACGACGCCGTCGCCATGGCGCTCGAACTGCTCCAGGACCAGACCGGCCGCCGCGTCGTCATCGCGCTGACCGACGGCCAGGACACGTCCAGCTCGACCTCGCTCGAACAGAACGCCGACGAGGCCCGCCGGCTCGGGCTGCCGATCTACACCCTGGGGTTCGGCGAGGAGCAGGTCATCGCCAGCCGCGAGCTGAAGGAGCTGGCGAAGGCCACCCGCGGCGCGTATTATCCGGCGCGCAAGGCCGACGAGCTGCGGAAGGTCTACGAGGCGATCGCCGAGCGGCTCGGCGCCGGCTACTCGCTCGCCTACCAGAGCGACCGCCGGATCCCCGACGGCACGCTCCGCCCGGTGCAGGTCTTCCACCGGGCGAGCCGCAAGGCGGGCGAGACGGCCGTGTTCATCCCCGGCATGGTCGTGCCGGCGGCGGGCTGGTCGCCCCTCTTCCTGGCGCTGGCCGCCGGCCTCGCCGCGCTGGCGTTCCTGCCGGCGCGGCTGAGGCGGTCGCAGGCGGTCAGACCGTGACGACGTCGTGCTTGATCAGCGGGCCCTTGCCTTCGAAGAGGTAGGTCCCCAGGCCGAGCGTCCCCGCCAGGGCGATGTGCTGGGGCTGGCGGACGTCGAAGCCCTCGATGCCGGCCGGGTCGAGCGCCGTCTTGCCCGAGGCGGCGACCGGCGGCAGGTTCGCCGCGGCGCGACGGGCGTCGATCAGCTTCCACTCGATCCGGTCGAGGGCCACCGGGTCGGTCGCCAGCAGCAGGGCGTTGTTGTCCCACGTCCAGCGGCCGTTCTGCACCGAGGTCGGCCCGCCGTGGTACACGCCGCGCACGCCGTCCATGATCTGGAGGACGAACTTCGACTTCAGGATCGGGTGGCTGACGACCTGGGGGATGAACTGGTTGCAGGCGTTGGTGAAATTGTTGGCGTGCGACCGCGCCACGTTGTTGACCGAGCCGTGGCTGATGTTCTTGAGCGCGCCGGTGACGCCCGCCGAACGGTGGTCCTTCAGGCACGGGATCGCCACGACCTTGTTGACGACCTTCGTCAGGAGCTTGCCCAGGTGCGAGCGGTACTGGCGGTCGTCCTTGGGGTCGTCGCCGTAGTGGACGAGGTCCATCTGGATGAAGGCGTCGCGGTCGTAGCCGGCGATCGGGTCGTCCCGGAAGCCGTCGAACTCCATCGCGATCTGGGGGGCGTCGCCGGCGGTCAGGCCGCCCCAACGGACGTCGGCGGGGAGGATCTTGTCGTAGCCGGCCGCCTGCATCTCGCCGCGGAACCGCTCGTAGACGAAGATGTCCTTAGTCTTCACGCCGGCCGCCTTGAGTCCCTCGATGGTCTCCAGCACCAGCTCGTGCGAGGAGAAGGCGTACGGGAAGCCGTTGGGGACGACCTTGATGCCGACGACGTCGCCGGGCTCGAAGAACGTCTTCCAGGCCCCGACCGCGTCGTCCGCGCCGGTGAGCGACGTCAGGCCCTTGTCCAGGCTCGCCTTGATGGCGGCGCGGTCCTTCTTGCCTTCCTTGATCATGGCCGCGTTCTTGACCTCGACCACGCGGCCGGGGTAGAGGCCCGGCAGGTCGAACTTGCTCTTCTCCGGCTTCGGCCCGTGGGGCGTCGCGCCGGCGGCGTCCTGGGGCCCCTCGGCGCGCGACGACTTGCCCGCGAACCAGGGCGTCGCCGCCGCCGCGGCCGCCGCACCCAGGAACCCACGACGCTTCAACGTGCCGCAAGGATAACGGTCGCTCATCAGGCTCTCGTCCTTTGTCCGGGTAAAGAAGTGCGGGAGAAGGGCCGGGAAGGTCGCCGCCGCCCTGGGGCGTCGACGCGGCCGAGGAGACGCGCGACCGTCGCCGGCGCGGCCGGGACGGTCCTTGCGAACAGGATAAATCGACCGATCAGTCTAAGTCCATCCGAAAATCCGGCCGAGCCCCCGGAACGCTCAGGCGTCCGGGGGCGTCGGGGCGAGGATCTCGACGTCCAGCGACTCGATCGCGAGGTCGCCGCCGAACTCCGGGCGGTCGGCGTCGCGTTCCAGCAGCAGGAAGAACGTCGCCAGATAGATGCGGCCGGCGGGGATCGTGGACTCGGCCTCGTACACGAGATCCTCCCCCGACGAGCCGGGCGGGGGGATCGGGATCTGGTGCGTCGCCCCGCCGAGCTGGGCGAGGATCACCCCCCGGGCGCCGGGGCTCACGCGGGCGAAGCCCCGGACCACCTGGCGGACCGTGACGCCGGCCTTCGCGTCTTCGAACGGGATGTGGATCGTCGCCGTCCGCGTCGCCGAGAGCGGCCCCGGCAGGTCGCCTCCCACCACGCGGAGCTTCTCGATCCGCACCGTCGTCGCACGCCGGTCGGGCGACACGTTCGGGACGAGGACGACCCCGTCCAGGAGGAAGATCCCCTTGATCTCGGCCATGGCGCCGTCGCCCTCGAAGCCTGGTCTGAAGTGAATCCGCCGTGCGGGTTCGTCCCCGCCCGGCGACGCATCAAGATCTCCGAAACGGACCGTTCGGTCAAACGGATTCGCGTCGGTGCAGCCATTTTCGGCCCCACTCGACGCGTGTCGTCGCGCTCGCATCAGGTCGATCCCGGCGCCACGCGCCCCGGCAGGTCGTCGGGGCCGAGATAGGTCCGGCCGCGGAGGGATTCGGGGAGGCAGGGCATCTCGTCGCGGGCGGCGGGGTCGTCGTGGACGTATCGGTATCCTTGCGAATATCCGGCGGCCTTCATCAGCGAGGTGACGGCGTTGCGGAGGTGCAGGGGGACGGGCTCGCGCGCGGTGGCGGCGGCGTCGGCCGCGGCGGCGAAATAGGCGCGTTTCACGGCGTTGGACTTGGGGGCGTTCGCCAGGTAGATCGTCGCCTGGCTGAGCGGGTAGAGGCCCTCGGGCAGGCCGATCAACTGGACGATCTGCGCGGCGGCCGAGGCCTGGACGATCGCCTGCGGGTCGGCCATCCCCACGTCCTCCGACGCCGAAATGCACAGCCGCCGGGCGATGAAGATCGGGTCGGCCCCCCCCTCGATCAGGCGGGCGAGCCAGTACAGGGCCGCGTCCGCGTCGGAGTTGCGGAGGCTCTTGATCAGGGCCGAGGCCAGGTTGTAATGGTCCTCGCCCCCCTTGTCGTAGGCGTAGCGGGCGCGGCCGAGGGCCTCGACGAGCGTCTCGGGCTCGACGGGGCGCGAGCCGTCGTCGAGGGGGGAGGTCGCCAGGACGGCCGTCTCCAGGGCGGTCAGGGCGACTCGGGCGTCGCCGCCGGACGCGTTGGCGAGGCGGGCGATCTCGTCCTCGGCGACGACGGCCCGGAGCGACCCGAGGCCGCGGTCGGGGTCGTCGAGGGCCCGGCGGAGGATGGTCGCGACGTCGGCGGTCGTCAGCGGGTTCAGCGTCGCGACCCGCGAGCGCGACAGAAGGGCCGAGTTGATCTCGAACGAGGGGTTCTCGGTCGTCGCGCCGATCAGGATGACCGTGCCGTCCTCGACGGCTTGCAACAACGCGTCCTGCTGGCCCTTGTTGTAACGGTGGATCTCGTCGATGAACAGGACCGTCCGGACGCCCCGCGCGCGGCGGGCGCGGGCCTCGGCGACGGCCTCGCGCAGCTCCTTCACGCCCGAGAGGACCGCCGAAAGCTGCACGAACTTCGCCCCGCTCGGGCCGGCCACGAGCCTCGCCAGGGTCGTCTTGCCCGCGCCGGGGCCGCCCCAGAAGATCAAGGAAGGCAACGGCCCGCCGCGTTCCACCAGGCGGCGGATCAGCCGGCCCTCGCCGACGAGATGCTCCTGGCCGACGTACTCGTCCAGCGTCCTCGGCCGCATCCGCTCGGCCAGCGGGGCGTCGGCCGACGGGCCCGGATCGGCCGCCTCGGCCCAGTCCGGCTCGTCCGATCCGCCAAACAGCGAGCCCGTCGATTCGCGACGCATGGTCCCATCCTTCGCCGGCGTTACGATGTCCACCCGTCCATTATACCACGGCGATTTTTCGTCCATGAACGTCGCCGTCCGGGGCTTTTCTTCGTCTCCTAGAAGCCTCGTTCAGCAGGTATCAGGGAACCTTCCGGTCGGAAGGGCCGGTCGAAGCCGCCCTGCGACCGGCACCGCATGGTTTTGGCTGAATCACTCCTCGCATGGAGACTCGACGAGAATGGACGAGCCCACACCGCAGGACCGGGCGTTTCAAGTGCTCGCGGGATACTGGGGATCGCAGGCCGTGCTGGCCGCGGCGAAATTAGGGATCGCCGACCATCTGGCGGAGCATCCTCGATCGGCCGGTCAGCTGGCCGAGAGCCTGGGCGCGGATGCGCCTTCGCTGGCGCGGCTCCTTCGGGCTCTCGTCGGCCTCGGCGTCTTGCATGCCGACCAGGGTCGCTACGGCCTGACGTCGTTCGGCCAGGTGCTCCGAACGGGCGTCCCGGGCTCGATGAAATCCTTCTTCCTGGGGGTGATGGCCGACGACCATCGCCGGGCCTGGGGCGAGCTGGCCCACAGCGTCAGGACGGGCGAGACGGCCTTCGACCACATCTTCGGCATGCCCTGCTTCGACTATTACGCCCGCCATCCCGAGCTGTCGGCGGACTTCAACGACGCCATGACCGCCGGCTCCGCGGCCGTCGAGTCGGCGGCGACCGAGGCGTACGACTTCACGCGGTTCGGGCGGATCGCCGACGTCGGCGGCGGCAACGGCGGGTTCCTGTCGGCCGTCCTCGCGTCCGCTCCCGAGGCGGAGGGGATCCTCTTCGACACGCCCGCCGGCCTGGCGGGGGCGAAGAACCTGCTGAAATCGCGCGGCGTTTCGGGCCGCTGCGACGTCGTCCCGGGCGACTTCTTCGAGTCGGTCCCCTCGGGCGGGGACCTCTACATGCTGAAGTGGATCCTCCACGACTGGGAGGACCGTCGCGCGGCGGCCATCCTGAGGAACTGCCGCAAGGCGGCGCCCCGGGGCGCTCATGTCTTGCTCGTCGAGGTCGTCCTCCCCGACGGCGACGAGCCGACGATCGGCCACCTCGGCGACCTGAACATGATGGTCATGACCGGGGGCCGCGAGCGCACCGCCGGGGAGTTCCGCTCGATGCTGGAGGCCGCCGGTTTCTCCAACGTCCGGGTCGTCCCGACCCGCTCGCCGTTCGCCCTCGTCGAGGCCGAGGTCGCGGGCTGAGGCCGGCGTCGTGACGAACCCATCCCTCGCCGGACGGGCGCGATTCCTCGGGAGTGTTCCCGCGGCCCGCGACACCTGATAAGCTCCCGGGACGGTCGTGGCGAGGAGAGGGACGGCGCATCGTCCCGTCGCAGGGAGGGCGAGGCATGGACGTGCGACGCGCGGTGGGGTCGGGGATCGTCGTGGGCCTGGGCTGCTTCCTGACCGCCGCCGCCTTCGGGCAGGCCGGGGCGGGGCGGGGCGGGCCCTCGATCCGCTGGGTCGGCCAGGATGGGATGGATTTCGTCGGCCCGCACAACCGGATCGAGCCCAGCGACGTGCAGGACGTCCACCTCGCGATCGCCGGCCTCGACCCCCGCCGCGAGGTGACGTTCGTCGGGCTCCTGGCGATCGGCGGCCCGCGCCAGGAGTGGAACTTCAACGCCGACACGTTCGCGTGGAAGGCCGTGCTCAAGCGCGAGAAGGGATCTCCCCGCGCCGATCTCTACATCGAGCCTCCCGGCGACGGCACGGCGCGCAAATACGACGTGACGATCCGCTACGACGACGGCCGCGAGCACAAGCAGGTCATCCAGGGCCGCAAGATGGACGCCGGCCTGCGCACGGCGGCCGCGGCGATGAAGGTCGCCTGGCTCGGCCAGGACGGACGCGACGCCGTCGGCGCGGGGCCGGGCGTGGGGCCCGACGGGATCCAGGACGTCCGCCTCCGCCTGGCGGGCGTGTCCAAGTCGGCCGGGATCAAGGCCATCCGGATCGACGGGCCCGGCGGGGCCAGGTGGGAGAGCCACGCCAACCCCGAAATGCTCCCCGCCTGCGAGTACCGGGGCGACCCCGCCAAGCCCGGCGAGGGGGATCTCTTCTTCCAACCGGCCCGCGACCTGGCCGCCGGCAAGCCGCTGGCGATCCGCATCCTCTACGCCAACGACACGGGCGACCGCGCGACCGTCGCCGTCGGCCGCTTCGACCCCGCACGCAAGACGCCCGACGTCGCCGCGCCGGCGGTCGCGTTCGTCAAGGCCCAGGCGCGATGGCTCGGGCAGGACGGCCGGGATCCGGGCGGCGCCGGCGACGTCCACGTCGCCCTGACGGGCCTCTCGAACTCGCCGCCGGCCGCCGCGGTGCTCACCGATTCGGTGCGCGGCGCATGGCTCTACCAGCCTCCCGGCGACGACCGCCTGAAGTCCTCGCCCGAGTGGGCCGGGGTCGAAGGGCTGATCGTCAATCCGGGCGCGACGAGCGGGACGCTCGACCTCTTCTTCCCGCCCTATCGCGACGAGGTCGACGCCACGTTCACGCTCCGGTTGATCGCGAAGGACGGCCGATCGACGTTCGTGCGATTCCCCGGCGGCGCGTGCGATCCCGACAGGCGAATCCCCGCCCCCGACGCGACCCGTCGCGAGGCCAAACCGGGCGACGACCTCCAGGCGCTCGTGGAGCAGGGGGGCGTCGTGAGCCTCGCGCCGGGGACGTATCGCCTGGGCCGGACCTTGACGCTGAACAAGCCCGTGGTGCTCAGGGCCGAGCGAGGGGCGACGCTGGTCTTCGCGCAAGCCGCGGGCGAGCCGCCCTGGACGGCGGCGATCAAGATCCACAAGGGGCGGACGACGCTCGAAGGCTTCGCGATCCGCTTCGAGGGGCCGGTCCGCTGGGACGACAAGGTCGGCTACGGGCCGGCGGTGATCGGCACGAGCGACGACCGCGACCCGAACCCGTTCGGCCGCAAGTCGGGCCTCGTCCTCGCGCGTCTCGACGTCGAGGCCCCGGCCGGCGGCGATCCCGGCAAGTGGACCGACGCCCTCCGGGTGATGCGGTTCACCAACGCCGACGGCGGCCGCGTCGAGGGCTGTAAGCTCCTGGGAGGGTCGATCGAGTTCTTCAACGGGCCCTGGCGGTTCGTCGACAACACGTTCCGCGGCGCACCGGCGAAGGCCATGTCGCCGGCCGCGATCGCGGGGCGGTACGTCCACGACCTGCTGATCCGCGGCAACCGCGTGAAGCCGGAGCCCTCGGGCAAGCTCTGGCGGTTCCTCGCCCTGGCGCAGACGGGGCGGAACGTCGTGATCGAGGACAACGTGATCGAGGGCGTCGGCGAGATGGACGGCGACGGCGTGCCCCGCGTCAACGCGCCCGAGGTCATGCTGACCGAGGCGTACCGCGTCGGCTACGAGGGCGCGGCGCGGGCCGTGTCGCCCGACGGCCTGGCGATCCGCATCGGCGAGCGCCAGGGCGAGCCGATCCGCGCCGGGCAGTTCGTGGCGCTCCTGTCCGGCCCGGCCGCGGGGACCTACCGCCGCGTCGCGCAGCCGATCGACGCGACGACGATCCTGCTCGACGCCCCCATCCCCAAGGAGACGGGGCTCGTGTCGATCGTCGACGGCTTCAGCGGGCTGCGGTTCGCGGGCAACACGGTCGACGTCCGCGGCAGTTCGACCTCGTACGGCCTGATCCTGCCGGGCAACCACTTCGGCACGGTGGTCGAGCGGAACCGTTTCTACGGCGGCGCGCAGGGGCTCGCCGCGTCGGCCTGCCCGTCGGAGTCGCCGATCCACTGGGGGTGGTCGCACTGCCCGGCGATGGGGATGGTCGTCCGCGGCAATACGTTCGAGGACGTCCGCGAGAGCCTGTCCCTGGGCGTCTCGCACGACCCCGCGCACATCAAGGCGAACGCGGGCCGCGTGTTCATGTCGGCGATCGTCGAGGACAACGTCGTGCGCTGGACCGAGCCGTTCCTGAGGCGGGTCGCCGCAGGCCGCTCGGACGGCAAGGCCGGCGACCGGCCGCTGCTGGGGATCGTCCTGGGCGAGGGCCATTCGCGCGACGCCCGCGAGCTGCGCGTGACGGCCGCCCGCAACACGCTCGACGCGCCCGCCGGCCGCCGCCCCGGGCCGTCGCTGATCGTCCGCGCGGCCGACCTGAACGGCAAGCCGACGCTCGACCAGACGCTCGAACTCCCCGCCGCCGCCCCGGGCCCGGCCGCCGGCGACCGGGCGGGGGCCCGGCGATGAGGAAACTCGACCCCGAAAGCCGGACGGCTCAGCCGGCCGCGAGCTTGGCGGCGATCTGGGCCGTGTGGCGGCCCTGGAACCGCGCGATGGCCAGCTCGTTCGCGGTCGGCGTGCGCTCGCCGCGGGGGCCGGCGATGGTCGAGGCCCCGTAGGGGGTGCCGCCGGAGATCTCGTCCAGGTTCAGCAGCTCCTTCGCCGAGTAGGGGACGCCGACGACCACCATCCCCTGGTGATACAAGAACGTGTGCATGCCGACGATCGTCGTCTCCTGGCCGCCGTGCTGGCTGGCGGTCGAGGTGAAGGCCCCGCCGACCTTGCCGATCAGCGCCCCCTTGCCCCAGAGTCCGCCGGTGGAGTCGAGGAACGCCTGCATCGAGGCCGCGGCGGCCCCGTAGCGCGTCGGCGAGCCCAGGATGATCGCGTCGGCGTCGGCCAGGGCGTGGGGGTCGGCGGTGGGGACGTGGGCGAACGACTTCTTGGCCTCGACGGCCCCCATCTTCTCCAGGACGTCGGCCGGCAGGATGTCGGGCACCTGCGCGAGCGTCACCTCGGCCCCCGCCTCCTT